>NZ_MCBX01000030.1 GCF_001723685.1 Candidatus Marithrix sp. Canyon 246
GACAAATGCTTGGCACCTTGGAAGCTTTGTTGGTAACTCAAACAGAGATTCCGGTTATTTTGATTGCTTCATCTATTTATAGTTTTATTTGGGCAACTATTAAATCAGTAATTTATTTATTACTAGGCGTGCTATTATTCGATTTAGATTTAAGTAATGCCAATTTTATTGGTGTTGCTGTCATGCTGTTATTGACTATTACAGCCTTTAGTGGTTTTGGAATTTTAGCTGCTAGTTTTGTAATGGTATTAAAAAAGGGCGATCCTATCAATTTTATATTAAGCAATTTGTCTAAGCTTTTAGGGGGTTTTTATTACCTGTGACTTATGTGCTTGAGGGTATGCGATTAGCATTTTTACAAGGTTATACTATTTCACAGTTGTTGCCTAATATTATTGTATTAGGCATCTTTTCTTTGATAATGTTGCCGATTAGTATTTGGATTTTTTCTAAAGCAGTGCAAAGGGCAAAACAGGATGGCACACTTACACAGTATTAATAACTGATAAAATTGACAGGAATCAAGGTGCGTAACATCAGTTATTAAATATATCATACTAACTTATTTTCATCCATTACAAATTATTTTTAGATTTAGCTTCAAAGATACATAGCAATAATGAATAATGTTGATTATAATGATCACATAATACACTAATGATGCTTATAATCAACATGAATCGAAAACGCATAAAGCCACTATCAAAACGTGCAGAAATAGTTTTACAAGTCTTAGGCGGAATGATTAAAGCTGGGCGTATTGAACGTAATATGTCACAAGCTAATTTGGCTGAACGTGTCGGTGTGAGCCGCTATACAATCAGTTTATTGGAAAAAGGAAATCCTAATGTAGGAATTGGTACTGTTTTAGAATCTGCAATTATTGTAGGTATTCCTATAATGGAAGATGATGTACGGCAAATGACTAAAGTATCTCAAGCTATTGCCAATTTAATCGAAATTTTACCCTCAAAACGAGTTGGCAAAAAGGTGGAACTTGATAATGACTTCTAATTTAGATGCTTTTGTTTGGATATGGTTGCCTAACTGTTCTGAGCCAGTCGTTGCTGGAAAAATTAACTTTCAACAAGGCAAATACCATTTTATTTATGCTAAATCTTATTTACAAAATCAGAACGCAATTTCTTTATCTCCAATAGAGTTACCTTTGCAAGGTTCAACTTTTGAACCAGAAGGTATTAATGAAATTCATTCTTGTTTGAGAGATGCAGCACCTGATGCTTGGGGCAGGCGCGTATTGCATTATAAGTATTCACAACAGAATTTTAATGAAGTCGATTATATGTTGTTATCTAGCAGTAATCGAATTGGGGCATTGGATTTTCAACAAAGTAATCAGACTTATACGGCTAGAGATTCATCTGTAGTTCAATTAGAAGATTTATTACAAGCGGCACAATTAATAGAAGCAAGGTTGCCACTTCCGCCAGAATTAGATCACGCATTATTACATGGAACTAGCGTAGGCGGCGCAAGACCAAAGGCATTAATTGGTGATAAGCATAAACAATATATTGCTAAATTCAGTTCATCTACTGATCATTATGATATAGTAAAAGCAGAATATGTGGCAATGAAATTAGCGCAACTTGCTGATATTGATGTAGCTAATGTTGAATTAAAACGTTCTTTAGCTAAAGATATTTTACTGGTAGAACGCTTTGATAGAATCATACAAGGTGATTTTATTGAACGCCGCTTAATTTTAAGTGGTTTAAGTTTATTGAAATTGAATGAAATGGAAGCTCGTTATGCGAGTTATCCTCAACTTGCTGAAGTTATACGTCATAATTTACCAAATGCAGAATCTTCTTTGCATGAACTTTTTAGGCGTATTGTTTTTAATATTTTGATAGGTAATACAGATGATCATGCGAGAAATCATGCCGCTTTTTGGAATGGAATTACATTAACTTTAACACCAGCTTATGATATTTGCCCACAAAACAGAACTGGACAAATAGCCAGTCAGGCAATGAATTTAGAAGGAAAACAAGGCAATCATTCGACTTTGGTCAATGCACTATCTATTTGTCATTTATTCATGTTAGAACCACTTGAAGCTAAAGACATTATTCATAAATTAATATCGGTAATAAATGATAATTGGGTGAATGTTTGTAATGAAGCTGAATTAAGTAAAAATGAACGTGATAATTTATGGCAACGCGCTGTTTTTAATCCTTATTGTTTTGATAATTGGATGTAAGCTATAACTACATGGATTGCATATAAGCATGGATTTATTATTTAAGTTTGGTAGTTTTGTAACTTGGGTTACTTAATAACTGATGTTACGTATTTTCATTCCTGTCAGGTTTATCGGTTGCCCCTGAAAGGGGCTGACATACTAGCCTAGGGCAACGCCCTAGGATTGGTTGATTTTGAATTTAAGCCCTGAAAGGGCGTGACATAATGTATCGCCCTTTCAGGGCTTAACATCACACCTCATTCCTAGGGCGTTGCCCTAGGCTGGTATGTTATCCCCTTTCAGGGGAACAGGAAGTTCAATGTGTAACATTAGTTAATAATTCAATATTTAATTTTTTATAGTTTTATGATATACTCATATACTATTAGTAAGGCTTAACTAAATTTAAATTACCTTACATAAGTTATATAGCTATATATGAGGATTACTATGATAATTAAATGCTATAAACCCTTGAGCAACTGGCTCAATTGGGTAGTATTAATCTTGATGATGGCAATAAGTCCAATCATACAAGCGGCAACTGACTGCGATGCAGTCACTGAAATTTCTAAAGGCGAATGTGAATCGTTGTTAGAACTTTATAATAGTACTGATGGGGCTAATTGGAAAAATAATAGTGGTTGGAATGTTACAAATACGCCTTGTAGTTGGCATGGTGTTAGTTGTAGTAATGGTGGTGTTTCTAGGATTTCTCTAACCAATAATGAGCTAAAAGGAAGCACTCCCGATTTCAGTGCTTTGCCTAAATTAACACATCTTTATCTTTATAGTAATCAACTAAGCGGCAGCATTCCCAATTTCAGTGCTTTGCCTAATTTACTGGAACTTTTTCTCGACAGGAATCAACTAACAGGCACCATTCACAATTTTAATGCTTTGCCTAATTTACAGGAACTTCATCTCCACAGCAATCAACTAACAGGCACCATTCCCAATTTTAATGCTTTGCCTAATTTACAGAGGCTTTATCTCGAAAACAATCAACTAACAGGCACCATTCACAATTTTAATGCTTTGCCTAATTTACAGGGACTTTATCTCTACAACAATAAACTAACAGGCACCATTCCCAATTTTAATGCTTTGCCTAAATTAGAGGATCTTTCTCTCCACAGCAATCAACTAACAGGCACCATTCCCAATTTTAATGCTTTGCCTAATTTACAATATCTTCGCATCAATAATAATCAACTTTGCAAAGACAAAAACACAAATTATGGTAACTGGCAAACTAAAATAAATAGTTTTCCAGATTGCCCAACTTCAGAACCTCAAACACATACCTTATCAATATCTTCAGGAAACGGTGGTAACATCTCAGGTTCTACTAAAGAGAATTATAATGCTGGCGAAACCGTAAATTTAACCGCAACCCCTGAACAATGTTATAAATTTACTGCTTGGGGCGGTGCTTGTAGTGGAACTAGTTCCAGTTGTCAATTAACTATGGATAGTAATAAACCAGTTACTGCCAATTTTGAAATTCAATCATTTAAGCTTAATATTAGTTCAGATAATGGCAATGTTGAACGTCAACCTAATAAGACTATTTATAATTGTGGTGAAACAGTAAATTTAACCGCAAAACCAAATCAAGCTTATAAATTCAAAGCTTTCCGTGGTGATGCTAATGGCTCCAATCAAAACATTACAATTAATATGGACGCTAATAAGAATATTACTGCTATATTTGAACCAGTAACTTCTCAGCCTACAACAAGCACTAATGAAAAATATGCCATAATCATTGCAGCCAGCGGCGCACATAAACAAAATAGCCTATTTCCTTACAGCAACGATTTAGCATTACGCATGTATAGAACTTTATTTAGCAGAGGTTATAAACATGAAAATATCATTTACATGAATCCCCACAAATGGCAAGATTTACATGGAAGTGGTAGAGATGCAAAAATTGTTGATTATGAACTATTTCAGCCACAACAAGAATTAGAAACAGCGTTTAACACTGCCGCTAATGCAACTAAGCAATTTGTCTTTTATATACATGGACATGCTCAAAAAGACAGTCTGCAAATAAATCGTGAATATTGGTTGTCAGCAAATCAGCTACAACAACAATTAAACAAAATTGCTGCTGAACAAATTATCATAATAGATACCTGCTACAGCGGCTCATTCATAAATGACATCAGCGGCACTAAACGAACAATATTAACCAGTTCCGACGCTGAAAGTCTTGCATGGAACAATTCAAAATTTTCTGAGACACTAATTCCTGCATTACGCCGAGGTTATGATATAAACACAGCCTTTTTAGCAGCAGTAGCAGAAATAAAAAGCAAACAAGTTCCACAATTAGATGA
>NZ_MCBX01000031.1 GCF_001723685.1 Candidatus Marithrix sp. Canyon 246
CGACTTATAAAGAAGTGTTGAATTCAGATGCAGCAATTTATGGTGGCAGTAATGTTCATAACAATGATTTAAAGGCAGAAAAAATAGCCTGCATGAATCAACAATATTCTATTTCAGTTACTTTGCCGCCTTTGGGGGCTTTGATATTAGGGTAGAGCAGACAGGCAGCTCTATCCCTCTTTTATAGATTAAATTGATCTATGGTTTAAATCGTCGGATTTTTTTGAAATCATCTTGCAATAAATTATTTAGCCATAAAGCCACTTTTTTAAAAGTGGCATTTTGATTACCATCTTCGTTGAGAAGGCGATTATTTAGATTTGTTGGAAATCCTAAATGATAAATTGCATCAGCCACGCGATTGAGCGCATTTTTGCCAAAAAGCTTAGTTTTGGCACCATCGCTTTGCACTAGGTGAAATCCGGTTTCTTCACCAGTTGCTTCATCGTCTCCGTGAAGTTCAGCCCATATTTCGCTGTGATTGGCAACAATATATTTGTTCAATAGACGCGCATCATTAGCATTGATGTTTCCATCGTTTGCAACACCAGTGACTATAATGGCTTCAAGTATGATGTGATTCAGCCCATCTGTGGCTGCTGAGCCTTTACGGATATCGCCAGTGGAAATACGCTTTTGAAGCCCTACATCGGTATAAATTATATCAATAATTTGATCCAAACCGGTGCGAGTAGTGCCAATGACTTCTTTAATCTTGCGATTTTTGAGAGAATTGCGTTTTAAGTCTTGAGCAAGCAAGTCGTTAAGCCATAAACCCACTTTTTTGAAAGTGACATTATTGTTGCCATCTTCGTTGAGAAGGCGATTTTTTCGGTGTGTTTCAAATCCCAAATGATAAATACCATCAGCCACGCGATTTATAGCATTTTTGCCAAAAAGCTTAGTTTTGGCACCATCGTTTTGCACTAGGTGAAATCCAGTTTCTTCACCATCTTCATCATCTCCGTGAAATTCAACCCAATCATCGCGATAATTGTGGAAAATGTAATCATTCAACTCTCGGGTATCAGCTGTTGAAATATTTTTATCGTTGGCTAAACCGTTATCGATAATTGCTTTGATTATGATTTTGTTCATCATATCCGCTGCAACGGCACCTTCATAAATATCTTGCTTTGAAATTTTTTTTTGAAGCCTAGCATCAGTTAGAATAATCTCTACAATTTGATCCAAGCCAGTTGATGTGGTAGCAATGTCAGCGTTTGAGTTTGAAGTACTCAAAAAAGTAACGACAAACAGAACAACTGTCAGTTTTGTTTTACTTATTTTTTTCATAAAAATAACCTCTTATAAGAATTCCCCAAAAAAAATTTTTTGAGGCGCATTTATTATCAAGTGCAATGCTATCTCGTGCCGCTGAAAATTTTTGATCAAACATGTTTTTGTTTACCTATTTAAGGGTAACCACAGCGGATGGCATTTACTTAATAGCATTGATACTTATCAAGTATATTGTAAACTATAGAATATAAATTATCAACATATATTATGTAAATTATCATTTATTTTTGATCATGCTATAAACAAAAAATTCATTCAGTTAAGTTTTTGGGATTTTTTACTATTATAATAGTAAAATTTTACAATCTAAATATGTTAAAAAGAAGCATAGAATATATTCTAAAAACCGCACTAAAAATATCTCCTATTGTACTTTTAAAAGGCGCAAGGCAAGTTGGAAAATCAACTCTTGCTATGAGTTTAAGTAAAAATTATATTGTACTTGATGATGTCTCAACAAGAATCAGTGCTAAAGATGATCCAAATAGATTTATACAGAATTTAGAAAAACCTATCTGTATTGATGAAATACAAAAAGCACCAGAATTGTTAGAATCTTTGAAACTATATATTGATAAACATAGAAAAAATGGTGATTTTTTAATCACTGGAAGTGCAAATATTTTAGATATGAAAGCGGCTAAAGATACATTAGCTGGTAGAATTATAGAGTTAATTATTAGTAGTAAATTATGTAAGCTAATGTGATATAATGTAGGAATTAAACCTACATATCGGTTAAATGAATTTGCTAAACTGATTAATAGATCAATAAAAACACTCCAAAAATTGGATAGGATGGGCAAGTTTAAAGCACATCGTACTGCCACAAATCGTCGATATTATACGCATGATCAGTATTTAGAATATATGGGTATTGAGAAAAATGATACCCAAAAAAAGATCATTGTATATTATAGGGTATCAAGTGCAAGTCAAAAAAATGATATGCAATCTCAAAGACAAGCTATTGAAACATTTTGTACTGCTTGTGGTTTAGCTATAGATGAATGGCTTTATGATATTGGAAGTGGTTTAAATTATAAACGTAAAAAATTTCTGAAGTTAATGGATTTAGTGGAAGCAGGTGAGGTTTCTATATTAATTATAGCTCATAAAGATCGTCTCGTTAGATTTGGTTTTGAATGGTTTCAGTACTTTAAAACATATAATTGACTTTCAAAAATACTCGAAAAAAGATATATTTGGAATAGTTTTTTATATGGGTGAAAACTTATTATATTTTGAAAAAAACTGTATAGCTTTGCCTATATTGTATTTTTTTAAAAAAAACAACAGAAAAGTCGGATATATATCTAACTTTTCTCTCTGCTTATATGCAATCTCTGTAGAAGATTTACGCAAACCATTGATCCCAAATACTTGGTATTGGTTTAGCATAGATATGACATTGAGGTACTGCTTTTTGAAATCTTTTTAGTTCTTGTTTTTTTACTTTAGTTTCTTCGCAATCTAATACTTGCAAATAATGTAATTGGCGCAGTGGTTTTAGAGTTTTTATTTTGGTTTTTTTACAATATAGTTGTTGTAAGTTATATAGATTTTTTAACGGTTCTAAATTATAAATCAAAGTGTTATTGCAATTTAAATAATGTAATTTGCTTAAATTTTGCAATGGTTCTAAGCTTACATTTTTTGTATTAACGCAGTTTAAACGTTGTAAATTCTTTAAATTTTTTAATTCTACCAAATTACTTATATTAGTATCATAACAGTCTAATCTTTGTAAATTTAATAAATTTGTAATTGGTAGTAATATTATTTTTCCAACAACTTAAATATTGTAATTTTTTTAATTGTTTTAGAGGTGCTAAACTAACTATTTTATTATTACCGCAAAATAATTTTCGTAAATGTGTTAATGACACTAAAGGATCTAAGCGGCGAATTTGATTGTTTTGTAAAGCTAATTGTTGTAAATTCTTTAAACTACTTAGCGGCTCCAAAGAACTAATATTATTAGCATGACAATTTAATGCACGTAAATTTATTATTTTTAATAATTCATTATCTTTTGGTTCACGCTTAATACCAATTGCTTTAATAAAGTTTTAATTCAATTACAGCGATAGCATTTTTATCTTTAAGAATCGCAGCATCAGCCTTCTTGCCATCAGTTTTATTCTTAAATTCTCTAACCAGATTAAAATTCTGATCAGGCTTCAAAATATAGCCAAACACACCCACAAAAATATCCCGCAAAAAACCGTCTTGATATTCCTCTTCTTTAAGAATTTTTATCTGTTGAATTTTATCAATGCTGTAATTGTCTTTAAATCTTTTGAAGGCATCATCAAGCTGACTTTGTTCAAGATTTGTTAAATGTTTTTGAATTACAGATTTTTGAAAAATTGGCATTTCGTTTCTCTATTTAAAATAATATCATCTATTATTAAATAGTATTGATATAATTTATATCGATATAAAAAAGGAACTTAATAATAATATTACCACAAAACTATCCAATTTTGATAAACATTTATTTAGTCAAGGCAAACATTGGCACGCTTATCGTGAATTACGTCCAAATACCGCTTCTATTGTTACCGCTAATAGTGATTATAAATGGAATGATAAACTTTGGCTAGACAAGCGTCAACAACTAGATTGGCAACATATTCCAATGTCGATTTATGAAGTACA
>NZ_MCBX01000032.1 GCF_001723685.1 Candidatus Marithrix sp. Canyon 246
ATTCGCATTGGGATGCAAAAAGCGTTTATATAAATCATTAATAATATAACTAGTACCCCAATTTAACTGAGTAGAAATCGTACTCATATAAGCGGCTAAAAATGCTACTAATAATAAGCCCTTTAAACCGGGTGGTAAAAAGTCTCGCATCGCCATTGCATAGCCTAATCTTTTTTCATCAGCCGACAGCTCAGGATAAAGAACTATAGCACATAAACCTACTATAATCCAAGGCCAAGGTCTTAAAGCATAATGGGCTATTTGAAAAAATAAAGTGGCTTTTATCGCATGTTCTTCATTTTTAGCACTCATCATTCGTTGAGCTACATAACCGCCACCACCGGGTTCTGAACCGGGATACCAACTAGCCCACCATTGCACACCAACAAAGGCTAAGAAAGTGGCAAAACTAATGCTAAATACTTCTGCTGTTTCTCCAAATGTAGGAAAAAATTCAAAAGTTGCCGCTGGTAATTTAGCTTGTAAACCCGATATTCCACCAATAGCCTCAGAATTAACTACGATTACAGCTAATATGATACTGCCTATCATCGCAAGAATAAACTGAATAAAGTCAGTCATAACTACACCTAATAAGCCTGACAGACTAGAATAAACCATCACAAAAAACATCGCACCAGCTAAATAAAAAATCACTTGATCTGCTGGAATATTAAAAAACACTTGCAATAATGAACCTAAAGCCACATTAACCCAAGCAATAATAACGGCATTCATAAAAATACCTAAATAAACCGCCTTAAAACCACGTAAAAACGCAGCGGCTTTACCAGAATAACGTAACTCAATTAACTCAACATCAGTAATAATATTAGCTCTACGCCAAAATTTGGCAAACAAAAAAGTGGCTAACATCCCACCAATTAAACCATTCCACCATATCCAATTACCACTGATACCATTATTTGCAACTAATTCTGCAACTAACAGCGGCGTATCAGCAGCAAAGGTAGTAGCTACCATCGAAGTGCCAGCTAACCACCAAGGCAAATTTCGCCCGCCTAAGAAAAAACTTTCGATATTTTTACCGGCTTTTTGAGTAAAAAATAAACCAATACCTAATGTAATTACAAAAAATAGTATTATAATTAACCAATCTATTATAGATAGTTCCATGTTAAACCTTATACCTTATGAAAAGAAGCGCATATAAGTTAGCACAAATTGATAAACATGATCATTTATTTTTTCCATTAAAGTTGTAATGTTAAAAACTATTACCAATAACACCAATTGTCAGAGACATGTTAATATTTTACGCCTCAAAATCTGTCAGATAAAATTTTATTACTGGCTTATGGTGCCAATCGGCATATAAAATTAGAAGAACCAAAACCTTATCAAATTTAAAACATATTAGAGTTAGTAGCACTTTTGAGTATGTGAATAACAACTTCAAAACGATTCAACCGCTGATTAATGCGGTTCTTGAAAGCTCAGATCATGACAATAATGTTACCTTGGTGGATTATGATACAGAAAGTCTCTATTTTAAAACCTCATCTAACCCAAATCAGCCAATTTCTGTTGAAGCCTTATCTGAAGGATTTAAATCCACCTTTATCTGGTTATTTGACATGATCATCCGAATTGCCAAACAAGGTGGAAACCTGAACAATGCTCAAGATATTACCGGACTGGTTCTGTTAGATGAAATTGATTTACACTTACATCCCACTTGGCAACGCACTATTTTGTCAAGTATTGAAACAGTATTTCCTAAAATTCATTTTATAGTTTCAAGCCATAGTGTTTTTGTGGCACAATCAATTAAAAATGAAAATTTAATTGCTCTGGAGTGGGAAAATGGACATTGTGTTGTGATTGATCAAGATACGAGTTTAGAACGAAGTTACAGTGCTGTAGCTAGAGAAATTTTTAAAATACCATCACCATTTAGCTATGAAACCATTAACGAAAACAAATTTATCAATTTAGTTATAGATATTGCCAATCAAGGTGTTGAATTATCCAAGCACAAATAATCCCAGCTAATCAATAATTTTCCTAACTGAGATTTTTTCTTGGTTTGTTTTTGCCAATAGCCTTCTGGTTGAATTTGTTGATTTTACGCAGTAGTTTAAGTTTCCAGATGGATAAATGCCTATTAATTTACTGCTAATATCTAATTATAGTAATATAATGATACTATTAGTATCTTACAATCTTAGCATATTTTACGCTGCGCTCCATTACTTAGCTTCGCTGACTTCGTATCGTTTATTGGTATGTGGCGTAATCGAGATGATATGGATGATAGTATAAATTGAGTACGAAATGAAATAAACGGATATTATTTTATTTTATCAAATAATATACGTATTATTAATGTCCTGAAGGGGATTAAAACATAAACCAATTTTATTTCGCCCCTTCAGGGCTAAACAAAATAATTTACATCACCTAGGGCGTTGCCCTAGGCTATATTAATGTCGCCCCTTCAGGGCTTGAATTAAGGTAAATAGTACAACTTATACCCATTACTACAAATATACCTCGAACTATTCGTTGTACTCAATCACCTGCATGGGTGAACAGCCAGAAGAAGTACTTGTGGTATATTGTAGCATACCGCATTATAAATACAGAAAAAATGAGATCAGAATTTAGATTAATTATTAAAACTTGATATACATATCTTATGTATAAACCTACCATAAAATATATACAATTTGAATGGGATCCTAACAAGGCAGCCATTAACCGGAAAAAACATCGCATTGAGTTTACCGATGCGGTATCAGTATTTAATGATCTCCATGTTATCACCATAGATGATCCAGATTTTGACGAAAAACGATTTGTTACCATTGGTATGGATGCATATGTTCGCAAGGCTAATAAACATGAACGTAAACAGTATGAAGGTTGAGTTATGAGAAATGAATATGATTTCAGCAAAGGTAAACGTGGCTCTGTCATCCCACCTGATCCTAATCAAGTAGGTATTACCCTCTACTTAAATGCTGATATTATTGACTATTTTAAAGAAATAGTTGATAAATCAGGGGGTGGTAATTACCAACTTTTGATCAACAAGGCATTACATGAATATATTGAACAGCAGAATAAATCCTTAGAACAATTGTTGGAAATCACTTTGCGTCGTGTTATTCGTGAAGAACTTCCAATGGCGGGTAATCCTGCTAAATCGATGATTAAGGAACGTGCTTGAAATAACTTAGTCAACTTTTTAGACAAACCTGTCAGGTTTTTGTAGTAAATCTAATTATTCATTCTTCAAAAGAAGATGCACACCCCAAGCACAAATAATCCCAACCAATCCATAAATCACCGCACTCTGCCAATAATTTTCCTAACTGAGATTTGTTCTTGGTTTGTTTTTGCCAATAGCCTTCTGGTTGAATTTTTTCATAAAAGTTATCTAAGACTTTTGAATCTGTGGGTTTAGTTACATAAGTAGCAATTAACCATGCCGCTGTTGTGAATCCTACAGTAACAAACAAGCTTTCTGG
>NZ_MCBX01000003.1 GCF_001723685.1 Candidatus Marithrix sp. Canyon 246
GGAGTAGTAACTTTGATGTTGGGCTTTCTATTGTCAGCCCAACCTACACATATGAAATTACATAAAACCCATCAACCGGTAAATTTGGGGCTGAGCTGTTGGATGTTAATAAACCAGTTAAAGAATTAGTAGAACTTGGTGTTAGATAAATTTTAGCATATAGTTGGTATTTTTGGCATTTTTATTGTTATTATTGTAGTTATCACAATAAGGATAACTAAATGAAAGTAACAGAAACAAAGATAGCCGGTGTTTTAATTATCGAACCCAAAGTATTTGGTGATTCGCGCGGATTTTTTTTAGAAACTTTTAATGCTGATCGTTATGCAGAATATGGAATAGAATCTAATTTTGTACAAGATAATTATTCTCGTTCCACTAAAGGGGTTTTACGCGGTTTACATTTTCAAAAAAACCATCCACAAGGTAAATTAGTCTCTGTAACTAGTGGAATTGTATTTGATGTAGCGGTGGATATTCGTCAACATTCGTCAACATTTGGACAATGGGTTGGTATTAATTTATCTGCTGATGATCATAAACAGTTCTATATTCCACCCGGATTAGCACATGGATTTTGTGTGTTATCTGAATCTGCCGATTTTCAATATAAATGTACTGATTATTATCATCCAGAAGATGAAGCTAGTATTCGTTGGAATGATCCAGATATTGGTATTGAATGGAATATTTCTGAACCCATACTTTCTAAAAAAGATGCTAATGCCCCGTTTTTAAAAGATTATGCAAAATAAAATATTATTAATTGGTGCCAATGGGCAAGTTGCTTGGGAATTATTACCTTGTTTACAGACGCTTGGAGATGTAGTAGTTGCAAGCAGAAACAGTACTAATTATATTGATTTAGCTAAAGCTGATTCGATTCGTGCCATAATTCGTAAACTGCAACCAAATATTATTGTCAATGCTGCCGCTTATACTGCGGTTGATCAAGCAGAACAAGAAACAGAATTAGCAGCGGCTATTAATGGTACAGCTCCGGGAATTTTAGCTGAAGAAGCTAAGCGCATCCAAGCATTATTAATACATTATTCAACCGATTACGTTTTTAACGGCAACAATACTACAGCTTATACAGAAACTGATCCCGTTGATCCTTTAGGTGTTTATGGAACCACTAAGCTTGCTGGAGAACAGGCAATTCAAGCAGTAGCTGGTAAATATTTGATATTTCGCACTGCTTGGGTATATGGTTTACACGGTAAGAATTTCTTATTAACTATGCAGCGTCTTGCCAAACAGCGCGATGAATTAAAAATAGTTGCGGATCAAATAGGTGCGCCAACTTGGAGTCGCTTAATTGCTGAAGCCACTGCACAAGTTATCGCACAAATAAAATCACCTTTATATGAAATTGAAACCATATCAGGAATTTACAATTTAACTTGTGGCGGCACAACTAATTGGTATGAATTTGCTAAAGCAATTTTAGCATCAAGCAATACTAATCTGTTACCAATTAACACTGCTGATTATCCAACTCCAGCTAAACGCCCAGCCTATTCAGTATTATCTAATCAAAAATTAATAAACACTTTTGGTATCCAACTTCCTGATTGGAATCAATCATTATCAGTGTGTTTAAATGGAGAAATATTAAATGACTCAAAAGAATAAGCAAGCCTATTGGAAAGAGAACCTCAGACTAATTGCGATTTGTCTTGCGATCTGGTTCATTGTTTCTTATGGATTCGGCATCTTATTGGTTGAACCGCTAAATACCATTTCAATTGGCGGTTATAAACTCGGCTTTTGGTTTGCACAGCAGGGTTCCATTATCGTCTTCCTTTTCATCATTGTATTTTATACGGTCATGATGAATAAACTAGATCGTAAATACAAAATAAAGGAAGGATAAATATGGATTTACAATTTTTAACTTATAGTATTGTAGGGCTAAGCTTTGCACTTTATATTGGTATCGCAATTTGGGCACGCGCTTCTAACACCAGTGAATTTTATATAGCAGGTGGTAATGTTCATCCGGTTGCTAACGGTATGGCAACTGCGGCGGATTGGATGTCAGCGGCTTCTTTTATCTCTATGGCGGGGCTGATTGCCTTTAATGGTTACGGGGCTTCGGTATTTTTAATGGGCTGGACGGGAGGTTATGTACTGCTAGCTCTGTTAATTGCGCCTTATATGCGTAAATTTGGTAAATATACTGTACCAGAATTTATCGGTGAACGTTTTTATTCTAAAACTGCACGTATTGTCGCGGTTATTTGTTTGATTTTTGCTTCTATTACCTATGTAATCGGACAAATGAAAGGTATTGGTGTGGCTTTTTCACGATTCTTAGAAACCAGCTACGAAATGGGCTTGTTTATCGGAATGGGAATTGTGTTTATTTATGCAGTATTAGGTGGAATGAAAGGTATAACTTACACACAGATTGCACAATACGTTATTCTGATATTTGCTTACACGATGACTGCGATATTCATTTCTCTACAATTGACGGGCAATCCTATTCCTCAATTAGGTTTGGGTAGTGCAATGGCTGATGGAACTTATTTACTCGATAAACTAGATCAAGTCATTGTTGATCTAGGGTTTATGCAATACACGACCCAAACTATGGGTAATACACTGAATATGTTCATGTTTACCTTGTCACTTATGATAGGTACAGCAGGTTTGCCACATGTAATTATCCGTTTCTTCACTGTACCTACAGTAGCTGATGCCCGCGCTACCGCAGGTTGGGCGTTGCTATTTATTGCGGTATTATACACAACCGCCCCTGCTGTTGGTGCAATGGCGCGTTTGAATCTTATGAATACGATTCAAACAGGCGAAGTTGGTACTGAAGACGGTAACTTGGTTTATGAAGAACGCCCTCAATGGTTCAAAAACTGGGAAATAACGGGTCTTCTAAAATTTGAAGATAAAAACGATGATGGTCGTATTCAATATTATAATGATCAAAATGAAGAGTTTGCGGCAAAAGCTGAAGCTGAATATGGTTGGAAAGGCAACGAAATGGTGAAAGTTGATCGTGACATCATCGTACTTGCCAATCCTGAAATAGCAAACTTACCAAATTGGGTTATCGCATTGATTGTAGCTGGTGGTTTAGCAGCAGCCTTGTCAACAGCGGCAGGTTTATTATTAGCCATTGCTTCGGCGATTTCGCATGACTTGTTACGGGGTGTTTTTACGCCAAATATGTCTGAAAAATCGGAATTAATGGCTGGACGTTTAGCTATGGGAGGTGCAATTGCGGTAGCAGGTTATCTAGGTTTACATCCACCCGGCTTTGCAGCAGGAACGGTAGCAATTGCCTTTGGTTTAGCAGCATCTTCTATATTTCCAGCTTTAATGATGGGTATTTTTATGAAAAACATCAATCGCACGGCTGCGATTACTGGAATGATTGCTGGTTTGACTATTACCTTATTGTACGTATTTCAGCATAAAGGCTTGTTTTTCATACCGGGAACAGCATTCTTAGGCGATATGGAAGCTAATTGGTTCTTAGGAATTTCACCGAATGCCTTTGGTTCTGTAGGGGCGATTGTCAACTTTGCAGTGGCTATTTTGGTATCTAAGATTACAGCTCCCACACCAGATCATATTAAGCGTATGGTTGATGATATTCGCGTGCCAAGCTAACTAAAAAGACCTGTCAGGTTTTAAAAACCTGACAGGTCTGATAGTTTTTATCTAATCTCAATCTTATATTGAGGTTGTTGTATCACATTTTCGGGTAACTTAAAAGTTGCAGTAGCATATTTCATAATAGTATGCCAGTTTGCTGGACGGAATGATGAAAGTTGTCTCTTCAAGCTATTTAAAAATTGATTGGTAAACAAACCACCAGATTTAGAATCACTCCAAGATAATTGTCCCGGTTCAGCTCCAGAAGCAACAATATAACCTCTAGTTTTCAGAAACAGATTTTGATAATTTGATTTTGAAGGAGTCCCCCTATCAGTTGGTGGGAAAATGTTAGAATCAGGAAAATCATTACAAGTATCTGCTATTGCTAAAAAAAAGCGTGGATTTTTTTGCTTCAGCTTACTAACAACAAAATTTAATTCAAGATTTTCATCATTTAATATCATAGATGGCCATTGAGTACCTGTCTGAGGATTTTTACCATGACCAGCATAATAAAAAATAACCGTATCATTTCTCCTTACTGGAAGATTATTTATGATTGTTCTTACGTTTTGATTATTTAAATCACTTCCTATAACTGAATGCTTTGCTAATACCATTCCTGTATTAATGGCAATATCTTGTACTAAGTTATTAATATGCTTAAAATCTACTTTAGTACTTTTGCCAATCTTGTTATCATTAATATCAGCAAGTATAACAGCATGAAGTGTTGGAAGTATTGCAGGCAGTATTATCCTATTTCTTTGAGGTATAGTAGCTGTGTTACTAACACATGATAATAAAAATAATGAATTGAATAATAAGATTAAAATGTTTTTTGTTTTCATAATGTTAAACTAGTGTAACTGACAGACCTGACAGGTTTTTAAAACCTGTCAGGTCTAAAAATTGTTAAGCAGGAACCGGTAGGGGAACATTTACACCATTAGCTGTACCACCTTCTTTTTGAGCCTTTGCATCTAACTCATTTTGAACTTCTTCAGTGTTTTTATGTATTAGCGATTTAGTATCTGCGCCAGTGTTTTTAACACCCAATTTAATCATCCAAATTAAACCAGCAAGCAATACTACCCACCAAAGTAACAGCACCAATTTTTGCCCAATAATGCTATCAGGAAATATCAACTCATATATCTTATAAGTTTCAATCATCAGCGTTGATTGCAAAAATTCTTTATGTGCTTCATAATTCAAAGTAAATGGTAAATAACCAACTGCAAATCCGATAAATCCAACCAAAGTATTTACATAACCCATTCCTAGACGCATATATGATCGAATTTCACAACCAATCAACATGACTGCACCTAAACCAAGAAGTGTACCACCAATAAGATTACCAGCAGTGGTTTGAAACTTTATATGCCCTGAAAAAGCTGGTGCTACATCAAACACTATCCATGCAAACACAATAAAAACCAACATTACCACCCAATGAGCCATGATTCCAATCATAGGTAAATAACTGCGCATTAATGTACGAGTTATACGAGGCACTCCCATTTTCGCATATACAGAATCATTATTTTTCATAACCTTACCTGATTCCAATGCTACTAAAGCGCATTCAGTGCCAAAGCCACTTTTAGCTAAAGCTATACCGCCGATAATTCCAGCAGATAAAGTAATAATAAAATAAATCCAACCTTTATGATCAATGGATTTACCAAAAGCTGCCAATTCTCCATTTTTTAAATGTTGTAAACTTTCTGGATTAAATAATCCGCCGTAGATAGCAACAGCTAAAAACCAAAATAGAAATACCACACCAATCCAATACAGAGGATTACTAGTTCCAGTCTTATTAGACTTATATGTCATTGACTCACCGGGATCATTACCACACACATAAGAGCGAGTTTCTTGATGTTTAAAGTAAGAAGCAACACCAAGACGACTTAATACATAAAAACCAATAGCACCACCTACAGCCATAAAAAATACAGTAATAAATGAATGAATATTCATTAAAGGAATACCACCCATTAAATGATTAAGGGTACAGCCACCAGCAAGGCGGGTTCCATAACTAAATATCATACCTCCAAGAAAAGCAATAAGCAAAACTTTGGGTGGATAATATACCCAAGAGCGGCTTTCTTTTTCCATACGTGCAACTAGCCAACCACCAACAATCATTCCAACAATTGCCCAACCAACACCGGGAACAAAAGCACCACCAGTAGCAGCTATGGAATCTATTGCCTTACCATAAAGCTCAAAATCAGGTATATTAAATAAATGATAAAAGCTTACTTCCATAGCACGAAACATTTTTCCTAGATCAGTAGTTACAGTAATTGGCTTTAATATAGCGGTTTTATCAGCCATTACTTTTTCAATCCATAGCCCAATCATATATATAATTTGAGCAACACCAAAAACTACACCAGCCCAAAAAAATGACCACTGCTTACTAAAAATATTTTTCATAATTTATTTAATATATAACGTGGATAAGAACCTAATACCATCATAAAAGAACTATGCTCTTTTAAATGTCTGAGTGATTTTATCACTAATTCATCTTCAATATGCCCTTCAATATCTATAAAAAATATATATTCCCATAAAGCTTGTCGCGAAGGGCGAGATTCAATTCTAGTCATACTGACATTATTATCAGCAAACGCCTGTAATAAGCTATACAAAGCACCGGGCTTATTATCTGTAGAAATTAATAATGAAGTTTTATCATTGCCTGTTGCTGGTACTTCTTGTGGTCCTAATACCACAAATCTAGTTGTGTTATTATCAATATCTTCAATACATGAAGCTACAACTTGTAATTGATAAATATCTGCCGCTGATTTGCCAGCAATCGCAGCGGCATCAGACTCATTTGCCGCTAATCTAGCTGCTTCAGCATTACTATTCACAGCAATACATTCAATTGAGGCGAAATTTTTAGCTAACCAATTACGACATTGGGCTAAACTTTGCTTATGAGCATAAATACGTTTAATTTCACTACTATTTGACAAAAAACAGTGATGAATAGCTAATTCAATTTCACCACAAATTTTTAATGATGTACCTCTAATAAAATTATCTAAACTTTGATTAACTGCACCCTCAGTAGAATTTTCTATTGGTACCACACCATATTGGGCAGTACCAGCTTCAACAGCGCGAAATACATCATCAATAGTGTGTTGTGCAACCGTTGCTACTTTGGAACCAAAATGCTTCTCTACAGCAGCTTGTGAATAAGTGCCTTCTGGACCTAAATATGCGATAGATAAAGGTTTTTGCAATGCCAAACAACTTGACATGATCTGCTGAAACAAACCAGTTAAAGTCTCATCAGACAATGGACCCTTATTGCGAGCAATTACATTTGTTAAAACTTCTGCTTCACGCTCAGGTCTATAAAAAATAGGGTTATCTTCTTCAGCATACTTAGCTGCTGCTACCTGTTTAGCTAAATGGGCACGCTCTGTTATCAGAGCTTGGATTTGTTCATCTAAATTATCAATTTTTGAACGAATTTTTTGTAAATCAAGCATTATCTATTCTATTATGAAATTCCAAAATTATAAATCACGTTTTTACTAACACCAGTAATTTCGCTAGTTAATTTAGCGGCTTTTTTTAATGGTAATTCTTGGCGTAAGATATTAAAAACACGTTCAGTTTCAGGGGTTAAAATTTTATTATTTATTGGCGATGCACCAGCAACCACTATTACAAATTCACCTTTTTGACGTTCTACTTTTGCTTGTAACCAATTTAACAATCCAATGAAATTATCTCTATAAATAGTTTCAAACTGTTTAGTTAATTCTTTTGCTAATACAGCTTGACGCTGTTCGCCAAAAATATCAGCCATATCAGTAATAGAATCAATAATACGATGTGGTGCTTCATAAAAAACTAAAGTTCTTGATTCATCTACTAAATTTTCTAAACTGTGCTTACGAGCAGTAGTTTTGGCTGGTAAAAAACCTTCAAATAAAAAACTATTAGCCGGAAAACCTGAAACTGATAATGCACTTATAATAGCACTAGCTCCGGGAATTGGAACTACTGTAATATTTTCAACATGAGCTTGTTGTAAAAAATAATAACCCGGATCGCTAATTAGCGGCGTACCTGCATCACTAATTACCGCGATATTTTCACCATTTTTTACACGTATTAATAATTTTTCAGTAACTTGCCGCTCATTATGTTCATGTAAAGAATGTAAGCTGGTTCTAATACCAAAATGGTTTAGTAAATGACGACTATGGCGAGTATCTTCAGCAACAATTAAATCAACTTGATCTAAAATTGTTCGCGCTCTAGGGGTTAAATCTTGCAAATTACCAATTGGTGTAGCAACTACATAAATAATACCAGTATTAATAATTAATCCTTTGTGATAAAATCAAAATTTGTGAACTATGGTAAGAAGTAATATGTTTATTTATCTATTATCTGCTTGTTCTACTCCAACAACAAATCAGTTTGGAATTTTAGGAAAGGCAATTAAAAATGGTTTTATTGCAGCCGCTAATGATCTGCTTCAAAGATAAATGATGTATTACCAATTCTGGGTTTCGAGTAATAAAAGAAATATATTGTGAAGCAAAAGCACAATAAGTTTTTTATCCATTTTCCGGTTAAGGGGTATTGCATTTTTTAAGATATTCACTATTGAAAAAAATATAATTATAAACTATCAATATCAACAATCAAACCTTCTCGCGCCATGTTCGATACTATTGGTGAATTATGTTGACGAAGAATATTTATTGTATCAAGATGAATTTCTTCTGCTTTATCATCATCATAATTTGGATCTAAGTGAAATAAATATAAATTTTTTACATTTGCTTCCATTGCAAAATGCACTGTATCAACATAACAAGAATGTCCCCAGCCTTTTTTTATTTTATAATCTTCGGGTGTATATTGTGCGTCATGAATTAACAAATCAGCATTTTTTACATGCTCTAAAGCTATTTGTCTTTCTTCTGCTTTTATAGTGTTCATAATTTCTGATTCAGAAGCATTAAATTCATTTTGACGCGCATCTATTGCTTGATCCAAAAATCCCAGTTCATGATCAGATACATATACAATGGTTTTATCATGTACTGTAATACGATAGCCTAAAGTTATACCCGGATGATGAACATTAAAAGTTTCTACTTTAAATGGTCCAAATTCAAATTCAGCTTTATGAGCTATTAAGTAATTAATATCTGCTAGCCATGTTTCAACTTCTATTGGAAAATATGGGTCTATCATTTGTCCAGAAATACGTTTTTTTATTTCTTCTTGACTATTACCCGGACCATAAATATTAAGTTTCCATCCCGGTATAAATACTGGTACAAAAAACGGTAAACCTGAAATATGATCCCAATGATAATGAGTTAAAAGAATGGTAACATCTTTTATTTTATCTTGTTTTATTAATGAATTACCTAGCGGTATAATACCTGTTCCTCCATCCAAAATTAAAATATGATCATCAACTCTTAACTCAACACAAACCGTATTTCCGCCAATACGCATGTGACTACCAAATGGTGCTGGATAAGAACCCCGCACTCCCCAAAATTTCAAATAATTCAAACTGTTGCCGCCTTTAAAGTTGGTTTGCTTGTTATATATTTACGTAATAATTTATTAATTTCATTAAAACGCAAAGGTTTAATAATAAAATCTATGACACCAAGTTGCTTTGCAATTGAACGATCTTGAAAGTAATCCTTTGATGTCATAATGATAACTGGTGTCATCTTATGATCCGGTAAATCACGTAATTTTTTTAATAATGTAAATCCATCCATGCCGGGCATTATAATATCTAAAATTATTAAATCAGGTTTATGTTTTTTTAAGTAAGTAAAAGCTTCGGCAGATAAATTAAATGAAGTTACATTTACTGGTAATTTATCCGTACTAGCTTTATATAATAATATTGAACTAGGGCTGTCATCTATGACTACAATTTTTAAGTGATTATTTTTCATAGCATAATACATGTTTTATATTTTTTAATGATTCTTCGCTAGGTAGTTTTACAGTAAGCCAATAATTAGTTTTATAACGTTCTTGTTGTTTAAAATTATGAAAACCTTTTGCTTTTAATTCTTTAATACGTCTGTTTATATATTTAGTTTGACTAAAAAAACCTAAAGATATTGCATATTTAAATTTACCAGTTGTAATTATCATAAAATGATCAATACCTTTTTGTTTCAGTTTATATTTAGCTCTTATAGCAGCTTTTCTATTCTTAAAAGGTGGTAAATAAATCCATGTTGAAATTAGCTGTTGTGTTTGTTCTATCTTAACTTTTTGATTGTTAAACTGGTTTTCTATCTGTTTTAGCTGGTTTAAATCTTTATAAGGTCCTATTTTAAAACAAGTTGTTGTTTGTGTTTCAGCTGAAATTTTGTGGTTTTTTGGATATATAAAAAATATTAAATTAACTAAAATTAACAGTAAAGCTAAACTTCTCATAATCTATGATTTATAATTACACGCAATCCTTGTAAAACTAGATCAGGGATGTATGTATATGGTCTGGTTAATAAAGACGTTAAAGCTGGAGCATTGCCACCAGTAATTATTAGTTTTATCGGTTGCAAATTGGAGATTACATATTCTATTAAACCGATTACTGCATATAAGCTACCTAGATTTATAGCTCTATGCGTATCATATGCCAATAACATATTTTTGTTAGTTGAAACTATTTCAGCATTCAATTGTTTTAAAGCATAAGTATTATCTAATAATGACTCTTGCATAGTGTTTATGCCCGGTATAATCAATCCTCCTTGATGCTTGCCATTGACTGATAATACGTCGATTGTGATAGCGGTTCCACAATCAACAATACAGATTGGATCAGATTTAAATATATCATAAGCGGCAATTAAGACTAACCAGCGATCAACACCTAATTGTTCAGGTTTATGATAAGCATTGATGACCCCGCATTCCTTGTATGTACTACCAATAAAGTGTATTTGACATTTCCAGTTTTTAGTTATCCATTCAGTAATAATGGGTCCAGCGACATTAGAAATCCAAACGCTTTCAACAGGAATTTCCATTTGTAGCCATATAGATGTCAATATTGTCTTAAAATTGTCATGCTTATATAATTGGGATTGTTGAGCTGTAATTTGGTCTGATTTTAGAATAGCCCATTTTATGGCACTATTACCTATATCTATTAATAATTTCATAAACGTAAACTGACTTCACCACATACATATTTGTGTTTACCAACTTGTAAAGCACCTTGTTCATCAATGCCATTGGCTTTGGCGGTGATTAATTTATATTCTCCGTCTGCAATAGGTATTTTAACAGTTACTATTTTGCCATAACTAAGATCAAAGCGATGCCAATCTTGTTTATATGGTTCTAATCCTGTTTTTGGATAAGTCATTAAGGTTTGTAAACAGTGATCAATTAAGGCTGCGGCTAAATCATTGCGTGATACATTCTGCCCTAATATAGTCTCTAAATCTATCCAAGCTTGATCAATAGATTTAATTTTAGGCATGTTGACATTTAAACCAATACCGATTACTACTTCACAACGCGAAGAAATAAAACGACTTTCCAATAACAAACCTGCTAATTTATGAGCTTGCCATAACAGATCATTAGGCCATTTAATTGCGACATCAGTAGCTCCAAAACTATGTAATACACGCACTATTGTCACAGTTAAAGCTATATTTAATCCAGTTAAAGAGAAATTGAGTTTAGCATATGAATGCTTAATAGATAAATAAATTCCACCAGCGTAATGAGAAATCCACTGCCTACCTAAACGTCCACGCCCTGCGGTTTGATATTCTGCTAAACAAGCAATTGGATAATCTGCTTGATTTAAGACATAAGTATTAGTAGAATCAATGGTATCAATTACTTTTAAATATAATAAGTCTTGTTGAGATTGTTTGGACAGTTGAGATATGATTTTATTATGATTTAGAATATGGGTCGGAAATTGCATATATTTTCAAAAATTGATTATTTTAGTAAGTAGGATATTATCTCATGTTTAAGACCTCAATTCATAAAAGTGCTGCTTTGATATTTGCAGCAATTAGCTCTATTTCATTCCAAACCACTGCCCTTGCCGGGAACAACGCCACAGTAGTACAGAACGGACGTGTTAATAATAGTCACATAATCCAGCGTGGTTATCGCAATAATGCTAGACTGAATCAGAGAGGTTGTGATAATAATGGCCGAATCGGTCAATCTGGCAGCTACAACAATGCAGGGGTTAATCAGAGCAGCAGAAGATGCAGAAGTAGAAGTAGAAGAACAAGATGTTATTAACTCGATGACCAAGTTTTTTCTTGACTTTTAAATCCATATATGATATTTATATGGTGTTGAAAAAAATTGTCTATAGATAAAAATTGGTTGTAAAATTGCATATTTTCCAAAAAATGATTATTCGAGGCACTACATATTTCGATTAATCATAGTACCCATAATTCAAATTCATTTAAATAGTAAATAGGATATTATATCATGTTTAAGACCTCAATTCATAAAAGTGCTGCTTTGATATTTGCAATTAGCTCTATCTCTTTCCAAACCAGTGTCTTTGCAGGGAACAACGCAACTGTAGTACAGGGTGGAGGTGTGAATACTAGTCACATCTACCAAGATGGTTATTACAATCGTGGCACCAATGTTCAGTTTGGTCATGACAACTATTCTAGTCTGGATCAGACTGGTGTGCATAATAATGCCGAAGTCGGACAAGATGGCACATACAATGATGCTAGGGTACGTCAGAGAGAAGTAAGCAGATGCAGAAGAAGACCACATTGTTATTAAGATAACATTTAAGCGCGGCGACTGGTTTTTACCATGCCGTCTTTAGGACCAATGAAATTTCACTAGACTTTAGTTTTTAATAAGGATACAAGATGAAAAGATTAGTTATTTTAATAACGGTAAGCAGTACTCTTCTCGCATACAATGTACACGCTCAACAAAATTATCAGTTTAAAGATGGACGTTTTCCTACAGTAAGTATTGACGCAGACGTGCAGGCTGATAAGACTAACGAGAAGTCTATTAGACAGGATTCCGACATCAATATCTTCGGTGGTATACAAGCCGGATCAAGGAATTCCTATAACATACAGCAAAGCGGTGAAGTTAATTCTACCCGGATACGTCAACGTCAGTCTTCTCAAGCTCGTAGAGATAGATATAGAGATAGATAAGCAACTATATTTTGCTTAGGTTTATAAGGAGGAATGTATAAGATGAAAAGGTTTATTATTCTAGTCGTTGCAACTAGCACTCTTGTTGCTTGCAATAGTCAACAGTCAAGCGAAACAGAAAGCAGCACAGAAGTTTACCAAAATCGTAACTCAACTGCAACTATCACTCAGGATGGTGTTGAGTCCGAAACCATAGTTGAGCGCGATGCTAACAGTCAAACCATTATTCGGCAAAGCGGTGGTAACAGCACCGTGATTAAACAGTCAAACTAGTAAGATGAAAGGGTTTGTTATTCTAGTTGCTGCGGCTAGCAATATTGTTTTCGCAACAGAAACCTACCGTCATGGTAACTCAAGCGCAACGATCACTCAGGACGGTCCGTTGTCCGAATTCTGGATTGAACGCGACTTTGACAGTCAAACCATTATTCGGCGTAGCCGTGGTAACAGTGCCGTTATTAGACAGTCAAGAAGAAGAAGAAGAAGAAGGTACACCACTCCTCCACCGGATACTAGGAGCAGATGTATGGAATTAGATGTTTCAGAAGAGTTCCGTAGATTATTCTTGGACAGATTCAATCAAAAATATTGTAAGTGAATTGGATAGAAAAGTGCATGTTATAAACTCATTAATTTAAACAAATAAAATTAAAAAAATGAGTAAGTTATTTATATATTGCATTTTATGGTTCTCTTGCACTGCGTGGGGAGAAAATCAAGCCATCAATCAATCAGAACAAAACAATGTTTTTGGCGTGATTCAATTAGGCCCTTTTGCGGCTGTAGATCTTATTCAAAAAGGTGATTATAACCGGACTGCTGTTGTTCAATTTGGTATAAATCCTGTAGGAACAATCACGCAGCAAGGTAATTATAATCGCGCAGTCGTATTTCAAATCTCAGATACATCTACTCTCAACATCTTCCAAGATGGCGTTTTCAATATTACGTCTATATCTCAAAATTCTGCTTCGCCGGTAGGCAACTTGTCACAATCTTCATTGAATACTCTTGTCAACAATTTCCTCTTCGCACCAGAGACGCTTGCATCGCAAACTGAGTTGACACAGATTAAAACACTTAGTTTCAACACTAGTCTTCTTTCTCGCTTGGATCATCCTTTATCTAAACGATTCACTGTATTTGGAGGTCGCAATCTTGCAGAAGGACAGCATTCCGATAGATTAGGTGCTATTGGCTTTGATTACAATATAACCACAAGCATGATAGGTGGTGAAATGCAGCTAGCACCCAATCTGCGTTTAGGTCTTGCCTTGCAACGTTCCAAAACTGATGGTGATGTAAACTATGGTCTGGCAAATATTGATATCCATTCAACTCAGTTTAGTATTTTCGGCTCTGTCAACATAGAACAACTGTTCATGGACTTTGCTGCTGCATATGGAAATAATGACTATAAAATTAATCGACCGGGATTCGATTCTCCTGTAAGCTCGAACCATGAAGGTTATGATGTTTCCTTGTCAACTCGTGCTGGATACCTATTTAAACATAAATTTTTGAAGTTCGGTCCAGTATTTGAATTGAATTACATTAAAACCAATATAGATAACTATCAGGAACTAGGCAATGTTCTGCTCACACAAATTGTGGATGAACAAATCAATGAATTCTTGATAGGTGAAGTAGGAGTTCAACTACGCTATGGATCCCATAATTTTTCTACATTCACTAATTTGACTTTAGAACACGATTTCACAATAGAAGAATTTAGGGTGATCGACAGCTCCTACTCGATGTCACCTGACAAGAAGGTTTTTATACCCGTTTCTGATTTTAAGCACAGAAACTCGGTTCGATTGCAAAGCGGGCTTGATGTGGAAATAGATTTTGGATTAGAACTATCATTCTTAGTAGATTTTCGGTTTAACAACGATGATACAGATGCTTGGATGGTGGGGGCTAATGTGAATTATCCTTTTTAATTTATAGGCAATTTTTAATGCTGCCGCACAGTTTACGATTAAAAGTATAAGCTAGTATTTGTTTAAATTGTTTATCATCAAAGGCACTGAAAAGATGAGATTTACGCATCTCTACTTGAATATTAATATCTGGAATATTTTTCATTATTTAGCAAAAACCATCTATAAATATAGATGGTTTTAAAATTTAACGACTATTTGCAACAGAATTGCCGCTTTTACTCAAACGTTGCATTTTGCTATACAAAGTTGTGCGATTAATTCCTAAAATACGAGCCGCTTGACTTAAATTACTTTGGCTTATTTTTAGTGCTGCATTGATATAACGGCGTTCCCATTCTAATAAAATTTCATCTAATGAAAATCCACCTTTATTTAATTGATTTAGAATTGTTTGTTCAGAATCACCATCATATAATGTATCATTACTAGGTGCCTGTTCTAATTCATTGTCTAATTGTGCTTTGGTGACTAATTGATTAGGATATTTGACGCCTAAACGAATTACAATATTGCGTAACTCACGAATATTACCCGGAAAACCGTAATTTTTCCAAGTTTCTCTTGCATCTGTATCTAATTGAAATAAAGTTCCCATATCAGAATAAAATTTCTGAAAATGTTTTAATAACAAGAAACTATCTTCTTCACGATCACATAAAGGTGGAACTTTAACTGTTAATACACTCAGACGGTGATACAAATCGCCACGAAATTGCCCTTTTTTAGCTTCTTCGCGTAAATTACGATTAGTTGAAGCAATAATTCGCGCATTAGATTTTCTTACTTGAGTTTCACCTAAACGATAATATTCACCATTTTCTAATACACGTAATAATTTAGATTGTAATTGTAAGGGCATTTCCCCAATTTCATCTAATATTAAACTACCATTAGTCGCTTCTTCAAAAAAACCTGAACGCGCTGAATTAGCACCAGTAAATGCACCTTTAGCATGTCCAAATAATTGTGCTTCTAATAACTCAGATGTAAAAGCCGCACAGTTTACGATTAAACAAGCCTCATTAGCACGTTGACTTTGCTTATGCAGACATTGTGCTATTAACTCTTTACCTGTACCAGAATCACCTTCAACTAATACTGAAAATGGTGAATTAGCAAATTGTTGCATTTGTGAACGCAAGGTTTGAATTGCCATGCTGTCACCAATAAGACCACAATCTTTTTGATTTTCTTGAGGTTTATGTTGTTCAGCACCTAAAATCATCAACTGATGATTTAGTCGCGTTTTCAGCAAATCTATATCACAAGGTTTAGGAATAAAATCGACTGCACCTAATGTCAAAGCATGTCGAACATTATCTTGTGTATCTTGCCCTGATAAAATCAGAATTTTAATTAATGGATTAAAATTTAATAATTCTGACACTAAGGCAAAGCCTTCTTCAGGGCTATGTGGATTAGGTGGTAATCCTAAATCAATTAAAGCGACATTAGGTAATACAGGTAAAGTATAAAGCAAACGCTTTACTTCCTCACGAGTAGCAACTAATTCAACATTAAAATTATCTTGTAATACAAAGGCAAGAGATTCACCAATCAGTGGATCATCATCGACTAGTAATAAACTTGGCAATTGAGCCATTATCTGGTTCCTTTTATAAACTCAAACGTTTTATGACTTCTAAGGTATAATCTGCTTTATTTAAAGTGTAAAAATGCAAACCGGGCGCACCCTCTGCTAATAAACGTTCACATAATCTTGTGATGACATCTAAGCCAAAATCTTGTAATGATTTTGTATCATCTCGTAAATCTTCAAGACGCTTACGTAGCCAGCGTGGAACTTCTGCTCCGCAAATATCAGAAAATCTAATTAATTGTTCATAATTAGTAATTGGCATGATTCCGGGTATAATAGGAATATCAACACCGCGTTGAGTGCAATTATTAATTAAATTAAAATAAGCATCAGGATTATAAAAATATTGTGTAATCGCACTATCAGCTCCAGCTTGTACTTTTTGTACAAAAAAATCTAAATCTGCTTTCACACTACGCGATTGTGGATGAAATTCTGGATAAGCGGCAACTTCTATATGAAAATACGAGCCAGTTTTAGCACGAATAAATTCCACTAATTCATTAGCATGTTGAAACTCACCAATACTACCAGCCCAACCAGAAGGTGCATCTCCTCGTAATGCGACAATTTGTCGAATACCATTTGCTTGATAACCTTCTAATAATTTCAGTATATTGTCATGGGTACTACCAATACATGATAAATGTGGTGCAGCGTCAAAGTCAGATTGTTGTTGAATTTCTTTAACTGTCTCAAAGGTTTTTTCTTGAGTTGAACCACCCGCGCCAAAAGTGACTGAAAAAAAAGCAGGTTTTAAGACTTCTAATTGTTTGCGCGTCTCACGCAATTTTACCATACCTTTATCAGTGCGCGGTGGAAAAAATTCACAACTTATTGTTAAATTTGATTGTATGCTCATAAAATACCTTTCTATATATGTATGATAAAAAAAATAAATTTATAAATCTAAGTGGCGATTTTGAAATTATAATTGGAAGTGCTAAGGCTTGTCATATTTGTTTTACCGCAATTGAAGTACCAGAAATTGCTAAAAAACATGCCGTGTTAAAACGTGTCAGAGATCGTTTATTTATTCAAGACCTTGGTTCAGATGCTGGTACATTGCTTGATGGTATTAGTTTATTGCCAAAAATTTGGGAAGAAATTATACAAACTGGTCATAATAAAATTAGTTTAGGACAAACTCAGATTGGTATCAATCCAAATTTATTTCGAGGACGTGAGCGCGTTGGCATAGAAACTACTGCCTTATATTATGAATTGGCTGGTCGTATGCTTTGTAATGGTATTTATTTACGAGCTAAGCCGGGTACAATGACTGCAATTATGGGACCAGCAGGTTGTGGTAAAAGTACCTTATTGGATTTAGTTAGCGGTTATCGTCGTCCAAATAGCGGTCAAGTATTTGTAACTCGCGATGAAGAGCAAATTAATATACATGAAGATTATTCTCAAATAAGAGCATGGTTAGGTTTTTTGCCACAAGATGATATGATGATTCCTGAATTAACTGTATATCAGAGTTTAAGTTATTGTTTAAAATTACAATTTATGGGATTGAATGCTAAAATCCGCGACCATATTATTTGTAATACTTGTTCTCAGTTAGGTTTTGAAAAACCGCGATTACATAAATTTTTAAATACAGTCATAGGTTCAGCCGAATCAGGAATTCGCGGCTTAAGTGGTGGCGAAAGAAAAAGGGCGAATTTGGCACATGAATTAATATCAATGCCATTAATTTTATTACTGGATGAACCTACTTCTGGATTATCATCTGTGGATGCAGAAAAAATTATAAGCTTATTAAAAAACTTAACACGACAAGATCAATTAAGCACAATTATCACAATACATCAGCCTAGTCGTGATACTTTTGAAAGTTTTGATAATTTATTATTAATGAATCACGATGGAACAGTGGCTTATTATGGAGCATGTCAAGATGCTACACATTTTTTTGAAAAAATAACTGGCACTTCGATTGTGGGTTGTAATCCTGCTGAATATTTATTGACTATATTGGATAATCCTACTTATAACAAAAAAATTACTGATTCATTTCAGGCTGATCAATTTAAAAATTATCCGAAATTCCCTTAATAACTAATAATATTTTTTAAATATGCCTAACTCTATAAATGCTAGCGACTTAAAAATACTTGCTAAAGCAAGATTAGATGACGCTATTATTCTTTATAAGCAACAAAGATATGAAGGCGCAATCTATTTATGTGGTTACGCAGTTGAACTTGCTCTTAAATATAAAATATGCCAAAAATTAGGTTGGAATAAATATCTGCCAGCTAGATTTGACAATGATAGAACTTTTTATACGCACAAACTCGAAGATCTGAAATTTTTATCAGGAATGCAAGATATTTTTGATGATCAGAACACACCATTATGGGCTTATTGGTCAACAATGACTAGCTGGAATGAACAATTACGCTATAATATAGCCCATAAATCAAAGAACGATGCAAGAGCATCATTACGTGCTTCAATACGATTGTATAAGGAGTTAATTAAATGAAGAATGAATTAACTAAACTAATAACAAAGTTAAAACAAGAAATATCTAGCAAATATCCTATAAATCTTTTAATGTTAATTGAAAAGGAAAGCTATTCAAATTTTAGATTGTTGATTTCATCAGATACGCTCAAGAGCGATTTAGCAACGGTTAGCATGATTGCTAAAGAAATCTCGAAAATATTAACCAAAGATGAGCTTAAAATATTGGCTGGTGTAGATATTGTGGAATCTAACAGTAATTTTTTTATAGAACTGCAAAATTATTTAGAAAATAATGGCAATCCCATAGAATTTTATAATATAGAGTTTGATGATTTAAAAATCAATCGTGCTTTGGTTATCATTTCTCCAGTTGATAATTCAAGAAATTACGTTAGGCAAGCTGAATTAAAAGAGTTAGAACAATTATTGCAAAATAATATCAGACAACAATTACTACTGATGTTCATAGTCATAGAATTAAAGCAATCGCTAAAAGAAAATTTATCCACTCTTAGTTCTGAACAACAGTTGCAAGTTTATCATAAATCGTTACAAAATAAACGTGAAACGATATATCACAAAGGTTCTATCAATGGAAAATAAAATTTTACAAAGCTTAAAAACTGAACTTTCATCAAGCAACTTAGAAGAACTATTAACTAACCTATTAAAAGAAACCGATATAGAAAAACAATACAATCGCAATGATTCTCAAAAATTAATAGAAGTTTATCAAAAATTACTAGAACATCACGAATTTAAAGTGGGTGATTTAGTGAAATGGAAACAAGGATTAACAAATAAAATACTTCCTGAGATTAACCAACCAGCTATTGTAATTAAATTATTGAAAGAACCATTAATAGATAGACTTGATGAAGAAGCAGGAAGTCGTTATTACCGCGAACCATTAGATATTATTTTAGGATTGTTTGATGATAAGGATGAATTTTTAATGTTTTACTATGATAAAAGACGATTTGAACCTTATTATAATATATAAACGTCTTATAAAGCATTAACTCGTAGGTTGGGCTGACGATAAGAAGCCCAACTAAACATGTTTTAATCTAAAAATTATCCGAAATCCCCTTAATAACAACATTTTCCCAATGCCCCAACAGGCTATCTATATAATAAGACGATATAAGGAAGCTCATCATAGAAGCTATAAAAAATGCAAGCCCATCGTATGGTAATTCTAATTGAATAATTAGTATGCTAAAGCCGCCGCTAAAGATAAAAAACCAAATACATAACCAAGTTAATAACTTATATTGGTTCATATATTGTAAAATTAGTAAATTTAATAGAAATATTCCTAAAAATAATGTTGACATTAGCAATAGATAAAACGAATACTCATTTTGCCAAGGCAGACGAATCATTCCTACTGAAATACTAAATAATATCATTAAAATAATCGCACCATATACCAAAACTAGACTATAAAAGATTTTACGATAGCCAAGAATTAAATTATATTTACCTTCATCCAAACGGGAAAATGGAAAATTATAAAATAGTGCATCCGTAAATTGCGCATATGGAACTTTGATTAATTCTTGTAATCGTCGCATAGTCAGAAATTGACTGAATGAAAAAATCGTAAAGGCAACGAAAAATGGATAATCATAATCAGAATAGCGAAATAAAGGATCTAATTGGTAACTAGTTTGTGGCATAAACCAATAGACTATTTTATCAATCCACAGCGCCAGATTAAAAAATATAAAGAATGACATTTTTGATAATGCGCCCGGATTTCTGCCTAGAAATGTAAAAGATATATTTACTTTACCGCGATAAAAACCCTTAACTATATATCCATACTGAATAAATGCAATTGCACCAAAACCTAACATCAGCGCGATAAATATACCTTCTAAACCAAATACTCTCATGGTTATCAGGTTTAGAGCAAAGGAAAAAATTACGCCCAATGAAAAAGTAATAAAAGCCACTCGCCCTAATTTTAAAATTGCCATTACATTATTAGTAATCCAAACTGCACTTAAACTAACAGTCATTGCGGCAAAAATTACCGCAAAACCAATGCTTTTATGAGAAAAAGACACACATAATAAAAAAGTTAGGATAAAAATTATCGGCAAACTAAATAATAATGCCCCGCTGAGATTAGCTAATACAGGGCGATAATTATCCACAAAGATTTGATCGGAAAGATAGCCAGCTAACAATCCATTGATTGGCGCACTATAAAACATGGACAAAAATATGGTATAAGTCAAAGGCACATAAAATTGTATTAAAATGTCTTGTTGTTGCAAGCCTACCAGCCAACCAATGACAATCAAAAAGATAACAGTCAGCCACCATGAACCTACACTTTCTGCTATCTTAATGCTTTCATCAATGATATATTCAGTGATGGTTTTGCGCTTTTCGGTTTTACGCTTTTGAAACATATTTTAGTGTTTAATATCCGTTAGGATTGTCAGACTGCCAACGCCAAGCGTCATTACACATTTCTTCAATTCCTCTTGTTGCTTCCCAACCAATGTCTTGCTTGGCTTTAGCAGGGTTGGCATAACAAATCGCAATATCGCCTGAACGACGAGCTACAATTTTATAAGCAACTGTTTTATCAGAAGCTTTTTCAAAAGCCTTTACCATATCCAATACACTATAACCATTACCAGTACCAAGGTTATAAATTACCACACCCGGATTAGTAGTTAATTTTTCTAAGGCTTTAACATGCCCTAAAGCCAAATCAACCACATGGATATAATCGCGAACACCAGTACCATCAGGAGTTGGATAATCATCACCAAAGACAGATAAACTTTCCAATTTACCAATAGCAACTTGAGACACATAAGGCATTAAATTATTAGGAATATCATTTGGATCCTCTCCAATACGCCCACTAACATGCGCTCCAACTGGATTAAAATAACGTAATAAAGCTACATTCCAAGAATTATCAGATACATGTATATCACTTAATATATCTTCAACAAATAGTTTACTTCTACCATAAGGATTAGTAGCAGACAATGGAAAATCTTCAGTAATTGGTACAGTTGCAGGATCACCATAAACTGTAGCAGAGGAACTAAATACTATATTTTTGACACCATTTGCTGCCATGACTTCACATAACACCAAAGTACCATTAATATTATTATCATAATAACTCAATGGAATACTGACAGATTCACCTACCGCTTTTAGCCCAGCGAAATGAACTACAGAATCAATAGCAGCATCCTTAAAAACAGCATCTAATGCCGCTTTATCTCGTAAATCTACCTTATGAAAACTTAAACTTTTACCGGTTAATTCTTGAACTCGACGTAAAGATTCTTCCTTACTATTTGACAGATTATCGACAACGACAACCTCATGCCCTTCATTGAGTAATTCGATACAAGTATGACTACCAATATAACCTGCGCCACCAGTTACTAATATTTTCATGGAATAATTTTCTTTTGTTGTTAAGTAATAATTGAGTATATCAAAATGTGTTCCAATTTTATTTAGAAGAAGCTAATTTCACACAATCCTCGATTTTATTTTTTCTAGTTCGATTATCACTAATCGGGCAACTTGCTAATTTAAATCCAACTCTACGATCAATCGCATCTTGAGCATCATCAGTGCCTGAACCTACAAGATTTTCTGCCCAAGCCTTACCATAAGTTATTGAATGAATGTTTGAAAAATTAGCTTGTAATTTTTGTTGAATTGCTACAGCACGATCTAAAGATAACTGACAATTATATGGTAATTTTCCAGTATGACTACTGTGCCCAACAATGTCTAAACAAAGATTCTTCTGCTCAAAATATTTACCAATTTGACGTAACCATAAGGGATATTCGGCTGCCAATGTGTCATCAAAACTAGTTTTGCTGACTGAAAAAATAAACTTTACATTTAAAATACCATTTTTTTCAAAATTGAAGCTAACTATTTTTTCAAAAACTGTTTCCGCAGCATTTAAATCTTTTAAAATAATATTGGTTCTATATAAACCAATATAGGCTTTTATCATGCTCATTTGATCAAAAGATTGCTGCTCAGTGGCGATAGTAAATAAATCTAATGCTGTATCATAATCTTTATTGCCATAAGCCTCTTCAGCCTTATTTATTATAGCTTGTATTTCTAATACATTATTATAGTTTGCTGGTACTTTTGCATTAACTTTTATTGTCACTACATCTTCTGTGATACTTTGAATATTGGGGAGAACTATAGGGCTATCTATTATTGGAGTATAATCCAATGTTTGATTGGAAATCCAAACATCAGATTTCGCAATAACTTTACCCTTATTTTTCTCTATCACAGATGATATAATATGATAGTAATTCCCATTTGTTTTATATGGTTCATACATAATAACACCATGTATCACATAATCAGCTTGATATATATTCTTTGGAGTTAAACGCTCAATGCTGAATTGATTACCAAAAACCTTCTGCGTTTCCGCAACAAAAATCTTTTCAATTTGTTGACTTACCTTGAGAACTTCATGACTTTTGATATCCATAAAGGGATCAATGACAATATTTTTTTTACTAAAATTGTCTAATAAGCTTTGTTTGCTTTTTACTTGCATCATCAAATTATTGGCTAAAATAGGAATAGCAGCATTAAAACTAAGGGGTAAATCAGAAACTGGAGCCACTGGTGCTGGTGAGCAGGAAACTAACAGCAATAGTATGGCTAATGTTTTTAAATCATATTTGTTGCGCATAGTTTTAAACTTGTGATAAAATTTTAATTTTAGATTATATTTAAAAAAATTTCAACAACATGATAAACTCCTTAAATTCCCCATTAACCTATAAATAAGGGTGGTTTGCTTGCGGTAGGTGATTGTTTTGATTTGTTATGAATGGGTAGTCGTGAGCCTTGGAATTTGTTCCAAGGCTGATAGTTTAAAACTTAAACCTTTTCCATTGAGCACTGAACCAGCCCGCTTCTATTTCGCCAACAGCAGGGGAACCATATTCAATGTGAATGTATTCTGATTGTTTCCATTTATTACGGATATTAATATATCCATTTTCAGCATCTTCAAAATACCACATTGCACTATACCAATGACTTTCAATATCGCTAAGTTGAAGATTTCCATACTCATTATGTAAGCATTTATTTGTATCGCTACTTTGACAGATATTAAAATAACCATCGCTTTTGTCAATTATCTTCCAGCTATTATTTCCATCAACAGTTAATTTAACAGATGATTTCCACCTATTTTAAAGTTAAGCCATTTGTACTCCAGCCACCATAAGCATTCCAATAATAATAGAACTCATTACCAGTGATGTTTTTATCAATGGCAATATTTGTTATTGCCTCCACTTTAGCATCGCTAAAATCCCAACCTTGAGTTTGTGAATTGCCCCAACCTATAACAACAAGATTATCAGTTAATGTAAAAGGTGATGTGGTAATTACACCTTTATATAAAAATACACAAAAGCTTTGCAATTTATGAATCGGTGCATGATGCTATCACTGATACATCCTACATCATGTAAAAACTTCTAAACTTATGATATAATGTAAATATTTGCTAAAATTCAACCACATGATAAACCCCTTAAACCCCCCACTAAGCTACAAACCCCAACAACATCAAACTTGGAACAATCTATCTGGCAGCAGTCTAGGTTTGATTTTAAGCCAAGTGGCTCAGAATGCGCCTTTTATTGTTATTACTCCTGATTTGCTATCAGCGCAAAGTTTAATGGATGAGATTCAGTTTTATGCACCTACTGATAAGTTGCAGTTTCCTGATTGGGAAACTTTGCCTTATGATTTTTTTTCGCCTCATCAGGATATTATTTCTGAGCGTTTAGCTACTTTATATAAGTTGCCAACTATTGAACGTGGTGTTCTGTGTGTGCCTGTTAATACTTTAATGCAGCGTCTTGCTCCTGTGGATTATATCATTAATAACAGTAGTTTACTTGCCGTTGGTGATTATTTTGATTTACAATTAGAAAATAATGGCTATTCTTGTGTTGAGCAGGTGATGGAGCATGGTGAGTTTGCGCTTCGTGCTAATTTGGTTGATTTATTTGCTATGGGCAATCGTGAGCCTTGCAGAATTGAGTTGCTTGATGATAATACTATAAATAGTATTCGTTATTTTGATCCTGAAACTCAGCGTTCTAAGTTTGAAGTTGATCAGATTAATATATTACCAGCGCGTGAATTGCCTTTAGATAATCGCGATAATTTGATGACTTTATTTGATTATTTACCTAGTAATTGTGTTATTTTTACATTAGCTGGAGTGTTAGAAAAGGCTGAACAATTTTGGCAAGAAGTTAATCAGCGTTATGAGCAGTTAGATGTAGAATCATTAGCTCCTAGTAAATTGTTTTTGCAAGCTAATCAAGTTTTTGCAGCAATTAAACCTTTTGCACATATTTCTATCACTGAATCAGAAACTCGCAAATTACCAGTTGATACTCATAGTAAAAAACCTTTAGCCGCTTTAGAAAAATTCTTAACTGAATTTGATGGGCGAGTTTTAATAGCAGCAGAAACTAATGGGCGACGTGAAAGTTTATTAAATCTATTTAATAAATATAAATTAAAACCAAGCTTGGTAGAGAATTGGTCAGAATTTTTAGCTAGTGATGCAAACTTTTGTTTAACAGTGGCGCCGCTAGAAAGAGGTTTAATTTTATCTGCTATTGCGGTAATTAGTGAAACTCAATTATTTGGTAAACTAATTTATCAGCGTCGGCGTAAAACAAAAAATGATACTGATGCGATTGTTCGTAATCTTACAGAACTGACTATCGCTGCCCCTGTTGTGCATGAAGAACATGGTGTTGGGCGTTATCAAGGATTAGTGACTTTAAATGTTGCTAATATTGAAGCCGAATTTTTACAATTAGAATATGCAAATCAAGATAAATTATACGTACCCATATCTTCTTTACACTTAATTAACCGATTTACCGGAATTGATCCTGAGCGTGCGCCATTACATAAGTTAGGCACAGAAAAATGGTCAAAAGCTAAACAAAAAGCAACAGAAAAAGCTAGCGATGTAGCGGCTGAATTATTAGATATTTATGCAAAACGCGCTGCTCAAAAAGGACAAAGTTTTGAAATAAATAAACAAGATTATCAAGAGTTTGCCGATTCATTTGCATTTGAAGAAACTCCTGATCAACAAACCGCTATTGATGCAGTTATTAAAGATATGTCATCTGCCACGCCAATGGATAGATTGATATGTGGAGATGTTGGTTTTGGAAAAACAGAAGTTGCAATGCGTGCCACTTTTGTAGCAGTAATGGATGGGCAACAAGTGGCGATTTTAGTACCAACAACGCTATTAGCACAACAACATTATCAAAATTTTCAAGATCGTTTTGCCGACTTACCAATCAATATTGCACAATTATCACGCTTTGTTTCCAAGAAGCAACAAACTGAAACTTTAGAAGCCATCTCAAAAGGCGAAGTAGAAATAATAATTGGCACTCATAAGCTATTACAAAAAAGCCTTAAATACCATAACTTAGGCTTAATAATTATTGATGAAGAACACCGTTTTGGAGTTAAACAAAAAGAACAATTTAAATCATTACGAGCGCAAATAGACGTTCTCGCAATGACAGCAACACCAATTCCACGCTCATTAAATATGGCATTATCGCATATACGAGACTTATCAATAATTAGCACTGCACCAACCCGCCGCTTAGCAATTAAAAATTTTATAAAGCAATGGGATAATTCGACAATAATTGAAGCCATTTTACGTGAATTAAAACGCGGTGGACAAATATATTTTCTGCATAATGACATTGAAACAATTGAAAAAATGGCAGAGGATGTAGAAAATTTAGTACCACAAGCCAAGGTAAAAGTTGGGCATGGCAAAATGGGTGAACGTCAGCTTGAACAAGTAATGCAAGATTTTTATCATCGCCGCTTTAACATCTTAGTCTGTACAACAATTATTGAAACAGGTATTGATGTACCGAATGCAAATACGATAATTATAAACCGCGCAGACAAACTAGGCTTAGCCCAATTATACCAACTACGTGGAAGAGTAGGGCGTTCCCATCATCGAGCATATGCCTATTTAATTATACCTAAAAAAATGACAAAAGATGCCCAAAAACGCATAGATGCAATCGGCAGCATAAAAGAATTAGGAATGGGCTTTACCTTAGCAACTCATGATTTAGAAATTCGTGGAGCTGGAGAATTATTAGGTAGCGAACAAAGTGGACATATGCAAGAAATTGGCTATACTTTATATGCAGAACTATTAGAACGCGCGATAAAATCCCTAAAATCAGAAGAGATCCCAAAAACCAGCACTGAAATAAACCTATACCACTCAACTCTATTACCAAACGACTACATTCCCGACGTACATATTCGCCTAATAATGTACAAACGCATAGCCAACGCCCCAACATTAGAATCCTTAGATGACATACAAATAGAACTAATAGATCGCTTCGGCTTACTACCAGAACAAAGCAAGGCATTGATAAATATAACAGAACTAAAAATAAAAGCCATGCCATTAGGAATCACAAAAATTGACTTTAGTTCCAGTGGCGGCTACATAATATTTGATGAAAACACCAAAGTTGAACCACACAAAATTGTGCAACTCATTCAAGAAAACCCTTATAAATATAAATTTGGAGGAGAGAATAAGTTGCTATTGGATATGGAAATTGAATCGTTTGAGGAGCGGTGTGAATTGTTGGATAATATTTATGAAAAAATCCTTGTAGGGTCAGTTTGTTGACTAAGCACTTGTGTGCTTAGGCATTATATAAAACTCTAGGTTTTATGACTTATTTTGTAAGCAATTTGACTAATAAAATCTGAATCTTGTAATAGTACCTTCTTAATTTTTTCCATATCAACTAAACTAGGTACTAATTTTTGTTGTATAGCTTGGCGAAGTGTTTGATTAATTTTAGTATCTAGTTGTTCGCTATCTGCCTTGAAATAGTCAACCAAATCGTCATCTAAAGTAATAGTTATTTTTACTTGAGCCTGCTCTGGAGATTGCCCTTCTAAGCGAGGCAATATACCACGTCGCTTAACTTTTAGTGTTTTTAAATCATATTCCTCGCGCATAATCTTGTGCCTCTCTGCGTGTTGCAGCTCTTGCTGAAATAATACGAATTCTATCGTTCCTAAATGTATAAACTACAAGCAGAAGCCGTGCTTGATTAGAATGACCTAATAAAATTTCTCTATCTTCATCTTCACTGTGATCAATATCATAAAACACCACTTGTTTGGGATCATAAAAGCTTGTTAAAGCTTCACGGAAACTGACTCCATGTTTACGCATATTAAGCCTAGCTTTGTCTTCATTCCATTCAAATTGCATTTAGTTTTAGTATGTCAAAATTAGTTCAAGTTTTTAATTATAATATCATAAATAGTCATACGTGAAATGATTTGTTTGTTATGGGTTGTCGTCAGCCTTGTCGAATTGAGTTGTTTGATGATAATACTATAAATAGTATTCGTTATTTTGATCCTGAATCTCAGCGTTCTAAGCTTTTATTTGCCGCTGTTTTTTGAGCATACTCAGACTTTATTTGATTTTTTACCTGAAAAGCATTTGAAGAAACTGCTGATCAACAAGTTGCCATTTTAGTACCAACTACGCTATTAGCACAACAATTTTCAAGATCGTTTTGCCGATTTACCAATCAATATTGCACAATTATCACGCTTTGTTTCCAAGAAGCGATAATTGCAGGAAATAAAACCGTTGTCACTGAATAATGTTCCAACGCCATAATTGAAATCAGATTACGTGCTACCATAATCACAAAAAACGTCAATTGTTCCTCAAAAGGGTTTAGATATGCCTTCCTGAAACTGGGAACAAATCCTAACACATCCACTGTTGTTAATATCACTACTGCCCATAATGGATCGGAAGTAAGATACCATAAGGGCAAAAACATCCAATCTATTCTAGTGATTGTAGTATTCGATTTTTTTATATATGCTAAGAAGGCAACATATATGGTAAAAACGCTATAAAGGTAAGTGCAATTGCAATTGCAGTTAGAAGTTCTTTATTGGATATCTGGATATAATGATCTTTCTGGTTCATCAATCAGAATTATGGTATCTTCTGTGTTGAGTTGAAATAGTGGCGTTATGGTTAAAATGAATTGCTTGGTTTATATCAGCTTCCCAAATACCCTTATTATTTTGTTTAAAACTTGCTCTCAAAATAATCTTACAAACATTCAATAAACTAGCTTTTCCGGTACCACTTTGCCCTAGAAAGCAAATTTTTTCTAAAGCTTGCCCCTCTTTTTGATGCCCTTTGGGGTAAGTTAAATCTAATTTGAGGTTTTTGAATTGATTATAATCTTTAATGTTTATTTTAGTGATTTTCATCTGTGTATGCGTCTTCTATAAATAACTAACAAGATAAAAAGGGTTTAGATATGCCTTCCTGAAGCTTGGAGTAAATCCTGCCCATAATGGATCGGAAGTAATATATCATAAGGGTAAAGAGATCATTGCCAAGAGAAAAAACACCCAATCTATTCTAGTGATCGTAGTATTCTATTTTTTTATATATGGTAATCACACCAGAAACACCTATTGCCCATGCACCAACTCCGCCATTAGCCGCAAGCGGTGCTATAAAAACAATAAATGTGGTGGAACCCACCTATTTGGCTACTTTTTCAATCGCTTTTAAATCAGAGTATATGCTCCGTATTAAACTTTCAAATTTTCCAATATATTTGATCAATTCTTCGACTGTGAACTGTTTGTACATTTCTTTAACTTCATGGATAACTTGTTTTCTTTGTTCCAATAGTAAGTAATCTTTAGGGTTGTCAATCACTGGATTTATAAGAAGTTGATAATCTTCTTGTTTTTTTAGCTTTTTATCTTTACACTTTGCTCCATAAGCTTCGCTATTACCAGAAACTAGCAAATTATTCCAATCAAATCTCATATCTGGAAATAGACTTTGTTTTCTAAAATGATCAATATGGCTATCTTCGGGTTCGATATGGATTTCTGTATAGGCGCATTGATAATTTTGCTCTTCCATCAGAATATGCATACGTAATTCATAGCCAATAGATAAGCTGACATAGTTCCATTTAGTAGGTAAATTTTGCCGAATAAAGTCTTGGTATAATTGAGGTTCTTGTTTAGAGATTTGCTTCACTTTTAATTTTCCTTTTCGCAATCTCCATTCGGGTTAAGCTCAAATCCATATCATCATAACCAATGGTTTCCATTAGCTCATTCTCAAGGTGCTTAAATTCTTCCGTGGTATATTGATCTGAAAAGATCATTTTACGAAGATGGTCTAGTTTTCTTTCTACCAATGGAGTACGCAAGCCTTGAAGCCGGAATATTTCCAGTAAAACTCGGTCAACACGCCAACCATATGAACCCGTAAAGCTGTCAATGGCACGTATTTTATGGTTTTGTTTGACTAAAACACGTATTTGTTCCTTATGAATTGAAGCTACTATATGGGGGGAGTGAGTTGCTAGGATAATTTGGTTGTTATTCTTATTGGCAAATTCTTGGTATATGTGAGCAATCTGACTTTGCCAATTTGGATGCAAAGAACTTTCTGGTTCATCAATTAAAATAATATGGTCTTTGACATCACTAAGATATAAGGAAAAAGCTTTGGTAATAAGTTCTTGTTCTCCATTAGATAGATCATCTATCGTAATGTTATCGCTGCGCTCATTTTTAAATAAAACTTGTCTTCGTTTATCAATTCCTTTAAATTCTATTTGTAAATTAAAGTCAGGAAAGATGGATTGTAAGATTTCTTGAGTGGCAAAATATGCTTCGCTGCTTTTTTGGTCTTGTTCATAAATTAGATGATCTATAAATTGAATAATTATTTCTTTGGCACTTTGGTTCTCAGTTACTCCGGCTTGATAAAATAAAATGTTTTGCAATTTTGGAAACGAAACATTGTCACTGATAAAATTTGTATCAATATTCAGTGTTTTATTGTAATGGTTTTCTTGATATTCAATTTGAATAAAACTATTGTTTAAGATAGTTTTTTTATGAAATATTGGGTAGATAAAATCTTTAAGTAGTGTCGTTTTTCCACTACCGTTAATTCCAGCTATAGCAACCAGACTTTGTGCTTTCCCATTATTGGTGAAGTCAAGATTAAAGTCTTGAAATACTTTGTAATTATCAATATGCAATTTTCTAATTTTCATGGCGTGTCTTGGTAAAATACTACAAATTAGCCCCAAAGTCACTAGGCAAGTCTTCAACCACTTTAATCGTCTCCAAGCTCACTGTGATAATCTTTTTCACCATTTCCAGAATATAAGTCTCATCATCTTCACGGTTGGGATCATTGACGATGCCGCTTCTTTTATCGACTTTGACGCGATATTGTTCGATCACCCAATTGAGAGCGGAGCGATTACCAAGCTTATAATCAAAGACTTCTTTAGGGATACCATCCAATGTGAGAAAATCATTATAGATTAATTTTTTCTTGTCTTTAGAAAGGCGCATTTTTTCTACTCGCAGATTGAAAGGCACTTTGGGATTTTCAATCACTTTGAGTGAGTAGGGTGTAGCGTCTTCATAGTTGAGGTGTAAATCAGCTAATTTTTCGCCTGATTTTGAAAATGACCAAAAATCGGGTGCCATTGGTAAGCGGGGCAATTCGCGCTTGAGGTTGGCGGCGTATTTTTCACGATAGGCGGGGTGATGGAGTAGTCCATAAGCGTAGTGAAAAATAGCCCATTTGGTGATGGTGTTGTCTTTGTAGTGGTTTTGATAGTGAGTTAGTGCCCAGTCGGTTATGTTTTCGGTGCGGTTGGTGCCGTCTTCGTTGTAGGTGTAGAAAGGAAAGGATTGAGAATCACCTGTAAAATGCAAATCAGGAATGAGATTAACCATTAAACAATGAAATGACTTATTATTGCCAACAGCACTAACACAAATCACCCGATTTTCATTTTCAGTGTCAGGTGTGGGGAAAATAGATGGGAAGACATAAACTCTATTGTTCATTGTCCTATCAAAAAATAGGTATGAACGAGTAAAAGGTCGATAAAGAGATTGTCTTATTTTTTCATCATAAAATTCTGCCATTTTTCCGGCTTTAAGACAGATTTTTAAATCACCACTCCACTTAATCTTGCTTTCATCACTTTCCACAAAATCATCAACTTGAGTTTGCTTATCTGCTTGTTGTGTCCATTTAAAAACCTGTTCATTATAAGTTTCAATCATACGCTGCATGTTATCAGCTAATTCGGATTGATTGAAATTGTATGCCCAAGCATCACGGTTAGTTTTTACACCGCCACTATAAGTCTTAAAAATAACCCCTTCCGTAATCCCCTTTTCAGCTTTAGCAGATTTACTCCCTAACGGCAAAAACTCCTCAAATTCTGAATGCAAGCCCTCAGTTAGCCAAGTGTGTTTTTTATCAGGTGTAATTATTTGCCACTCGACTTGAGCGAGGTGTTGTTTTTCATCTAAATAAGCATATTTAGCCTCTTTACGCCAATCTTCACCAACACGAGCATAAAAAATATCAGTGTTTTTGCTGTCCTTTCTCTTAACCAGCAAATTGATACTGACACCGACTTGAATACCAAAAACATTATGCGTGGTGCCTGATAGCTTGGGATTTTTTCTAACATTACCGCCTAAATCCAACACATATATTTTAGAAAAATCCTCCCCTAAATGCTTACGCATCCCATCAAAAGCAACATTATCCAAAAAGCCATTATTAGTCACAAAAGCAACAATACCCTCATCCCCAATCCGATCCGATGCCCACCGAATCGCCTTCACATAAGGATCAGATAAAGCATTTCTTAAAGTCGCCTTAGACTCCTTACTATAAGTATTCTTAACCCGTCCATCAATCACCTTATACTTACGATTTTTATTATTGTCATTCTCATTAATCTGCCCCGCATTATAAGGTGGATTCCCAATAATAACGAAAAAATTAGTTTGTTGTTGCTTTTTGACTCGCTCAGTATTCTCTGGAACAAACATATCAGATTGCATACCCTCAGCCAACTCAAAGGTATCCGCCAAACAAATCCCCTCAAATGGCTGATATTTTTTGTCCATCAAATCCAAATACTCATGCTCAATATTCATATTTGCGATATAATACGGCAACAGCATCACTTCATTACAGTGCAACTCTTTAGTATATTTTTCTTTTAAAGCTAAACGACTTTGAGCCGCAATTTCGCGCATAATCCGCACAATAAAATTACCAGTTCCCACAAACGGATCAAGAAAATGCACACCCTCACTGGCTAAAGACTTGCCAAATTCCTTTTGTAAAATCTCATCAACCGACTTCACCATAAAATCCACAATCGGTTGCGGCGTATAAACAATCCCATGCGTATCTGCTACCTTAACCGAAAAACCTTGAAAGAATCGCTCATAAACCGTATTCAAAAAATGCTGCTTATAATCATACTCATCAATTGTCGCAGCAACATCCTCTAAAGCTTTATAAAAATACTTGAGATCATCAAAAAAAGTATCGCGGTTGAAAGAGTGCGCCGTCAGCTTATCAATCACATTCTCAATCTCACGGGCAATAATATTGCGCTTGGCAAAATCAGGATGATTGAAAATACGGCGAAAAACGCGCTCAGTGAGTAGATGCTGGATCAACATCTCCTCAATAGCCGCGTCGGTTAGATTAGGATTAATCGCTTGATGGCATTGCTCAGCAAAATTGTTAAAAGCCGCTTTAAAGTCTTTATCGTCAACACGCGCTTGCTGAATTAAGCCTAATAGTTTTTTTGATAATTCTGGCACCCGACTTTTAAACTCATCCGCAGCCAAATCCCACTGCTCATATTCAGGGCGTTTGAAATTAAAAAAGGCGGCTAAAATTTTGACCAAATTAGTTGGTTCAACTAAAGACAAATCTAAAACTTCGCGCCCATTCTGATATAAAATGGCGCGATTAGGTGCCTGAAAAATAATATTATCATCAGGATAATTATCCTGATAAAGCTTTTTTTGAACTTCTTTACTTAAATCATCTTTAGAATCTTTAGCTTCCCAATAGCCGCGAGGAATATTGGTATTGTCAAATAAAACGCCATCTAAACGAATGCGCTTTTTGCCCCTATTTAAGGTGTTTTATTGAGTTAATACCCATTGAGATTGTTTAGCAATCGCCTCTAAAAGATGTTGAAAAGCTATTTTGACTGTGCCTTCATGGGCTTGCCCTAAACGCTCAAATTCTTTGAGTTCTTTATAGTAGGCTTGGAGGTGTTTTTGTTTTGGGGTTATTTTAAACATGTTGCTGTTTTGAAGTTAAAAAATTGTCCAGCATCAACATTTGCAATCCCGGCAAAACAGGTGGTAAACGAATATCATTTGTTAATAATGCTGTTGCATTCGATTGTAAGGCTGTTGCTATTTGGATGGCATCAGGCGTGCGTAATGAATATTGGCTCCGTAATTGTGCTGCTTTTTCAGCTATATCAATAGAAACTTCTACTGTTATTAAACCATTAATATTAAGTAAAATCTCTCGATATTGTTGAGCTAATTTCGTTTCTCCATCACGTAAAGGCTTTACTAACACCTCTGATAAAGTAATAACAGAGGTAACAACTTTTATTTTACCTTGATCAAGTTGTTCAAAAAATGGAGTGACAATAGGCAAATAGATAGGGTGTTCTTCGATAAAATAAATCAGTGGAGCCGTATTTAATGCAACCAGTTGCCCGGGTTCTAATGCTTTTACCCATTCCATGAATCACGCTCCGCATTGATATAGTCTTTTACAGAGATATTTTGCCAAACATGTTTACCTAAGCCACGCAGTTCTAAAATACTACGGTGTGTTTGTGATGCAGCTAATTTTTTATCATTTTTAAAAATTAGATATTCGATAAAATCAAGAACTTCTGATTTTTGTTGAGAAGGTAATCTTTCTAAATTGTGGTAAATATTATTTACAATATCCATAATTAATTCCTCATTAAGCTCGTGCCAATGCCCGATACCCTATATCTGTACGACAATAAACCCTATCCCAACTAATTTGTTCAACAATTGCATAGGCATTTGTTTGTGCTTCTGCGACAGTGTCTCCAAGCGCACAGGCACATAATACGCGCCCTCCAGCAGTGACAATTTCCCCATCTTGTTCTGCTGTGCCTGCATGAAATACTTTTCCATCTAATTGTGCCGCTTCATTTAATCCATTAATAGTATCGCCTTTTTTATATTGTGCCGGATAACCACTAGCGGCTAAAACTACCCCTAAAGCAGCGCGTGAATCCCATTCTGCTGTAACTTGATCAAGGCGTTTTTCTAAGCTAGCCATACATAATTCAACTAAATCTGAGCGTAAACGCATCATTATCGGTTGGGTTTCTGGATCGCCAAAGCGGCAATTGTATTCTAAAACTTTTGGAATTCCTTGTTGATCAATCATAACTCCAGCATATAAGAAGCCTGTATATGGATTTCCTTCAGCAGCCATTCCGCGCACTGTTGGTTCAATAACTTCTGCCATTATACGAGCATGAATTTCAGGAGTCACAACTGGTGCTGGTGAATAGGCTCCCATGCCGCCAGTATTTGGACCCTTATCACCATTGTCACGAGCTTTATGATCTTGGGAAGTAGCTAAAGCTAAAATATGTTCTCCATCAACCATACAGATAAAACTAGCTTCTTCTCCCTGTAAAAATTCTTCAATAACCACCCGATGTCCAGCATCACCAAAAGCATTAGCGGCTAACATATCTTCAACAGCAGCAATAGCATCCTCTTCGCTGTCTGCTAAAATAACACCTTTACCAGCAGCTAAACCATCAGCTTTCACCACAATAGGCGCACCAACTTGCTTAATATAAGCAATAGCTGGTTCTATCTCAGTAAAATATTCATAACTTCCAGTAGGAATATTATGCCTAGCTAAAAAATCCTTAGTAAAAGCTTTAGAACCTTCTAATTGAGCAGCCGCTTGAGTTGGACCAAATATAGCTAATCCAAAGCTTTGAAATTTATCAACAATTCCTGCCACCAAAGGAACTTCTGGACCAACTATAGTTAAAGCAATAGCATTATCTTGAGCAAAATTAACTAAAGCATCAAGATCATCAACCTGAATTGCTACATTTTCTAATTTTGCCTCAAGTGCAGTGCCAGCATTACCCGGAGCAAGAAAAATTTTATCAACCTTTTTAGACTGAGCAGCTTTCCATGCTAAAGCATGTTCACGCCCACCACTACCTATAATTAGAACTTTCATATTAATTTGATTAAAATAATAGTTTTGTAGTTTTGTAGGGTGGGTAGAGCGATAGCGAAACCCACCATTTTATTTAGCGATCGATTTGGTGGGTTTCGCTATCGCTCTACCCACCCTACGAAAATGATAATATATGCTTCAGCATTTATCGCGATCAAGTTTCATCAACAATGGCGGTAATAACAAGAAATCTGTTATCAAAGCAAACATTATAACAATAGCTGTTAATATGCCCATAGCTGAATTAATATGGAAATGAGAAAAAATTAGAATTGAAAAGCCAGCTATTAATACGATGGCTGTTACTGAAATAGCAGTTCCTACTGTTACAAAAGCATAACGCACTGCATCTTCTGCATTCTTGCCTAGTTTTTTACGTGCATGTAAATATTTAGTTAAAAAATGAATTGTTGCATCAACTACAATTCCTAATGTCATAGCGGCAACCACTGAAACAGCAAGGCTAATTTGTCCAACTAATAAACCCCATAATCCAAAAGCCATAATTGCTGGCATCAAGTTAGGAATCAGACTAATTAAACCTAGTTTTAATGAACGTAAGGCAAATATTAATATTAAAGAAATCAACAATAAAGCCACTCCAGTACCGATTAACATACTATTAATATTACGTTGACCAATATGAGCAAATATCAGACTAGTGCCTGTCGCTACAGATTTGATTGTTGTTTGCCCTTGCAACCACTGTTTGGCACCAAGTTCTAAAGCCAATAATTCTTTGCTAGATAAACTATCTAAAACAACTGTAATACGAGTAGCAGATTTATCTACATTTAAACGATCATTTAAATCTAAGCCATAAGGTAAAGACATTTCATAGAATAATAAATATTGAGCAGTTAATTCACGAGCTTCTGGTAATTTATACCAATTAGGATCATCGCCGTGCATATTTTTATTCAGACGCTTTATGACTTCGGTGATACTATAAACATAACGCACTTCAGCTTGTTGTCGAAACCAATTAACAAATTCATCTAGTTTAAGCAAAAATTTTGGATCATTAATCCCACCAACTTCGCCAGATTCAATTGAATAATCTAAATAATCTGCACCAGATAAATTATCAATAATAAAATCTGTTGATTGACGAAATTGAATTGATTCATCAAAATATTCAAGATAATTATCATTTAATTCATTCTTAGGAATCAATATAATTAAGCCTAGCATTAAAGCTGTTATGCTCCACAACAATATCTTACGCCGCTGTATCACAAATTCACTTAAATGGCTCATAATTGGAACTTGCCGCTGTTTAGGAATTTTAGTAGGTAAAATCATTAACAACACTGGTAACAATGTGATTGTTAAAATAAAAGCAATAGTAACGCCTATAGCAGCAAGATTACCTAAATCATTAAATGGCGGTGAATCACTAAAATTCATCGACAAAAAACCAATTGCAGTAGTAAAACTAGTCAGAAAAATAGCTTGAAAATTCAGACGAAAACTTTCTATTAAAGCGGCGCGTTTAGTCATGCCTTCACGCAAACTAGCAAAAAAGTTTGCCATAATATGCACCGAATCAGCTATGGCTAAAATCATAATAATATTAGGCAAGGGCGCAGTAGGTGGCGACATATTAATACCTAACCAACCAGCTAAACCAAGAGTGGCAATAATTGAAAAGATGATAATTATAGTAGTACTTACTACGCCGCTAATAGTACCTAATAACAAACCCAAAGTTATAAGCAACACAACAAACATTATCGGTACTAATTTTTGCATATCTGCGGCTGATATTTCTCCAAAGGCATTATCCATCATAGCTCCGCCAGTGAGGTAAATATCTATATTAGGATGTTCATCACGCATTTTTGCCGCTAAGTCACGGGCAAATTTAACAACATTAGGTATTGCGCTACTTTGATCTTGATCCGGTAATTGTAAAATTACATTAATACCAGTAACATGAGCCGTTGGTGAAATTAAATGATTGACTAATAAAGGCTCATTAATAGCAATTTGTTTAATTTCTTGTATTTGAGAAGCAGTTAATTGTTCAGCCTCAGATATTAAATCTTCAACGATAATATCATCTTCAACAGCCCGTGAATATTGAAAATTGGCAATAGAATCAACACGGCTAGAATAAGGCATTTGCCAAGCCATTTCAGTCATCTGTTCCAACATTGCCAAGATTTCTACTGTAAAGACTTTACCGTCTTTCGGTGCAATTGCAAATAATACATTATCGCTTTTAGTATAAGTATCTTGTAATTTTTCAAAAGCCAGCAATTGAGGATTATCTTCACTAAAAAACATACGATAATCGGATTTAAACTGTAGAAACTGGATTCCGCTAGCAGCCCAAGTAACAACTACTAAAATTAGAAAAATTAATCCATAACGCCAGCGGCTTAGCCAATTAATATAAGTATCAATCATGTTATAAAATTATAGGAGAATAAGGAGTATCGCGTTCAAGATCATGTTGATGCATACGATAATCTATAAATTTATCCAAATCATTAATCTGCATAAATGGATTGCCTTCTAACTGTTCAGCCATTGTAGAAGTACATTTGTGAGCATAATTATGCCCGGGATGAATAATAGTTTCAGGATTTAACTCGGAACCGAGTTTTTTTAAGGAATTATACATTTGTTCGGGATTACCGCCGTTGAAATCACAACGCCCACAGCCGAACAAAAATAAAGTATCACCAGTAATTAAGTTACCATCAAGATGGTAACAAGCAGAACCCGGAGTATGTCCGGGTGTATGCAATATTTCAATACTGGTTTTACCAATTTCTAGCCTATCCCCACCATAATGTATAGTAGGCTGATCTAAATCATGATCCCAAAATTGAGCTTCAGATTTCAACAAATGAATTTCTGCATCATAAGTTTGTAACAACTCATTTAAGCCATTAATATGGTCATAATGGCTATGTGTGAGTAATACATCTGTTATTTCAATATCTTGTTTTTCAGCTAATTTTACTAATTTTGCTACTTCCCAAGCAGGATCAACTACAGCGGCTCTATTTGAACTAAGATCATGAATCAAATAGACAAAATTTTCCATTGGTCCCAATTCTAGAGATTGAATTGCAAAAGTCATAATTTATACAGATGGTAATAAGTCATCAGCAAATACTACGGTACCTAGTAATAAACTACTAGCTATTTTTCTATTTGTTTCAGTTACTTGTTTATTACCAAATAGAATTTTAGAAGCATATCCATGTATTTTGCGTTTTATCAACTTCGCATCTGTTTTTAAATTAATTTCACCAATACTAATATAATAGTTCTTAGTATGTTTAGGATGGATTACAATTGCACGAGATACAGCTAATGATTTAATAAAGGAATTAATATTAACTGCAATATTAACTGCATTATGTTGACTTGTGGTTTTGCCTACTACAAAAACATAATTTTTAAGATTAGGATTTCTACCAATAGCCCCTAACAGCAATTGAGCAAAAGTAGCTTTTTCTATATCATCAGGTACTATATCTAATACCTTAACACCATTTACAATAGTAGATTTACTCACCTGAGCATCTGTAGATCTTACTCGGCTGAAAGTTGGTGTTAAATTTTTTAATTTAGAACTATGATCATTATCAGTTGCTGATTCTGTACCTAAAGGAGAAAAATTAGATGGTTGGATTTTCTCTCCAAACTGCTGAATACTAGTTGTTGGATCAACACCTTCACCTAAATTTGGTGGGCTTAGTAGAGCAAGTAATAATGAGGGTGCAACTAAACCAGAAATAAAAGCATTTTTTCTGACTTTTTCTTTCTTTCCCTCAGAATCAGTAAAAAATATTGCTACCATAATACCTAAAAGTAAATAAGCAATATAGGTTAAATATCGTGCTAATATTTCTGCTTCGCTAAGTGAACTAGTAAGAAAAAAATCTGCCTCTATCAGCTTTAAAATTACTAATGATAAGCCACCGGAAGCACCAATAATAGCCTTTTCATTCCATGCAATTGGGTTTAAGTTAGAATCTTGGGACATGTTATCTCCTTAAAAAAAATTCCCCTATGGGGAATTATGAAATTATTATTTATAATATTTGGGTTTCATCTATTTTTAGAGAAATCCCTTTTCCATCTTTAATATAATAACCAGCTGAAAACATAAGTACGACAAATAATAAAAGACTTATCCAAGTAGGTAGCCATAAAAATAGCGCAATAACTACTGCAAAATATCCACCTATATATAAAATCGGTGTACCAATACCTTGAATAAAATCATAAACTGGCTTAAAAATTTCTGGATTTGTTTCATATAAAGCTTGATTAAAAAAAGCTAATATTAATAATAAAGCACCAATTAATAAAAACATCATCGGTTTGCTATTGTCTTCCATAAGGAGTCCTTAAATATATAAATGAATTTAAAATTATTGTTTTTTTACCTACAACAATAATATGGAATTATACCACATAAATCTAAAGTTATCACTATAACATGAATTTAACAACATTTGATAAACAACATATCTGGCATCCTTATGCCGCAATGGGTACTCCAGTCTATCCGGTCGTTTCCGCTAACGGTGTATATATAAAGTTAGCAAATGGACAAGAATTAATAGATGGAATGGCATCATGGTGGTCAGTAATTCACGGTTATAATCACCCAATACTTAACGCTGCTATTCATAAGCAAGTAGATTCAATGGCACATGTTATGTTTGGTGGTTTAACCCATCAGCCAGCAGTAGATCTTGCTCGCTTGTTAATAGAAATCACACCTAACAACTTAGAAAATGTATTCTTTTCTGATTCTGGTTCCGTAGCAGTTGAAGTTGCTATAAAAATGGCAATACAATATTGCTATGCTGTTGGAAATCCAAAAAAACAAAAATTACTAACAATTCGTAATGGTTATCATGGTGATACCTTTGGTGCTATGGCTGTTTGTGATCCTGTTAATGGAATGCATAATATCTTTTCTCATGTTTTAGCTCAACATTATTTTGCTGAAAATAATATTAACAGTTTTCAAAAGTTATTAGAACAACATCACAATGAAATAGCCGCAGTTATTTTAGAGCCTTTATTACAAGGTGCTGGTGGAATGCGCATTTATAGTGCAGAATTTTTACGCAGTGTACGTAGTCTTTGCGATGAATATAAGGTATTATTAATTTTAGATGAAATTGCAACTGGATTTGGTAGAACTGGTACTTTATTCGCTTGTGAACGCGCTGATATTAGCCCTGATATTTTATGTGTTGGCAAAGCATTAACCGGTGGTTATATGAGTTTAGCAGCCACTTTAACCAGCAAGCAAGTTAGTGAAGTTATTTGTTCACATCCACCGGGGGTGTTTATGCATGGTCCAACTTTTATGGCAAACCCACTCGCATGTTCAGTAGCAGCCGCTAGTATAAATTTACTATTAGAAAGTCCGTGGCAACAAACTATATCTAACATTGAACAACAATTAATTGATTCATTATCTGCTTGTGCCGCTTTACCTCAAGTTGCTGATGTACGTATTTTAGGAGCTGTGGGTATTGTGGAATTACAAGATTCTATAGATGTTGCAACAATGCAACAAGCTTTTGTTGATAAAGGAGTTTGGATACGCCCATTTAGAAATTTAATCTATATAATGCCACCATATATCATTACTCCACAACAACTATCTCAACTTACACAAGCTATATTTGAGGTTATTAAGGCAACTGAACCGGCGTAGGGGCTATCCAACCCGCTGCTATATGTTCGGCTACCACTGTAGTATAAATACCACCTCGAACATTAAATTCAGCGCGTAAACGCATAAAACGTGGCGCACAAACAGCAACTAACTCATTAAGAATTTGATTAGTAACAGCCTCATGAAATGTACCTTCATTACGAAATGACCAAATATAATTTTTTAGAGCTTTTAATTCTATACAGAGTTTGTCTGGTACATAATCTATAAATAGAGTTGCAAAATCAGGTTGCCCGGTTTTTGGACATAAACAGGTGAATTCTGGAATACGAATATGAATTGTATAATCGCGTTCTGAATTACGATTATTAAATGTTTCAAGCATATGTTTAATAAATGGCGAATTATTAATTCGCCATTATAAGATGATTAATCAATCATTTGAGCTTTAATTCCGCCACTAGCTTGATTATGGTCTTTAGTTTTTTCCTTATGTTTTTTGATTTGTCTATCTAATTTATCTGCCAAAGCATCAATTGCAGCGTACATATTTTCATGTTCTGCATTTGCAAATAAATTTGCACCACTAACATGTAAAGTAGCTTCTGCTTTTTGGCGTAGTTTTTCTACACTCAGAATAACATGCATATTAGTAACATTATCAAAGTGACGTTCTAAACGTTCCATCTTAGTAGAAACATAATCACGTAATGCGGTAGTAATATCAATATGATGACCACTCAGATTAAGTTGCATTTTATTGCTCCTTGTTTTTAGTTAAATCTATGCCAAACGTTTTCGTTCGTTAGAAGGGGGAATAACCATAGCTTCACGATATTTAGCAACGGTTCTTCTTGCTACTCTAATACCTCTGTCTGATAATACACCTGCAATTTTGCTATCGCTCAGAGGTTTAGTCGGTACTTCTACAGCAATTAGCTTTTTTATCATAGCACGAATCGCTGTAGATGAACATTCACCACCATTAGATGTATTAACATGACTAGAAAAGAAGTATTTTAATTCAAAAATGCCACGATGGGTATGAAGATATTTTTGGGTTGTCACCCTAGAAATGGTCGATTCATGCATACCTAATTCACTGGCAATATCATGTAATACCAGCGGTTTCATCGCTTCATCGCCATATTCAAGAAAACCTACTTGACGCTTTACAATACATTTTGCGACTTTTAATAAGGTTTCATGACGACTGTTTAAACTTTTAATAAACCAACGCGCTTCTTGTAAATGACTTTTTAGATTATTATTATCAGCACTTTTATTGGTTTTTGAAACTAGACTTGCATAATATGAATTGACACGAATTTTTGGTGCTAGATCAGAATTTAAGTCTACTTTCCATTGACCTTTTACTTTTTTTACGAATACATCAGGGATTATATAAGTGGTTTTAGGACTTTCAATTTCAGAACCGGGGCGAGGCTTTAAGGTTTGTATTAAGTCAACAACTTCTCGTAAATTTTCACGATTTAGCTTCATACGTTTAGTTAATTGTGCATAATCATGCGCCCCTAATAATGCCAAATGTTCTGTGATTAGCAGTTGAGCTTCTTTTAACCAAGGTGTATCAAGATCTAAGGTTTTTAATTGTAATAATAAAGATTCTTTTATATCTCTTGCGCCTATTCCAATAGGATCAAATTGCTGCACTCGATGAAGCACTGCTTCTATTTCATCAATCTCAACTTCTTCTTCATCTTCATCTTCATCTGTATCTCCTAGGCTTTCTTTTATATCTTCTAAAGAAGAACATAAAAAACCATCGCCATCTATTGCATCAATAATAGCTGTGGCGATTGCGCGATCTAAATCAGTAAAAGGAGTTAAATCTAATTGCCAAGATAGATGATCATATAAAGTTGGTGCAGCACTTTCTTGATTAATTAAAAAATCTTTATCATTTGCATTATTATTACTGGGTATATCATATGATCCGCTGGCGCCATCATAGATATCTTCCCATTCAATATCCGTACTTAATTCATCGGGAATATCGGTAGCTTCCTGTTCTTCAGAATCTTCTTCTTTTTTGTCTTCATTTTCAATCTCATAATCATCAGCAGTTTCCAGCATAATATTAGAATCTAATACTTGTTGAATTTCCATTTGTAATTCTAAATTAGATAATTGCAATAGACGAATCGCCTGTTGCAATTGAGGAGTCATAGTAATTTGCTGACCAAGACGTATTTGAAGACTTTGTTTCATAATAATTATTATTCTACAGTAAACCTACCGTTACAATTTAAATTCTTCTCCCAAATAAACTTTTCTCACCTGTTCATTATTAAGGATATTTTCTGGTGTACCTTCTGCAATTAATGTGCCTTCATTAACAATATAGGCGCGATCACATATATCCAAGGTTTCACGAACATTATGATCGGTAATTAAAATACCAATATCTAATTTAGATAAGTGCTTTATAATTCGTTGAATATCTAATACTGAAATTGGATCAACTCCAGCAAAAGGTTCATCTAATAACATAAAACGTGGTTCAGAAGCTAAAGCGCGTGCTATTTCGACTCGTCGTCTTTCACCACCTGATAGACTCATGCCTAAATTCTTTTTTAAGTGTGAAATATTTAATTCATTTAATAATGAATCTAAGCGTTCCAAAGCTTGTTTTTTGGTTAAATGTTTTTGCACTTCCAGAATTGCCATTATATTATCAGCAACTGTCAGTTTACGAAACACTGATGGTTCTTGTGGTAAATAACCTAGACCCATTTGGGCTCTTTTATGCATAGGTTGACGACTAATATCTTGTTTATCTAATAAAATAGTACCACTATCAGATATAACTAAACCAACAATCATATAAAAACTAGTGGTTTTACCAGCTCCATTTGGCCCTAGTAATCCAACTACTTCACCACTATTGACTTTTAAACTCACGTCTTTAACTACCAGACGAGATTTATATTGTTTTGCCAAATGTTGTGCTGATAATATGCTCATTACTTAGATTTTTTTTCAGGAGTAAAAGTCATTGTGATTCTGCCCCTTTTGCCTTTACCTTTATCGGCTCTAATAATTCCACGTTGAGTATCATAAGTAATTCTTGGTGCATTAGAAATATAATTATCTATGCCGTTGAGATTTTTTCTTAATTCTGCTTGTTTTCTCAAGTATATAATATTCTTAATGGCATTATATTCCATTTCCAATGCTTTGGCTTTTATAATTTCGCCATTATCAAGACGCTGTTGAAAACGAGATGGATTGCCTGTTGTGATTATAGTCTCAAGGTTTCGTTTTTTAGAATATTTAATATTCATAATATCAGAATTAATACGAATAGATCCTTGAATGACAATCACATCACCTTCATAATTCGCAATACCTTTGATATTATCAATGGTAGCTTTGTCTGCTTCAATTTGAATGGGTTGATCACGATCTGTTGAAAGTGCTAATGAGTTGACTGAGAATAGAAAGGATAAAGGAATGAGTAGTAATCTATGGTGTAACATAATAACCCCGTACTTTTGACAATAAATGAATTTTTTCTATAGGCATAAATACCTGCATTCCAACACTATGAGTTGTAGTCGTATTACTTATAATTGTAGATGCTTTTGCGGTTTCAGCATATTCTTTATTTAAGATAACCCATAAATCTTTAGATATAATTTTGAGCTGTTTTGTTGGATTAGGATGCAGTTTATGTAAATTAGCATTACCTAATAACCAGACCTCATTATTATTAGGTGAAATTTCACCTCGTTGTGAACGTACAGTCCATGTTGGTTTATCTTGTTTATAAAAGATCAAATATGGTTTTGTCAACTTAGTATTTATAGTTGGATAATGTGTCATTGTTTCTGCAAGTAGTTTATTTTTCAATCTACCTTGCTCATTTAATTGGACGCTAGTAAAATTTTTTAATGTGTAATCTGATAAATTAGGGTTAATCGTTGGATTTACCGAAAAGTCCTGTTCTAAACTATACATTAACCAAGTACTAGCCATAGCGAAAACGATTAAAACTAACCAGCCAGCCCAATTATTTATCATTACTTACTAATACCAAATTTACTTAATTCAGTTTCAAATGTCCCTTGCGCTTGCATGATTAATTCACATACTTCTCGTGCCGCACCACGTCCACCTATAGCTTGTGTTTGCCAATGAGAATGTTTTATGGTTAAAGCATGTGCATCACCAACTGCAATGGCTAATCCTACTTCTAACATTACTGGTATGTCAATTAGATCATCACCAACATAAGCTACTTGTTGTGGTTCTAGTTTTAATTTTGTAGCTAATTGCTTAAACGCGGCTAATTTATCCAATTGTCCTTGATAAACATGTTCTATGCCCAAGTTATCCATACGGTGTTTCACAACAGGCGAACTTCTTGCAGTTATTATAGCAATAATCACACCTGTTGATTGTAACATTTTCATACCTAAACCATCACGGGCATAAAATGCTTTATATTCTTGTCCTTCTGCATCAAAAAAAAGACTGCCATCAGTTAATACACCATCAACATCAAATATTACTAAGCGAATCTTAGCCGCTTTTTCAGATATAGTTTCCACAATTTAAACTACACCTGCTCGTAAAATATCATGCATATGCAATACACCAATTAAAGATTGTTGATCATCTACTACTAGTAGGGCTGTAATTTTTTTATTTTCCATTATATTCAGTGCCTCAACTGCTAAACAATCTGCTGTTATTGTTTCACAGTCTTTAGTCATTACAGAACTAATGTTTGTAGTATGAATATCATGTTTATTTTCAAGTGTTCTACGTAAATCACCGTCTGTAAATATACCTACTATATGTTTGTCATTATCAACAATTGCAGTTAAGCCTAAGCTTTTGCTTGTCATTTCTATTAAAGCATCGCTTAAACTATTGCTAGTAGTTATCATAGGTATTTTATCATTAACGTGCATAATATCACGAGTCAACAATAAAAGACGACGACCCAAGCTTCCAGCAGGATGAGAACGAGCAAAGTCTTCAGCACTAAATCCCCTTGCTTGTAATAAGGCAATCGCTAGGGCATCACCCATAACTAAAGATGCTGTAGTGCTAGCAGTAGGTGCTAATCCCAAAGGACAAGCCTCTTTTTCTACACTGACATCCAGATTTATAGTGGCTATTGTAGCTAAATTTGAAGATGGATTACCTGTGATACTAATCAAAGGGATATTCAAGCGTTTTATTAATGGTAAAATTGTTAAAATTTCATCTGTTTCACCAGAATTTGATAAGGCTAACACGACATCTTTAGCGGTAATCATTCCTAAATCGCCATGACTAGCTTCACCGGGATGTACAAAAAAAGCTGGAGTTCCAGTACTAGCTAAAGTTGCTGCGATTTTATTAGCAATATGTCCAGATTTACCCATACCAATAACGACAATACGTCCTTCACATTTCAGCATACATTCACAAGCATGTATAAATGTGTCATTAATTTTATGGGTAAGTGCTGCAATTGCTTTGGCTTCAGTATCTATAACTGCTAAGCCTAAAGTAAGAAATTCATTGTTTAACATTTTAATTAGAAAGAAAACGACGCATTACCTTTTGTAACTCTTTATCTTTGGGAAAATTTTGTAAAGCATTTTGCCATATAATTTTAGCTTCTTTTTGTTCACCATTTTGCCATAAAGCCTCGCCTAAATGTGCTGCAATTTCTGCATCAGCTTTTTTAGTGTAAGCTTTACGTAAATAAGCAATTGCTTCAACATACCTACCCATTTTATATAAAATCCATCCCATACTGTCTAATATATAATAATCATTAGGCTTTAATGAAAAGGCTTTTTGAATTAATTTATATGCTTCTGCATAACGTTGACTATTTTCAGCTAAACTATAACCTAATGCGTTAATTGCTGTTACATTGTCAGGATCTATGACTAATATACGTCGTAATTCTTGCTCTAATTTGGTTAAATTTCCCATTTTTTCATATAACAATGCTCGTAAATATAATATTTCAGTATTATCTGGATCTAATTTAATAGCTTTATTATAAGTATCCAATGCTTTATCATATAGTTTCGCATTAAACAGAAGCTCTGCTTCTAATTGCAATAAACGAATCGCATTTTTTGGATGATTTTCTGCCACTGTTTGAAGGTGATTAATTGCTTGTTCTAATTTACCTAATTTTTTTAGGATTAAAGCTATTTTTGTTTGAGCATTAATATAATTTGGTCCACCTTGAATTTGTTTATACCACTTAATTGCATTCTGAAAATCTTTTTCTCTTTGAGCAATTTGACCCAAGTAGTAGTTAGCACTATCTGCGCGTTCCACTTTGCTAGTTAATTTAGTAAAATATAGTTTAGCCGCACTATTATTATTCGTTTGTAAAGATAAAATTCCTAATGCGTATAAAATATCTGCCTGATTAGGATATTTTAATAATAATCTTTTAAATTCTTTTATGGATTCTTGGTAATTTCCATTATCAGCAAGCATACGCGCAAACATTAAACGCCATTCTTGTTTATCAGGGAATTTTTCTAAGGTTGTTCTTAGCCAATTTATGGCTGCTGTAATTTTATGTTGTTTTTCTAATATATAGGCATATAATGGTACAGCTTGTTCATGGTCAGGTACAATTTTCAACAGTTTCTTTAATACTGCTAAAGCTGGTGTTAATTTATTTGCATTAATCAATACACGAGCATAAATAAATAAAACAGTAGGATGATTGGGTTTATTTTTGACTAATCTCTGTAAAAATTTTAAGGCTCTTCCTTGTTTCTGTTGTTCTAACATACCTTCTAAGATGGTATTTAATTTTTCTGGGTTATCCTTTAAAATATTCAGTATAATATCTAAATGTTTTAAAGCTTCATCAGGACGTTTTTGATTTAAAAACAATTTACCTAAAATTTGATGAACATTAGGATTATTTGGAGTCAGACTTACCCAGAGACGAGCTGCATTCATTGCTAGATCATCTTGTTTTGCAAGGAATGCGATTTCTGTAGCACTTTCTGCTAATTTAGCATTTTTAGTTTTCTGAGCAACATCAAGAAAATATTGAGCCGCCAAAAGATTATTACCACGAAGTCTGGCAATTTCAGCAACCAAGATTTTATAAATTGCTTCTTCATGTTGCGAAACTAAATAGTGATCTTCTAAATATGGAATCACTTTGTTTTGCTTGGTATATGGTGCTGGCACCTCTTGAGCTACAGCACCGCCATATCGCAATTGACTGCTACACCCCATTAATATATTTGCGACTATAATCAGCCATATTTTATTTAAAATCGATTTCATTTTCACTTTTTAGCTCCAATTAATTAAGTATTTAATTAATTATTATAAATTATTTTTTAGTTATTACCAGTTATAATTACGGGATTTATTATGCGTCTTGTTCAAGAAGCCCTCACCTTTGATGATGTTTTGCTTTTACCTGCTTACTCTAATGTTTTACCAAAACAAGTAGAACTTCAAACACAATTAACCCGCGATATTAAGTTAAATATACCCTTAATATCAGCAGCAATGGATACTGTTACTGAAGCACGCCTTGCAATTTGCATAGCACAAGAGGGCGGTATTGGTATTATTCATAAGAATATGACCATTGAAGAACAAGCACGTCAAGTACATTTAGTGAAAAAATTCGAGAGTGGTGTTATTAAAGATCCATTTACTGTCACGCCTGATACCACAATTAAAGATGTTTTAGCTTTAACTCGCGCTCATAATATTTCTGGTGTACCTGTGGTAGAAAAGGATACTCTTGTAGGTATTGTTACTAATCGTGATTTGCGTTTTGACACACATTATGATAGCCCAGTAACCAGTGTTATGACCCCAAAAGAAAATTTAGTGACAGTACAAGAAGGAACAAGTAGTGATGAAGTTGCACATTTACTACATAAACATCGTATTGAAAAAGTACTGATAGTTAATGATGATTTTCAATTGCGGGGTATGATTACGGTAAAAGATATTCAAAAAGCTACTGAAAAACCTAATGCCTGTAAGGATGAACAAGAGCGTTTAAGAGTTGGAGCAGCAGTAAGCACTGGGGCTGATAGTAAGGCTAGAGTTACGGCTTTAGTTGAGGCTGGTGTGGATGTGATTGTGGTTGATACCGCACATGGGCATTCACAAAGTGTATTGGATCAAGTACGTTGGGTGAAGGATAATTATCCTGATGTACAAGTGATTGGAGGAAATATTGCTACTGCTGAGGCGGCTATAGCTTTACGTGATGCAGGTGTTGATGCTGTGAAAGTCGGTATTGGTCCGGGTTCTATTTGTACTACACGTATTGTGGCTGGAGTTGGGGTTCCACAAATTACTGCTATTGGCAATGTGGTACAAGCTTTAAGAAAATCAGGAATACCGGTTATAGCTGATGGTGGTATTCGTTATTCTGGTGATATTGCCAAAGCTATTGTAGCTGGGGCGCATTCGGTGATGTTAGGTGGTTTATTTGCTGGTACTGAGGAAGCTCCGGGTGAAGTTGAATTATATCAAGGACGTGCATATAAATCATATCGTGGAATGGGTTCTTTAGGTGCAATGTCGCAATCTGAAGGGTCTAAAGATAGATATTTTCAGGATCATGTTGAAACAGAAGCTAAATTTGTACCTGAAGGTATAGAAGGGCGTGTACCTCATCGAGGTAATTTAATTGATGTAATTCATCAGTTATTAGGCGGAGTACGTTCTAGTATGGGTTATACTGGTTGCCATACTTTAGAGGATATGCGTAGTAAACCACAATTTGTACGTGTTAGTTCTGCTGGAATGCGTGAAAGTCATGTTCATGATGTGTCAATTACTAAAGAAGCACCTAATTATCGTATGGAATCTTAATAAAAACCCCCCTAGGGGGAGTTCTATTATTCTACTCGCCCATAAGTATCATGATAACGGGTAATATCATCTTCACCTAAATAACTTCCTGATTGTACTTCAATCAGTTCTAAAGGTATTTTACCCGGATTTTCTAAGCGATGTTTTATGCCTAAAGGTATATAGGTTGATTGATTTTCGCTTAGAATAAAGTTTTCATCACCTTTAGTTATTCGCGCTGTACCTTTAACTACTATCCAATGTTCTGATCGGTGGTAGTGCTTTTGTAATGATAAACTTGCGCCGGGATTGACTGTTATGCGTTTAACCTGAAAGCGTTCTTCAGCATCAATACCTTCATAACTTCCCCACGGGCGATAGACTTGACGATGTAATTCTACTTCTGAGCGATTTTGCTGTTTTAGACGATTAACTATTTTTTTAACATCTTGAACATGATCTTTATGAGCAACTAAGACTGCATCAGCAGTTTCTACTATTGTTAAGTCTTTTATTCCTATAGCAGCAAGCAGACGATTTTCTGCACGTAAATAGCAATTTTGTGCATTTTCTGTTAATACATCGCCTAATATTACGTTATTATTGTCATCTTGTTCACTTACTTGCCATAAGGATGACCATGCTCCAACATCATTCCAGCCTGCATCTAAAGGTATTACTGCCGCTTGTTGAGTTTTTTCCATTACCGCATAATCTATGGATATACTAGGCGACTGTTCAAATGTTGTTTGATCTAAACGTAAAAAATCTTGATCTTGTTTTGCATTAGCTATAGTTTCGCGGCAAGCTGCTAAAATATCAGGTGCAAATTTTTCTAATTCACTGATATATTGTGATGCTTTAAATAGAAACATGCCGCTATTCCAATAATATTCTTTAGAATCAACATATTGTTTGGCAGTTTCTAAATCAGGCTTTTCAACAAAGCGTTCAACTGATATTCCTTGGGCTTTAATATAACCATAGCCAGTTTCTGGACTTTTAGGAACTATGCCAAATGTTACCAAATTATTTTGTTCGGCTAAGCTTACGCCCTCTATCACTGCTTCAGAAAATTTATTGGTTTCAGAAATAAAATGATCAGCAGGTAATACTAATAATAAGGCATCTGCTGGAGCCATTAAGGCAGCAATTGCAACTGCGGGTGCGGTATTACGTCCAATTGGTTCTAAAACAATATGCTCTGCATGAACATCAATATTACGTAACTGTTCAGCGACTAAAAATCTATGAGTTTCATTACAAATGATCATAGGATCAGCCTGATTTGGCAAATCTTGTAAGCGCGTTATAGTATTTTGCAATAAAGTTTGTTCATTGACTAAGGGTAATAATTGTTTAGGATAATGTTCACGTGACAAGGGCCATAAGCGGCTACCTACGCCGCCAGAAAGAATTACAGGAATTAGCATATTATTTTTTTACGTACCATTGATAAATCAGAATCTGTATCTACAGATAGAGGTGGATTCTTAGTGGTAATAGTCAAAATGCTTTTGCCGGCTTGTAAAAAACGTAATTGTTCTAGTTTTTCCATATTTTCTAAATCACTATCAGGAAGTAAATGATAATTTTCAAGAACTTGTCTTTTATAAGCATAAATACCCACATGTCCCCAAAACTGATGATGATTTAACCAATTTTCTGGTTCCAGATCACGCACATAAGGAATTGGGCTGCGGGAGAAGTACAAGGCATAACCATCATGCCGGCGAGTCACTTTAACTAAATTTGGATCAAATAATTTGTGATTGTCATTAATCAAACAAATAGGCGTTACAATATCAGGTAATGGCTTGGTATTTTCAAATACCTCAACTAATTGATTAATTAATGTTGGCTCAATTAGCGGCTGATCAGCTTGTACATTAATGATAATATCTGCCGCTAATTTGTCTAATATACTTACAATACGTTCAGTTCCTGACACGCAATCGCTATCAGTCATCCAGACATTACCACCCCAACTCTGTACAAGTTGCATAACCTGTTCAGAATCAGTAGCAATATGTACTTCATCAACTGCCTGCAAGCAACGATTGTAAACATGCCATAACATCGAGTGCCCAGCAATATCAAGTAAAACCTTATTTGGTAAGCGCGTAGAAGCTAAACGTGCAGGAATTACTACGATAGTTTTCATGACAATAATCTTTGATTTAACTCTTCTAAACGTTGTGGAGTACCAATATCCAACCATTCACCTTGATAATGTTCTCCAGTAACTTTGCCCATTTCCATAGCTTTAATTAATAAAGGCACCAAAGAAAAACGCCCGGCTGTACAATTAGCAAATAAATCTGGATGATAAACACCTATTCCACTAAAGGTTAAACGCGGTGTAGCTTCAGAATCAACCTTGTTATCTTTAAGATGAAAATCACCTTTTAAATTATGTTCAGGATTATTAATCAAAATTAAATGAGCTAATCCAGTTAATGAGCTAGGTATTTGATTAAAATGATAATCACACCAAACATCTCCATTTACCACTAAAAAAGGAGAATTTCCTAATAAGGGTATTGCATTAAAAATGCCACCACCAGTTTCCAAGGCGGTTCCTTCTGGGGAATAATATAATTGCGCCCCATACTGTTCACCAGTTCCTAATGTACGCTCAATCTGTTCACCTAAATAAGCATGGTTAATCACAATCTCAGTAAAACCTGCGGCTACTAAATTTTGAATATGATATTCAATTAGACACTTTCCAGCTATTTTTAATAAAGGTTTAGGGCAAGTATCCGTTAATGGGCGCATACGTTCACCACGCCCCGCCGCAAGTATCATTGCTCGCATTTAAATCCTCCTATGTGTTTATAGCTTTACTTAATTTATGTAAAGCGGCAAGTTCTGGGTATTCAGCAGTTATATTAACAATATAATTAATAGTTCTGGGAATATCTTTTAAATAACCAGACTTTCCATCACGATGATAAAGACGAGCAAAAATACCACTAGCTTTTAAGTGTCGCTGCACACCCATCCAATGAAACCAACGTAAAAAATCTTTTTCATCAACATTATTTAGTAGCCCATTTTGTTGTAATCGTGTATAATGTTGGCTTGCCCAAGTTGTAATTTGATCCTTAGACCATGTTATGTAACAATCTTTTAATAAAGATACTAAATCATAAGTAATAGGACCTTTTACAGCGTCTTGAAAGTCTAAAATTCCGGGACTTTTTGAGTTGCAAATCATTAAGTTACGTGAATGATAATCACGATGAACAAAAACTTGGGGTTGAGATAGAGCGCAATCACTTAATAAATCTAAACAATTTTCTAAATCCTTACGCTCAGTGTCTGATAAAGTGAGATTTAAATGTTTATCCAATAACCAATCTATGAATAAATTCATTTCCTTATGTAATAATTGACGATCATATAAGGGTAAGTCATCACTATTAGCATGAACTTGCATATGGGCTAAAGCTTCTAAAGCATTTCCATATAATTGATCAACTCGTTGTTCATTTAAAGCTGGTAAATATAATTCAGAACCTAAATCAGTTAATAATAAAAACCCTTGATCAAGATCACTGGCAATAATATGAGGAACATTTAAGCCAATGGTTTTTAAACGTTCGGCAATATTAAGAAAGGGGCGACAATCTTCTTTAGAAGGCGGCGCATCCATTACTATATGCGGCACATCATCTATAATGATACGAAAATAACGACGAAAACTAGCATCGTTAGTTATAGCTACAATTTGAGGATTATCAATCTTCAATTCAGATGCTAACCATTTGGTTAAATTATCTACACGCTCAGACATTATTTAAAAACCTAAACTTTTAATAAGCCGTATATTATATACAAATTTTGTTGTTTTAGCAGTAGTCAAACATTACTTGACTAATTTCAGTTTATAATGTATAATGCTTATCAAATATATATTAATATATGATAATATACTTAAATAAAGGAGACTTATGTCCGCACTCACATTAAATATGAAACTTGCAGTGCCGGGTACTAATATCGAAGCTTATGCGCAATCTATAAAAGCTATTCCTATGCTAACGGTTGAACAAGAACGTGAATTAGGTAAATGCTTGCGTAATGATAATGATCTTGAATCTGCGCGTGTGCTTGTAATGTCACATTTACGATTTGTAATGCACATCGCTCATAGTTATCGTGGATATGGATTGCCACAATCAGATTTAATTCAAGAAGGCAATATTGGGTTGATGAAAGCGGTTAAACGTTTTGATCCTAATGTTGGTGTACGTTTAGTATCTTTTGCTGTACATTGGATACGAGCAGAAATTCATGAATATATATTACGCAATTGGCGTATTGTAAAGGTTGCTACAACTAAATCACAACGTAAATTGTTTTTCAATTTACGTGGTGCAAAAAAACGTATTGGATGGTTTAATTACGCTGAAATTCTACGTGTTGCAGAAGATTTAGGTGTTAGTGCTAAAGATGTACGTGAAATGGAAACACGTCTTAGCACTCATGATTTAGCTTTTGATGCCCCTAGTGATACTGATGAAGAATCAGACATAATTTGCCCTGCTGGTTATTTAGAAGATAATCGTTATAATCCAGCTGAGATTGCAGAAGTAGATGACTGGATAGCATTTGGGCATGGGCGATTATATGATGCGATTGGAAAATTAGATCTTCGCAGTCAAGATATTTTAAAACAACGTTGGTTAAGTGAAGACAAATCCACTTTACAACAATTAGCTGTAATTTATAAGGTTTCAGCGGAACGTATTCGTCAAATTGAAAATAATGCAATGAAAAAACTTAAAAAGAGTATTTCTTTAGCATAGTATGTCTGATAATATCTGCTATCATTGCGGTTTGCCTGTTCCTCATAATTTAGATGTATATGTGCATATAAATGGTGAGGATCAAGCTATGTGTTGTCATGGTTGTCAAGCTGTGGCACAAGCTATTGTTGATTCTGGGCTGCAAGATTTTTATAAACATCGTACTGAGAATGCTCCTACGGGGCAAGATTTGATTCCTGATGTTCTGGTTTATGATAATCCTAAAATTCAAAAACGCTTTGTACGTTCTGAAGGGGAACATGTACGTGAAGCTGCTTTGATTTTAGAAGGTATTACTTGTGCCGCTTGTATTTGGTTGAATGAGCGTCATTTACTTAGTTTAGATGGTGTTATTAATGTACAAGTCAATTATTCTACTCATCGCGCTCAAGTGCGTTGGGATAATTCGCGTATTCAGTTAAGTGAAATTCTACAAGCTATTAGTGCTATCGGCTATATAGCTCATCCCTATGATCCTGCTCAGCAACAAGAAATTTTAGAACGTGAACGTAAGCAACAGTTATTTCGCATCGGGATTGCTGGAGTTTTAGCTGCACAAATTATGATGTTTTCGATAGGTTTATATTTTAATGATATTGAGGCTGAATTTAAAAGTTTATTTTCTTGGATCAATCTGGTATTAACAATCCCCCTTATTGCCTATGCGGCACAACCGTTTTATAAAAATGCTTGGCGCGATGTTAGTCATAAGCAAGTTGGAATGGATGTTCCTATTGTTGTGGCTATTAGTTTGGCGTTTCTTGGTAGTGTTTATGCGGTTTTAAGTGGTGATGGAGATGTTTATTTTGATTCTATTGCGATGTTTGTGTTTTTGTTGCTTACGGCTCGCTATTTTGAGTTTATTGCTCGACAACGTAGTGCTAGTGCCGCTGAAAGTTTAGTGCATTTGGTGCCTACTATGGCAACTCGTTTACGTGATAGGCAAGAAGAATCTGTATTAGTGGCTGATTTGGAAATTGGTGATATAGTGCTAATTCGCCCGGGTGAAAATGTGCCGGCTGATGGGGTTATTGTTGAAGGTAAATCTAGTATTGATGAATCTTTGTTGACTGGGGAAAGTTATCCAGTAGTAAAAAATACTGGGGAAGAGATCATTGCTGGCAGTGTTAATATTGATAATCCATTAAAAATACAAGTGCATAAAGTCGGCACAGAAACAGTATTATCACATATTTTACGTTTATTAGAACGCGCTCAAACAGAAAAACCTGCTATCACTAAATTGGCTGATCAAGTTGCTTCATGGTTTGTATTAGGGGTGCTGATTTTAGCGTTGTTGGTGACTATTTATTATGCAGAATTAGCAATTACACTTTCAGTATTAGTAGTTACTTGCCCATGCGCCTTATCATTGGCTACACCTACAGCTATAACTGCTGCCACTAGCAGTTTAACGAAAATCGGTTTATTGACAACTAGAGCTTATGCTTTAGAAACTTTAGCGCAAGCAACACATTTTGTGTTTGATAAAACTGGTACTTTAACTGAAGGGCATTTACGTTTATTAAGTTGTGATACTGAATATTTGAAATATGCCGCTGCATTAGAACAAAATTCTGAACATCCAATTGCAAAAGCTATAATAGCCGCTGCACCAGAATTGAGTCTTTATGCAAACAATGTTTGTAATTATCCCGGTGCTGGAATACAGGGAGATATTGATAATAGAACTTATTTTTTAGGTACAGCGGCGTTTATTAAACAAAAAACTGGAATTTCTTATAAAGAAGAAACTGTTAATACTTTGGTATTATTAGCAGATAAGGATAAAATTTATACTGCTTTTACATTTGAGGATACAATACGCGACGGTGCCAAAGAATTAGTAGAATCATTAAAACTACAAGGCAAATCAGTAAGTATTTTAAGTGGCGACAATGAACAAGCTGTTAGAAAAATTGCGAATGCTGTAAATATTGAAGATATAAAAGCAGCATTAACACCAGAACAAAAATTGCAACAAGTAAAAAACTTACAAGACAAAGGAGCAATTGTTGCAATGATAGGAGATGGAGTAAATGACGCTCCTGTATTAGCACAAGCTCAGGTGTCAATTGCAATGGGTAGCGGCACTCAAATAGCACGTGCCAGTGCTGATATGATTTTACTTACAGAACAATTGCCTAACTTAATAACAGCTATTTACACTGCTCGCAAAACTTTGAGTATTATCCGTCAAAATGTTACATGGGCAATTGGATATAATGTGATTGCTTTGCCAGCGGCGGCGGCAGGATTGGTAGCTCCTTGGATGGCTGCTATAGGGATGTCACTTAGTTCTTTGTTGGTGGTAACAAATGCTTTGCGGTTGTTGAGGCGTTAATTAACCACAAACTAGAAATAGGAAGTGAGGCTTTAGCCTCATTATGGATAATGTTGTAATAAAATATTAACAATTTCATTCAAGGTTTCATAAACTATTTTCGGCTTCAGATGGGTTGCTGATGGTAACTTGCGAGGATTTTTTCCATGTGCAACCCAATCTCTATATTCTAATATTTGCTTTGCTACTCCAATAATATTTTTACCGCCAATGCTAGTAAATAAGCTATCCTTTAAAAATTCTAAAATATCAGCAGGTTTCCAATATTCTACTTCTTTATAAAGATGTTGATAAAAAGAATCAGCTAATGTAGGAGGTTGCATAGATTTTTTTAGTGCTGTAGCTTTTTGTTGTAGATAGTCTCTAACAAATCGTTCAAAGCTTGCCCATAAACCCAAGATAAATAAATCTTTATTATCCTTTTCTGTTTGTTGAATTAACAATTCAATATTATCTTGTGTTGGAAATTTGGTATGGTTCAGTAGATGACGTTGATACTTTAATAATTCTGCTTGACAATCAATGTTTTGAGTATTAGTTTGTCTAATAACTCTTTTAACTACCTTAAAAGAATTTTCTGATATTTGAAAAGAAACCCATAAGGATGGCAAAGGATTAACCAATGGGTTAAAACTCATAATCGCTTACCAACGTGATTAAATCTTTGAACAGAATTTGGTTCATCAAATGAGCTTTATTTCTATAACTATCTTCTATCCAATACCAACCATTTTCATTAATTCCCTTATACATTGGACGATTTTGACCATATCTATCTGTTATCATTAACCCCCCCTTTAACATATAAATAATGGATTCAGTGCCAACTTTACCTTCCATTTCAATTAAACCTTCTCCGAGTAGCACCGAAGTACCTTTTGATAATAAGTTTGCTAATATTTCTCCATTTTTGGTTTTAATGGATAACTGAGCCGCTTGATAATTCCCTAATGCTTCTCTTATATCTATATTGCTAGTTTCCAAAATAAATGGTTCATCTTGCAACCAATTTTTGATGTTGATATGTAGTTGATTAATAGCTTGTAAGTATATTTGCTGTTTTGGTTCAGGGTTTTTATGTGATTGTTGTTTCATTGTTCATCTTTCCATTCAGGTTTTTGGTTTATCATATCCTCACCGTTTTCTATTACTTAATATAGACTACCACAAATATGATTTTTATTCACTACTAACAAAGCTATATTCCCCAATTTAGTACAACGAATAAACCTCAACACACACAAAAAACTACATGGATTACATATAAACAGGGAGTTTTATCCTTACTTACATGCAATCTCTGTAGTTAATAAATATCCCCGTAAATAACCCCAAAAAAAAAATTGCAAGGGGGGAATTCCCCCCTTGCATCCCCCCTTTAAAGGCAAAATGGTAAAAGTGATAAAGTTTAAAGGGTTACGAGCCTGGAGACCCGGAAGCCCACGATGTTGTTGCGGTTCGTCGGCTTGCTCCTGCCGCGGACAGCCGAGCGCACGCTCCTCGCGCTGCTGATCCACGAGCCGCCGCGAAGGGACAAACGGCTTCCAGTTATAACACATTGTTTTTCTTTGCCTTTATATTTATTTTCAAATTCAGAACACGTCCACTCCCATACATTCCCTGAAGTATCATATAAACCAAATTTATTATCTTTATAATTTCCCACTGGAGAAGTTTTACCAGGATATCCGCCATAATTTGCTTTACTTTTATCAATCTCATTACCCCACCAATGCTTAGTTTCCGTACCAGCTCTAGCTGCATATTCCCATTCAGCCTCAGTAGGAAGACGATAATTTTTACCTGTTTGATTACTAAGCCATTTTGTATAAGCTGTAGCATCATTCCAACTCACACATGTCACTGGATGATTGTTATTTTGAGAAAAATTAGGATTACGCCAATTTACACCTTTTACATGCTTCCAACCATCTTTATATGCATAACAACTACCTTTTTTGTCTGCATCAGTTCGATAAGCAGTTGCATTAACAAATTTGCTAAATTGACCTTTTGTCACCTCATACATCCCCATAGCAAACTTCCCAACCGAAACCCGATGCACTGGTTTTTCATCATAATTACCACCACCTTGAATATCACCCATTCTAAAAGAACCAGCCGGGATTTTAACCATTTTTGGACCCAAACCGCCATCTCTTAAACGATCTTGAAAGACTTTTTTACTGCTGGCAGGAATAGGTTTTGGTTTTGGTTGAGGAACAACATTTGCTACTTGACAACCACCAAAACAAAATGGAGTTCGCAACGAAGCATTATACCAAGGTTCTTGCTTGCCCCTACTTTCCTGCAACACCGCACTGCTTACCTGCATAAACATATCATCTATACGTTGATGAGTTTTATTGGCGGAACTTAACGCTGAAATCAGATGTGAAGTAAATAAACCATTACGTCCATTTCGACTGACATCAGCAGCAATATCTCCATCCGCCGTCGCAAAAGCAATAATTGAACCTCGATTTTGCATTTGCTTTAATCCACGACTGGAATTTTTACCAATGCTACGATAAGGTTTATCACGACACGCATCTAATACAATAATATTCATATCAGTTTTCGCATTGTTCATAGTTTGCAAAACTTTACTAGCTGGCACTGCTTCATATTGCAAATCGTCTGCTGTTCTTATAGATTCATTATCTATAGGCAGCAGATAATTTTCACCATCACCACGCGCCCCATGTCCAGAATAATAAAACCAACCAATACTACTGCGGCTTGCTTTCAAACGCTGCCCAAACTCATGGATGGCATTATTCATAGCGCGGCGATCTAAATCAGTTTTCAAAATAACCTCAAAACCGATTTGTCCTAACACCCGCGCTACATCTGTCGCATCATTAACAGTATTTGCCAATACGCCATATTTGTATTGGCGATTACCTATGACTAACGCCAATTTTTTAGAATTTCTGGATACAACTTGCGTGTTTGCAGGCACAACATACATACCCTTACCACTTGTCGTGCTTGTTTCACAGCCACTGAGCAATAGTGCTGTAATCATAAATATAAATATTTGTTTCATAATAGACTCCTCTATAAATGTTTAGTCTCAACAATCAGTGGCACCACTGTTTTGCCATGACTTACTGCCGAAAATTCAATTTTCGATTTAGTATATTTGATGTCAGATGGTATCACACTTTGATTGCCAAGTGCTTTTTTTACTTTAGTGACAAAATCACCAGAAGCCGCCGCAACTTCTTGCCGTATCGCTTCTATATCTAATTCTTCTTTGGCATATAAGACACAAAGAAAATCGCTGCCCACAGTGTCATCCATTGCAATATAATGATCTTCATCTGGAATGGCTACTTCATTGCCATTATAAGTAAGGGCTGGACTTATTCCCTTTTTATGGGGGAATATTGGATAAATTCCTCCAGTCAAATCTGAAGCAAAAGCATATACATAAGCTGGTTCATTATTAGAAATATATAACCTGAATCTAGTACCAGAACGGTATGCTTTTTTAATTTTATAATGTTCTCCCATCCATTTTGCTTGCATTCATCTATTAATTCAAAGGCATATTTTATCCAAATATAACCGCCATTGCCCCAGCCTGTCCCCCAACTGTTATTTCAAACGCTCCGCCATATTTATCTTCGTCATAACTAATCACTGTCATCGCGTGTCCACCGTAATTAGTAGTTGGATTTTCATTGGCTGCTGGTTGCCAAAATTTATTCCGTGGTCTGAGAAGCGCGTGCCGGCACTACATACAACCTACGACTCAAAGGTGCTTTCAATAGCACCTTATTATACGCGCCATCATCAAAAATCAAGCCCTTTCGATATTGGGATTGAGCCAAGACATTGTTTGATGTTTGGCTTGATGAATCTTTGACATTCTCACAAGATATTTATAGCTTTATTTTCAATAAGATAAATTGTAGGTTGGGTTAGATTTTTTTACGCAGTAAAAAAACGTAACCCAACAGAGCGTGATAAATGTTGGGTTACGCTCAATAAGCTAACCCAACCTACGATATAAAGTAAAAACTACTGGGGAAGAGATCATTGCAGGCAGTGTTAATATTGATAATTCATTAAAAATACAAGTGCATAAAGTCGGCACAGAAACAGTATTATCACATATTTTACGTTTATTAGAACGCGCTCAAACTGAAAAACCTGCTATCACTAAATTGGCTGATCAAATTGCTTCATGGTTTGTATTAGGGGTGCGAATATTCGTGATATTTTCAGCGTTTGGGCAGCAATCACCAAAGAAGCATCTGCTAAATCCATCGGACGATCATGATATATTTCCATCAATTTCAGCATCACGTCTAGCTATTTCTTTAGAAACACTTTGCCAAGGAATTTGTTGATTCTCTGTTGCAACTGCAACCTTATTAGTAACATAAGTCAACATATCCGACACACTGATATTAGGTCTATTTTTCAAAGCTCTAACTAAATATTGAGTATAAACACTATTAGGTGTTCTTTCGCTACTTTTTTAATATAACCCTTATTTCATTTTATCTAAAACCCAACTAGAATTAACCGCTTGAGTCTTAATATTAGCATCGACAGGAATCATTTATTATATTAGTAAATTTATTAACAGCGCATTTCATAGCATCATTAAGCGGATTAGCCAACCAATGGGCTTTTTTATTATAATTAGAATTAACAAAAATACTTAATATTATGTAAATATGTTAAAATATTTGTGATAAGTGTATTAAGGTTTTGTCTTTTAGACATGAATAAAGTTGTCAATATGCTAATATAAGTTATGGATAGTTTTAATTTTGAATGGAATAAAAACAAGAATCAGTCAAACCATGAAAAACATGGTGTCAGAAACCGTAATTCAATTAGAGTTATCTCCGCCCGAAAAGCAAACAAACTGGAATACATAAGGCTGACCTATTATGTATTTATGAATATTAGCGGCAATAGTTGGCATTTTTGCCAGTAAGCGAATCGCTGCTTCATAACGATGTTCTGGATTTTTTATATCTTGAACTTGATCAGGATAATAGCTTGATAATGCTCCTACCACACCAACAAGCATTGACATTGGGTGAGCATCATGTCTAAAGCCTTTGTAAAAGTCGAGCAAGCCCTCATGCAACATTGTATGATGATTGATATTGTTTGTTGTTGTGTAGGTAGTTCACCATTTATTAATAAATTATTGAAGGTACGCATAAAGAGATTTATAAAAATAGTTTTGCTTTTATACGGCGTAATTTACATCATATTCAAAATGGGCAAAGTGTGAATTCAGTGGGAGAATGAGAAATCCTCTTTTAGCTTCTCATGGTAGTCATATTTTACCTTATCGTGGTTTAGGTACTGGTATTCCTAGAGCTTTAGAATATTATAATGATATAGAAATTATTGATGATCGCGCTGCTAATCAATTTAAGATAATAATAAAACGTAGTGTTCCTCAAAGCTGACAGGTTTTTTAAACCTGTCAGCTCTTTTTCTTTACCGTGATACGGAATTTACACAAGATTTGATTTTCTTAGGTTTTCTGAGTTTATCAGAAACTGGGCAACTTACGACTTTAAATTCAACCCGGCGATCAATTGCATCTTGAGCATTGTCAGTGCCAGAACCAACAAGGTTTGCTGCCCAAGCTTTACCGGTACTTTTTGACTTTTTCTTTACACGATTATAATATGGTTGCAATTTTTGTTGAATTGCTTCTGCACGATTTAAAGATAATCTACAATTGTACTGCAATTTTCCAGTGTGACTACTATGCCCTACAATATTTAAACAGAGATTATTTTTCTTAAAGTATTTACCTATTTGACGTAACCAAATAGGATATTCGGCTTTTAACTTACGATCAAAGCTTGTTTTGCTGACTAAAAAGAGAAATTTAATTCCTAAAGTATTATATTCTTCAATACTCAATGCAACCAACTTTCCAAAAGCTTTTTCAGCAGCTTTCAAATTTCTTAAATGAATGTTAGTTCTATATAAACCAACATACACATTCATCATTTTCTTTTTTTCAAGCGATTGCTGTTTAGTAACTTGAGTATATAAGCGTAATGCTGTTTGATAATCTTTATTTTCATAAGCTGCATCAGCTTTAGTTATTAATGCACCTGCTTTTAAAAAGCTTTTATAATGACTTGGAGTTTGTGCGCCAATATTAAGTTTTACTACTTCTTCAGCGATACTTTGAGAACCTTGAATAACCATAGGGCTTTCTTTCACTGTGACATAATCCAAATTTTTATTGGAAATCCAAACGTCTGATTTTGCGACGACTTGACTAGTTTTTTTATCTATTACAGATGATATAGCATGATAAAAATTCCCTTTTTTACGGTATGGTTCATAAAGAATCACACCGTGCATAACATAGTTAGCTTGACTTCTATTTTCGGGAATTAAGCGTTTGATAGTGAATTTATCGGCAAAATTTTTCTTAGTTTCCCTAAAAACAATCCGCTCAATTTGCCGACTCACTTTTACAACTTGATGACTTTTGGTATCAATAAATGGTTCAAGCACGATATTTTTTTGACCAAAACCGTCTAACATTCCTTGCTTATTTTTTACTTGTATTAGTAAACTATTTGCTAACATAGGAATCGCCTCATTAAAGCTAATGGGCAAGTCAGAAGTTTGAGCAACAGGTGTAGAAACACATGATGCCAATAATGAAATACTTAATAAAGTAATCGGTAGTTGTATGTGATTAAGTTTTAAATTTGACAAGTTTTTTTAAACTCCTGTTGTTGAGATGTAAGAGGGGGAAATCCCATAGATTCTGCTCTACGAATTTCTTCGCAATCGCAGTTTTTACAAGAAGAAATGGTTTGTTCTTGTTGTTGTATTTGCTTTTGCTGCTTACGTTTTATTTCTGCTTTTTTAGCATCTGCTAAACGTTCTTGCTGCTTACGTTTTATTTCTGCTTTTTCAGCAGCTAAAAGTTTTTGCTGCTTACGTTGCCTTCTTTCTTCAGCTAAACGTTTTTTTTCATCTTCAATTTGTTCATGATTTATTGTTCTAGCCAAATAAATATCCTCACCATCTAAAGAGGTAGATTCCCATGGTGTTTGTCTTTTTTTAGTTTGTTTTTGAACAGCATTGCGTACTTTTTTGAATATTTCTTCAAGATATAAATCTTGATCAAGAATAAACTTTTTTAAATACATAGTATAAGGGCTATTGCGTCCAACACCATCTTCTGCCACTTTACCGGGCGATGTCGCATAAGCAATTAGTGAACCACTAGGTGCTGTAATTTGCGCCAATCCCTTTCGTACAGCTCTTGTTCCATTTTTAAAGGGGTTATTACGACAAGCGTCAAGAACGATAATATTTACCTGATTATTAGCTTCTTCCATATTAGATAAAACATATTCAATTGGTATTGATTTGTATTTAATTGCAGATACTGTTGGCTCAGATATATCAGCAGGAATCATATAATTCATGCCTTCATATTGCACACCATGCCCAGAAAAATAAAACAATCCAATAATATCATTACCCAGTTTCTTTTTAAAGTTCTTAATTGCTAAATCCATTGATTCATAGTTAGCATTTTTTAGAAATATGACATCAAATCCTAATTTTTTTAGAGAAGCATTCATATCTTCTGCATCATTCACTGGATTTTTTAATGGTGCAAATTTATAATCAGCATTACCAATGATTAAAGCAACACGTTTTTTTGAAATTACCTGTGTTTGTTGAGGTGAAGTATCAGGTATTATTTCAAAACCTTTATTTTTAGTAGGTTTAGGTTCATTACAAGCAAATAATATTATTAATAATGTTATCAATAAATATAATTTTTTATTCTTCATGGTCTTAACTCCTTAATAAAGATTAATAGGATTTAATAATTTTAACATATATAATATAGTAATTACAAACAGAAGAATGAAAAATAATAAAACGCCCGTTATGGTAAAACTACAGGGATTGCATATAAGCAAGGATAAAACTCTTTATAAGAAAATCCCTGTAGTTATCTTGACAAATAACAACAAACTATTGCGTTCCGCCACTTAGCTGCGCTGACTCCGTATCGTATCGTTGTACTAACTGAATACAGTATTGAGTACAACGAATAAATATCAACACAGTAAAAAAATTCGCCGCAGCGCGGGGCTTTAAGTGTAAAAGGACAAAAGCAAAAAGTGCTAATTTGTCCACGCAGCGCTAACTATACGAAAACCAATGTAGTTATCATGATAGAGATCTGAGAACATGCTCCGGCTAGCAGTCCGAACCCCCCAAGGTTTATTGAACCATGAACCACCGCGAATCACTAGGAAATTTTCACCAGCAGTACTAACAGTCCATTCCCAGACATTTCCTACAGTGTCATATAAGCCAAACTTATTAGGAGCAAACGAACCAACCAGCCCGAATAACCACCATTTTTGGACCTAAACTGCCACTTCTTAAAGGATCTCGAAAGACTTTTCCAGCTAAATTAATAGTTTGTTGTTGTAATTGTGCTTCTAAACGAGCTATTTTGGCATCACGTTCAGCTAATTCTTTAGAAACACCACAACGACTAAAACAAAAAATATCTTTCATAGAACCACTTTGCCAAGGAATTTGCCTATTACCAGTTTCACCAGCAACCTTATTAGTAACATAAGTCAACATATCCGACACACTCAAATTAGATCGAGTTTTCAAAGCTCTAACTAAATATTGAGTATAAACACTATTGAATTAACCGCTTGATATTGAATATCTGCTTGAGTATTAATATCAGCATCAACAGGAATCAAATAATTATGAGAATTATTATCCTGTAAACCATGCCCAGAAATTTAATCACTGAGTAAAATTATTAACAGCGCGTTTCATAGAATTATGATCAATATCCTGTTTTAAAATCACATTAAAGTTCAAACCTCTCAACACAGCAGCCATATCAGCAGCATCATTAAGCGGATTAGCCAACCAATCGGCTTTTTTATTATAATTAGAATTACCAATAATCAAAGCCAAACGAGGCAAATTATCAGTAGCGGTAAAACTTGTCGAAGAACTACTAGAACCTACCGAAGAACTAGAATTACCATCACCTTTAGTCTGATTAGAAGCCTGACAGCCACTAATTAATATTACTAATATTACTAAAAAATATTTTTTTATCATTTGAAATTCCTATTACTTTAGACCTGACAGGTTTTAAAAACCTGTCAGGTCTGACCATGAATTATTTATTGTCATTTTATTAAAAATTCGTTATTATTTTAACTTAAATTTAAACTAAGGAGAATAGTATGTTTATAAAAAACCAATTTATATTGACCATTATTTGTATAACTTTAGCTCCATTAGCTTGGGCTGATAACTATCCAACTACAGCGGCAGAAATTGTAAATGCCTTAAGTTCATCGCCGTGGCAAAGAAAATCCTATAACCAAGATAAAAATATCGGTGGCTTTGCATCAGATATACCTACAGTTATAGCAGCAATTAAAAACTTAATAGAAATTGGTGGCCATACAGATAGTAGGGGTGGTTGGAATTACAACAAATATTTATCAAAGCGTCGCGCTAGTTCAGTAAAACGATTCCTAATTAGACAACGAATAAATAGCCGACAATTAAAAGTAGCTGCCTATGGTGAAAGTAAACCAATAGCAACTAATCGTACAAATAGTGGGCGAACTAAAAATCGTCGAGTTGAATTTAAACGATTGAATTAAAAATAGAATTGGAGAAAATAAATTAATATAGGTATAATTAGCTTGTGTGCGACTATTGTTAGTATTTATATAGACAAAAATTGGCCTGATGACGGTCTACCACTTCCTCAACCGCCACTAAAATTTAAAATCGACTACCTCTATCGCCACAAAGATCAATTTGAATTCAAACCACTAACCAACACAGCTAGATTAAAGAATGGTGATCTTTATAAAATAATTTTCACGCCAATAGAAAAATCTTATGTATATATGTTTCAAACCGATTCAAAATCGAACAAGATAGTACAACTATTTCCAAGGTATAAATTTAAAGGTGTAAAATTAAATAACTCTAATCCAGTAATAGCGGCTAAAACTTATCACATCCCTAAAAAAGGCATCTCATTTACCTTAGACAACAACAGCGGCACAACTGAAACAATATATTTTATAGCGGCGCGTGAACCACATTTTGAATTAGAACAACTATATAAAGAAATAAAAATAGCTCAAAACAAAACAATTGGTGAACAACAATATATGGTAGAAGCAGCAACAGTGTCAGGATTTATGGAGATTTGTGATAAGTGTATTAAGGTTTTGTCTTTTAGACATGAATAAAGTTGTCAATATGCTAATATAATTAGAGTTATCTCCGCCCGAAAAGCGACTAAAAAGGAGGCAAAAGTTTATGAAAGAGGAATATGATTTTGAAAATATTAAAGGGCATAAAAACCCTTATGCTTCAAAACTAAAACAACAAATTACGATTAAAGTAGAAACTGATATATTAGAAGATTTCCAAAACGAATCAAAACAAACTGGAATACCCTACCAAGAATTAACTGACAGGTTTTAAAAAACCTGTCAGCTTTATTCATCATCTATTATCTATAGACACATAATCCCGCTGCGCTGATCCAGTATATAGTTGGCGTGGTCGTCCGATTTTTACTGCTGGTTCTTCCATCATTTCCATCCATTGTGATATCCATCCCACTGTTCGCGCTACTGCAAACATTACTGTAAACATATTTAAGGGGATTCCCAAGGCTTTAAATATCATTCCTGAGTAGAAATCTACATTTGGATATAGTTTGCGTTCAATGAAGTAGTCATCTTCTAGCGCGATTCGTTCTAGTTCCATCGCTACTTCAAACAGGGGTTGTTGTGTTGTATCTAATTCTTTTAATAGTTTATGACAAATATTTCTAATGATTGTTGCACGAGGGTCGTGGTTTTTATAAACTCTATGTCCAAAACCCATTAGTCGTGTGGGATCGTTTTTGTCTTTGAATTTTTTGATGTATTGAGGTATATTTTTTATATCACCTATTTGTTCTAACATCTTAATCACAGCTTCATTGGCTCCACCATGTGCTGGACCCCATAAGGTTGCAATTCCTGCCGCTACGCAAGAAAATGGATGTGCTTGTGAGCTACCTGCTAAACGTACTGTTGAGGTGCTAGCATTTTGTTCGTGATCTGCATGTAATATTAGGATAATTTCTAAGGCTTTTTTAGCCGTTTCGCTAAATTTATAGTCTTCTTTAGGTACCGAAAACATCATGTTCATAAAATTATCTACATATCCTAAATTATTACGCGGATATATATAAGGCTGACCTATGATGTATTTATGAATATTAGCGGCAATAGTTGGCATTTTTGCCAGTAATCGAATCGCTGCATCATAACGATGTTCTGGATTTTTTATATCTTGAATTTGATCAGGATAATAACTTGATAATGCTCCTACCACACCAACAAGCATTGACATTGGGTGAGCGTCATGTCTAAAGCCTTTGTAAAAATCGAGCAAGCCCTCATGCAACATTGTATGATGATTGATATTGTTAGTAAAATCAATCGTTTGTTGTTGTCTAGGTAGTTCACCATTTATTAATAAATAACAAACTTCAAGATAACTACTATGTTCTGCCAATTGCTCAATTGGATAGCCGCGATATAATAAAATCCCTTTATCACCATCAATAAAGGTTATTTTACTAGTACAACTAGCTGTCGTCATAAAAGCAGGATCATAAACAAACATTCCCAAGTCTTTATATAAATTTTGAGAATGAATAACAGATGGTCCATGTATGCCCTCGTGAATAGGGTATTCAATGGATTTTCCTGTACGATTGTCTGTTATAGTTACTGTTTGCTTGCTCATTTTTTTACCTCATTATTCCTGTTTAAAGATAATAGCATCTATTAATAGCATTACTGCTCCAATGCTAATTCCAATATCAGCTATATTAAAAGCTGGCCAATGCCATGCTTGATAATATATATCTATAAAATCAACTACATACCCATAAATTAGTCTATCCACAACATTACCTAATGCTCCGCCTAGTATTAAAGCTAATGCACAAGCTAACCAACGTTGTTTGCTGTCAAGGCGAGTTAGCCAAATCATAATAACTATGCTAACAATAATAGCCAGCGCACTTAAAAACCAACGTTGCCAACCGCCTTGATCAGCTAAAATACTCCATGCTGCACCGGTGTTATGTAATAATCTTAAATCAAAGTAGGGTAATATGTTTACTGGTTGATTGTAAGATAAATGAGTACTTACCCATGTTTTGGTGATTTGATCTAGTATCAGTATTATTAATGATAAGAATAGCCACATCAAATAATTTTTAGGCATATTGACGTTGTTCTCCTTCACCAGTTACATTTTCTACACAACGCCCACATAATTCTGGATGATCGGCATTGGTTCCAACATCTTCGCGATGATGCCAGCAGCGTACACATTTAGTGTATTCAGATGCTTTAATTTTAAGTTCAAAATCTTCAATGTCTGTAGATAAATGAATTTGCGCTGATGAAGTTATTAATACAAAACGTAATTCATCTTCTAAGAAACTTAATTGTTTATACAGTTTTTCGTTGCAATAAATTTCAACTTCAGCATCTAATGATGAACCAATCGTGCCAGCATTACGTAGTGCTTCTAATTCTTTACTTACAGCTTCACGTATTGTAAATACACTATCCCATTGTGTTGTTTGTTCTTGGCTTGCAACTAAACCTTGATACCATGTTTCAAGCAAGATTGATTCCCCACGTTCACCGGGCATATGTTGCCAAATATCTTCAGCAGTAAAGCTTAGAATTGGAGCTAGCCAACGTACTAGGGCTTCTACAATATGGTAAAGTGCAGTTTGGGCTGAGCGGCGAGCAAGACTGTCTGTTTGGCAAGTGTATTGACGATCTTTAATTACATCCAGATAGAGGCTACCCATATCTACTGCGCAGAAATGATGTAGTTTTTGATATACTTGATGAAATTGGTAATTGTCATAAGCTGTTATGATTTCTTGCTGTAATTTGCAAGCGCGATCCATTGCCCAACGATCAAAAGCTAACATGTTTTCAGGTTCAACACAATCGGTAGCTGGATTGAAATCATGTAGATTTGCTAGTAAGAAGCGGGATGTATTACGTAAACGTCGATAAGCGTCAGCAATGCGTTTTAGTATTTCATCAGATACTGTCATTTCACCAGTATAATCTGTTGCTGATACCCAAAGGCGTATAATATCTGCACCTAAGTTTTTCATGACTTTTTGTGGTGCCATTACATTGCCCAATGATTTGGACATTTTTCTGCCTTTGGCATCAACTGTAAAGCCATGTGTTAATACGGCTTTGTATGGCGGTGCGCCATCGTTCATTGCTACAGATGTTAAAAGCGAAGATTGAAACCAACCGCGATGTTGATCTGAGCCTTCTAAATATAGATCTGCGGGAATTTTGTCTAAAACTGTTGAATGTGTGACACCTGAATCAAACCATACATCTAAAGTGTCAGTAATTTTGTTATAATCATCAATCTCGAAGTCAAGCCACGCATCAGTGCCTTCTTTTTCAACGCGCTGCGCTATAGTTTCAATTAGTTCCAGAGTGTCTGGATGTAATTCGCCAGTGGTTTTATGGACAAATAAGGTAATTGGCACACCCCAATTACGTTGCCGTGATATACACCAATCTGGTCGATTTGCAATCATTCCTTCAATACGTTGCTCACCCCAATCAGGCATCCAACTAACTGTTTTTACAGAATCTATCGCTTTTTGTCGTAAACCTTGCTTATCCATGCTAATAAACCATTGAGGAGTAGCACGGAAAATAATTGGGGTTTTATGTCTCCAACAATGAGGGTAACTATGGCGAATATTATGTATAGCTAATAAACGTTCACGAAGTTTTAGTTCTTCAATAACATCTTCATTGGCATTAAATACATGTTTGCCAGCAAATAAAGGGGTATCAGGTAAAAATACGCCTCTTTCATTAACTGGATTCTCAATTGGTAAATTATAACGACTACCAACCACATAATCTTCTTGACCATGCCCGGGGGCTGTATGTACAGCACCAGTACCTGCTTCTGTAGTGACATGTGTGCCTAAGATAATAGGTACTTGACGATCATAAAACGGATGCTGTAATTGTAAACCTTCTAAATCTTTACCTTGACAATATGCTATTACATGATATTTTTCAATATTATATCGCAACATAGTATCTTTTAATAAAGCTTCAGCAACAATTAAACGTTCACCTTCACATTGCACCACAGAATATTCCAATTCTGGATGTAAAGCTACTGCTTGATTAGCTGGCAAAGTCCAAGGAGTAGTAGTCCAAATTACTACTGACAATGGTCCATTACCATAATGATCTGGAGCATGATGACAGCGTTCTAATAAGCTTGCTTCATCAATAACAGCAAAACGCACATCAATAGCAGTAGAAGATTTATCCTCATATTCAACTTCAGCTTCTGCCAAGGCAGAACCGCAATCTGTACACCAATGAACTGGCTTAAAACCTTTATCTAAATAACCAGCTTTTATAATTTTTCCCAAGGCACGAATAATATCAGCCTCAGTTTTATAATTCATGGTTAAATAAGGATTATCCCAATCAGCAATAATACCTAATCTTTGAAAATCAGTACGTTGCTTATTGACTTGACGTTGGGCATATTTACGGCAAGACTCACGAAATTGAATAGCATCAACTTTATGCCCTGCTTTACCAACCTTCTTTTCTACTTCTAATTCAATTGGCAAGCCATGACAATCCCAACCCGGAACATATGGTGTATTATAACCACTTAAAGTCCGAGACTTTATAATAATATCTTTTAAGATTTTATTGACAGCATGACCAATATGAATATCACCATTAGCATAAGGGGGACCATCATGTAAGATAAAACTAGGCTGATCTTTCCGCTGTTCTCTCAGCTTTTCATATATTTTTAGCTGTTCCCAATGCTTCAAAAATTCGGGTTCACGTTTTGGTAGATTACCCCGCATGGGGAATTTGGTTTTAGGTAAATTTAAAGTATCTTTATATTGACTCACGATATAATTCTCTTTCTCCACCCAAATGGTGGGTTTCGCTGTCGCTCTACCCACCCTACATAAAAAAATGAGTAGTTGTAGTTGTAGGGTGGGTAGAGCGCAAGCGAAACCCACCATTTGGTGGGCATTTAATTTATGCTAATAAAAATTCAAGCAATGCTTTTTGTGAATGTAAGCGATTTCCTGCTTGATTCCAGACTACACTTTGATTACCATCAATAATATCCGCAGTTACTTCTTCGCCACGATGAGCTGGTAGGCAGTGCATAAATAAAGCATCTGATTTTGCTAATGACATTAATTTATTATTGACTTGATAAGCAGCAAAAATTTTAGCGCGTTCTGTTTGTTCTTGTTCTTGCCCCATGCTTGCCCAAACGTCAGTAGAGATTAAATCAGCATCAGTAACTGCTTGTTCTGGATTATGACTTAATCTAACATGATCCTTAAATTTATTTAATAAATTTGCATCAGGTTCATAACCAACTGGATGTGCAATAACTAATTCAAAATCAAATTGATGTGCTGCTTCCATATAGGAATGACACATATTATTACCATCTCCAATCCAAGCAACTTTTTTACCTTGAATACTACCACGATGTTCAACATAAGTTTGTACATCTGCTAATAATTGGCAAGGATGGTGGAGATCAGTTAAGGCGTTAATAACTGGTTTTACTGAATATTCAGCAAATTTTTCAATCTTATCATGGGCATCAGTACGTACAATAATACAATCAACCATACTAGATAATACTCGCGCCATGTCTTCAATTGATTCACCACGCCCTAATTGAGTATCACGCGGTGATAAAAATATCGCGCTGCCTCCACATTGAGCCATAGCAGTTTCAAAAGAAACGCGAGTACGAGTGGATGATTTTTCAAACACCATTCCAGCGACTTTGTTTTTTAATGGTTCATAGATTGTTTTTTGTGTTTTAAGTTCAATAGCACGAGCAATTAATTGTTGTAATTCATCTTTAGATAAATCCATCAAACTTAAAAAGTGACGATATGCCATTTTTTTCTCCTTTATATAGCATCAAAAAAATTTTTAATCAAATCACTTACCGTAAGCACAATTTTATTCGCTTCTGCATCAGTGATAATAAAAGGTGGCAATAAGCGAATAACATTTGCTGCGGTAACATTAATTAATAAGCCTTGTTCTAAGGCTTGACTAACTAATTCTCCACAAGGCTGATCAAGTTCAATGCCAATCATTAAACCTTTGGTACGAATATCTCGTACACCTTTAATACCATTTAAAGCGGCGATAAATCCTTCAATAAAAATATTATTTAACTGATTTACTCGTGGTAATAAATTCTCCAGTTCAATAGTTTCAATCACTGCTAAAGCAGTTTTACAAGCTAAAGGATTACCGCCAAAAGTGGAACCATGCGTACCCGGTTGAAATACATTAGCCGCTTCACCACGCGCTAAGCAAGCACCAATTGGTATTCCATTACCTAATGCTTTAGCCAAAGTTAAAACATCAGGAATCATATCAAGATGTTGATAAGCAAACCATTTTCCAGTACGCCCAATTCCGGTTTGGATTTCATCCAGCATTAATAACCATTGATGCTGATCACATATAGAGCGTAATTTAGTTAAATAGTCATCGCTAGGAATGACTACTCCACCTTCACCTTGAACTGGTTCAACCAGCACAGCTACCACTTCAGAATTTTGTGATGCTATATTGAGTATGGCATCTATATCATTATAAGGCACTCGAACAAAGCCTTCTACTAAAGGTGCAAATCCAGCTCGGATTTTAGGATTACCAGTAGCACTTAAAGTGGCTAAGGTTCGCCCATGAAATGAACCTTCAGCAACAATAATAGTTGGACATTTTAAACCTTTTTGATGACCATATAAACGCGCTAATTTTATTGCAGCTTCATTAGCTTCAGCCCCTGAATTACAAAAAAATGCCTTCTCCATATCAGAGATTTGCATTAATTTATCTGCTAAAGCTTGTTGATTTTTAATATTATAGAGGTTAGAAGTATGTAATAACTTCTTTGCTTGTTCGCATATAGCAGAACTTATTGCTGGATGAGAATGACCTAAATTGCAAACGGCTATACCTGAAACAGCATCTAAATAAGCTTTATCTTGCTCATCCGATAACCACGCACCTTTGGCTTTTACAAAGCTAACGGGTAGAGGAGCATAATTAGACATTAAAGTACTCATAATTGAATTCCAAAAAAAAACAGTCTTTAAAAGACTGTTGTTGTCATTAAATATAATTATAACACATTGTGTTGATTTAATTTTTAACTAAGTTGAACTCTATTACTAACATGAGTCAATAATTCATAAGCAATAGTACCTGATAGGCTGGCAATTTCTTCTACTGGTAAATTTTTACCCCATAATATTACTGGATCACCTACACGAGCATTAGGTTGATTACGTAAATCTACTATTATCATATCCATAGAAACTCTACCAATTAAGGGTACTCTTCTACCATTTACTAAAATTGGAGTTCCTGAAGGTGCATGACGTGGATAGCCGTCTGCATATCCAATTGGAATTATACCAATTGGCATGGTTTGTGGGCAATGCCATGTTGCTCCATAACCAATTGCTTCACCTTTGCGACATCGTTTGATGCTCATTAAGGATGATTGTAATTGCATTACAGGCTGTAAACCATCATCTTGAGCGACGCTGTTCAGAAATGGCGAAACTCCATATAACATAATTCCCGGGCGTACCCAATTTGCATGAGTTTGAGACCATCCTAAAACTCCGGCTGAATTAGCTAATGATGCTTCCAGATTTAAATTTCTGGCTAAATCTAAAAATATTTGAGTTTGTTGTTTGGTTGTATTATCTTTAAGATCATCAGCACAAGATAAATGGCTCATTAAACGAATAGGATCAGCAACTTGTTGACATTGTGATAATAACTTATAAATAGGTTCAATTTCCGTGGGGCTAAAACCTAAACGGTGCATTCCAGTATCAACTTTTAACCATATATGTATAGGTTGTTCAACTTGAGATTGGACTATAGCTTCAAATTGCTTGGGGGTATGAAGAACAATTTGTAATTGATGTTCTACAATTATCTCTAATTCTTCTGCTTGAAAAAAACCTTCAAGTAAAACTATTGGTAACTTAATACCAGCATCCCGTAATACCAATGCTTCTTGAAGACAACAAACAGCAAAAGCATCGACTTCGGATTCTAATGTATTAGCAATTTTAACAGCACCATGACCATAGCCATTTGCTTTTACAACAGCCATAATAGATTGTTCAGGGGCGCAATCTTTAACTCGTTGTAAATTAGCACGTAAAGCTCCGCTATCAATGAAGGCATTAGTGGGACGGCTCATGTTACTTCTTCTCCGTGAAAAGAATCTGTAGATAGATCTGCAAATTTGGTGAATCTTCCCTGAAAAGACAACTTAGTCATTCCAATAGGACCATTACGTTGTTTACCAATAATAATTTCAGCAATGTTTTTATCGGGACTATCAGGATCATAAACTTCGTCTCTGTAAATAAATACTATTAGATCGCTATCTTGCTCTAGGGAACCCGATTCTCTCAAGTCTGACATTTTAGGTCTTTTATCTGGTCGTTGTTCTAAGCTACGATTTAATTGAGATAAAGCTATTACTGGTACATTTAATTCTTTGGCTAATGACTTCAGGGAACGAGAAATTTCAGAAACTTCGGTGGCGCGATTTTCGTTGCTACCATGAACTTGCATTAGTTGTAAATAGTCAATTATAATTAAGCCTAGTTGACCATGTTCACGCGCTAAGCGGCGTGTTCTAGCTCGTAGATCTGTTGGACTTAATGCTGGTGAGTCATCAATAAATAATAATGATGATTCTAATTTACTGAGAGATTGCGTCAACTTTGACCATTCATCATTATTTAATTTACCGGTACGTATATTTTGTAGATGGACTTCCGCTGTAGATGAAATTAAACGCATCATTAATTGTTCACTTGACATTTCCATACTAAACACAGCTACTGGCAAGTTATTATTTACTGCTACATGTCCAGCAATATTCATTGCAAAGGTTGTTTTACCCATAGATGGTCGCCCTGCAACAATTATTAAGTCTGAAGATTGTAAGCCTAATGTTTCTGCATCGAAATATTTAAATCCCGTTTCTACTCCAGTAATACTTCCTTGTTGTTCAGATAGATATTCTATACGATCTAGCGTTTTACTGGCAATAGTTTTCATATCCTGAAAACCAGTATTTTTATGTGCGCCTAGTTCTGCTATTTCAAAGACTAATTTTTCGGCATTATCTAGCAGTTGAGAGCTTTTTTGTCCCTTGGTATTTAATGCACTTTCCATAATCTTTCGACCAACTTGTATTAATTGGCGTAAAATGGAACGTTCTTGTACGATTTCTGCGTAATTTTCAATATTGGCAGCACTAGGCGTGTTATTAGCTAATAAAGCTAAATATACACCACCCCCAATTTTTTCTAATTTATCATGTCTTTGTAACCATTCACCTAAAGTTACTGCATCAGAAGGCTGACCCTCTTCAGATAATGACTTAATTGCACGAAATAGAATTTGATGTTCTGGTAAATAAAAATCAGCTTCAATGACTACATCGGCAATAGAAATCCATGCTTCATTATTCAGCATCAAGCCACCTAAAACGGACTGTTCAGCTTCTTTTGAAAATGGGGGGGTTTTTAAGGATTCAACTTCTCTATCTTGGGGAACATGACTTTGCATTTTGAGGATTACCATACTAAAATAGTATGGTAAATTAAAACTTAGCTTTCTGAAATAACTTGAATAGTTACAAAAGAATTTACGTCTGGATGTAAATGAACATCAACATCATATTCACCTACATGTCGTATTGGTCCATCTTTTAAACTAATTTCATTTTTTGAGATTTGAATACCACCTTTATTAATCGCTTGAGCAATATCAGCGGCACTAACAGAACCAAATAGTTTACCTTCAAGACCAACTTTACCTGCAATTTCAACTATAATTTCTTGTAATTGTTCTGCACGTTTTTTCGCGTCTTCTAGTACATCAATTTGATTTTTTTCAAATTCAGCACGACGAGCTTCAAATTCAGCAAGATTATCAGCAGTAGCAGCAGCGGCTTTTCCATGAGGAATCAAGTAATTACGACCATAGCCATTTTTAATGACAACTTTATCGCCTAAATTACCTAAATGTTTGATTTTTTCGAGAAGAATTACTTCCATTGTACTAAACTCCTAATTATCGTGTGCATCACTATAAGGTAATAATGCCAAGTAACGAGCGCGTTTTATTGCTTGTGCTAATTGTCTTTGGTAACGAGCTTTAGTTCCTGTAATACGGCTTGGCACAATTTTACCTGTTTCGGTAACATAAGCTTTTAAGACGGCTAAATCTTTATAATCAATGGTTTCAATATTTTCAGCAGTGAAACGGCAATATCTTTTACGACGAAAAAAGCGTGATTGGGTGTTACGTTTTTGCTTATTCTTGTTTTTAAAATTTCTCATAATATCATTTAATAATGGCTAGATTTCTCAGCTTTTTTCTCAGCCGGATTCTCTTTGAATAATGGAGATACTTCAGTAATTGCCTTTTTTTGATTCATAATCATATGACGAATTACTGCATCATTAAAACGAAATGCGGTAGAAATTTCTTCAATTACTTCAGTATCACATTCAATATTCATCAATACATAATGAGCTTTATGTATTTTATTAATCGGATAAGCCAATTGTCGCCTTCCCCAATCTTCAAGGCGGTGAATATTACCATTATTATTGGTAATGATACCTTGATAACGTTCAATCATTGCTTCTACTTGTTCACTTTGATCAGGATGAACAAGAAATAGTATTTCGTAGTGTTTCATAGAAACTCCTTACGGGTTAAACAGCTTTATGTTTATAATTATCATAAAGCAAGGAGAAATAAAAACATTATATTATATAATAATTGAATGTAAATTACAACAATGTTTAGAAAAACATCAAAAAAAAGCTATTAAAGCTGATTCACAGTCCAATTATAATCATAATTGAATGAGCCACGATAATTTCTAAGTCGTTTAGCTAGCTGTGGTTTAGCATATTTGATTAAATGTTGTTTGACATTGCGAAAATCAACTTGATACCATTGATAAATACGAGAAATGACTAATTTGCGACCCTTAAACTGTACACCACGTGTATGATTGATATAATTTATTGCCGCATTATTTAATAAGCTTTCTGTATTTGCAGAAGTATAAGCTGTTGCAGCTAAATTAGGGCAACCAAGACTAGCGCAATTAACTGCATAATGTATTCGATTATCGCGCCAAATTGGACGTAATATATTATGTTCAATATTGTTCAAGCTTAATTTTTTACCCAATACAGTAACATATTTATTATTCCAAGGACCTCTGCCAAACCAGCCAATTTTTTTAATTGAAGAAATCGGATAATTATCGACAACTACCTTTACTGTCAAAGCATTATAAAAGTTAATCCAATATGCTTTTTGTACTTTCTTTGAATAGCGGCGTGGATTTATGGCTTCTAAAGATCTAATATACGCATTTAACTTATTACGATTTCTTTTATTAGCTTTTAAAGCTGCATAGTTGAAACGGTTAATATCAGAAGCTATTAAATAGCCGTTTAAAATTTGTTGCCAAGCATTATGATTAATTTTGACTTTATTGGCTCCATTGCTGTGATTCCAGAATGGCATTAACCGCGCTTGAGGAGCGGCATTTACAGATCCAACTATTGTTAATAACAATATTGCAACTGCATATTTTAACTGCATCATACTTAATTCTCTAATTTAGAATGATTTTATATATGAACATATTAAACTTGTTTAGTCAAGGGTTAAATTCACTTGATATAAATATTGATACCAAACACCAACAACAGATATTAGATTATCTGGTTTTGCTGAAAAAATGGAATCGCGTTTATAATTTAACTGCAATAGCTGATGAAGAAATGATACCTAAGCATGTATTAGATAGTTTAGCTGTATTGCCTTATATTTGTGGAACGCGAATTTTAGATGTTGGTACAGGAGCTGGTTTACCGGGATTATTATTGGCAATCGCACGCCCAGATTGGCAATGTGTTTTAGTTGATAGTAATGCAAAAAAAATTCGTTTTATCAAGCAAGTTATAATTGAGTTAAAACTTGATAATGTTGAGGCTGTATGTTCACGTATTGAGAATTTTAATGATCAAAAACTATTTGATACTATTATTTCCAGAGCATATAGCGATATACAAAGTTTTTATATGCAAACTGAAAGATTATGTTCAAATGGCGGCTGCTTATTAGCTATGAAAGGTAAGAAACCTGAAATAGCAGAAATACAAGCATCTATAAAAATAATACCTTTAAAAATTCCATATTTGCAAGCTGCACGACATTTGGTTAAAATACGTCTGTAGATAAATACCTAATTGTCTGAATCAGAATTTACAGGATTTTAGAATTAACAGAAACGAAGTAATAAAACTCCAAAACCCATTCTGAAAATTCTAAAATCCTGAAAATCCTGATTCAGACATAATTGGTGCTTCTTCATAATTCAACGGCTCACACACAAAATCCACATCTCTTTCGTCATCATAGCGTTTCAAAGCCGCTGCTACATTTTCGCCCCGTGCCACTGCTAAAATCAATTCGCTATATTCCTGTTTTAATTCATACTGTGTACCAGCAAAATTGGCTTTGGCTTCCCGGGCTAAAACTTCATAATTTTTCCAAATTTCCGCAGTTTCAGGGTCTAAAGTTTTTTTAATTGCTAAGGCTTGCTCGGCGAATTGTTGGGCTTCAGGTAAACGGTTGGGATTATTTTGCAATAGATTAGCAAGGTTATTCATTAATAATGATGCTATTACCATATCTTTTCCATGTTCGATTGCTTTTCGATACCAAGCTTCAGATTCTTTGTCTTTACCAAGAGATTCTGTTATACAAGCTAATGCATTCCAATTTGCTATAGCACCATTTTTACCAAAAATTATTCCCAAATTTTCCTTAATCTGGACTGATTTCCTATATACTTTTTCTGCTTCCTCGAATTGATTAGCTTCTTCATACAATAAACCTAATCTATATATAATTATAAATCAAAAAAAGCATACTATTATTTCCAGATCATATAACGATATACAAAGTTTTTATATGCAAAATTTAGAAATAACAGCTAATTGATATTGATAATCTTCTTCTTCTCCCCAAATTTCTTCATTTTTTTCTTCAAGAGTTTGGCGATTAAGCCTGAATAAATTTCCATTTATATAATCATAAAGATAGGTAAATAATCCTTTATCTATCGCTTGCAGTAATCGCGTTTGCCAAAAAAACATCCCCTGTTCTGTTTGAATGTTATCGCTCATGATAATATCGTAAGTTTCAATAATATACTCAAAAAATATTTTTTCAGCTAAACCAGCTGTTAATCCTTTATATTTAGGATCTACAGTTCGCCACAATAAGATTTGTGTTGCTGGGCGAGAATTTAAAAAAACATCATTCACAATAATGACTTTATTGTAATAAATGACTTTTTCTTCCGTTTTTGAGATTAACGCAATTTCAAAAGTATTATCAGCTTCTCTCTCATCAACTCTAATCAGATCAAATCCTTCCAAAATGGATAAGCCCAGTTTAGTCAGTATAGAAACTGGTAAACTATCCATCAGTTTATGATACAAATCATGATTCATTCTTATTTGCATCAACTTTTTAAAATCATGTTTTATATCTTTACGGTTAAGATATAACTGTGGCATAGTTATGCACTCCGGTTATTCAGGAAATATTCCAGTAGATAAATACCTATCGCCTCGATCACAAATAATTACTACAATTATTGCATTATTGACTTGTTCAGATAATTGCAAGGCTCCTGCTACTGCACCACCTGATGAAATACCGCAAAAAATACCTTCTTCAACTGCTAAAGCGCGTGTTGTATTTTCCGCGCTTTGTTGGTCAATATCAATAATGCTATCTACTCGTGTTTCATCAAAGATTTTTGGTAAATATTCTTTAGACCAGCGGCGAATTCCGGGTATTTTAGCCCCTTGGGCTGGTTGCAATCCAACAATTTGTATTTCTGAATTGACTTCTTTTAAATAACGAGAAGTACCCATAATAGTGCCAGTAGTACCCATTGCACTTACAAAATGGGTGATTGTTCCTTCTGTATCGCGCCAAATCTCTGGTCCAGTTGTTTTATAATGAGCCAAGGGATTATCGGGATTGTCAAATTGATTTAAAATTTTGCCTTTACCCTCTTGTTGCATTTTTATAGCTAAATCACGTGCTTCTTCCATGCTGCCTTGTTGTGATACTAGTATAATTTTTGCGCCATAAGCCTTCATTAATTGTCGCCGTTCAAGACTCATATTTTCTGGCATAATCAATACCATTTTATAAGCCTTAATAGCGGCTACCATAGCTAAAGCTATACCAGTATTGCCGCTAGTTGCTTCAATTAATGTATCGCCCGGTTTAATCTCACCTCGTAGCTCCGCTTCTTGAATCATACTCAAAGCAGGGCGATCTTTAACTGAACCAGCAGGATTATTACCTTCTAATTTTAGTAAAATGGTATTATTATTAGGATTTAATCGTTGTAAACGAACCAGTGGTGTATTACCAACAAAATTTTCTATGCTTGGAAATTTCATAACTTATTTTTTTAATGGAGTAAATTTATATTGAATCAACAAATTTTTAAGGTTTATACCAATCGCCAACTTGATAAGATCGAAGCATTACAAAAAATACCTCAAGACATGCTTTTTTCTATGCAAGTAGTCGCAAATGTATTGCCTTTTAGGGTCAATAACTATGTTATAAATGAATTAATTGACTGGAATAATATTCCTGATGATCCAATATTTCAATTGGTTTTTCCTCAACAAAGTATGTTAGAGCAAACCAGTTATGAACGTATGGCATCTTTATTAAAACAAAATCCAGCACCACAATTAGTCAAAAAACTAGCTACAGAATTACGCGCTGAACTCAATCCTCATCCTGCTGGACAAATGGATTTAAATGTTCCATCATTAAATAATGAGCCAGTCAAGGGCATACAACATAAATATAAAGAAACAGTTCTATTTTTTCCAAGTCAAGGACAAGTATGTCATAGTTATTGTACCTTTTGCTTTCGTTGGGCACAGTTTGTAGGCGATAAAAATTTGCGTTTTGCCTCACATGAAATAGACCAATTACACACATATTTGAAAACTCATACTGAAGTTTCTGATATTTTATTTACTGGTGGTGATCCTATGGTTATGAAGACCAAAAATCTACGACCATATTTGGAAACTTTGTTAAGCCCAGAATTATCTCATGTACAAACCATCCGTATTGGTACCAAGGCTTTGACTTTTTGGCCATATCGTTTTGTTACAGATGATGATGCAGATGAGTTGTTAGAGTTGCTGGAAAAGCTTGTAAAATCTGGTAAACATGTTGCCATTATGGCACATTATAATCATTGGCGTGAATTAGAACCACCTATAGCACATGAAGCGATTCGTAGGATTCGTAATACTGGTGCAGAAATTCGCAGTCAAGGGCCTTTATTAGCACATATTAATGATGATCATAAAGTTTGGGCAAAACTATGGCGTGAACAAGTGAAATTAGGGATTATTCCATATTATATGTTTGTAGAACGCGATACTGGAGCCTGTAATTATTTTGAAATACCTTTAGCTAAAGCATGGGAAATTTATCGTCAAGCTATACAAAAAGTTTCTGGTTTAGCACGTACAGCGCGTGGTCCATCAATGAGTGCTGGTCCGGGTAAGGTTGAAATTCAGGGAGTTACAGAAATTCAAGGAGAAAAAGTATTTGTATTGCGCTTTATTCAGGGGCGTAATCCTGAATGGGTGCAAAAACCATTTTTTGCCAAATATGACCCTAAAGCAACTTGGTTGAATCATTTAGAACCAGCATTTGGAGAAAAACAGTTTTTCTTTGAAAAACAATAATATCAAGCATGTCCCCTTTCAAAAAAAGGGGAAGTAAGTGGAGTAATTTACTAAATTATTTATACATATAAGTTTTGGTACGAATTTTCCAACCAGCAAACCAGCGAGATTCATTACGTTGTGCTGGAGAATTTTGAATACGACGTTTCAGTACATATTCAGCACTGTTGGCAAATTCTGTCATAACATCATCAGCATTATTTGACATATTTTCTAAGACTTGTAATAAGCCCCAGCCTTGACCATTATAACGTTCAGTCGGTTTAGTACCTTCACCTTTGAAATTAACATAATCAATTAGGGCATAAATACCATTAGGTCTGGCATTTGCTACTTGATAAAATTGTTCACGTACATGATCACGTTTTCGTTCAGAAGTTAAGCTATCCAACATAATTGGTAATGCTTTTTCTAAACGTTGAATAATAAATTGTACTTGTTGAGGGATAGTATTTTCAAGCAATGTACGTAATTCATTCATGCGAGAACTGTTCTGATCCCTTTTGAAGGCTTCATGAGATTTCCAAGGGGCATCTTCAGGTAACCAAGTTGGAGTTGCTACTCCTTGTTGTTCTAAAAAGGCGATTAAATCAGGAAAAGTTTCATGAAAACGTCCTTCTTGAGCGGCAGGATACCAAATAAAATGACCAATACCTAGTGAGGCAAAATTTTCACCTTTATTCCAAGCGGTTAAATGTTCTACTTTCGCAGAACCTTCATTCATCCAAATTTTGTGTCCAATTTCCTTAGCTTCAGCCATTGCAACTTGGATGTATTTAGGTTTGGGTGCTTCATCTACGACTGTTATGGGTTTTGCTTCTGGTGGCGGTGTTTCTGTGGTAGCACAAGCTGAGAATAAAAATGCTACTAAAAACATTGATGTTTTAATATACATATGATTCATAATGGTCTTATAAGTTATTTAAAAAATTATATCTTATCACAAAATCCGCCTAAATCGAAACTTAGGTTCTGGTGCAGCAGCCACTAATCCACTAGTGGTTTTTTGTAAGTTTTGATTATAAAATAATAAATAACCTTCACTCCAACCTAACAATAAAAATAATAGATAAATGGTTTGTTCTCCTAGCCAAACTGTAGCTATTGACCAAACTATTACAATATATATACTAAACAAAGTAAAACCTAGTGAGCTACCTAATGGCTGAGCTACTGGTTGTAACATTGCATGAGCAAATAAGCGCGTCATCATACTTAACAATAAAGCTAATAATAATCCTAAACCCATCATGCCATGTTGTAAAAAAATCAATAAATAATAATTATCAATTGAAGGTTGAGAAGGAACTTTTGGCCATGTCATACGCCCCCAGCCCCATACAAAACGTTTATTTGCTATATCAACATAATTTTCTATCAATTGCCAACGATATGCTACTGTTTGTTGATTTTCATTTCTTGCTAGTGCTGGATCTACAGAGGCATAATTAATAAACCAACTGATTGCTGGAATACCTACAATTACAAATAATGCTACCAGTGTCCAAAATATCGTCCAACGTTTTTTGGTTTTACCAATTAATAGTACAATTGCCGCAACAATTGCACCGCTTAAAGGGCCTCGTACTAAAGTTATCAATGCCCCTATAAATAAGGTAATGGTTAATAAAGTTGGCAAAGGTATTGGTAACCATTGTAATTGAGCTGGACGTTGAGGCCATGCTTGACTCCACTGTAACCAACGTTGAATTCGATAGCCTACAACCATTACAATACCTGCTAAAATAGCATGACCAAATGGACCGGCGGCGCGTGGTAAACCCCAACGATATTGAGTCGGCCATTCCCAACCTTGTCCACCAAAAAATGGTCCCATCACTTTTTGCCATAAAGTAAAATCTGCTTTTGTCACGGTCTGAAATAAAGCAAATACAGTTACCACTGCTAGAACAATTACAATGCTTTTAGCAAATTGTATCCGTAAACCGGCTGGTTCAATTAATGCTTTGGCTAAAACATAAGGTGCTATCACAGCTCCAATTACAGTGGCAATAAAATTTTGTGATTCCTTATAGCCAACATTGCTATATTCTGAATATATAAGTGTTAGAGCAAAGCCAAATACTAATACATCAGTAAATGAAAACTTCCACCCCGGGGTACCTCGTATAAACCAAACTCCTAAAATAGCTAAAATAGCCGCTTGTTGAGCATTAGGATCAGGTAAACCCGGGGCTTTCCAATAATAATAAGTAGGTATAAATAACAATACAGGCACATAAATTTTTAAAAAAGCCTTATGTGGTGATTGTGTTAAAGCATAATAAAATGCAATAAAGCCGGGTATAAGAATAATAATTGACATTTTTATTTAAGCCACAATTTCTGCTGCTACTTCTCCAATTTTAAGTTTTAAGCCTAATCTTAAAGGAGCAGCGCGTTGTGGTTCTATTACTTTTTTTGTTCCGTCAGGAAATAGAGCAGTCCATTCCATTGTCGTTAAATTTCTAATTCCCCATATTTTGGGATTATTAGGATTTTGGACGACTTGCCCAATAAGCTGAGATTCTGTAAATAATTGTTTGTTACTAGTTAATAATACAATCTGTTGACTAGTTTCATCTGTTAAAACTAATTTAGGTGCTATGGGAATTTCGCTATTACAATGCCAACAATTAAGTGGTGCTTGATCCCATAAATTTTCTGCTTGACATTTATTGCAGTTAATACTACCATTTTTTAGTTGCAAGAATAACTGTTGCCATTCGCCTTCTGTTACACGTGAACTAGGATTATGAATGCCATCAGTAAAAGCGCGAATAAATAAAGCTTGTAATGAAGCAGGGCAATAGTTCCAACGTTTATTAGCGGTACTATATTCAGGATCATTAGGTAATTTATTACGATTATCAATCGGGTCAAAAATAAAAACTGGTATTTCAGCATAAATACGCCGCTTAGCTGGAATATCCCAAACATAAATGTTATATTCCATTTGTCCATGAAATGGATGATGCCATACCCAAATATTAAATAATAATACCGCTAAAGCATATAAATCGGTTTCAATAGAAGGATCAGCTTTTGCTAGTATTAATTCTGGTGCCATATACTCCATAGTTCCCCATACTTGGGATTTGGATTGGCGATTAATACCTACATTATCATTATCACAAATTAAAACTTCGCCGCTATTTGGGTCAAACATAATATTACCAGCAGCAATATCACGATAACAATAACCGCTTAAATGTAAAGCGCGATAACTATTGGCAATTTGATAAGATATTTCGCAAAGAGTTGGCAAGCTAGGAGCTGGTTTACGATGTGCTTGCACTTCCCCTAATTCTGCAAAACGATTGGTATCAATAAGCGGCATTAAATAGCCAAATTCTTTTATTTGTTCTATAGTTATTATGTCTAGCGGCCAAATAAAACGTTGCCCAGCAATACCAGTTGGTCCACCTTGTTTAACTAAATAATTAATAGCTTCTTTTTGTTCTTGCGTTGATTGTTCAAAGCTATACCATTTTAAAGCATAGGTATTTTCACCATCAGTGACGCTATAAACTTCACCTTGACCACCTTCACCTAATTTTTCTTGTACTACTAGTCTTTGTTCTAAGGTATTTGCGTAAACTAATTGTCCTTTTTCTAATGACATTGCTTAAAACACCAATAATGCTAATATGGAAATAATTAATAACCATATTATAGTTAATAATATATTAATACGTTTTTGACTATAATTAATATTCTTAGTTAGGGATGATTTAATTTCTACTCCTAAAGCAAGTGCCCAACTTTCTACTGCCCAAGCAGCAACTTTTTTATCTAAGCCGACATTATCATAAAGTCGTTGTACTAAACGATTAAATAAAGCTGCCTTTGGTAAACCTCGTGGTGGATTTAACAAATCTGCTGCTACTCTTTGTTTTAAAGCATTAATTAAGGCAAAAATTTCAGCTTTATATTTTTTTTTACCAGCACACATATCTTGTAACCATGCTTCACAACGTTTCTGATCTTCACATATAGTATTGCCATGAGAATTAATTAATTCTTGCAATTTTTTACGCGGAAAATTGTTCATTTTTGTCTTCGCAATTTGACTTTAATGATTTTAGTCTTTTGCAAATTAATTTGCTGTTCAAATGCAATATAATTTGGTTTTTCAATTCGCAAAGTATATAAGCCCGGTGCGAGTGCTATATTATATAATGGTGTAGTTCCATAAGCTTTACCATTAATAAATACTTTATCATGATAAACATTTGAACGAATGGTCAAAGGGATGGTTTTGATTGCTGGTTGCTTTTTTTCAATCAGTTGTGGAGCAATTGGTTCCAGTTTTACTTGTGTTGTTGCTTCTGGTTCAACCAATAAAAAGACTATACTAAAAAAAAGAACAAGGCTAATAATTGCTAATGCTTTAACAGAGAAACGCCCTTTTGAGAGTTTATCTAATGAATTAGCCCAAGTGCTGACAGCCCATGCTGATAATTTTTTATCTAAACCTAAACCCTTATGTAAACGAGCAGTTAAGTAAGAAAATAATTGATTTTTTGGTAACCATAGAGGCGGATTCAGCAAATTTTCTGTGATTTTTTCTTTTAAAGCATTAACTAATAATGAGATTTCACGTTGATGTTTGCCACCACAACTATCCCTTAATAAAGCTTCACAACGTTTAGGATCTTCACACAAACAAGTACCATAATGGTTAATAAGTTGTGATAGGGCTTTATTAGGAGTCACATATGGTTTTTTTATGTGATGATCAAATACTCGCTGCTGATATTGTTTGGTTAGCAAGACTTCTAAACCTGCTTTTATTAAAGCATTTTTATCAGTAATTCCTGTTAATTCAGAAGCATTATCTAAAAGACTATCATCAATATTCAAGCTAGTTTTCATGAAAAAACCTTATGAAAGTTGAAAATAATCTGTGAACATGACTAATGTGATATCGTCACCAGTTGCTTGTGAAGAATAGTCATCTAACCATTGTGGTAATACAGATTCAACTGATTTCATTCCAAATTCCTGAATTCGTCGAAAAGTACTACTGCAAAAAGCATGAAATTGTACTTCATCTATAAACGCATTACTTAAACCATCAGTTGCTAATATTAAAGCTTCTCCTTTATTGCGTGTCAATATAACAATTTCCCAAAGTTTATCTGCACCCGGTGATGATAAAGAATAAGTATAATTAGCAATTAATTCATTATTTTCATTAAATAGATTTTCTATTTGATTTTCAGCAGTAAAACGCAGTATATCACCATCCCCAATTTTTCCCATTAGTAATATATCTGGTAACACCAATGCCACTAATAAAGTAGTGCCATAGCGTTTTATCATATAAGTATCATTTTGTTGTGTTAATGCAATCGGTAGAGATAATCTACGATTAAGTGCATCTTTTAATATAGCATTACGCCAATGCAAACCAAGGCGACGAGGAAAATTATCTTTAAAATTCTTTTTTAATAAGGTTAGACTCTTTTCTTGTGCATAAAAATTTTTAAAAAATGCTAGTAATTCTTTGATAGCAATTTCAACAGCATACTCTGCGCCGTATTGACTTAAATCATGATCTTTACTACCATGCCCATCCGCAACTGCTATAGCTAGACATTGTTTATCATCTATGCGTGTAGAAGCAACTGCATAAGCGTCTTGACAAGCAGTATGATTTTTACGGTGAGAAGCACCACGCCGCTTATTAGCTAACACCCAACCTAATTCTGTTTGTTGTAATGACATAGTAATTAAAATACATCATTAGAATCTGCTAATGTAGGTTGAGATTTAGGAGGTGGGCTAAGAATGATATTGTCATTATTTCTATTTTCTTTAAGATTAGCCTGTGAGGCACCAATTGTAGCAGTGACGCTAGCCCATTTGATATATTTAATAAGTTTTGCCGGATTATCTGCTTTAAGAACACCAATATCTTTATGACTGACAAATTTTAATAATTGATCTTCATCATAATCTGATTCATCACCTATAGCGATAGCTAAACGTACTGCCTTTTTACCCCAAGGTTGAGTTATTAACTTATTAATTGCGTTAATATATTCTTGTTCTGGATCAGTGCAGAAACCATCAGATATTAATAAACAAACCGGTGGTAATCCACGTCGTGGCATTTTTTCAAAGCTTAATTCATCAGCTAATAAGTCAATTGCTTTGGCAGTAGCTGTCATTCCATCAACATCTAATTCTGGCCATGAAAATTTTTCTAAAGATACAGCGTTTGGTCCTACATGCCAGCTAGCATCATCGGCAAATTTAATAACACGCATATTGACTTGTACTTGAGGATGATGAGATAATGCTTTTTTTACTTCTGGTAAAGCCTCACGAATTGCTTGGTTTAATGTAGCTATTTTTTGGCCGCTCATTGAGCCTGAATAATCAGTTATCCAAAAAAACTCTAAGGGACGTTTAGCAACTTCCCCACTTGGTGAAGGTATATTTGTTGTCATAATTTATATTATATATTTTGCTTGAATTACTACCATAATAATTTAACTAGCAAAAGTCATGGCAGTTTTTTAAAATCTTTAAAAAAATGTTTAATTGTTTATAATTGATGATTTCATATTTTCAAACCCTCTTTGGTTAAAAAATTAATTATGTCACAAGCCGCAGAATCATATATAGAAAATTATAATAAACTTAAGCAAATTGCTAAAACCATTGCTGAAACTGATGAACCTGATATTGATCAATTAGTTAGTTTAATTGGTGATGCAACTGAGGCTTATAAAAATTGTCAAGCACGTATTGAAGCGGTGGAAAAGGCTTGTTCTATTTCTAAAACTGCTGCAACTGTATAAAATGATCCAAATACAATTATTCTGTCTCCTTCATTGGCATTAGATAGTATTTGTTTGTAAGCTATGTCTATAGATGGATATTTATTTATCGCAGAAACTCCTAGATTTTTCAGTTGTGCTGCTATAAATCCACTGCTAACGGCGCGTTCTGCTTTTAAGTCTGTTACGTGCCATTCTGTAATAGAATCTATTAGTGTTTTTAATACTTGAACAATATCTTTGTCTTTTAGCATTCCTATCAGTGCATGGGTGTTAGCTTTACAAGTTTGTTCTGCCAATAAAGTGGCTAATTTTCGCGCTGCTAAAGGGTTATGTGCTACATCTAAAATACGTGTAATTGGTCCGGGTAATATTTGAAAACGCCCTGCTAATGTGGTTGTAGTTAATCCTTTTTCAATTGCCGCTTCCGAAATTGGAAACTTCAATAATTTTAATACCATTAAAACTCCAGCGGCATTTTGTTGTTGATATTCTCCGGCAAGTTTTGGTGCTGGTAAATTAGCTGGATAACTAAAATCACGATTTATACAATATAATGGTGACTGTAAGTTTTCAGCATGTTTGATCAAACTTTGTGGTGGATTAGGATCAGAACATACTGCTGGGCGTTGTTGACGCAATATTCCAGCTTTTTCAAAGCCAATAGCTTCTCTATCATCTCCTAGCCAATCTACATGATCAATATCAATGGCTGTGACTAAGGCAATTTCAGCATCAAAAATATTAACTGCATCTAATCTGCCGCCTAAACCTACTTCTAATATGGCTAAATCAACTTTATATTGTTGAAATATTAATACAGCGGCTAAGGTTGAGAATTCAAAATAAGTAAGTGAAATTTCTGCACGTGCTTTATCTATTAATTCAAAAGCTTGACAAATATCAGCATCTGTAGCAGTGTTACCATTAACACAAATACGTTCGTTGTAGTGTAATAAATGAGGTGAAGTATATCTACCGATATTATAACCAGCGGCAGATAAGATATTATCTAAAAACATCACGCTCGAACCTTTACCATTGGTGCCAGCAACGCTGATAATTGGAAAAGCTGGAGATAATAAATTTAGACGTTGAGCAACTGTACGACAACGTTCTAAGCCTAGTTCTATTTCTTTAGGATGTAGAGTTTGTTGCCAGTTTAGCCATTGATTTAGTGTATTAAAACGCATATTAATGATTAATTTTATGAATTATTGATATAATATACTATTATTATGAGAATTGCTTTAGGTATAGAATACGCTGGTACTAATTATTGTGGCTGGCAAATTCAAGATCATGCGCCTAGTGTGCAAGCTTGTGTTGAGGCGGCTTTGTCTAAGGTTGCTAATCATCCAGTCAAGGTGGTTTGTGCTGGGCGTACAGATACTGGGGTTCATGCTTTGGAACAGGTTGTTCATATTGATGTCACGGCTGAACGTAGTATGCGATCATGGATATTGGGAGCAAATGCAAATTTACCTACTGATATTAGTATTTTATGGGCAAAATTAGTTGATGATAATTTTCATGCTAGATTTTCAGCTACAGCGCGTCACTATCGTTATGTGATTTTAAATCGTATGACTCGCCCAGCTATATTAGCTAATAGAATAACTTGGGAAAATAGAAATTTAGATGTTAGCAAAATGCAAATAGCGGCTAATTATTTAATAGGTACTCATGATTTTAGTTCATATCGCGCCATTGTCTGTCAAGCAAACAGCCCTGTTCGCACAATATCAGTTTTAAAAATTGTTCGTAAAGATGATGAAGTTACTATAGATATATCAGCCAACGCTTTCTTGCATCACATGGTAAGAAATATTGCAGGAGTCTTGATGACAATTGGTTATGGTAAACAAGCTCCTGAATGGGCAAAAACTGTTTTAGACGCTAGAGATAGAAAATTGGGAGGAATCACAGCACCAGCAACTGGTTTATATTTTTGCCGTGTTGATTATAGATGATATCTAAAGAACTTTTTAAGTATTTTGAAAATACCAAAAATCTAAGCGTTAAACCCAAAAGCTAACAACATGTACAAAAATAGAATAGATAGAGATAGTTATCTACATAGTTTATTAGCAGAATTATGTCATCTACTTGTGTGGGGTATTGATGATCAAACTCATGAAATTGTTGGAACCGACTTTAAACACCGTTGTGTTAAAAAAGGTAATGAGGAACTAGAGAGTTGGTTATTACGCTTGTTCAATCCCAAAATAGAATTTCGTTTTTTTGAACTGCTTGCAAATGATCAACCAGTGGTTATTTTGGAAATTAATTGTGCTAATCATGAACCAGTTAAGTTTAAAGGCACGGCGTATATTCGTATAGGAAGTTATAAAAAACGACTTAAAGATTTTCCAGAAAAAGAACGTAAATTATGGCGTTTATTTGATAAAACCCCCTTTTGAACATCAAATTGCTCTCAATAATCTAAACGCTGATGAAGTCTTAATTTGTTTAGATTATCCTGCTTATTTTGATTTAACAGCACAAAATTTACCTAGTAATAAAAACGGTATTCTGCAACAGTTGGAAGCCGAAAAAATGATTAGAAAACATCGTATAGAAATGACCAATACAGGTAAACCATTAGTTGATCCTCAACGTTTTTTAGACACTCCGCCTCAGTCGCGTAATGAACCATTAGCGGCTTTTTTGCGGCGTATTGAAGTTTGTGAAGAACGTGGTAGTGGTATTGATAAAATAATGCAAGCGATTGAAAAACATCATTATCATTTACCTGCACCACAGTTTGAAGTACTAGAAAAACATACTCGTGTTACGCTTTCAGCAACCAAAACTTTTGCAAAAATGAATCGAGAAGAACGAATCATGACTTGTTATTTTCATGCTGGTTTGAAATATATAAATAAAAGCTATATGACAAGAACTTCTTTGCGCCAACGCTTACGCTGTAGCGATAATGCGGCTAAACAAGTCATTGGACAAACTTGTGAAAAATCTTTGCTTCGCTTATCAAATCCTGAAGCTAAACGTAATTTTCAATATTTGCCTTATTGGGCATAAAAATATCTTAATTTTATAAGCCGTATTTACATATAACGGATTATGGAAATAAACTTGTCTGAATCAGAATTTACAGAATTTAAGAATTAACAGGATGTCTTAATTGAAATTTATTCCTAGACGGTGTCTTATCAGAGATTATCTTGATTATTGAAAAGTTTTTTCCAAATATCTGGAAAATTATTTTTGATTAAATATTTCCATGCTACCGTTTCTGAACGACGCTTTTCTAAGTAGTCTTTGTGGTATATAAGCAGTATATTAATATATTCTGCATCATTATCTAAAAATAGAATAATTCTATTTCCAGATTTTTTGGGAGATTTCTGTGTTCCCGCAACTGCAAAATCAAATTTAAATAAACCATAGGAATCACAAAATTTAATACAATCTAAACGATCTGTATCTTTTAAGCGATAAATTCGCTTAAGAGATTCTATAATCGCTTTTTCTGTTATTTCCCACCCCTTGGTATATTTTTTCTTAAATTTATTTTGATAATGTTTTTTAGAATACTCAGAAAAACTCACATTGAAATCAATGTCTTTAATAAACATTCTTCGGTTCCTCTTGAGTAATCAGTTCATAAGGAATAACTTCATTATCTCGTGAAATTTTCCATGGTAACTGTTCATGTGTGAAATCAACAATACTTTCCGTATTGTGCTGACACCATTTCTTAGCAATTTCCCGAATTAATTCAATTTCTGATTCGTTGAGCAATTCCCTTTCTGGTTCTTCTATTAGAGAAATAAGATTAGCCACTCCTTTTTTTTCTTCTAGTGCAATGCCATGAGCAATCATATATTCTAATACTGAGAAAAATTCTACAGTTACTGGACCATATGGCAACTTTTTATATTCAAATCCGGTCATGGGAGTTAAAAATTTATAAAACATTGCAAAATCTGCTAGATAAACCAATTTCGCCAGTTTAGTTTTCGTAATTTTTCCATCTTTCATGGCACCATCTGCAATACAATGTGCAATGATTTCTTGTAATTTTTTTAAAGCGGGTGTTTTCATTTGTGTGTCTCAATAATGAAGATTTAACATTTTGACATATTCATAATATTTTAACTTGTAAATTTACATTTGTCTATAATATTTGAGGTGATTATAGCTTATGTTATAATAATGATTCAAGAACTGAAATGGAAAATACCAATTATGGAATTAACTTCGTGAGGATTGGATTAATCAACATTTACCTAAAGCCAGTTTGGCTCATATTCTAAATCACATAAACTCAATAAATTATTAGAAGAAGTTATTCAAGCAACCGCATTTAAAACAAACAAATCAAAATATCGCAGTGATTTAATGGTGATTACAGTCTGTGCTGAAGAATACAGATATAATTTTGATAGCGTAGTTATATGTAATCAATTACTCAAAGAACTTATTAGTTTTGAACTAAACGCAGTTTAACTATGCTTTTGTTGCGTTGATTATTTTTTAATTATTTGCTGCCGCCGCCTACTTACCTGACCAATCAATAAGTATTCTTATGCTATAATAAACAATGACTAAATTAATAGACAATTTTAATAGAAAAGTTACCTACTTACGCATGTCAGTTACAGATCGTTGTGATTTTCGGTGTGTTTATTGTATGACTGAGAAAATGCGATTTTTACCGCGTAATCAAGTTTTAACTTTAGAAGAATTAGAATTTTTAGGGCGTGCTTTTGTAGAGCTTGGAGTAAATAAAATTAGAATTACTGGTGGTGAGCCGCTAGTACGTAATAATATTTTAACTTTATTACAAAGCTTAGGAAAATTAAGCGGCTTAACAGAGTTAGTTATAACTACTAATGGTTCGCAATTAACAAAAATGGCTGAACAATTACGAGCCGCTGGTGTTAAACGTATTAATATTAGTCTTGATAGTTTAAAAGCTGAACGATTTGAAAAAATGACTCGTGTAGCTAAACTTGATCAAGTATTGGCTGGTATTGATGCCGCTATAAATGCAGGATTTGAAGCTATAAAATTAAATACTGTTATTTTAAAAAATCGTAATGATGATGAAATCAATGATTTAGTAGCATTTGCTATAGATAAAGCTATAGATATTAGTTTTATTGAAGAAATGCCATTAGGAGTTGTAAGTGATCATCAACGTTCTGAGACTTTTTATTCTAATCAACAAGTTTTAAAAAAGCTTGAAAAATCATATACATTAATTGAAAGTATAAAGAATACGGGTGGACCATCTAAGTATTATAATGTAATAGATACAAACACCCGCGTTGGCTTTATTTCTCCTCATAGCCATAATTTTTGTGACACTTGTAATCGAGTACGCTTAACAACAGAAGGGCGTTTATTATTATGTTTAGGGCAAGAACACTCAATTGACTTAAAACATATAATACGAGCTAATCCTGACAATATGTCATTAGTCAAACAAGCCATAATTAATGCAATGGATATAAAACCCAAGGGGCATGATTTTGATATAAATCAATCTCCAGAAATTATACGTTATATGAATATGACGGGTGGATAATCTTGATATATACTTGTATTATAGTTTATATATTTTTTTAAAAGAGGCATCTTTTGGCAATTCATCAATTCCATTATCAAGCCTGTGATGCAGCAGGTAAAGTTCAAGAAGGGCAAATTTCTGCTGAAACTGAGCAGGAAGTTGTTAATACCTTACAAAGTAAGCAGTTAATTCCTTTAAAAATCGAAAAACAAGCCGCTCAGGGTAGTTTTTTCAAGCGACAAACCATTAAAAATGATGACATCATTGATTTTACTAATGGCTTAACCACTTTGGTTGAAGCGCGAGTTCCTTTAGATAGAGCTTTAGGGCTATTGCAAGGTTTAACCGAAAAGCAAGTTGTTCAACAACTAATTGAAGATTTACGGCGCGATGTTAAAGATGGTAAAACTTTAGCCGATGCTTTACAAACACGCCCTGATATTTTTTCCAAAATGTATATCAATATGGTACACGCTGGTGAGGAAGGCGGTATCTTAGAAACTTTATTGCCTAAATTAGCAGACTTTATGGAAGCTGCGGATAAGGCTAAGCGTTCGATTTTATCATCCTTAATTTATCCTATCATTTTAGGAGTGGTTGGCATACTTAGTGTAATTATGTTATTGGTATTTGTAGTACCATCATTTGCTACTTTATTTGAAGATATGGGATCTAATATTCCAGCTTCAGCCGCGTTTTTATTGGCTTTAAGTGATTGGTTAGTCCATTATGGATGGACTTTAGTGGCGGTGCCAATTTTAATTGGGTATTGGTGGCGACAATTAGACTCTACACCTGAGCGGCGTTTCAAACGCGATACTATGTTATTATCTTTACCCTTGCTTGGTAGCCTGATTTTACAAGCAGAAACTTCACGTTTTTGTCGTACCTTGGGCGCATTACTTGGAGCAGGCATTCCTTTATTAAAAGCCTTACATATTGCTCGTGGTGTTATGGAAAATCAGGTACTTACCAAAAGTTTAGCCCAAATAGAAGAAACTGTACGTGGTGGTACTAGTTTAGGAAAAGCTCTGGTAAATCAAGCTAAATTTCCAGTATTATTAGCGCAACTGGTTATAGTTGGTGAAGAATCAGGGCGCACGGCTGAGATTTTAGATAAATTAGCAGCAACATTTGATACTTATGTTAAACAACAAACCTCACGTTTGGTAGATTTATTGGAACCATTAATGATTTTAATATTAGGAATTGTTGTAGGTTCAATAGTTATTATTATGTTATCTGCAATATTTAGTATAAATGAAGTCAATTATTAATTAATTAAAGTATATGTATTGTAATTTAGAAAAACAAATTATTGTAGTGTTGTTATCTAGTAGCATATTGCTAGCTTGCACTGCAAGACCGCAACAACCACAACCACAAAAATCTAGAGTTAGTGCAGAAGAATTGGCGATGTTTGATGCAGCTGTAGTTACTAAAACTCCTAGAACTCAGCCACTAATAGCAGAATTGCCTACTTCTCAGCCTCAATCTTTACTGGGCATCAATCAAAAAGGGCAATTACCGATAGTTACTACTATTACTGAGCATAATATCAATTTACCAGATATAGATTTATCTGACGATGATCCAATTAATTTGGATTTTGATCAAGTTGCTTTGCGGCAAGTTCTACAAATTCTTAGTGACGCTTTGGGTATAGGTATAATTATTGATCCCAAAATTACTGAGAAGGTGACAATACGCACAGCTAAAGATAAACCTTTGACTAAAAAGGATTTATGGCCATTGTTACAAATGTTATTAAGGGATGCTGAGATTACAATGGAGAGGAAAGGTAATGTTTATTATGTCAAGAAAACCAAACCTGAACATTTACCAGATACAGTTGGTATGATTCCAGAAACATTAACTGCTACTTCGTTTGAAGAGGTAATGCAAGTTACTCCTTTACGTTATATTACAGCGGATGCAGTGAAAAATGTTATTGATCCATTATTGAAACCAAAGGGGCGTATAGTAGCATTACCCGGTTTAAATTTTATTGGGATTGTAACTACACCGGCAAGATTAAAGCGTATTAACAAGTTAATTAAGGTTATAGATGCTGATCCTTTTTTACATCGTGGAATGCGTTTATTTCGTTTGTATAATTCTAAAGCGACTGAAGTTCAAGCGGAACTAGATAAAATTTTAAAAGCTATGTCAGGTAATACCAAATCAACTTATCAAGTTATTGCTTTAGAGCGTGTTAATGCTTTATTAGTAGTTGCTCCACCTCGTAGTGGTTTTAGTAAAGTAGCTTCATGGGTTCAGATTTTAGATGAAAGAACTCCAGATATAACTCAACAGTTATTTGTTTATAAAGTAAAAAACTTAGAAGCTAAAAAATTACAAACTACTTTATCAGCGGCTTTTAAAATCACTGATAAAAAAGCCGCTGAAGAAAAAAGACAACGGGAATTACGTCAACAACAGAATCAAACTGCTATAACTAATCCACCTTTAGCACCTCCGGGTTATGGTTTATTACCTGTGTCAGCAGAATTAGATATTACTATAGTTGCTGATGAAGCGACAAATAGCTTATTGATACGGGCAACAGCTAAAGAATATAGACAATTATTAGAAACTATTGCTGTACTTGATCAAATACCGAAAGAAGTATTGATAAATGTAGTAATTGCAGAAGTTGGTTTAAGTGAAGTTAATAAGTTTGGTATTGATTGGAGTTATATGTTTGGTGGGAACGCTAGAGAAGGCAGCGGCGATACAGTTCAGCGTAGCTATATTGGCACTGAGTTTAAGGTAGGTTCAGCTTCAGGTTTAGTTCTTAATCATTTAGCAGGTAGCATAAATGCATTGTTAAATGTAATTTCAACACATAATCAGACTCGTATCTTATCGCGCCCTTCATTATTAGTACGTAATAATGAAGAAGCTTCAATTAATGTTGGTGCTAATGAGCCATATTTAGGCGATCTTACTACTGGGGCGGTTGGTGTTCAACCAACTCAAAGTGTCCAATATAAAGATGTAGGGATTACTGTCAAAGTCACACCTCGTATTAATGATGATGGTATTATTAATATGAAAATATATCAAGAACTATCGCAACTAGGGGATCTGAGAACTGAAAAACAGTTACAATCTTTTATTCAACGTAAGATAGAAACACATGTAGTTGTACGTGATCGTAGCGCGATTATTATTGGTGGTTTAATTGAAACCATTAATAAAGATAATAAACAAAGTATTCCCGGTTTAAGAGATATACCAGTTATAGGTGATAAAGTTTTTTCTACAAGCGATTTAGATAATAAGCGTACCGAATTAGTATTAATCATTGTACCTCAAATAGTTGATCCAGCAGTAGATAATAGTCCAATTATACAAAATTTCAAACGACAAATGAAAAAAATAGCAAAATTATTAAACAACGAATATGTATTTGTTGGTGAAATAGCTGATCTACCACAACAGAGAAAAAATAATTAATGAACACACATAAGCAAGTTGAAGAATATTACGGCAAAACATTACAAAGTTCACAAGATTTAAAAACTGATGCTTGTTGCACTGATAGCAATATACCTGCTTATATAAAAACTGCTCTTGCTGATGTGCATGATGAAGTCATGGCGCGTTATTATGGTTGTGGCTTAGTCGCGCCAGAACAGTTAGATGCTATGCGTATTTTGGATTTAGGTTCAGGCTCTGGGCGAGATTGTTATGTTTTATCGCGCTTAGTTGGTGAAAATGGTTATGTTGTTGGTGTTGATATGACAACTGAGCAACTTGATGTTGCTAATAAATATATTGATTACCACACAGAAAAATACGCTTATCAGAAAGCTAATATTGAATTTAAGCATGGTTATATTGAGCGTTTAGATGAATTAGGTTTAGCTGATAATAGTTTTGATATTATCATTTCAAATTGTGTTATTAATCTATCACCAGATAAAGAATCTGTACTACGTGAAGCTTATCGAGTCTTAAAACCCGGTGGTGAATTGTACTTTTCTGATGTTTATGCTGATAGGCGGGTGCCAGAAACTCTTACGAAAGATCCTGTATTATATGGAGAATGTTTAAGTGGTGCTTTATATTGGAATGATTTTATCAGATTAGCTAAAGCGGCGGGATTTAAAGATCCACGTTTAGTAGAAGATCGAACTTTGGCTATTAATAATCAATCTGTAGCTGATTTATTAGGAAATATTAATTTTTATTCTGCTACATATCGCCTGTTTAAATTGCCGAATTTAGAAACTGCTTGTGAAGATTATGGGCAAGCGGTAATTTATAAAGGTACGGTTCCACATAATGAACATGTATTTACATTAGATCAACACCATGTTATTGAAATTGGGAAAGTTTTTCCAGTTTGTGGGAATACATATCAAATGTTACATGATAGCCGCTTTGCAGTTCATTTTGAATTTATTGGCAATTGGGATACACATTATGGCATTTTTGAAGATTGTGGAACTAGTGTTCCATTTAGCGGGGGTGGCGGATGTTGCTAAAAAGGCTTAATCGCTTAGAAGAACATTTGATTGCCTTACTGTTAGCGGCTATGACATTAATAACATTTTCTCAAGTTATAGCACGCTATTTTTTTAATAGCGGCGCAGTATGGGCATTGGAATTAACTACATATTTATTTGCTTGGTTAGTTTTATTTGGAATGTCTTACGGTGTGCGCGTTAGAGGGCATATTGGAGTTGACGTTGTTACCAGATTATTATCCAATAAATGGCAAAGAATTTTTGCCATTGTAGCCGCTTTATTATGTATCCTTTATTGTGTGCTGATATTTATCGGTGGATTAGAATACGTTTATAAATTTTATGAACTAGGTATAGGTGCCGAAGACTTACCGATTAAACAATGGATTATTTATAGTATATTACCCATTGGATTTCTGTTACTGTTTTTTCGCTTTGTGGAAGTGATATTTAACAAGGAATAAAAAATGAAATATCGTGTATTAGTTGAAGTAGATGAAGATGGCATGTTTGTGGTTCAAGTTCCTTCTTTGCCGGGGTGTTTATCACAAGGAGAAACCAGAAAAGAAGCATTAAAGAATATTGAAGAAGCCATTGCCGTTTATTTAGAAAGCTTACAAGCATATGATGAACCAATTCCGCCTTCAATTTATGAAGAATTGGTGGAGGTAGCAGCGTGAGCAGTTTGCCTTGTGTTTCTGGGCGTAAAGTTGTCTATGCGCTAAGTAAAATCGGTTACGAAAAAGATAGACAGAGGGGTAGTCATATAGTGTTAAGAGAAATAGAATACCCTCATAGGCGACTTGTAGTTCCAGATCACAATGAAGTTGCTAAAGGAACACTTCGTGCCATAATAAGCCAAGCAGGGTTGACAGTTAAAGAATTTATTGAGCTATTAAACTAAGGAATGTTCCTAGAACGACAATAAATCCCCCCCTTTGAAAAAAAGGGGGTTAGGGGGGGATTTAATTCAACAATCCCCATCTTCATTTTCCCGACTAAATTTCATATTACCAAACCGTAACACTAATTCTGCTAATGTAAGAATGAAAATAGCAATGGTCAGCGTTATAATTGATTCATTTGGCAATGTTTTTATATCAATTGCAAGCAGTCTAGTTAAAGCTGTAATTGCTATATAGATTAAGAATCTTACTGGTAAGCGGTGAGTCTTAAAATAAATGCCGATCATCGCACCTAATTCTAGGTAGATGAATAATAGTAGAATATCATCTAACCCAGCATGTGATTGGTGCATTATACCTATATAAGCATGAACTGCTGACCAAACTACAGTTCCTCCAACCACAAATAATCCAACGGTGTGAAATAGTTCGACTAATACATCGCCTGCTTTTTCTATGTAATTAAATGATTTAGTATTTCTCATATATAATAAAACCTGACAGGTTTTAAAAACCTGTCAGGTTTCTAATTAATCAGAATTTGCTTCCAAATTCTCTTCAGCTTCTAACCATAATAGATTAATGATACCTATTGAACTGGCTAATAATACTCCTAATATCCAAGCAAAATACCACATAATTATTATTTCCTCTTAGTATGATGTGTGTTCAGTATCACGAATATGTTGTACTGTAATTTTACCACGTAATACACTATATACCCAACTAGTATAAAATATTATTAGAGGGATAAATATTACGCTAGCCCAAAATATAATTGTCAAAGTCAGATAGCTAGAAGCAGAATCCCAAACAATCAAGCTATGATTAGGATTAGTGCTGGATGGCATTACAAATGGAAACATCGCCATGCCGGCTGTCATAATCACACCAACTATGCTCATACTACTTGCAATAAATGCTAATACTGGTGCATTTAACGCTGACCAAAATATAGCTATAATAGCACCTAAAAATGCTAATGCTGGAAATAACATTGACCAAGAATATGTTTCATAATTACTCATCCATGCTCCGGGAGCAATTTCAACAGTTTTTGCTAAAGGATTTGATAAAGCATCAAGTGCTGGCATTGAAATAACTTTAAAACCATCAATACCATAAGCGATCCATACACCAGCTATAGCAAAGCTAACTATAAATATTAGACCAAATAGTTTGACTGCTTTTTTACAACGATCATAAATAACATCGGTAGTACGTATTTGCAAATAAACAGCACCATGCATGATTAACATGGTCAGACTAACAATACCTGCTAATAAGGCAAATGGATTTAATAATCCCCAAAAACTACCGGTATAAAAGGAACGTAACTCATCATCAAAATGGAATGGCACCCCTTGTAATAAATTACCAAAGGCAATCCCAAATATCAATGGAGGTACGAAACCGCCTATAAACAAGCCCCAATCCCATGTTGATCTCCAACGGGGATCCTTTAATTTACTACGATAATCAAAACCAACTGGACGGAAAAATAAAGCAAATAATGTTAATAACAATGCTATATAAAAGCCGGAAAATGAGACCGCATAAACAATAGGCCATGCAGCAAAGATGGCTCCAGCCGCGGTAACAAACCAGACTTGATTACCTTCCCAAGTCGCGCCGATAGAATTAATAATCACACGACGTTCCTCATCAGTTTTTCCTAGAAAGGGTAATAAAGCGCCGACACCCATATCAAAACCATCCATAAGTGCAAAGCTAATTAGCAATACACCTACAAGTAGCCATGTAATAAGTTTTAAAGTGTCATAATCAAATATCATTTACTTGCTCCATTTTCAAAATGATAGCGTCCAGTATGTAAGCTACTTGGACCAAGTCGAGCATATTTAAACATCAAATACATTTCAACTACTAATAACAAGGTATAAAAAGCAATAAAACCACCTATACTAAAATATAATTCGCCAACAGTTCGCGTTGAAACACTTAAATGTGTAGGTAATATTCCACCAATAGTCCAAGGTTGTCTGCCAACTTCTGCGACAATCCAACCCATTTCACAGGCTATCCAAGGTAAAGGTATGGCAAATAATGCACTCCATAATAACCAACGTTGATTAACAATTGTACGTTTAGCTGTAAAGTAGAAAGCTAATAAGAACAATAATAACATTAAGAAGCCTGATGCCACCATAACGCGAAATGCCCAAAATAGAGGTGCAACTGGTGGAATAGTATCAAGTGCAGCTTTCTTAATTTGCTCTTCAGTTGCGTCAACTACATTTACGGTATATTTTTTCAATAATAAACCATAACCTAACTCATGCTTATATTTTTCAAACTTAGCTTTAGTTTCTTCACGCACTTTGCCTTCTTGTTTAAGCTCTTTACGTAGCTGTTTAAATAAACCATAAGCAATCATACCTTGACGAATACGCCCCTCGTTAATTTTAATTAAGTCTTTAATTCCTGTCACTTCATGACTAATAGAACGAGTTGCAATAATACCCATTACATATGGTATTTTAAGAGCGTAATCAGTATGTTGTGTTTCTTGATTGGGGAATCCAAAAGCAGTAAATGCAGCAGGTGCTTCTTCTGTATGCCATTCAGCTTCTATAGCAGCTAATTTTACTTTTTGAACTTCACCAGCGTTATAACCACTTTCGTCGCCTAAGATAATCACTGAAAGTATAGAAGCTAAACCAAAACCAGAAGCTACTGCAAAGGAGCGGGTAGCAAAGGCTAAATCGCGTTTTTTCAGCATATAATAAGCACTGATACCTAACACAAAAATAGAAGCAGTAACATATCCAGCAGCTACAGTATGAACAAATTTAACTTGAGCGACAGGGTTAAAAATAACCTGAGCAAAGCTAGTTAATTCCATACGCATGGTTTCATAGTTAAATTCAGCACCAACTGGATTTTGCATCCAACCGTTTGCAATCAAAATCCATAATGCAGACATATTAGAAGCAAAGGCAATTAACCATGTCACCATTAAATGTTTACGCTTACTTAAACGATCCCAACCGAAGAAAAACAGACCGATCATAGTCGATTCTAAAAAGAAAGCCATCATGCCTTCAATGGCTAAAGGTGCGCCAAAAATATCACCTACATAATGGGAATAATAAGCCCAATTGGTTCCAAACTGGAATTCCAGTGTCAAACCAGTAGTTACACCAAGTGCGAAGTTAATTGCGAACAATTTACCCCAAAACATTGTCATATCTCTATAAATCTGTTTATTAGTCATTACATAAACAGATTCCATAATCGCCATTAAGAATGACAACCCTAAAGTTAGGGGTACAAATAAGAAGTGATACATTGCCGTAATGGCAAATTGAAGACGTGACAAGTCAACCACGCTTTCATCAATCATAAATTTTCTCCTAATAAAACTTTATCAATATCAGGTGCTTGCCATGATATGGCAACTGGATTATTAAAAAAAGTTATTTTTAAAAAATAAAGAATTAATACTTTAATTGCTAACACTATTATTAATTCACGTATTAATGGTCTTTGAAAAAACTTATACATATTGTTTCCTATATTAGACGCAAATAATATATATTGACAATATTTATGCCAGCTAGTGAAATAGCTGTGATTAACATAGGTTTTTAATCAAGTTCTTACTTCAAAACCACAAAATATCATTGTGTAATTAATTTGTAATATTGTCAGTTATGACATATAATATTGTCATTAAATGACAATATTATCAGGAGTTATGTCGTGTTACCTATTATTTCTGGGGAAGTTCTGACACTATTGCAGTATTTTTCAGAACCAGCCACTTTACTCAGCACCAATTATCAAATTTTAGCAGCCAATGATGCTTATAAGCGTTTATATGGTAAGGATATTTTATTAAAACATAGTCATTGCTATGAAGTTTCCCATCAATATGATAAACCTTGTGATCTATCTGGAGAAACTTGCCCATTAAAAGAAACATTAAGATCTAAAAAACCACAACATGTTTTACATTTACACCACACTCCACATGGAGAAACTCATGTAGAAGTAGAAACCTTACCTATATACAATGATGATAATGATATTATTTATTTACTTGAAATCATGCGTTGCACTAAAGTTGCTACGCCTAATGCTAAAACTAAAGGTTTATTGGGCAATAGCGCAGCTTTTAGGAAAATATTAGATTTAATTACAAGAGTGGCTGCTAGTAATGCTACGGTTTTATTATTAGGTGAATCTGGTACAGGTAAGGAAGTAGTTGCTCAAGCTATACACGGTACAAGTGCTAGAGCGCAAGAAGCATTTATACCTGTTGAATGTTCAGGTTTATCTGAAAATTTATTTGAAAGTGAATTATTTGGACATCAAAAAGGCGCATTTACTGGAGCATATAATAATAAGCAAGGTTTAGTTGAAGCAGCAAAAGGTGGAACTTTATTTCTGGATGAAATTGGAGATATTCCTTTAAGCCTTCAAGTGAAATTATTGCGTTTATTAGAAACAGGTATTTATCGGCGCGTTGGTAGCATAGAACCACAAGAAGCAAATTTTAGAGTAATTTGTGCTACACATCGTGACTTAAAACAAATGGTTGAGCAAGGGAAATTTCGTCAAGATTTGTATTATCGCATTAGTACTTTCCCTATCAAGTTACCTCCATTACGTGAACGACGTGAAGATTTACCTTTATTAATTGAAAACCAATTACAAATTATAGCTCCTAAACGTAAATTATCCTTACATAACAAAACATTATCAATATTATTACACTATGAATTTCCGGGTAATATTAGGGAATTACGCAACATTTTAGAACGCGCTAGTTTATTAACAGATCAAAATATAATTTTGCCTGAATATTTACCTGAAGAATGTAGCAAACTTACAAAAAAACTTGAAAATTCACCAGTTTCCGCAGCTATAAAGCCACTACAAAGTGTAGAACAAGAATATTTACAATGGGCAGTAAAATCTTTTGATGGTGATAAAGCAGAATTAGCTCAAAAGTTGGGCATTAGTGAACGAACTTTATATCGTAAATTGCAGAAACTTAATTGTAACATTTAATGATATTAAGGAACGTGCTTGAAATAACTTAGTCAACTTTTTAGACAAACCTGTCAGGTTTAATTGCACACATTAGTGGAAAATCCAGATGGTATGACAATTAATATCAACTCAGGGCTAGTTGGACACCGCCTGAATCAGCGGCAGGTAATAACTACTCTGTTCAAGTTAAGATTACAGATGGTATTTTATTTTCAGAGATAACTTTTTCAGTTAGTGTCGCAAGTATCACACCATTACAAACAAACACTGAAGGCAATACAGTAGCAGTAACAGAAGAAGATAGTAATCTTAAAGGTCTCTCTATTAATATAATTGATACTGGCTTGAATAGCTCAGAGATTATATTAAATAAATTGTCAGGTAGTTCCACTTCCACTATATCTAACGATAATTTGCAAGACCGTTCTATGCTTACTATTCCTGACTATATTTCACGTATTAGCGATTTTTTTATAGTTAAAGATCCTGTAGATGGAAAACTGAAAGTAAAACTTCCACTTTCTCTTTAAATGCATATATTTTAGAAGAGCGTGAAGGATACAGAATATTGAAAGCAGGTATCAATGGAGAAGGAAAGACTGTAATACACAGACCATATCAAAGGTAATAATATAACAAGCCATACAGAGATTGCATTACATATAAAAACCACCTCTAACTCAAAGCCTCTTATTATTTCAATAATAGGAAATGCTACATATGATCCAAATATGGATAACGATTCAGCATTCGAGACTGGTGGATATACAGGTTTTTTAGGCAATTCTAAGATTAACGGCAAACGACACTATCATTACAAAACTAAAGATATTACAAGATATACTTTTCCTAAAAAGACATCAGGAGAATTCTTTGTTACTTTGCTTAACCATAATGATACTGATGTATCTCTTGATAAAGCCTATTTAGATGTAAGTAGCTTATTACTTAAAAGCGGCACTTGGACAGTGCCAAAAACTGGTAACTATGAAGTTTATGGTATAGCAGCTGGTGGTATGTGGGCAGGAGATGGCGGAATTGCATATATATCAAGTAAAAATGGAAAAATTTCTAAATCTAATAGAGGTGAAGATTCACTAGCTCAATCTGGATTTGGAAAAGGTGAAAATGGTTACAATAGTGGATCTTCAATCATGCCTAAGAATTTTGGCGCAGGTGGTAATGGAGTTATCAAAATAACAATTATTTAATTTGAGTAGATTGGACTGATGCTAAATTAGACCTGACAGGTTTTAAAAACCTGTCAGGTCTTTCGTAGTCGGAAGTTAAACTACATCGAAATGGTTGGTTATAATTTGGAAAAAACTTTTGAAATTATAGATGGACTTAGACGAGCAAAAGCGGCTGATCTGGCAGGATTTCTATATTTTTTATGTTTATTTGCTATAATATCATATATATGAACTTTCTATTTAAAACAAATACAACCACATTAGTAATATGACAGCAAAAATATTAGATGGTAAAGCAATAGCGGCACAACAACGTCAACTTGTAAAAACACAAGTGGCTGCACTTAAACGCGCACCGGGTTTGGCAGTTATACGTGTTGGCGATAATCCAGCATCACAAGTTTATGTACGTCATAAACGCAATGCTTGTGCTGAAGTAGGGATTAATTCACAAGCCTTTGAATTACCTGCAAATACATCTGAAGATGAATTATTGGTATTGCTTGAAAAATTAAATAATGACAATGAAATTGATGGAATTTTGGTGCAATTACCGTTACCAGATCATATAGATAGTGATTTGGTGTTAGAACGTATCTTGCCAAAAAAAGATGTTGATGGTTTTCATCCTTATAATGTTGGACGTTTGGCTCTACGTATGCCGCTATTACGTTCATGTACGCCTAAAGGAGTCATGACATTATTGGCACATACCGACATTGACTTAACAGGTTTAGACGCTGTTATTGTTGGACAATCGAATATAGTTGGTCGTCCAATGGCATTAGAATTATTAGCAGCTCGTTGTACGATCACAGTATGTCATAGCCGTACCCGTAATTTACAAGAAAAAATTGCTAATGCAGATATTGTAGTAGCTGCTGTAGGTAAACCTAATTTTGTGAAAGGTGAATGGATTAAATCGGGCGCAATTGTGATTGATGTTGGAATTAATAGACTAGAAAATGGCAAGTTAGTTGGTGATGTAGAATTTGAAGCGGCTTCTGAACGCGCAAGTTGGATAACTCCAGTGCCGGGTGGAGTTGGTCCAATGACTGTAGCCACTTTATTGGAAAATACTTTACAGGCTGGTCAGGGATAAATTACCCCAAATTTATTATTTCTACGTCATTGGTTTTTGGGGCGATGTAAGTTACTCTTTTGCCTTCTAAGGAGCTTAGTTGTCCAAGTTGACTTGACCATTTTACTGTATCTGCTCCTCTTGCTTGTAAAGATGCAGTTTCACCGATTTTTCTGTATAAGCTTGAGCATTCAATGGGGTTTTCCAAAAAACAGAACTTAAATGACCTGCTGGAATTCGCCATTTATATTTTCACTTCAATTGAAGTATTGATAAAAACCAAAGTTAGTGTCATGTAACACACCATCTTTATCTTGCCAAGTCCATTTAAATGGTTCTGTTCCACCTACTACTTTGATTTTTTTCATTTTGAAACTCCTTATATAAGAACTAATGATAAATAGCAAAAAAATCCGTTTATTCCGTAAATCCGTTGTACTAAATAGAGTTAAATAGTCAAATGTTGGGTTACTAGAGTTAATGTTGTTATATGGTTAATATTTTTCATGAAGTACAACGGATTATGGAGATAAGTGTGTTACTTCTTTCATATAATGATATAATTACTAATTATATACTGATGTTACGCATTGAACTTCCCGCCCCCCCTGAAAGGGGCAACTGAGAAAATTGACAGGAATCGGGGTGCGTAACATCAGTTGTTTTACTATTGGTAAATTGTATATTATAAATAATAATATACTTAAAGCTACCTATCATTCTCATATAAGTGACACTACAGGAAAGCTTATTTTGGAAACAAAATTTTTTTGAAAGTCATGCAGTTAATGGATTTTCGATTTAAATAGGTATATACTATTAGTATATCTTTTTAAAAAGGGTCTTTTTATGTTAAAGCAAACTATATTAGCAATCATTCTTATGCTTTCCACTGAAGTAACGTTTGCCGCAGTTACATTATTAAATTCAAGCTTTTTAGGTTCAAAAGAGTTTGAAATCACTCATGCTCTTGCTATCGCAGATAATGGTGATGTTATAGTCGCTTTACGAACCAATTCACCAAATTATTCTATTCCAGCAGGGGCTTATTTAAATACATATCAAGGAAATTTTGATGCATTAATTGTTAGATTAGATGCGAATCTAACACAATTACGCGCCGCTACATATTTTGGTGGAAATGGTGATGATACTATTCAAGCTCTAACTATCGCGCCAAATGGCGACATTATAGTAGCTGGCATCACTCGTTCTTCTGATTTTCCAGTGACGGATGGAGCATATTCAAGACATAAAGGTAAAGCAGATAGTTTTATTGCAAGATTCGATGCTAATTTAACTAAGTTGCATAGTGCTAGTTTATTAGGTGGTAATAATGAGGATTATATTAGAGCAATTGCAGTTGCAGAAAACGGAGATATAGTAGTGGCAGGATGGACTGGTTCTGTTGATTTTCCTACTACTGAAGGGGCTTATATGAAACAATATCAAGGTAGCTCATATGGAGATGGTTTTATTGCTCGATTAGATGCTAATTTAACACAATTACGTGCTGCAAGCTTTTTAGGTGGTAGTAACGGTGATTTTATTAATACGCTTGCTATTGATAACAATGGAGAGGTTGTAGTAGCTGGTAAAACTTGGTCTGTTAATTTTCCTACCACCGAGAATGCTTATTTAGGTAAATCTGATGATAATGCAGAAGCTTTTATTGCGAGATTGGATCCAAATTTTAGCCAATTAGTGGCTGCAAGCTTTCTTGGTGGTGGAAAAAATCCTGATAATACTGATTCTACGGATGAGATTAAAACTTTAATTATTGGTCCAAACTCTGAAATTATTGTAGCAGGTTCGACCAAATCATTAAATTTTCCAACAACCGAAGCTGCTTATTTGACTAAGTCTCCAGATAGAACTAATGGTTTTGTAGCTAAATTTAATTCACAACTATCTCAATTAGAAGCAGCTACTTTATTACAGGTTGAAGTTATTAATAGTTTGGGTTTAGCTGCAAGTGGTGAAATCGTGGTAGCTGGTAAAACTATTTCAGCACACTTTCCAAATACAGAAGGAGGGCAAGCTCAGGGTGGATTTGAAGGTTTTGTGACTAGTTTTGATAATAAACTTAGTGAGTTGCATAGTTCAATATTTGTTGGTGGCAAAGAGTATGATGAAGTTACCCATCTTGCTATAACGTCTGCGAATCAAGTGTTTGCCATAGGATGGACAAACTCACCTGAATTTGTTACTACAAAAGGTGCTTATTTAGAACAATTTCAAGGTGGTAATTATGGTGATGCTTTTGTTGCCTCATTTGAGGGTATAGTAGAAAAAGCTATTATTAATACTAATATTTCCCCTTTAGAATTTGTAGGAATAAAACCAAGTTATGCCATTGGTGAAAAGATGAATATAGATTTAAAGGTAAAATTTTTTCCAAATTCTATTTGTGAGCGTGCTGACTTGTGGCTGGCTTTGAGGCTACCTAATGGACCTATTTTCTATCGAGATAATAGTGGAGTTAATATATTTAATTTACTCCCAGTAGCTTTTCAGACAGATATTAAGAATAAAATAGAGACTAATTATCATATTTTAAAAGATATTCCAGTAATACCTGAACTAGCTGGTGAATATACTTTTTATGCTTTTTTTAATTTAGAAGGTAAGGGTATTGATAATTGGATGGATACGCTATGTTCGGAAATTGTTCGTGTAAAAATTAGTTTAGTCTTGTGATAAAATACTAGAATTTAGTGTTGATACCACTTGTTAAATGATCTCATTGAAAAATTATCGGTTGAGGATGCTCAGCGATTCAAAGCAATTGAACGTACCACTAATGGGTAAATTGAATGGACTCTCCAGCTTGCCTCACGGTAATGCAGTTGCTTTCAACTATAAAGTTATGGCATACTTTAACAGGGAGTTTCACCATGCTGATGAACCGCCTTAGTGGTCGTACCCTGTCAGTTGTAAATTACTATCTTTTGATTTTATAGTGTATTATTTGTCGCTAAAGGCGATTTGTTGACCATTTTTAATATTTGTTTTTTATTAGAATCTAAAAGATTGTTATCATTTGCTTCCGATCTGCGATTGCCCCATGCTGCATAAAGATAGTCTAAATGCTTTTCTAAGGATTGATTAGATGATAATTGTTCAATTAGGGTTGCCCGTTTATCAGAATTAACCGCTTCTGGTTTCCTTTTTATCAGTTGTAACAAGTTAATAGGTTTTAGTGCAAATTTAAGTAATATATCTTGCGATTCTTCTTGTAAGGCACCATTCTCATATTTGCTAAGAGTTCTTTCTTTCCAACCTAGCAAACTATTGAATTCTTTTTGAGTTAATCCATATTGTTCACGCCAATTGCGAATTTCTTCAGGTTGTAACAAGTTATGACGACGGCGATATTCACGATAAGCTTCATCTAAGGCATCATGTCCAAGACTACTGGTAAATGCTTGTCCGCAGGTAGCAGTTACTACCACAACTAAAATATTATCCCATATTTCGTAGATAATACGATAATCCCCCACTCGAATACGATAACGATTTTCATAACTTTGCAGCTTTATAGCACCATGTGGACATGGATTATTAGCTAAAGCTTTTAAACTCTCCTGTGTTTCAAGATCATCTATTCTGGCTTTAAGTTGTACCTCATGGCAAATGATAATATAGTGCATTATAAATCTATATCACAAATAAATCAAACCTGACAGGTTTTAAAAACCTGTCAGGTTTAATAGTTAATGTTAAAACGGCAATTCTAAATTACTATCTATAGCCAATAATTGCTCACTAAACTGTTTTTGTATTCTGCTTAGTGCAGCTTCATTATCGGCTTCAAAGCGAAATACTAAGCATGGTGTGGTATTAGATGGGCGTACTAATCCCCAAGCATCTTCAAAGTCTGCTCGTAAGCCGTCAATAGTGGTTACTTTTGCTCCTTCAAATTTGAAGCTGTTTGCAATTTTGTCCATGAATTCATAATGTTCTCCAAATTCTTTAAATTCTAATTTTATTTCTGGAGTATTAACTGCATCTGGTAAGCTTGCAAATACTTCTTCCGGGGCGCGGCTGTCTTTTGATAATATTTCTAATAATCTAGCAGCAGTATATAAAGCATCATCAAAACCATACCAGCGTTCTTTAAAGAAAATATGACCGCTCATTTCTCCGCCTAATAAAGCTCCACTCTGTTTCATTTCTGATTTTATAAATGAGTGCCCTGTTTTCCACATTTTAGGCTTACCGCCGGCTTTAGAAATAGCATTAGGTAAATGGCGACTACATTTTACATCAAAAATAATTTCTGCTCCGGGATGACGACCTAATAAGTCAGTAGCATATAAAATCATTTGGCGATCTGGCCAAATTACACGCCCTTGTTTATCTACTACTCCTAAGCGATCTCCATCTCCATCAAAAGCTAATCCGATGTCAGCGTCTTCTGTTTTTACTGTCTTAATCAAGTCATCTAAATTTTTTAGAACACTAGGATCAGGGTGATGATTAGGGAAAGTTCCATCAACTTCAGTATATAATTCAACTACTTCACATCCTAACTTTTTAATTAGGTCAGGAACCATGACTCCTGCTACACCATTACCGCAATCAATTACTACTTTAAATGGACGCTCTAATTTAATATCACTAGTAATACGTGAAATATAATCATTATAAAGATCAGCCGTAGTTCGTGATCCGTTTCCTGTGACTAAATCACCTGTATCTATACGTTTTTTCAGACCTTGAATCGTATCTCCTGATAAGGTGTTTCCTGCAATCATCATCTTTAAACCATTATAATTAGCAGGATTATGACTACCAGTCAGCATAACACCAGTACCAGTATTCAAAAAATTAGTAGCAAAATACAATACTGGTGTAGGTACCATACCAATATCTATAACTTCACGCCCAGCCATTTCTAAACCGGTAATTAAAGCTTCTATTAAAGATGGACCAGATAAGCGTCCATCGCGTGCAACAACAACTTTAGCTTGATTTTGTGCAGCGGCTTCACTACCAATAGCTTGACCAACTTGTGTCACAATTTCAGGTGTTAAAGATTCTCCAACGATTCCGCGAATATCGTAGGCTTTAAAAATAGACATATTGCATTTCCTTTAAATTAAACTGCCACTGAGGCTTTTATATGTGGATGACTTTGATAATTAATTATTTCAAAGTCTTCAAATTTATAGCTAAAAATATCAGTAGGTTTATCTTTTATAATTAGTTGTGGTAATTCATAAGTTTGACGACTTAATTGTAATTTCACTTGTTCTATATGATTTAAATATAAGTGTACATCGCCACCTGTCCAAATAAATTCTCCGACTTCCAAATCACATTGTTCTGCAACTAAATGTGTTAATAAAGCATAACTAGCAATGTTAAATGGCACACCTATAAAAAAATCAGCACTACGTTGGTATAGTTGACAAGAAAGCTTACCCTTAGCTACATAGAATTGAAATAATAAATGACATGGCGGTAAAGCCATATTTTCAATTTCAGCAACATTCCATGCAGACACAATTAAGCGTCTGGAATCAGGATTAGTTTTAATATCAGTAATTAATTGACTAATTTGATCAATAGATTGATCATCGCAAGTGGGCCATGATCGCCATTGAGAACCATAAACTGGTCCCAAGTCTCCTTTTTCATCTGCCCACGCATCCCAAATATGTACATTATTATCAACTAGGTACTGAATATTAGTTTCGCCCTTTAAAAACCATAACAACTCATAAATTATACTGCGACTATGAAGTTTCTTAGTAGTTAAAAGAGGGAAACCTTGCGATAAATCAAAGCGCATTTGTGGTCCAAAAAGTGACAAGGTACCAGTACCGGTTCTATCATCTTTTTGAACGCCATGCTCTAAAATTTGTTGCATTAAACTTAAATATTGTCTCATTACTTTAAACAGAGTTACTTAATTTAATGTTAATTAATTGTTTATGAATGGTGGGTAGAGCGATAGCGATACGAAGTCAGCGAAGCTAAACCCACCATTCAGACTATTAAATTAAAATCACATTTGTTTTAAATGCACATCTTGTTGAGGATATGGCATCTTTATGCCTGCCTCTTTGAAGCTATCCCAAATAGCAAATAAGATTTTAGATTGCAGCTCGAAAGCATTGGTATTCCTTTGATCAATAAAATAATTAATACGAAACTTGACTTGATATTCGGCAAATTCCGATAAGAATACTTTATAACTAGGCTCGCTGATAATTTCAGAAAATTGATCTAGCACTGATTTAATAATTTTTTCAGCGGCATAAGGATCGTCTTCATAACTAATACTAACATTGAAATGTTTACGTAATATCTGATCAGAATGATTGCGGTTAATTAGATGACCATTAAGCAATTCAGAATTTGGAATTATGACATCTTCACGATCAGGTGTAATAATACTGACATTATTTATTCCAATTCTTGACACATTACCTTCATCATCGCCAATTTTTATATAGTCGCCAGTTTTTAATGGGCGTTGCATTAATAATAAAAGCCCACTGATAAAGTTACTAGCAATATGTTGTAATCCAAATCCTATACCAATACCTAAAGCACCAGCAAATACCGCTAATGTTGTGGGATCTATCCCTAATACTTGTAATGTTACTAAAAATCCAAGTGCGATAATAGTATATTGTGTAAATACTGATAAACTTTGTCGTACTCCTTCATCAGCGAAATTAGCAAATAACCATTGTTCTGCTAGTTTGCGTGACCAATGAGCTAGCCAAAATACTATGATAAGTGTAAAAATTCCTAATAAAGCAGTACCTAGTGTCATGTTTTGATTTTCACTTACTGAAAATAAGGAAAAATCTAAAATTTGTTTAAGCTTATCCTGCACCGCGACATCTGATGACCATCCTGTTATTGAAAATAATATAAATAGTGCTAAAACAAATATACTAATATTTAGGATTTGAGATGTTAAAGGTATTAATACTTGTTTTAATAAATTATTGTTTGCAGAAGTTTTACAATGCAAAAATTTAATCAATGAATTAACAATTCCACCCGCTACCATCCAAACAATTAATACTGCTAAAAATATACTTAATTGTTTCGCAATTGTCCATCCTAAATTGATATAACCAATTAAACCAGTTATTGCAATTACTAAAATGAAGAATGGTAATACTAAAGTAGTTAGACGAATTACTAATACCCAATGAGCTTCTGTGGTTTCGGGTAATGATTTCATAATCAATGAGCTGATACGTATTAGCGGCAATACTATTAAAGATAGTAATATCATAAATATACTATCAATAAAATCTAGCATATTTAGGGATAATATTATTGTATTAGCCTCATCTTTGATATGTGCTAATGCAGTGATAATGCTTAATATTGTTAAAACAATTATAATCCAGCGTAGTTGTCGGTAGAGTTTTGGTTGTTGATGAATAATAAATTTTCTAAGTAAGAGAATTAATAATATTATTATTACAAGTATTAAGCTTACACTTTGCCATGCTACTTTAAATTGTTCTATGAAAAAATCTGGTAAGGTTTTTATTTCTCTAAGAAAAGCATTCCATTCATTGGTATTAGAAGGCAAGGTTCTAGGTTTAGATAATAATAAACGTAAATTGCTTTTATAAGCACTTTGCAATGAAGCTTGTACTTTTTCGCCAGTTTCTAATAATTTAGGCAATTGTTTTGATTCGGTTGCTAAACTTTTCCTGAGTTGGATTAAAACTCGTTGTGCTTTTTTCTTATATCTTAATTCTTGACGACTTAAATCATCGCTACGTTTTTTTAATAATTTATCTTGTTTATCTAAGATAGATAATTTTTGTTGTAAAAAACTTTGTGAATTATTAACTTCTTTTAATAAGATATTAACTTTTTCAATTAAAGCATTTGTCTCTGTTAATTGAGTTTCAGAAATATCTGTTGCAGCCTTGCGGGTTTTCGCGATATTTTGCCATTGTGATAATTGTTGTTGTCGATGTTTATTTTTAAATAAACGTACAACTTGTTGTGCTAATTCATTTTGTTGTTGTAATTGTAGATTTAATAAATCAGCTTGTACTGAATCGCTATCAGCGAGTTTATTTAATTGCCAACGAAATGTAGCAGCAATAGATAGATAATGCTGTTGTTTTTGTTCCATCTCGCGTTCGACGGCTTGTTGATAGTATTTGGGATAAAAGGCTTGTAATTTATCATACCAAGTCATAGCAAGTTTTAAACGTTTTTCGGCTTGTTGAATACGTTGAAGAAGAATATCAATTTGTTGTTGTTCTAAATCTAATTTCTTTTGTTTTAATTTTATTTTATGTTCGCGTTCTAAAATTCTGGCTTCATGTATTGCTAATTGTTCATCAGTAACTGGCTTATTACGAAATTCTTCTAATTGTGTTTGTCGTTGAGATAGTTTTTGAGTTTGTTTTTCAAAATGAGCTTGAGAGCTTTGACGTTCTAAAGCTAGATTATTGAGTTCAACTTCTACTCTATCTTTTTCTAAGGCAGATTTTTCTAAGATCTTAGTTAGAGTGTCTAAATTGACTTGTATGGTTTCTAAATTGGAAATTTCATTAGGTAAATTTTCTTGTGCTTGCTGCAAACGTTCTTGTTTTCGTTCTAAGGTTGTTTTAGCAGCTAAGATAGCTTGTTCTTGTTCAGCAACTAAGCTTTGTTGATTAGCAATTTTTAATTGACTATGCCAATTAATAGCAAAAACAGTTCGTTTAATCGCGATTTCCATTCTGGAATTAATTAATTCCAATAATTTTTTATTAAGATCAACGATCTTAGTTTGTATTAAAATCGCTTGTGATATTTTTTGTTCTTGAAGTGTGGTAAGAACCTGTTGTTCTGCCTCAAGATTAATTTTTTGACGCTCTAAACGTAAAGCTTTGCGTTTGTCATTAGCCTTTTGTCTTTCAGAAGCGGCTTTTTTTAACAGTGATTGACTAAGTTTTCTCTTTTGCCAAATTCGCTCTTGAATTAAGAAAGTAGTTTCTTCTGTTTTTAATAATCTTTGTTGTTGATGAATACGTCGTTTATGTTTTTTTAGTGACTGTATTGTCACATTTTTCAGAATTTCTTCTAAGTGTTTCGCCTCCTCATTAGAAGAGGAATTTATATCTGGTTCTGCATAAGCAGTATTTATGATTAGATAAAGTATAAGTAAGTAATATTTCATATATATGTTCCTAAAAATTATTAATAATTTATGTTAAATAATCTTAACGATAAGCTTTACTACGATGAATAATTTGTAAAATGTTTACAACTTGTTCGGTCTCAAATACTTCATAAATGATTCGCCAATCACCTACCCTACAACGATAAAGTCCAGTTAAAATACCTTTTAATGGCTTGGTATTAGGATGTTTATATGGATTTTGACGTAAACGATCAAAACAACGATTTAAACGTCGTGCTAGATTAACATCAGCTTTCTTATAAAGCTTTTCTGCATCTTGATCTAGTCTTAATTCATACATTGCGTTTAATATCTTCATAACGAACAAATTTTCCAGATTGCATTCGCTGTTTAGACTGTTCTATGGCATCCACTATGCCCGGCATTTCTAATAATTCTTCAGTAGCATATTGTTCAATTTCTTTTAAGTATTGAACAAGTGCTTCCCAAATTGGAAAATCAAGCTGTGCTGCTTTTTTATTACCTTTTGTATCTACTACAAATTGTACTTTATCAATAACTTCAGTTAGCATCATAATGACCTCTTAATTAAGTAATATTTCATATCAGTTCATAACTTAATAGTATCACGATTCAGTGCTTTTTCGATTGTTATTTTTATTATTTTAATTTATGTGCAGACATAGTTTTTAAATAAGCAATGAGATCATCAATTTGTTGCTCTCGATTTTCCATATTGGGAAATGCTGGCATTCTCCTATAAGGAGAAACACTCAATGGATTACGGATTAATTTTTTCAGTTGCTCTTCTTCCATATATTCTGTCACATTGATAGGATAGTTTAAATCTATCATTTTTTTGCCACCATCTCCATTAATTGAATGACAATTCATACAAAAGTTTTTAAAAACTATAAATCCGCGCTTAGTTGGCGCGTTGCTATTTGCTGGGGGTGACACTTTAGGGAATTTTTCAGCAAATGTCACAAATTCAATTGCTATAACTTGATAGGGCCATAATTTAGCGTCAAATATATTATCCCAAATTAAATAAAATGGTCCCAATTGGGCTTGCTCTTTATTTTGAAGATAATTAATAATTTGAAAATTAGTCCTATTAGTTTTTTGATAAGCTAAAAAGCTATTATGTTGAAGGAAAGTTTTAACTGGAATGGAAGATTGATAACCATCATTAGCAGTAAATAAAACTTGTTCATGTTTTTGCCAAGACTTACCAAATAAATGATCGAACAAAGCATTAACCGAAATCGCAGAAAATTGCATCAATTTCTGTTCATGAGGTTCTAAAACGGTGACATTTGTAGGTGGAACAATAGCTTTCATAGTGCTGAGTTTGACTATCATTCCCTTGTCTTTGAAGCTTAGTTGAGCTTCACTTTGTGCTTGAGGTGCTACTAATAATAATAAGAAAAGTATAAGATTTTTTTTCATAATTTAATTTGTATGATCTTCAATATCTGTAAAAATAGCATCAATAATACGGTTATCTTTTACAAGGTTATGACTTGTTGTTGCTAAAAGATGAACCCCAGCATAATGTTTTCCTATTATATCATTATTAATAATTTTATTATGGCAACTAGGAAAATCACTTTGTTCTGGATGTTGGCGTTGTGCGACACCAATCAATACGCCAAAGAAATGAAATTTGTCATTTCTGCCTTTGTTATTGTTAGTTATCAGATTATTTGCTGCTGTACAGGCATAAACTGAGCGTACAAATTTTATTCCATCTCCCCAATTGTCTTCAATTGAATTATTTTCAATACGACAATAAGCGGCATTATCGAGACTGATTCCGGGTAATTTGGCTTTTGAACTACCATCTTCCATAATTCCCATTTGTTCAACAAAATCTTGATTTAATTCCGTTTCATCTTGTAAACCACGTCTGCCGTTATTATAAATATGACAATTGAGTATTTGGCAACCCCATGAGCCATTATCAATAGTAATACCTTCACAATCATTGTTGGCAATCACGCAATTAACCACATTTAGATTGCCTACTCCATCGGTAGTAATACCCATTTTACGATTATAACGAAATGTACAATCTATTAAGCTATTGCGATATGGTAGAGGATCTAGTGGATCAAATGGGGCGAAATTTCCAATTATTTCAGTAGTATGATGTATTTGATTGTGAAAATCTAAGGGATCAATATGCGAAGGTAATTTCAGATCAGTTAAAAAAACTCCACCTTGTTTACAACCTTCTGCTACACAAGATTGTAATATGGTATCCCAAACATTGCGTACCATCATAAAACCAACTAAATTAGCTTCATAAACAGAACAATGTGCTAATCGTGTTCTATGTACATTATCAGCAAATAGAAATCCTACAGCGCGAGGTTTAATAATTTCTACATTGGAAAAAATTAAGTCAGTTGCTTGAGTGATAAAAATAGCAGCACAGAATTTATGTGTGCCTTGATGACGAATTCTTAAATTTTCTACTTCAATTCCATTATGATTCTGAATCATTAAACCAAAATCAACATCTTTAAATATCAATTCAGTTTTGCCAGCAATTCCAATTAAACGTAGATTAGAGGGTAATTTTAAAGTTTCAGTTAATTCAAGTTGCCCCTCTGGTAAGTGAATTTCACCTCCAGTCTTTGCTAATGCCGCTATTTCTTTAAATAAGCGTTTAGCAGTAAATTCTTCTGCTGGAATAATAGATTTATATGAATTACTTGCTTTTGAGAAACGCGCTGGAATTTCAATTTGATTAATCAAATTCATGCGCTCAAACAATGCCCATTGCATTTCTAATTCAATGGTAAAGCTTTGTAATGTTGGTGTTGCTGCAATTTCAATTGGAATCTGCTGCTGAGAGTGATAAGCATCTGCTGTAATATCAAAGCTATATTGATCTGGTAAACATCGTTCAAAAGAGATATTACCATCCTGATTAGTAATTAATGGAGATAATTGATAACAGGAAAGTTTAGCGTTTGAAATTGGTTTCTTTAGTAAATTATCAACCACCTTAATCATCAAGGTGGGTAATATTATTACTTTAGGTGGCTTTTTTTTTAAAGGAATTGTGGATTTATGTAATAATTTTTCTGCTGAAATATCTATAAATAGATCATCTTGAATCATATACTCTGGGGCTGAAATTTCAAATATATATCTATTAGGAAGATAATGATCACATAAAATAGAACCATTTGCATCGGTAATTTTAAATTTATCCAATAATTGTGGACAAATTATTTTAGCTCCTGCTATTGGTTTCTTAGTATCTATATCAATTACATTGATTTGAAGCTGATATTTTGGAGTTGGTACTATTTTAGCTGGGAACCAAGGAGTTTTGCCTAACAGTTTATGTTGTATTCTTTTCAGCCTGTTAGCTTCTGGAAACATAATGTACATAGCTTTATCAGTCTTTTTATGCAAAACTGCTATTTCAGCTGATATTTCAATCAATTCGATATGATTTGGAATAGCGCGATAAGCTTTTAGATGTTCAATTAGCACACGTGAACCAGAAGTTTCTGAGTAAATTTTATGCAGAATAATATAGCCACCTATGCGCACATCATTATAATAAGTATTAAAATCTGCAAAGACTCCTTTTACGGAATAATCACCATCAATGTAAAGCAGATCAATTTTCTCTTTGGTCTGAATATAAATAGATACTGGATTGATCATTATAATTCAGCACATTGCGGTTGATTACACAAATGTAATATGTATTTGAAACTGTTCTCAGAACCAGTCAGTGGCACACCGGGATTCTTAACTATACTATGCAATACATATCGCGCTGGATTGTTAAAAGGCGGTGTGCTTCTAGCAATAGCAGTTAAAAAATTTCCATTGAAATTTATGAGAGAAAAATTCTTAACAGTAGCTTGTGCTTGGTTAAAACTAGCGACATTATTCCAAGTAGCTAAATCTGAACCAAGATAGTAAAATCTAGTTGTAGAAATTGCTTGTAAGTTAGTTCCAATAGCGTTATATGGTCCTGCTGCTATGAGATATAAATCCTTTGGATTAGTAGCAGTTCCCTGAAGTCTAGCATTAAAATTAATAGTTTCACCGACACCATAGAACATTTTATCGCTGCTGATTTCTAACAAATCTTCAGTTGGTGTTGGCATCTGAAATTCAATAAATTTTAAATGTGTATCTCGTGCATCACCTAATACCATTAATAAATATTTGTTATTAAATATTTTGATTCTACATTGACCCTCAGCAGAATAAGGTAATACCACTTGTCTAACATTCCAATTTTGACCATCAGGGCTAAATCTATACATTATTGTACCAGCACCAGCTTGCCCACTTTCTCCATCTATAGGTTTATCAGGCGAATTATCCCAAACTCCATGAAAATTTCCAGCAGCATCTATAGTCAATTTTGGTCCCATTCCTGCACGAGATGCAGATGCACCAGTGCTTTTACCTGCAACAGTTTGAATTTGCCATGCACTATTAATAAATTTACCTATAATATTAGTGCTACCTTGGTGCATTCCTTTAGCATCAGTTTTATATCTAAAATTCGCTACATAGGGTATTCTATTTCGATCTAAAATCAAATCAGTCCAAAATTCATTTTCAGAAATACTTCCACTAGGATCAATTATAGATGTTGACCAGTTTTTTAAATCATCTGAATAAGCATACCATAATTTATGTCCAGCTCCCGCTGGAAATGGTACTGGTGTTTTACCTGCTGTAAGTGGTGGATTTGTAGTTGGATATGTATTTCTTAAAACAACAGCATTTTTATCTCCATAAGTTAAATGGTAACGTCCAACTTGTTTATCGTATAGAAAAGTAGCTAATCGGTAATCTTCTGCTGGAGCAGTAGGAGAAGCTAAACGTAATACATAGTCTCTATCTGTCCATTTATTTTCAGCGTCTGCAATTGGTAATTGTATTCTTAAAGCTTTAGGAAATGGAGGGCTGAGAAGTGTGCCATCTTCAGTTACAAAGATTTCATATTCACGAGCAAAAATTGCTTGTCCGTTTGCATCTAATTGCATTTTGGTATTAAAATTACCTGAAGAAATATTTCTTTTTGGTCCAATCACGCCATTTTGAACAGTTTGATAAACCAAACCACCGTTATGAGTAATACCATCTTTATCAACAAAATCTCTTTCTACAATATAACAAATATGTACTATACCAGTATTATCATCATATATTAAATAAGTTGAAATTGAGGGAATTGAACCATTAGTTTCTAATATATTTCTTTGTTGAAATGTACCACCAACTGGTTTACTAGTATAAATAATATGTGCCTTATTGCCGCCCGGTACAGGTTGAGAATAGACAGCATGAACAATACCAGCTTTACTGACATCAAAGTCATAAGAATAGATGCGTCTTGAAAATGGTTCTTCTGAATTGGCGAGACTTTCTTCTGAGAGTTTAGTTAAAATTGCCCAACTGGGTGTAGTTAATGAGATGCCTAAAATGGCAATTAATAATAAATGTAAGTTTTTCATAAAAATTAACCCTTTATCCATCGCATAACAGCTTTCCAAACATCACTAAATTTAGGTGCTGGGCGGCGACAGATGTTTTCATCATTAACATATAATATTTCTGCTTTTAACCATGATAATCCAAATGATGCTTCATAGTCTGATTGAATCACTAAATCATAATTGCCTCGTAATTGCCAGTATTTTTTCCAACGAGTGAAATTCTTTGGCATAGCAACAAAGTTAGCATTGGGTATTTGAAATCTTGGTTTACCACCCGGTTGTGTGAGAAATTCTATACTTAAATCTGGACGCTGTTTTATTGCTTGTACAAATGCTTCTTGTAGTTGTGTTGCTTGTAAATTGACTGTCCATGATACCAAAACCCTTTTAATCTTAGGATCTAATAAAATTGATATTATTTCTTTGTTTGCTTGTGACTTATAAGGTAATTTTATGTCTTTTTTGCCGAAGTTTCCAGCTTTAAAATCTGCTAGCGCATCATAATGTAATTGTGCTAACTCTGGTTTTCCTATTAGATGATAGTATAGGGCTTTTTTGAGGATGTAGCCTTGCATTCGTTTGAGAGTGGCATTGTCAGCTCCGTGTTTTTGTAATAAGTCTAATATGTTGCGATTATCGTAATATAATACCCATGTAGGAACTTTAGCTGCTGCTGATAGGTGCCAAATCAATGACTTAGCTGATACTACTACGCGATGTCCCATTTTTGCTATGCGTAAGCACCATTCGACATCATCAAAATGAATAAAATAGTCGCGCCATAAGCCAGCGTCTCTAGCTACATCTGCACGAATTAATAAGGAAGCAGCTGCTACATATTCTATATCCATATAAGGCTGGCAGTGCATTAAATATTTGCTTAAGTCTATGTCTATATTTAATAATTCCTGTGCTGAACGCCCTTGCCATGCTGGAATTTTTTCTAAGTGACGATTTAAGACTAATAAGCCGGTGCCACGATCAATAAAGGCTCCCATTTCATTAATTCGCCAAGGGTAGTCAAGTTGCATCATGGTAGAACCTGCTACTGCAATATCTGGTTTGGCTTCTAATAAATTGACTAGTTCGGTTAAGGCGCGTTGATGTACTAACACATCATTGTCAAGTAACCAGAGGTATTTATAATTTTCTAATGGCTGTTCAAATGCCCAGCTTAAACCGGTATTAAATCCACCAGTGCCACCGATATTTTCTTTATTGCAAATTAGGTTTATGTCTGGATAATCTTGCTTGATAGCATCAACAGTACCATCAGTACTAGCATTGTCTATTACTAAAATATCCAAATTTTCTTTAGGATATTCTAAGGTATTAACTGCTGCTAACAGATCTAAGACGTATTTTTGTTTATTCCAAGTAACAATTATTATTAGTATTTTAGCTGTATTGGTCATAATGTTATCAATGTTTCAAAAGACGCACTTATGATAACAGCTAAATTATAGAAATTGTTATTTTTAACGCACAATTTCATACTCAATAGTGCTTAATGACCAACGCGCTGAGCGATTTAATTGTTGAGTTAATTTTTGTAATGTTGCTGTTGCTTGTTTGGCTGGTATTTGTGTAAATGCTTTGGGAATTAGGTTTTGATATTTTGATATGTTATCTTCTATCAAGATGGCTATTAATGATCCTTTGCCTATCGGTTCTCCGGTAATGAATTTAAAGCCATAAAATCGGTCTGGAATTGTTATTGTTGATCTTGCTTTTATATAACGTCGCTTGTTTTGTTTGGGAAATAGGCGCATTAAGTCACCTTTACTATTGATTTCAAATAGTAATAAATAGCCGTTTTTATTGCTACGTATTCTTATTTTCATGCTTTTGCCAATTTTAAGGCGGCTATTTGGTAAGACGCTTATTTGTAGATTAGCCTGATTATTATCTCTTGAAACTTTCCAAGTGCTAATATCCGCCGCTAGCATTTCTGGTTTGGCTTCTAGTTGTGGGCTGAGTTTTCCAAGTCGGCATTGCCACGGTTTTCTATCACAATAGGCTTGTGATTCTCGGCGTATATAATCTAATAATTCAGCATGAGTAACTTTGCCATCTTTATTATTATCAGCGCGTTTGTTTTTAATGCCTTCAATAAAGCGAGAAGTAAATACTCCACGATAGGGCTTTTCTACATCTACTAAAGCCACTTGGTTAGGAGCTACGGCACTATAAGCAATTATATTTTGCTGCGTAGCAATAAAACCATCCCGTTCAACATATAAACCGCGTGTTAATTTGGGTAGGCGACTAAAAACGGGAACTTTGATAGTTGGATTGGCAATGCTGCGTGTTATGGTGCCAGAATGACAAGCATCAATAACTATCATCACTTGTCGCCCTTTTAAGTGTTGCAAACGAGCGTTAATTTCATCATCAATAATCATACGTGGAAAATCGACAGGCAATAAGAATTCATCATAACCATCGCTTTCGTCGCCATTTCTATCATTAGTATGAGAACCATGCCCACTGAAATAAAATAATATTTTATCACCACGGCTACTACCTTTGATTAGCCAATTATCAAAGGCATTTAAAATGGCTTGACGAGTAGCTTGAGCATCGGTTAAGATGCGAATTTGATGATTTTTATAGCCCCATACAGATTTAATAAATTGTTGCATATCTTTGGCATCTTGCTTACTGCCAACTAAGTTGCTAGCATTTTGGTATTTATCAATGCCGATTAATAATGCACGATCTTGAGCGTTGGTGGGAATATTAAGTATGAAAAATAAGAATATGCTAGTAGATATGTTTTTGATTGTCATAAGAGTTGTAGTTAATATTGTTATTTGATAAATGGAACTGTATAACTACAGGGATTGCATATAAGCAGGGATAAAACTAATATATATACCTATATAATCCCTGCTTATATGCAATCTCTGTAGTTTTTAAGATTGAAAGTAGTGATGTGAATTGAAATCATGGATTAGACCTGACAGGTTTTTAAAACCTGTCAGGTCTGTTGTGGTTAGAAGTGAAGATTCACACCAAAAACCAAACCATTTATTGTATTATTATAATTGCTATTTTCATAGCCTAACGCTTGGAACCGATATCCCAAATGGATAGAAGCAGCTTCAAATACATTAATATAATCTAACTTAGAAGAATATATTAGTCCTAACTCTCCTAACTTATATTCAACATCACTACTATCATCCTTCAACCACCCAAAAGAAAAGTTTCCATACATGCCAAATTTACCTCTTAAGGGAGCTCAAGTTTAAACTGGGTATCAATACAAGTTATTTTTTATCCACAAATCCATCAAACTCAGTGTGCCACGCCTTTACACCAACCGAAGCAGAAAAATCCTTCTTAAAATGAGACTTAGAAAGGGAACTTAATAAAGAACTTTCATCTGCAATAGCAGAGTTTCCTAACCCGATACAAATCAGGCTTGTTATTGTAATGTAAATTGTTTTTTCATAGTTTATTTTTCCTCAGAAATTAAAAAGCAATTGGTGCTGTAATAAAATCATAATCTCTTTGTGATGCTTGTCTTTCTGCCTCTTGTGCCCGTCTTTCAGCTTTTTCGATTTGCGGATTTCTACAACCTGACGGTGAAAAACATAATTTACGATATAATGAGGTGTTATTTCACATTACATGTTGAAATTATTAATTTTTAAAATTTATTGTTTTACATTTGGTCGCACTAATATCAACATGTCTTGAATTGATAAATGACCATGTTCCTTTATGCCATTCAATAGGTGTTTGGTAAATACACCATTGCTTCCATGACCATCATAAGCCTGTTTGCCTGGAGCTGTAGAATAAATCAGAATTGAGCCTGCCGGATTATCCATTTCTGCTAAACCATTTTTTGCTACTAATTTAGGTCTTATACTTCTAGTTTCACTTTTGACAGGAAGAGGATTGTCTCTACAAGCATCTAATACAATAATATTAAGAGCATTTCGAGCGAACTTCATATTATCAAGCACATAATTGGCTGACATCGCCCTATCTTTAAGTTTTTGTTGTGTTGGAATACGAGTTTTGGTAGGAATTAGATAATTTTCTCCCTCTGCTTGTATGCCATGACCTGCGTAATAAAACAAACCGATGCCTTTTGCCCGCTTTAATTGCCAATAATTAGCGCATAACGTTGCATTTCTTGAGTGTTTATATCGGTGCTGAAATGATTACTTATGCTATCTTTTAATTGGTTACAACTAGATAGTATGAATATCAATGTAATACCAAGAAATAGTCTATTTATTTTCATTACATTTCTCCTATTGAGTAATAATTTCCACTCGTCGATTAAGTTCATCAATTTCTTCTTGTGTGTAATTGTCAGAATTTTCTAACAGTAATGGTGCTTTTTCTCCTCTACCAGTTGTGGAAATATCAATTGTTACAGCTTCAGTTTTCAAATAGTTTCTTAAAAATCAGCGCGTTTAAGCGATAATTTATCATTAAACTCTCGACGATAGGAGAGACCTTCATCTTAGATGGTTTTCGTTCAGACATTAGTTAAGTATTTGATCTAAGCCCTGAAGGGGCGAAATAATATAGCCTAGGGCAACTTTCGAGGCAAAAGTTTTTTGAAAAAAAACATTTGCCTCGAAACTAGGATGATATATATTATCCCAACCAAGCCCTGAAGGGGCGACATATATGACATATATATATAAATGCCTCATTATTTCGCCCCTTCAGGGCTTATAAATTTGTGGGGGGGGGTTTCCACGCGGAGCGCGTGGAAATTAAAGAAGGGAGACTAAATTATTTAGCGTTCATTAAAGCTACTGTGGTGTCTAACATTCTGTTAGAGAAACCCCATTCATTATCATACCAAGATAGTACTTTTACTAATGTACCACCTGTGACTTTAGTTAAACTAGCATCATAGGTTGATGATACTGTTGTATGATTGAAATCAACAGATACTAATGGTTCGTCATTGTATGCTAACACGCCTTTTAAATCACCTTCAGAGGCTTCTTTCAATATGCTATCAATTTCTTCTTTGCTAGTGTCGCGAGCGGCTACGAAGCATAAATCAACTACTGATACATTGATTGTTGGAACGCGCATAGCAAAACCATCTAATTTACCATTTAATTCTGGTAATACTAAACCTACAGCGGCAGCAGCACCAGTTTTAGTTGGAATCATTGATTGGGTTGCTGAACGAGCGCGACGTAAGTCTGGATGATATACATCAGTCAACACTTGGTCATTAGTATAAGAATGAATAGTTGTCATTAAACCATGCTTAACACCAATTTTGTCATGTAATGGTTTAATCATTGGTGCTAAGCAGTTGGTGGTGCAAGATGCGTTAGAAATAACAGTATCACTAGATTTAAGTACACCATGATTAACACCATAAACAATAGTAGCATCAACATCATTACCACCCGGTGCTGAAATAATAACTTTTTTAGCACCACCGGCGAAATGCGCACTAGCTTTTTCTTTGCTAGCAAAGAAACCTGTGCATTCATGTACTACATCAACACCTAATTCACCCCAAGGAAGTTTAGTTGGATCACGTTCTGCTAATACGCGAATTTTATCGCCATTAACAACCATGTAATCACCTTCCATTGACACTTCAGCATTAAAACGTCCATGTACAGTATCATACTTGGTTAAGTGAACATTAGTGTTGACATCACCTAAATCATTAATAGCGACGACTTGAATTTCATCTGTACGCCCAGCTTCATATATCGCACGTAAAATATTGCGACCAATACGCCCATAACCGTTAATTGCGACTTTAATTGCCATTAATTTTTCCTTTTTATGTAATTTAAATTATTGATTCTACTGAACTTACAACATTTTCAACGGTAAAGTTAAACAATTTGAATAAATCACCTGCTGGTGCAGATTCACCAAAGCGATCCAATCCAATTACTTTACCTTGAAAACCAACATATTTGAACCAAGCATCAGTAACACCTGCTTCAACTGCTACTCTTGCAGTTACATTTGAAGGTAATACAGATTCACGATAAGCATCGTCTTGAGCATCAAACATATTTGTTGATGGCATGGAGACTACGCGAATTTTCTTGCCTTTTTCTGTCAATTGTTGAGCTGCATTCATAGCCAATTCAACTTCTGAACCGGTAGCTATAATAATAGCTTCTGGAGTACCATCACAGTCAGAAAGGATATAACCACCTTTTTCAATGGCTGCTATTTGGTCTGCGCTACGATTTTGAGGTGCTAAACCTTGACGTGAGAAAATTAAACTACAAGGACCATCCTTACGTGCAATCGCAACTTTCCAAGCAACAGCAGATTCAACCGCGTCACATGGTCTCCATACAGACATATTAGGTATTAAACGTAAAGTGGCTGTTTGCTCAACTGGTTGATGAGTTGGACCATCTTCACCTAAACCTATGGAATCATGGGTATAAACAAAAATACCTTGAATTTTCATTAAAGCTGCCATGCGTAAAGCATTGCGAGCATATTCTGAAAACATTAAGAATGTTGCGCCATAAGGAATGAAACCGCCATGCAGACTAATACCATTCATTATAGCGGACATAGCAAATTCACGTACACCATAGTAAATATAATTACCATCGGCATTGTCTTGTATGCCCTTACAACCAGACCAAAGTGTTAAGTTTGAACCGGCTAAATCTGCTGATCCACCTAAAAATTCTGGTAATAATGGTCCAAAACCATTAAGGGTATTTTGTGAAGCTTTACGTGAAGCTATTTTTTCTGCTTTAGCATCAACATCAGCAATAAAGGCATCAGCTTTTTCTATGAAGTCTGCTGGTAAATCACCTTTTAAGCGACGACTTAATTCAGCACCAAGCTCTGGGTATGCTGTTTGATAAGCGGCAAATTTGTCATTCCATTCTTCTTCTATACGACTACCAGCTACTTTAGCATCCCAACCTTCATAAACCTCATCAGGCATTTCAAAAGGTGCTTCTTTCCAACCAATAGTTTCTCTAACTAAAGCGATTTCGTCATCACCTAAAGCGGCACCATGACAATCTTCTTTGCCTTGTTTATTTGGTGAACCCCAACCAATAATGGTTTGGCAACAAATTAATGTTGGTTTGTCGCTAACAGCGCGAGCTTCTTCTATCGCTTTTTTGACAGCATCAGCATCATGCCCATCAACTTTTGAAATCACATGCCAACCATAAGCCTCAAAACGCTTAGGGGTATCATCTGTAAACCAGCCTTCGACTTCACCATCAATGGAAATACCATTGTCATCATAAAACGCGGTTAATTTACCTAATTTATGTGTTCCTGCTAATGAACAAGCTTCATGAGAAATACCTTCCATCATGCAGCCATCGCCTAAGAATACATAAGTATTATGGTCGATTATTTCATTATCTGGCTTATTAAATTGTCCAGCTAAGACCTTTTCGGCAATAGCCATACCAACAGCATTGGTAATACCTTGTCCTAAAGGACCAGTGGTAGTTTCAACGCCCGGGGCATAACCATATTCTGGATGTCCCGGTGTTTTAGAATGCAATTGACGGAAGTTTTTAATTTCTTCCATTGGTAAGTCATAACCGGTCAAATGCAATAAGGAATAAATCAGCATTGAGCCATGCCCATTAGACAATACAAAACGGTCACGATTTGCCCAATTTGGATTAGCCGGATTGTGGTTCATGTAATCGTTCCACAATACTTCGGCAATATCAGCCATACCCATTGGCGCACCGGGATGCCCTGAATTGGCTTTTTGTACGGCATCCATGCTTAAGGCACGAATAGCATTAGCGAGTTTTCTTCTCGAAGTCATTGACTTCTCCTGTGGCTAGCTATAATAATAATTAAAAATATTGATTATACATTTGATTATGTAATGTATAATGAATTTACTATTGTATGATGTTTTTTCAATGATGTTGAGATTAAAATGTTTTTGTAAGAACAAATTTTGCTTATATTGCTTAAATTGAATTAAAATTAATTAATTATTTGGAGTAAAAAACATGGGTGTATTTGAGATCGTAGCTGGTATATTAGTACTAGCAATAGGGGCTTTTAGTGTTAAAATTAAGCGGGATTTAAATGAGGTTTCGGTAAAATACCAAGATGTGCAAAAAAAACATCGAGATGTTGAACAAAGCCTTAAAGATAATCAAGCTAAATTATCTGCAACTTCAGATAAATTGACAAAAGAACAACAACAAAATAAAAAGAATGAACAATCTCTTAAAGACAATCAAGCTGAATTAGCTAGCACAATAAAAAAATTAATTAAAGTTCAAACTCAAAATACCAAATTTGAACAAACGTTAAACGACACTCAAGCAAAATTGACAAAGGCAGAAACTAAGCTTCATGATATACATACAGAAGCTGCTGGATTAAAACAAAGCTTAAACGACACTGAAGCAAAACTGACACAAACAGAAACTAATCTGAAGAATAGCCATAAAGAAGCTGAAGGATTTAAGAAATCGTTAGAAGCTGCTGAAGCTAATCTTAATAATAGCCGCACAGAAGCTGAAGGATTTAAGAAATCATTAGAAGAAGCTGAAGCTAATCTTAATAATAGCCGCACAGAAGCTGAAGGATTTAAGAAGTCTTTAGAAGAAACTGAAGCTAAATTAGTTGAAACAGAAAATAATCTTAATGATAGCCATAAAGAAGCTGAAGGATTTAAACAATCATTAGAAGCTGCTGAAGCTAATCTTAATGATAGCCGTACAGAAGCTCAAGGATTTAAGCAATCATTAGAACAAGCTGAAGCTAAAGTAGAAGAACTTAAAAAATCTCTTGCTGAAACTAATGAAAAATTAAATAAACTTAGTGAGACTCCAGAAATTATAGATGAAGATTTGATTTACAGTATTAAATCAGTAGCAACTGGTAAAGTTTTATTTATTCCGCAGGGTTCATTAAAGAATAATACGCCCATTAAGCAAGATACTTGGCGCGGTGGGCAAAATCAACAATGGCGTTTACAGTTATTAGGTGGTGCTGATCAAGGTTATTGTTATATTTTTTCGGTTAAAAGTAAAAAATGTATAGTCGCTTCACCGAAAGCAAAAGATAATAAAGCTGAAATTAATCAATATCAATGTAACGCTGAAAATCATCAAAAATGGAAATTAGTTCCTGTAAATGATGAACATTTTGTGATTGAATCTAAAAATAGTGGCAAAGTCTTAACGGTGTCAGATAATAAAATTATTGAAGACACATTACATGATGATGAGAATCAATACTGGATTTTAAATCAAGTAAATTCAAAATAAATTGGATAAATATAATGTCATTTATAGAATGGGATGATAAATATAGTGTTAATATCACTAAAGTTGATGATCAACATAAGCATTTTATGTCTATAATAAATAAATTATATGATGCACTAATGGTTGATCAACATCCAAAACCAGTAATTGAGAAAATAGTTAATGAATTAGTTGATTATACTGACTATCATTTTAAAACTGAAGAAAACTGGTTTGAACAACATAATTATTCAGATAAAGAAGCTCATAAACAACAACATGATAATTTGCGAGCTCAGGTATATAAATTGCGAGATGATTTTGCTGCAAATCGCGTAGAAATAGATTTATCAGTTTTGAGTTTTTTAACAGAATGGCTGGTGGAACATATACTGGGTAGTGATATGGAATATTCTCCTTATTTAATTTCTAAAAACGTATGAAATATATTAATCTTAATCCTTCAGTGCAAGGTGCTGAAGATAGCGAAGATACACTAGTTGCTAGTGAAATCTTAGAAACAAAATTAGCCGATATTGAGCAAAAGTTGGCACAATTACCTGCTAATTCTTCTATGGAACGCGCTAATCTTTTGTTAGATTCAGCTTATACTCGCTTAGAGTTAGAAAAGGATGTTGAAGCTTGGCAATTAGGGCATGAGGTTTTTAAAATCTTTGCAGATGCTGAGGATTGGGAAGCGGCTGTGCAAGCGGCTGATATTATTTATAATGCTAATCAATCAGATGCTTTAGTTGCATTAGGTAATGGCGTATGGTTGGCAGTTACTTTTCCTATTGATCCTGAACTGACAGCTGTGATGTTAGATCATATTGTTGAGGAAACGCCTGCTGATTCTGATGGTGCAGCAGTAGCGGCAGTGACTGCTCATTATATCGCAGATTTACGTTCTGAAAATGAAAATTTATTGTTTTTCACTAATCAATTATTGGCAAAAGTAGCGCGTCGTCATAGTAATGTTGAAAAACAAGCCGATTTTGAAGCATGGATGAAAAAAATGGAGCTTGATTCTCCACCTGATTTCTTGGGGCGTTTATCACAGGTATTAAATGTGATGGTTCAAGATGATTGGTGGGTAAATAGGGATGCGCTTAGAGAGAAGATTGAGCAATGAGTGTACAGGAATATATGTTGCGTATCGGCAAACAAGCTCGTGCTGCCGCTAAAGTTTTAGCTCGTGCTGATACTGGTATTAAAAATAAAGCCTTAGAATCAATCGCGCAACAATTGGAACAACAGCAACAACAATTACTTATCGCGAATGCCAAAGATTTAGAAAAAGCTAAAGGTTTGGATAGTGCCTTATTGGATCGTTTAAGTTTAAATGAGTCTCGCATTGCTAGTATGGTAGAAGGTTTACGCCAAATGGTGCAGTTGCCTGATCCAATTGGTACTATTACTGATTTAAGCTATCGCCCCAGCGGCATTCAAGTTGGAAAAATGCGTGTAGCTTTAGGGGTAGTGGGAATTATTTATGAATCGCGCCCTAATGTTACTGCTGATGCCGCTGGTTTATGTTTGAAATCTGGAAATGCTACGATTTTACGCGGTGGTTCAGAGGCTATTCATTCTAATCAAGCTATTGCTGAATGTATTTATGCTGGTTTAGAAGCCGCTGGTTTACCTCGTACTGCTGTACAAGTTATTGAAACTACTGATAGAGCTGCTGTTGGTGAATTAATTGCGATGCCAGCTTATGTGGATGTTATCATTCCACGAGGCGGTAAGGGTTTAATTGAACGTATCAGTGCTGATGCGCGTGTTCCTGTAATTAAGCATTTAGATGGTGTTTGTCATGTATATATTGATGATCAAGCAGATATTGATAAGGCAATTAATGTAGCTTATAATTCTAAAACTCAACGCTATGGTACTTGTAATACTATGGAAACTTTGTTAGTTGCTAAATCTGTAGCTGATGAGGTATTACCTAAATTAGCGGAAAAATATCAAGCAGCAGGTGTTGAGTTGCGTGGATGTGCTGCGACACAAGAAGTATTAACTAATATTAAAGCGGCTACCGATGAGGATTGGCAAACAGAATATTTAGCTCCAATCTTATCAATTCGTACAGTGACAGATATAGATGAAGCAATGGAACATATACATCAATATAGTTCCCAACATACTGATAGTATAATCACAGAAAATTGGAGTAAATCGCGACGCTTCTTAACAGAAATTGATTCAAGTTCTGTGATGGTAAATGCTTCAACTAGATTTGCTGATGGCTTTGAATATGGCTTAGGTGCTGAAATTGGTATTAGTACTGACAAATTTCATGCCCGTGGTCCTGTGGGATTGGAAGGCTTGACTTCTCAGAAATATATTGTCTTGGGTGATGGGCATATTAGGCAATAAGTTGAATTTTAATATTATTAATATGAGTTATACAGTAAAAGAGATATTTTATACCCTTCAAGGTGAAGGCAGATATGCAGGGCGAGCGGCAGTCTTTTGTCGCTTTACTGGTTGTAATTTATGGAGTGGGCGTGAAAAAGATCGCGCTATTGCTAATTGTAAATTTTGTGACACTGATTTTATTGGTGGGGAAAAATTTAAAACCCCTCAAGCTTTAGTTGATAAAGTCATTAATACATGGGCTGCTACAGAAAATGATCATAAATTTGTAGTTTGTACTGGTGGTGAACCTTTATTGCAATTAGATACTCCATTAATCAATGCTTTTCATGAAGCTGGATTTGAAATTGCTATTGAAACCAATGGCACCTTAGCGGCACCACAGGGAATTGATTGGATTTGTGTTAGCCCAAAGGCTAATATGACATTAAAAATAACAACTGGTGATGAATTAAAATTAGTTTATCCTCAAATTGAAAATACACCTTCCAATTTTGAACACCTTGATTTTAAATATTTTTATTTGCAAGCTCTGGATGGACCAGAACTAGACAATAATATCAAATTAGCCATAGATTATTGCTTAAAGCATCCACAATGGCGTTTAGGTTTACAAACTCATAAAATCATTGGGCTTCAATAGCCGCACGAGGCGATGATAATTAGAAAACCCGAGAACAAACATTATCAAATTTCCATATAGCATAAGTAATTATTATCGAATAGTAACGGAAAATTTTTTTAAAATCCCTAATTTAGTAGCACGTAAGCTTTATGTTGAGCGGCTATTTGAAATGCACTTGACAAAGTCAGAACGTGAATAAACAGGTAAACTTGCTCAATAATTTTTTCAAGGTTTTTGACAATCGTGATTATAAGCTCGCCAATATATAAGTTTATCAGAAGTGAATCTAAGCGGGAAAGAACTTAGAAATATGAATGTTGATAAATTAAAATTGAAATTGATTAGTGTTGTGGCTGTGGGGTTTGATCGCTTGGTTTGGGAAATTGTTGGTGAATAGTTAGTCATAGCGTCATACACCAATGAAGTTTTGTTGTATGACGCTATATAGCTTATACAAGCTACTTCACTATATACCATAGTGCTCGATTATAATAATTGGCATCCGCTCCTACAAGCTCGGGACTTTTGAGCCAACCACCCTCATTTCCGTCAGCACCAGTATGTTTCTTCCCTGTTGAAAACAGATATCTATTTGTCTTGAGGTTTTTCAACATATAGGCATCTCCTCTTTTAATAAGTGTCCACTGTGCTCGGTTATAATAATTGGCATCTGCTCCTACAATAGTAGGACTCTTAAGCCAACCACCCTCATTTCCGTCAGACCCAGTATGCTTGCTCCCTGTTGAAAATAAGTAGCGTTTAGTTTCTTTGTTTTGGAACTGGTAGATATTTCTATATGTAGTCATACACCAGCGTGCTCGGTTATAATAATTGGCATCTGCTCCTACAATATTAGGACTTTTTAGCCAACCTCCTTCTTTATTATTCACCGGTTTTCCTGTTGAGAATGCATAACGCTTAGTCTCTTGATTTTTCAAAAACACCGCATTTGCACACTTCAGAGGAGGAGTACTTTGTATTTCATTATTCTTACAACTATCAGCTTTTGTTTCTTTAACAGAATAGATTGCAATATTATATTGACCAGCATTTTCATCAAATCCACCATCTGACACGCCGAAAGATAACTTACCAGCATCTTTAGGAACTTCAATCACAAAATGATAACGATTATTGGAATTATAAGTTGGAAGATTTGCTTTTCCTATACCATCTACAAACTTGATAAAGTTTGCAATATTGCGTGGTTCGCCTGCATAGGGTTTAAGCGGAGCACCATTCCAACCTATATTTAATTGATAATATTGTGGATCAAGAGGTTTACCAGTTTTAACACCAAAAAAAGCATCATTAACTGTCATTCCATAACTGTATCCAGTTCCAGAAACTATCACTTCAACTAAGCCACTATAAGATTTAGCTGTAGAAGTAGATGGAGATGTAAATGGAGCTACTAAGCTTTCACCAGTACCAGTACGAGTGTAGGCTTGTGAAATATTCTTAGTGTTGCAATTTTCCACATACACAGCAGCACTTTTCATATAAGTAGTCATTTTCCAGTGCCCAGTACTGCCATCTGTACCCTTAGAACCGCCAGCACCAACATCCCAGTCACCAATAGGTTTATAACCGTTTGGTCCAGGACGAGGAGTTCCTGTGTTTGATGCGGTTAATTGAACATCTGTCACACAATTTTTTGTACCTGAACCAATTTTGGCTGTATTAGCATACATAGCCATCATATAGTGTCCAGTACTACCATTAGTACCATGAGAACCGCCACCATCGACATCCCAATAACCAATCTGCTTATAACCAGCGGGGCCATTTGGAGGTGTTGATGAACTTGAAGCTCTTAATTGGACATCTGTTACACAAGTAGAAGCCCCAGTTAAGTTGCCCTTTTTGAGATACAAAGCCATCATATAGTGTCCAGTACTGCCATTGGTTCCCTTTGAACCGCCACCATCGACATCCCAGTAACCAACACGTGTGTAACCATTTGGCCCACTTGGGGGTGTTGCAGAGCTTGAAGCTCTTAATTGGATATCAGTTACACCATAATTCACATTTTGAGCATTAACGGTACTCACCGCAGCTAAACCAAAAGACACTAAACCAATGATTATTTTTTTTGACATTATTTAAACAATTTCCAAGAAAAGAAACTCCAATTCTACAACATAAATTAATAATTAATACTATTAATTATTAATAATAACCATTACTAATTTTAATAAATTGCAAAAATATCTCATATTCCCCACAAATGACCAATTTTATTGTTACTTGATAAACTATTTGATAATCTCAAAATAGACTGAATGAAGTCACTTTATTTAATAGAGTTGTCCGGAAATAAGTATTTTATAGGTTTGTTTAAATAATTGTTTTTATTCAGTGAAAATTTATTTCCGGACAACTCTAATAAACAAAAAGGCGTTGTTGCATAAATATAAAATCAATGATATATCAAACGAATGATTTAGTTATGAGCAAGAAACAACGTTATAAAGTAAGAAATTGGAAATAATATAATGAGGCTTTGGTAAAACGAGGTAGTGTGATCTTTAAATCACACTTTGCATTTAAATGCATGATGCTGGCAAATTGCTCTTCACAGGATAAACTTTAATATTATATTGACCACCATTATCAGCAAAATCACCATCTGCTACGCCAAAGGATAAACGACCAGCATTTTTAGGAACTTCCATTACAAAATGGTAACTGTGCTTATTGTTATAGGCTGGAAGAGCAGCTAATCCCATACCATCCACAAACTTGATGAAGTTTGCAATGTTACGTGGTTCACCTAAGTAGGCTTCAAGTGGAGCACCATTCCAACCAAGGTTTAACTGATAATATTGTGGATCAAGAACTTTACCTGTTTTAACACCAAAAAATACATCATTAACTGTGGTTCCATAACTGTATCCAGTTCCAGAAACTACTATTTCAACTAAGCCACTATAAGATTTAGTAGTGGAAGTAGATGGAGAAGTAAATGGAGCAACTAGATTTTCACCAGCACCAGCGCGAGTGTAGGCTTGTGAAATTTGCTTCGTTTTGCAGGGATTTGGCACTTTTATGAAAGTGTTACCAAAATCTATATTTCCAATACTATCACCAAGCTTCACGACTATTTTATAACCACCAGCACTTGAATTCAAGGCAGTGTCTGCCTGAGCAATGTTGCTGATAATAGTTATCGGCAGAAGGCTTGTAAGAACTGCTACCTTACTGTAGTGCCATATTTCTCTTTGTACCATGTGAATACCTAAAATTGAATGATTTTAGCAGGAGTGATGATAAAAACAAAACTATCAGACCTGTCAGGTTTTAAAAACCTGACAGGTCTTTAGGCCAAAATATTTAGAAAAACTATATATTAGTTACGAGGACCGGGAAAGGTTTGTCTGTAGCCTTGAGGAACGATTTCGCGTACCACATATGTGCCAGCTTCCAAATTGGAGAATTTGTATTTACCGTTTTTATCAGTAACTTGACTTGGTTCACCTTTGTCGAGTTTACCATTCTCATTAACATCCAGATAAATAGTCACGCCGGCTATTCCAGCTTCATCCTTATCGCGTAAACCATCGCTATCTAAGTCATTCCACTTAGTACCCCAAATTTCAGCTAACTTGATTAAAGTATTACCAAAATTGATATTTCCAATACTATCACCAAGCTTAACTACTACCTTATGACCACCTGCAATAGTTTGTTGTCCCATAAAGCTGGTAGGAGAAGTGGTTTGGTTTGGAAGATTATAAGAACCTGAACAACCGTTTATAACTATAGAATCAAGAGCAAAGTTGACCCCAGTACCGACTTTGTTGGGATTATTAACTACACTTAGTGCCTTATGATTGTATCTTGTCCAGTAAATTTTACCATTATGGGCTAACTTTGGACCACCAAAACCAGCAGTTAAACTCAACTGGGTCTTGATTTTATCTTTTAGATCGAATTGCCATGCTTTGCCATTATATCCATTAATACCATCAGTATAATACAATTTGCTACCGTCTGGAGAAAAAGCTGTTGCATATCCAACTGTGCCGGTTATTATCTCTTTGAGATCAGAAATTTTACCAGTGGAACGGTCTATTTTAGCAGTAGCAATACGTTTATTTCCCCAACCCAAAGCAAGTGTATCATAATTAGGGCTATGAACAATAGAACCAGAAGCTATATTGCCAGTAAAACCAGTGTTGGAAGTAACTGGTAAGCGGGCTAACCCAGAACTATTTAGTTTGTAAGCATCTATTTTATCAGCTTTGTTAAAGACAAGTATCCATAAATCAGTACCATTGGTATGTGGTACTACACCAAGTGTATGACCAGTATTATTGGCTAGCAACTCTTTTTTTCTGATAACTGTGCCGTTAGATCCCATAGACAAATCAGCAACAGAGAAATATACAATGTTGCCGTTGCTAGTGAAAACATAGAACAAGTCAGGATTGGTGCCTATAGCTGGCACAATCATTGCTATCCCCAAATGATTTGTCGTGCCACCCAATACAGTTCCGTTTTCTAAAGCTTGATTAGTTTGTCCATTGAAAACTGTATTTCCATCAGTGTAGAGTATTAGTTTGCCAGAATCTGGATCAGTAAAGTTGGCGCTGCCCCCATAACTCGCGCTTTGACCAACTGGAGTTTTGCAAGTTATTTTAGGATTTTCATCAGTGAAATCAATTAAGAACTTTTTATTTTGATTACCAGAATACCAGATTTGTTCCAAAGATGTGTTCGCCTTAACAACACCAGTAGCAAGAGCTATCGGCAGAATGCCTGCAATAAGTTTGGTAGAAATTCGTACCATATTAATACCTTAAATTAATGTTAATTGAATAATAATAGTAGTTGCAAAATCTATAGATTCTGCTTTCAGTGGGCTTATTGACTGACAGAACTGTGCAATTCTAGCCCACCCGAGACACTACTAATCTCGGGTTCGATGTGTGATTGAAAAAACAATGTGAAAACTTAGAAGAATTCAATCACTAACTAATTTCCTATTTTGAGCATGATGCTGGCAAATTGCTCTTCACAGGATAAACTTCAATATTATATTGACCACCGTTATCAGCAAAATCACCATCTGCTACGCCAAAGGATAGGCGACCAGCATTTTTAGGAACTTCCATCACAAAATGGTAACTGTGCTTGTTGTTATAGACTGGAAGAGCAGCTAATCCCATACCATCCACAAATTTGATAAAGTTTGCGATATTACGTGGTTCACCTAAGTAGGCTCTAAGTGGAACGCCATTCCAACCAAGGTTTAACTGATAATATTGTGGATCAAGAGGTTTACCTGTTTCAACACCAAAAAATACATCATTAACTGTGGTTCCATAACTGTATCCAGTTCCAGAAACTATCACTTCAACTAAGCCGCTATAAGATTTAGTTGTTGAAGTAGATGGAGATGTAAATGGAGCAACTAGATTTTCACCAGCGCCAGTGCGAGTGTAGGCTTGTGAAATTTTCTTGGTTTTGCAATCAGGCTTGACACCAATTGGCTCAAATCTATCACGATATGTCCATGATAGAATGTCATGATTTGCAAAAGCAGCACCGGTAGCAGATGTAAAACCTATAAACGCTTTAGGAGCAGCACCGATGATTTGTGAGAGATTCAACGAACGCGCCAATAAAGCTTTGGCTGGACGCTTGCCAGTAGTGTTAGCACGTACTTCCATCTTGCCACCATCATAGTCTATCCACACATGCCAAATTTGACCTCTTTCAAAAGCGGGATTGACTACAACCGTAGGACCATTAAAACCGCCATTAATGTTGATACCGACATGGTTGTCGTTAGGATCGTTCCAAGAGCGACTATTGTTCCATGTGTCAAATTCTACATTTGAACTGATGGGTTGTACCACAAAAACGATACCATCTGCACCGCCATTACCCGGGCTACTTATTTTAAATTTAGTTAAGCGTAGTACCACACCATCTTGTGTTCTTACAGTTTTGGCGTGTCTATTTAAGCTACAGTACTATTCGCTATAGGAGAAAATGCTGTTAATACACCTGTCATGATTAATGTTGACGGATTAGTCATTTTTTTTACTATCTTCATAAATAATATAATTATTAATTGTTTAAATGAAACTTTTTATTAAAATAGGGTGACCAATTCAATTATACAGCATAAATTTATAAATAATAATAATTTTTATTAACTGACATTATTAATACATGAATATAACTTAAAAAAACAATATATTAAGATTGTAATTATTTTAATTAGTGTTTCTAAATAGCAAAAAATACCATATTCCCCATAAATTACAGTTTTATTACTTCTTGATAAACTATTTGATAATCTCAAAATAGACTGAATGAACTTTTTTAAAAAACATATTAAATAACTGGATAATATAATAATTATAATAATTATGGAAGTTTTCTCTTTTTTATTTAACTTTACTTTCTATTATCCTTTATTTATGGCATATGTCTGGATGCTTGGTGCTATATATTATTACTTTTACTGGGAGCGAAAAGGCACTACAGAATTACCTACATTATCTCAATACCCCCCAGTTTCTATTCTAATACCTTGTCATAATGAGGGTGATAATGCACGAGAAACTATTCATTATGCCATACAGCAAGTATATCCAAATTTCGAGGTGATTGCTATCAACGATGGTAGTACCGATAATACCGCTGAAATATTGGATGAATTGGTCAAACAATATGACAAATTACGTGTAATCCACTTAGCTACTAACCAAGGTAAAGCTATGGGATTGTGCATGGCTACTTTAGCATCATCCTGTGAATATCTGATTTGTATTGATGGTGATGCTTTATTAGATCCTCATGCAACTCATTGGATGATGAAACATTTTGTGGACAATCCTTCGGTAGGAGCAGTCACTGGTAATCCACGCATTCGCAATCGTTCCAGCATACTAGGAAAGCTTCAAGTTGGCGAATTTTCCTCTATTATAGGACTGATAAAACGGGCACAAAGATTTTATGGGAGAATATTTACAGTGTCAGGAGCTATTGTTGGCTTTCGTAAAGTAGCTTTACAACGTATTGGTTATTGGAGTTTGGATATGATAACTGAAGATATTGATGTTAGTTGGCGACTACAATTAGATCATTGGGAACTCCATTACGAACCTCGTGCCTTGTGTTGGATACTCATGCCTGAGACTTTAAAAGGACTATGGAATCAACGCCTACGTTGGTCTCAGGGTGGTACAGAGGTTTTAATTCGATATTTCAATAGGTTGTTTGAATTAAAAAGCTGGCGCATGTGGCCCTTATATTTGGAATACCTTATCAGTATATTTTGGGCTTATTCTATGGTTTTGACTGTAATTATTTTATTAATAAATATATTAATATCAAATATGTCAGATTCTTTAAATCAACCCATTTTGATCTCAGGTTGGAGCAGTATGTTACTTGGTGTAACTTGTTTGTTGCAGTTTTTACTTAGCTTAGTTATTGATGGACGCTATGAAAAAGGTTTAGCTAAATACTATTATTGGATGATTTGGTATCCAATTGCTTATTGGTTAGTAAATGTAGCAACCTGTGTAATTGCTACACCTAAAACTTTTTTAACGAAACGTGGTAAACGAGCCACATGGGTTAGTCCAGATAGAGGTAAGAAAATATGAATTCAATTATAATTGAAACACCTAATTTGCAAATACTGAAACAACACTATCAAGATAGTACATTAGTTTTAATCGGTTGGATAAGCTGGTTTTATTTCTGGCGACCAATATTGAATTTAATATTGTGGGGAGGCATGATATGGTTTGTTTACAATAAAGTATTGTTTATAAATTTTACCAGCATCTTTAATGAATATATTGTAATTATTTTAATAATTGGAATTCTGATGGCTTTTTGGTTGCTTTATACTCATTTCAAATACCAATATCAGAATAATCAACAAACTCTAACAGCGAATCATCAAAACATTGCTAATGATTTTGGTGTTACAATACAGACATTGGGGACATTACAAATGGCACAACGGATGATAATCCATTTAGATGATAAAGGCTGTATCCACCAAGTTGATGTTTCATAGCAATTATGAAACAAGTGTAGTGGCAGTGGGATTTGATCGATTGGTTTGGGAAATTGTAAATTAGTTGTACTATAATATATTTCAATTATTAGAAAATCCGAGAACAAACATGATCAAATTTCCATATGGCATAAGTAATTATTATCGAATAGTCACAGAAAATTATTTTTATGTAGATCGTAGTCATCACATTAGACTAATTGAAGAAGCAGGGGATTAATTACTTTTTTTACCCCCTCGTCGCTTTGGTAAAAGTCTGCTATTATCAATGCTATAAAATTACTACGACGTAGCCAAAGCTGATGATTTTGATAAATTATTTGGTATGTCGGTATGTATAAATCTTAATGCATATTTACATAATATTAAGTACAGCGAATTACGTGGATAAACAAATTATTTAAATTAAACTTTATTAGTTTATCCACGTAATTCGTTGTACTTATTTTTGTAAATTAATATCAATCCTAAAGATGCTTTAGCTTCATGGCAATCATTATTAACTGCAATACAAAAAACTTCTTACAAACTCTATTTATTGACGAATATTGCCAATGAAGTAATGATGGGCAAACAGAAAATCAGCTACTAGCGGGCAAGGTTTAGAGCGAGTTTTTATTACTGGTGTTTCTCCAGTTTTAATGACTGATATTACCAGTTCTTATAATGTTGCAAAAGATATTTATTTAAGATCAGAATTTAATGATTTATGCGGATTTAGAGAATCTGAAATTAAATCACTTTTAAGCCTCTAAACAAAAAGAACAAGATGCCTTACATCTAATCAAAAGCTTTTATAATGGTTATTGTTTTAACGAAACTGCTCAGGAATTTCTTTATAATCCCTAATTTAGTAGCACGTAAGCTTTATGTTGAGCGGCTATTTGAAATGCACTTGACAAAATCAGAACGTGAACAAACAGGTAAACTTGCTCAATAATTTTTTCAAACTGCTGATTTGCAAGCAATCTGCGATTTTATGGAACCGCATTATTTCAAGGTTTTTGACAATCGTGATTATAAGCTCGCCAATGAATTAACTATAAAAACAGCATTTTTAACCATTTTATTTAATGACGTTCTTTATGTAATGGATTCAGAATTTTCAACCGGGCGACGCTATGTAGATTTGAGTATGATTATTCGCCCAGAGCGACGTAAGTTTCCAATTTTTGATTTTATTTTAGAATTCAAATATATAAGTTTATCAGAAGTGAATCTAAGCGGCGAAGAGCTTAAAGATATGAGTGTTGATAAATTAAATGATTTGGCTCTTGTTAAGAAAAATGCTGCTGATGCTAAAAAGCAATTGCTTAGCTATAATGCTAGTTTGCAGAAAAAATATGGTGATGAATTGAAATTGAAATTGATTAGTGTTGTGGCGGTGGGGTTTGATAGATTGGTTTGGGAAATTGTTGGTGTTTCATAATCGCAATTATGAAACAGAGTGTGACCTAAATTTGAGGTAACATAAAATTATATGTCACAGTATAATTTTTTAAATGTTTTATAAAAAATTATTCTACACAATGCCTAGATTTATTACTATAATCGGCTATTATGGAGCAACTACTTTGAAACTACTAAAAGCCTTAGTAGTAGAATACCCATTCTTTGCAAACATACGCAACTCATATTCTCCAATACCAAGCTTGGCTAAATTAAACGTTAATCTACCGGAGATATTACCAGAATATTGAAAATCAATATACTGCTTATGATTATTAACACCCTTTTTGTATATACCAATCCAGTCCTTCGAGTTGCGGTTTAATTTATTTTTATAGCTAACTACTATATGATCACCATATTTGATAATAGCTTCATTATTTATAAAAACTTGTTTTGCATTGGGGTTAGGATTTGCAATCTTGTAAACACTATTTGTCCAAGAGTCACCGCATTTTTGGCTTGGATTACCCTTACAAGGCATATTGCAATTACTGGCAGTCCCATATTTGCCATAACTATTCCCACAATGACAGTAGCTACTATACTGAGTCCCAGCATAGGCATATCCCAGAAGTTTACAGTGTTCTATGCACTTTTCAGTTGTCATTTGAGAATTATCAATCCACTGGACTCCATTTAAATCACGATCATTTATTGTAGAACCACTGTCTTTAAAACAACCGAGTGCTTTAGCAACTGCTTCTGAATCGGGTTTATTATTTTCAGAGTTACAAACAAGCTGATTGTTAATAGGATAGATTTCAATATTATATTGACCATCATTTTCATCAAATCCACCATCTGACACGCCGAAAGATAACTTACCAGCATCTTTAGGAACTTCAATCACAAAATGATAACGATTATTGGAATTATAAGTTGGAAGATTTGCTTTTCCTATACCATCCACAAACTTAATGAAGTTTGCAATATTGCGTGATTCACCTACATATGGTTTAAGTGGAGCACCATTCCAACCAAGGTTTAACTGATAATATTGTGGATCAAGAAGTTTAGCAGTTTTAACACCAAAAAAAGCATCATTAACTGTCATTCCATAACTATATCCAGTTCCAGAAACTATCACTTCAACTAAGCCACTATAAGACTTCGTTGTTGAAGTAGATGGAGATGTAAATGGAGCAACTAAGCTTTCACCAGCACCAGTGCGAGTGTAAGCTTGTGCAATTTTTTTACTTTGGCAATTTTCCACAGACACATCAGCACTATTAGCTATAGGCGAAAATGCTGTTAATACACCTGTCATGATTAATGTTGACGGATTAGTCATTTTTTTTACTATCTTCATAAATAATATAATTATTAATTGTAATTAAATACTTTTTGTTGTTTAAATAGAGTCACCAATTCAATTCTACAGCATAAATTTATAAATAATAATAAATTTTATTAACTGACATTATTAATACATAAATACATTTAAAAAAACAATATATTAAGATTGTAATTATTTTAATTAGTGTTTCTAAATAGCAAAAAATACCATATTCCCCATAAATTACAGTTTTATTACTTCTTGATAAACTATTTGAGAATCTCAAAATAGACTGAATGAACTTTTTTAAAAAACATATTAAATAACTGGATAATATATTAATTATGGAAGTTTTCTCTTTTTTATTTAACTTTACTTTCTATTATCCTTTATTTATGGCATATGTCTGGATGCTTGGTGCTATATATTATTACTTTTACTGGGAGCGAAAATGCACTACAGAATTACCTACATTATCTCAATACCCCCCAGTTTCTATTCTAATACCTTGTCATAATGAGGGTGATAATGCACGAGAAACTATAAATATTGGATGAATTAGTAAAACAATATGACAAATTACGTGTAATCCACTTAGCTACTAACCAAGGTAAAGCTATGGGATTGTGCATGGCTACTTTAGCATCATCCTGTGAATATCTTTCGGTAGGAGCAGGATCTGGTAATCCACGCATTCGCAATCGTTCCAGCATACTAGGAAAGCTTCAAGTTGGCTTTCGTAAAGTAGCCTTACAACGTATTGGTTATTGGCAACTCCATTACGAACCTCGTGCCTTGTGTTGGATACTCATTTCTTGGGAAATTGTTGGTGAATAGTGAGTCAAATCATCAACCTTAAAGTGTTAGGTTGATGATCTACTTGCTTATTCTTCAATAGCCGCACGAGGCCATGCTGCTAACAATGCTTTAACTAATGTGGCCAAAGGTATGGCAAAAAATACTCCCCATACTCCCCACAAATTACCGAATACTAAAATTGATACCATAATTGCTACAGGATGTAAATTTACGGCTTCTGAAAATAGTAGAGGTACTAAAACATTACCATCAAGTGCTTGTAGAACCAAATAGGCACCTACTGCCCAGAAAAAATATGGATCAACTCCCCATTGAACATAAGCTACTATCATAACAGGAAATGTTACTACTACAGCTCCAATATAGGGAATTATAACTGATAAACCTACTAGCACTGCTAATAAAGAGGCATAATTCATATCTAAATATGCAAATAATAAGTATGCCGCAATACCAACTAAAAATATTTCATATACCTTACCACGCACATAATTACCCATCTGACTGTTCATTTCAGTCCAAACTTGTGCAGCAACAGTATGTTCATTAGGCAAGAAAGCTACCAACCAATCTATAATTTTATCTTTATCTTTTAAGAAAAAAAAGACTAACAAAGGAACTAAAATCGCATATATAACTAAAGCAATTAAAGTTGGAATTGACGATAAAGAATAAGATAATACCTGTTTGCCTAATTGATTCACGCGCTCACGTATTGATTCTATAATACCATTAACCTGATCAGCAGAAATAAACTCATATTTTTCTGGCAGATCTTTTAATAATTTATGTCCCTCTACAACCATTGTAGGCAGTTCTTTAATTAATTGTGTTAATTGATATGATAATAATGGTAATAATACCACCATAAAAAATAGCAATATTGTTATAAAGCCACTATAAACTAAGAACATTGCTAAAAAATTTGGAAAATGCCAATGCTTTAAATTTTTAATTAAACCATCTAATAAATAAGCAATTACAATACTTGCTAACACTGGAGCCAATATTTGACTCATTGTCATCAATACAGTAAAACTAACGATCAATAAGATAGCTAGCAATACCGCTTGCGGATCAGAAAAATAGCGATGGAACCATTCTTTTATTACTTTAATCATGTCGTTTGTTCTTTATAATGTCGTAAAAAAACAGCTTCTAATTCATCAATGATTTCAACTGAATCCCGTCCTTTTAACATATGTTCAGTCATTAAATTAGATGTTTCATCAAGCATCTTTGCCTTATCCAGCATTGGATAACTTTTAGATAGACGCTTGATAGCAGCAATTACTGATTCATTAGGTGGACGGGGTTTAATTTGAGGTTTTGCAGGAGATTCTGGAATTGTTTGTGCAAGCAAAAACTCTGCAAAACTCAATATAGTTTCTTTATGTTGCGGCGGTAATTGTTTAAAAATATTTTCTAGCCGCCGCTGTGCTTCTAATGATGCCATTAAGCCTTAGAATTTTTTTCGCAATGATTAGTAGAAAATTTTAATAACTCTTCTATCGCACGTAAACGAAATTTTTGTTTTTGATGAACAAAAGACAGAGGACGTTCTAGTATCGGACTCAGCTTCAATTCTTTTAAAGTTCCTAATTCTATATCTTTTTGAATTGCTGCATGTGACAAAATTGATATTCCCATACCAGCCGCTACTGCACCCTTGATTGCTTCTGGACTACCTAATTCCATTACAATATCTAAATTGTCAGCAGATAAACCAGCTTGAGCAATATATTCACCAATTACTTCACGAGTACCTGAGCCTTCTTCTCGGGAAATATAGGGATAACTAATTAAATCTTTCGCAGAAACTTTCTCACGACTTGCTAACTTATGCCCCGGTGGAACTATAGCAACTAGTTGATCCATACGACAAAGATTCACAACTAAATTTTTATTATTAACAGGTGATTCAACCATACCTAAGTCAATAATATTATTTTCTACCATTGAGACTATTTCATCGCTATTAGCAACTTTTAAACGAATATTTACATCTGGATATTTAGCTTTAAAATCACCCAATAAGACTGGTAATAGATATTCTGCAATCATGGTGCTAGCACCAATCATCAAAATTCCATCAACATCACCAGTCATTTCTTTAACGGTGTTTTCCATTTCTCCATATAACTGAAAAATATTCTGAGCATATTCATAAACTCGCTTACCAACTTCAGTCAAGGTAATACGGTTATGGGTGCGATCAAATAAACGTGTATTAAAATGTTCTTCTAATTGACGAATTTGAAACGTCACTGCCGGTTGAGTCATGTGTAATGCTTCAGCAGCTTTGGTAAAACTTAATAAACGAGCCACGGTATGAAACACCTGAAGACGACGATCTGCCATAATTATTTTAATCCTTCAATTCGTTTTATAAAACCATTTATCATAACATATTTATGACTTATAAATCCTCATAATCTTGTACCCAGTGTCCAAAATGAGCGTGTATGAAATACAATTGGACTCAATTTTTGATTTTCGACTTTTAAATGACGATTTAGCACAAAATTAAATAATAAAGGGTTATGTTGACGCAATTGTGCTAATACTTTTACTTGTTCTGCTGTCAGAAGTTCTTGTGCTTGTAAATCTTTTAATGAAATTAAGGGTATTATACCGGGTAATGGGTAATCAGAACCATATAATAAACGTGAATGCCACTCTTTACGACTAATAACAGTTTTAAGCGCTAACATATCATCACGATTAACTTGTGACATAGCAGAAATATCACCAAACAATAAACCTTCATAACGCGGTTCTTCCATTAGTTGAGTAAATAACTCAAAATTATTTTTACCCAATGAGGCGCAATGAGCAATTATTACTTTAACTCCGTGATCTAAAGCGCGTCGTACCAATAATGGATTACCATAAGCATAAGCTTCAATATTAGCTCCATCAACAGCTTCTTCATCACCGCAATGACATAACAAAGGAATATTCCAATGTACCATTGCTTCATAAAATGGATCACATAATGCTGAATCTGGATTAATATTCATAGCTTGTGGCAACCATTTTACTCCTAATGCGCCATCAAACACTGCTTGTTGTAAAGCTTCAAGACTATCTTTACGATAAGGATGAATTGAGGCTAGCCATTCAAAATGTTGTGGTGACTCTTTATGAATCTGTGCAGCATAACTATTAGGTGTATGAAAAGCAGTTTGATCTAGCAAACGTTCACCTTGTTCATCATAACTATAGTCAAATGCGAGTAAAATCACACGTGATCCTCGTCCCCATTTTAAGGTTTTTAAACGATTCACAAAAGCTTCATCTACAGAGATACCCGGTTCTACACACGAAGCATTTAGATAAAAACGAAATTGAATATATTTTTTTAACTCGAACACATCCTGATAATTAGGATTCACAAAAATTCCACTATCAGTATCACCTAAACCGATTAAATGAACATGCCCATCCCACATGTGGGTACTATCAATTCCTTCCAATGCTGATAAAATAACTTCATGTTTTTCTAAGCTTTCTGGTAATTTACTATCTAAACAAGGATTAAAAAATTGATTATCATTAGGCCAATATTTAGACTTTTGTAGTTTTTGAAAACCAAATGCAGAAAGACCTCCTACTCCTAATACTCCTAATAAACTAAGGAAATTACGGCGTTTCATTTATATTATTACTCAGTTTGAATTAATTGACTTAATAATCTTAATGGATTATCTACTATATATTTACCATTATGAAATAATGATATTAATTTTAAAGGGCCTTTTTTTAAGGCTTTTGAAGCAACATTATCTGGGCTAATAGTAAAACGACCTAATGTTTTATTAGTAGGCCAACTTATTCCCGTATAAACAATATAAATTAATTCAGAACAAACTATTTTATCTGTAGTTTCAACATCAAAATTAAAGTCATATTCTTTACCTAGTTGACGTAAAGCCAAAATAATACGTTCAGCCCGTGTGTTATTATCCATTTTAGTATCACGTAAAATTGCTAAATCATCAATATTAAGAAAGTGTTGTAAAGAATTTAATTGAACACCGGGGCGTAATGCTTCTACAACTAATTTGGCTTGTCTAATCTTATGATGATATTTTTTTACCACTGGATGATGCCAAATTTTTAATTGTTTTAATTCTGACTCAGTTCCAATCCAAATAGCAGCATGACCCCAATGACCGGGAATAAATTTATCAGTTAAACGAAATGGTGTTTTTTCTAACAGAATATCACCGGCTTTTAGCTTGTTATTCAGAAATGTTAATACATCAGCGCGATTGTACAATAATCCCTTACGAGATTCTATTAAACCAATAGAATTACCAAAAAATTTACTAAATAAATTTAATCCATCATTACCAAATGAATATAATTTATCACTACCAATAGCGTTCATAAATTGTAACTTTCTACCAAATATATAAAATATCCCTTTCTTTTTTAAAGTTAAATGATAAGATGGACTTTGATCTATTAATAGTTTTAGAGATCTGAAGGATTGATCATTTTGCATCTGCTTTGATAAGGCTACAACACGCTTAGAATAAAATCTTAATGCTTTTTGAATACGTTTGCGTTTACGGTAGGAATTATAAGAACGAGTAATTTTTTGCAATTCATCTTGTCCAATACCATAACCAGAATCTCGTGTATTAAGAACGCGACGTAATTTTTCATCTTCTTCAAATATAGAAATAGCCAATAAATAATTATCATATAAAAGCAAAGCGGCAGACAATGATAACATTACAGCTTTTAATTGTTCTTGATCTGAAATGGGTTTAATTGTAAGGGATTTAAAAGCAGAAAGATTTAACCAACATTCATGCAATTCAGCTATTTTATAGAATTTCTTGCGAATCTTTAGATATTTTAGTAAGGATTTATTCAGCTCGTCTAAATCAGCACCTGATAATGGTTTATCTTCGCTAATTTGTTGTTTTAAATGTTTAGCAAGTCTGATTGTTTTAGCTCTATGAGTCAGAGACATTTCAACTAATGATTCATAATCATGAATTTCATGATTTATAACTGCTGTCATAGATTCGTCAGTATTACCATGAAATTTCATTAAATGTTGCCAACAAGGCTGGTTAGGATTGATTTTTGCAGTCGGAGCTATATGTTGATGTGAGCATCCTATTAATAATAACGGTAGAAGCAATTTTAAAAAATTTTTAGTATTCATAACAAAATCAAATGAAACAAAATAATTTAATTATAACATTATTACTATCGTGGCTGGTTTCTGGCTGTGCCACTACGACTCCAAGCGATCCATTTGAAAAATTCAATCGTGGTGTATTTGCTATTAATGATGGTATTGATAAAATCATGATTAAACCAGTAGCAGTATTTTATAAAGAAGTTGTACCAACAAGAGTTTTAACGGGAGTTACTAATTTTTTTAGTAACCTCGATGATGTTTTTGTTGTTGCAAATGACGTTTTTCAATTTAAATTTAAACAAGCTGGTTCAGATACAGTACGTTTGTTATTAAATTCTAGTGCTGGAGTCTTAGGTTTATTTGATGTAGCTACTAAAATGGGTTTTGAAAAACATTATGAAGATTTTGGACAAACTTTAGGTTATTGGGGAATTGGTAGTGGTCCTTATATAGTATTACCGATTTTTGGCCCTAGTTCAGTACGTGATACTATCGGTTGGGCTGGAGATATTCTATTAAGACCTGATTATTATTACGGACAATCAAAAAATAAATCAGCGCGTTATATATTATTAACTAGTACTAGTATTGAATTTGTCGATGAACGTGCAAAGTTATTGCAATTTGAATCAGTACTTAAAACCGCAGCTTTAGATAAATATAGTTATATTCGTGATGCGTATTTAGCTAGACGTAAATATTTGGTGTATGACGGTAATCCACCAGAAGAAGATGCAATTTTTGAAGAAGATGATATATTTGATGATGAAGATGAAGATGAATAATATGTCTGAGTTAAAATCATTAGAAACTAAAATTGATAGTATCATCCAAATTTGTAAAAGATTAACTGAAGAAAATAAGCATTTAATTTCTGAACGCACCGCTTTGTTAGAAAAAAATTCTTTAGCTAAAACACATATTGAAGATATGATTAAACGGCTAAAAATCATGGAAGAAGATCAATGATTATAGGTAAATCTATTCCAGTAAAATTACATATTATTGATAAGGATTATGTCATTGCTTGTCCAGAAGAAGAACACGAAACTTTGATGGCTTCAGCACGTTATCTAAATGAGAAAGTGCAAATTGTGCGTGAAGGCGGTAAAGTGGTTAGTACTGAACGTATTGTTGTAATCAGTGCATTAAATATTATTCATGAATATTTACAATACAAACAATCTACAGAAGAAGATAAAAACCATCTTCAAGAAAAAATAGAACTTGCATTATCTGAAATAAAGTAATAAAATGTAGTCTAAAGTTTTTAGCATTCGCTCCATATTGTAAATTGGATAAAACACTTGAACCTAACATTATTGCATAAGGGACTAGGTGTAGTGGATGTTGTTGAGCAAATTCAGTTTAAATGAATAGCCTGATACATCTCTCGAAGGACCCGAATTATCACGCTGTGGTTCAAAGCGGCAACAATTTTACAATATGGCTGTGAATGCTTCCTATCTATTATTCTCCTAACATATATTCAATAGCAGCCTCTAGTTCTTCATCTGTTAAACTAGGATTACCGCCACGTGCTGGCATGTTATTTAAACCATTGATCGAATTTTGAAGTAAAACATCTTTTCCTTTGGCAATACGATTAGCCCAATCAGCTTGATCACGAAATTTAGGCGCAGCTAATACGCCAGTTCCATGACAAGCAAAACACACACCATCATAAACTTCTTTACCTGATTTTGGTGCAGTTACTACTACTACTTCTTCTTCTTCTGGTTTGGAACCTTCAATATTGACTTGACCAATAGGTTTTATTCGCTCAACGCGCAAATCTTTGGGTTCTTGATAATCACTATTATCAAGTCCAGCGCTTAATAAGAAATACATTAAAAATAGTATAAGTACTGATACTACTGTATAAATAATCACTGTCCAGTTACGAGCTGAATCTGTAGTATTTTTATCGGTCACAAACATCTCCTTTTGGTAAAAAACCAAATATTATAACAGAAAAAATTGCTCTAAATAAAAAATTATGGTATTATTGAGTGATAATGCGCCCGTAGCTCAGTTAGGATAGAGCGTTGGCCTCCGGAGCCAAAGGTCACAGGTTCGAGTCCTGTTGGGCGCGAAAGTTTTTGGAGTTGGTTGAGCAGTCGCTATATTTATGATTTATAAGAATATAGAGGAAAGTCCGGGCTTCATAGGGCAAGGTGCCAGATAATCTCTGGGAAGCGTGAGCTTATGGATAGTGCCACAGAAAATATACCGCCTACGGGTAAGGGTGAAAAGGTGTGGTAAGAGCGCACCGCATTAATGGTAACATTAATGGCAGGGTAAACCCCACCTGAAGCAAGACCAAATAGTTAAACATTGATGTTGTCCGCATCGTTTATGGGTAGGTCGCATGAGGTGACTGGTGACAGTCATCCCAGATGAATGACTGTTCTTGACAGAACCCGGCTTATAGACTAACTCCACCTTTATTGAATATAAACATTATTTGATATGTTAATTAATTTTGTTACATACTTAATGTAGGTAAATCATTAAGGTTTTTCAAACTGAAATAATTCAAAAATTCACGAGTAGTACCATATAAAGCAGGGCGACCAGGAGTCTCTCGATGTGCTAATACTCGTATCCAATTATAATCTTGTAATTTTTTGATTATATCTGTACTAACACTAATTCCACGTATTGATTCAATTTCCCCACGAGTTATAGGTTGTCTATAAGTAATGATCGCTAGAGTTTCTAGTAATGCTCGCGAATAACGCGGTGCGCGTTCAGCTTGTAAGCGTTGTAACCATGAATTTAGTGTAGCTTTGGTTTGGAAACGATAGCCGCTTGCAACTTCAACTAATTCTATACCTCGATCAGTATAATCTTCAGCTAGTTGTTTTAAGCTGGTTCGTATAACTGATCTTTCTGGTTGTTCCAGCTCAGGAAATAATTTTAACAAGTTATCAATTGTTAAAGGTTTAGTAGCTATAAATAAAGCGGCTTCAATTATTGACTTATGATCTGTCATTAATATTTATTATTTCAATTTGTATTAGTGATTCTTTTACTAATTCTAGTATTGCTAGTAATGTTACTACTACTCCTGCTCGACCTTCTTCAAGTTTAAATAAGCTTATAAAGTTTATTGTTGTGGTTGTGCTTTTAATCTTCTCTAAAATGAAGCTCATACGCTCTCTGACTGACAGAGCTTCTCGTATGATTTTATGTGAATTTAGCAGTGTAGCGCGTTGCATTACCTCTTTTATTGCTACTAATAGTTCAGAATATTCTATAGTTGGAACTATAACAGGTGTTTCAACTTGATTATATTCAACTGATGCAATAAATAAGTCTCTATCTATTCTAGCTAAAGCCTCTATATATTGAGCTGCTTGTTTATATTGAGCGTATTCTTGTAATTGTTGTACTAAATTTTTTCTAGGATCAGACGCTGTTTCAGTTGTAGTTTGTGGCAGCAACATACGGGATTTTATTTCCATTAATAATGCTGCCATCAGTAAATATTCTGCCGCTAGTTCCAAATCTAATTCTTGCATTAAATCAATGTATTTTACATATTGATTGGTAATATCTGCAATTGGAATATCAAGTATATCTAACTTTTGGGTTTGTATTAAATGTAATAATAAATCTAAAGGACCCTCAAAGCTTTCAAGAAATACTTGCATAGCATTTGGCGGAATATAAAGTTCCTTCATTGATATTTTAAACCCATAACTTCTCTGACTTCGCTAAGGGTTTCACGAGCAGCAGCGCGTGCAACTTCGCAACCTTCATTAATTATTGTTTGTACGGATTCTGGATCTTCAGTATAGCGTTGAATACGTTCTTGTATCGGTTTTAATTCTGTTATCACAGCATCTATTATTGGTTTTTTACATTCTATACAGCCGATTTCAGCAGTTTTACAACCGTTTTGTACCCACTTTTTAGTATTTTCATTAGAATAAACTTGATGAAATTGCCAAACTGGACATTTTGCAGGATCACCAGCATCAGTTCGACGTACTCGTGCTGGATCAGTGGGCATGGTACGGATATTTTTTTCTATAATTATAGGATCATCACGTAATGCGATAGTATTTTTATAGGATTTGGACATTTTTTGTCCATCCAAACCGGGCATTTTAGATGTTGGAGTTAATAAGGCTTCTGGTTCTGTTAAAATTGTTTTAGTTTCGCCTTCTAAATAACCTAAAAGACGTTTTTTATCTCCTAGATTTATATTTTGTTGTTCATCTATTAAAGCTTTAGCGGTACTTAAAGCATCATCATCACCTTGTTCTTTATAAAGTTTTCTTAAACGCTTATAATTTTTACCGATTTTTTTACCCATTTTACGAATGGCTGCTTGTACTTTTTCTTCAAAATCTGCTTCACGCCCATAAATATGGTTAAAACGTCGTGCTAATTCGCGGGTAAATTCAATATGAGGTACTTGATCTTCACCAACAGGTACACCACCAGCTTTATAAAGTAAAATATCTGCCCCTTGTAGTAAGGGATAACCTAAAAATCCGTAAGTAGAAAGATCTTTATTTTGTAATTTTTGTTGTTGATCTTTATAAGTTGGAATCCGTTCTAACCAACTTAGTGGAGTTGACATTGATAATAATAGATGTAATTCCGCATGTTCAGGTACTTTAGATTGAATAAATAAAGTTGATTCACTCGGATTAATACCTACAGCTAACCAGTCAATTATCATGTCATAGACACTTTGAGCAATGATTTTGGTGTTATCATACTCAGTAGTTAATGCGTGCCAGTCTGCTACAAAAAAGTAACATCGGTATTGATGTTGTAATTCTACCCAGTTGTTTAGTACGCCGTGTAAATGTCCTAAATGTAATTGCCCTGTTGGTCGCATACCAGATAAAACACGTTGCGATATAGACGAATCCAAGAAAGTCTCCTTAATTTAAGTTAATAAAGATTAAAAATTGTAAAAGTACTTGCATAAATCCAAGAAAGTATTGCATAATTTGTTGCAGAACACCGGTTAAAAGTAATACTATTAATACAATTATACCAAAAGGTTCAAGTCTGCCATATTTATCTGCCATATTTAGTGGTAACATTGCATGAACCACTCGCCCACCGTCTAATGGTAAAATTGGTAATAAGTTTAATAACATTAATATAAAATTAATAATTACCCCTGCTTGACCTACGTAAATAAAGAAAATTGCAGAATCATAACTTGAGTAAAAAAAGAAACCTATATTAATTATAATAGCCCAAAATAATAGCATTAGCAAATTGGCTCCCGGGCCAGCGAGAGCAACTAATGCCATATCACGGCGCGGCTGATTTAATTGTTGAAAATTTACAGGTACAGGTTTAGCCCAGCCAAATACAAATCCAGTAAATATCAATAATAATGATGGTAGTATCACTGTGCCTATTGGATCTATATGCTTAATTGGATTGACTGTAATACGCCCTAGTTGATGAGCAGTATTATCGCCTAGTTTGAAGGCAGCCCAACCGTGTCCAACTTCATGTAATGTAATAGCAAATATTACTGGTAATATCCAAATCGCTATAAGTTGTAAAGTAGTTAATTCATTCATTGGCTAACCAATCTATTAAACCTTTTCCTTGTCTGATAATTTTTGGGGGATCACTAATTAAATCTACAACAGTTGTGGGTTTCAAGCCACAATTATCTCCATCAATTATAAGATCTACATGTTTTTCTAATAATTGTCTAATTGTTTCTGGATCAGTTTCTGGCATGTCTTGCTCTGGCAAAATTAGGGTAGAACTCATAATAGGTTCACCTAATTCTGCTAAAATTGCTTGAGCAATAGGATGAGCAGGCACACGTAATCCAATGGTTTTTCGTTTTGGATTTTGCAAGCGACGTGGTACTTCATGAGTGGCTTGCAGTATAAACGTATAAGGACCGGGGGTTAAGCTTTTCATCAGACGAAAAGCGGCATTGCCTACTTTAGCATAAGTTGCAATTTCAGATAAATCACTACAAACTAAAGTGAAATTATGTTCTTTATCGGTTTGACGAATACTATTAATGCGTGCCATAGCGGTTTTATTACCTATAGAACAACCGAAGGCATAACATGAATCGGTTGGATAGATACATAACGCGCCAGCACGAATGTTAGCAACAACTTGTTGAATAAATCGTGCTTGTGGATTTTTTGGGTGAATAGTAACAAATTGACTCATTTTTTATGAAATTTGAAATCCCATACCTTATGCCCTAGTTTTAAGCCACGTTGTTCAAATTTTGTTAATCGACGTATATCAGGGCGATCTGCAAAACCGCCATTAAATAATGGCGTAGTTTCTAATACTTCATTAATATGTTCAGCATAATTTTGCCAATCAGTAGCTATATAAAGCTCAGAATCTAATTTCATTACTGTTGCTAGTAATTTCAGAAATTCTGTTTGTATTAGTCGCCGTTTATGATGACGTTTTTTGGGCCAAGGATCAGGAAAAAATATATATACACAATCTAAAGATTCTAAAGGCAAATAATCTGTTAATATTTCTACAGCATCAGCGCAAATGACTTTAACATTAGTTAATTGAGCAGCTTCTAGTTCTATTAATAGATGACCAATACCGGGATTATAAACATCAATCCCTAAGAAATCATGTTCAGGATTATTTTTTGCCATACTGATTAAAGCATCACCCATACCAAAACCGATTTCTAAATGCTTAGGATTTGATCTACCAAATATTTGTTCTAATTTTAATACTTTTTTGTCTAAATTAATACCGTATTGGCACCATAATTTTTCACGCGCTTTTTTTTGTGATGCTGTTATACGCCCACTACGACTAACAAAACTACGAATCATTTGTTTATAAGCCCATCTAATGGAGATGATGCACTTGCATAGCGTTTACGTGGCATACGCCCTGCCATATAGGCTTCATATCCAGCTTCAATCGCTTTTTTCATTGCTGATGCCATTAAAATTGGTTGTTTAGCTGCGGCTATGGCGGTATTCATTAATACTCCATCACAACCCAATTCCATTGCTATCGCAGCATCTGAAGCAGTACCTACACCAGCGTCAACTAAAATTGGTACATCTGCATTTTCGACAATAGTCATGATGTTTAAGGGGTTTTGAATTCCTAAACCAGATCCAATTGGAGCGGCTAGTGGCATAACTGCAACACAACCTAATTCTTCAAAACGCTTTGCTATAATAGGGTCATCATTAGTATAAACCATTACTTGAAAGTCATCTTTAACTAAAACTTTTGCTGCTTCTAAGCTGGCAGTAATATCTGGATATAGGGTTTTTTGATCGCCTAATACTTCAAGTTTGACTAAATTATGACCATCAAGTAATTCTCGCGCTAAGCGACAAGTGCGTATAGCATCTTCTGCGGTATAACAGCCTGCTGTATTAGGTAATATCGTATATTTATCAGGTGATATGACTTCTAATAAATTGGGTTCATTTGGGGTTTGACCAATATTAGTGCGTCTAATTGCGACTGTGACAATTTCGGCACCACTGGCTTCAATCGCAAGCCGCGTTTGTTCTAAGTCTTTATATTTACCAGTTCCTACTAATAAACGAGAATTATAAGTTTTATTTCCTATAGTGAATGTATTTGACATATCACTCCTTATTGTGTGTAAATAAATTCAACATCTACTGATGAAAATTTGACATATCAGCAGCTTCTAAAATTAGATACTTATATATATAATTAATAAAATCAGCATATTACAATATTGGCAACTATATTGCAATACATATGAGTATCACAATCAAACTAATCCTACCTAGTTTATATTGTGACTAAGGTGCATCTCGTGTTGGTCACATTTAGATGCACCTTTCTATTTTACTCCTTACCTTCTTCGCTTTCCCGGCATTGATTTATTTTTTAATCCACGCATCATATTTCCCATACCGCCTTTTTTAGAAACTTTCTTTACCATTTTTTGCATTTGAGTAAATTGTTTTAATAAACGATTTACATCCTGTATTTGTGTTCCTGAGCCATTAGCAATACGCTTTTTACGAGAACCTTTTATAACCATTGGTAAACGTCGTTCATGTGGAGTCATAGAATTTATTATGGCTTCCATACGAGTTATTTCTTGATCATTTAATTGTGATTTAGCTTGCTCAGGAATTTGTTCTAAACCGGGCATTTTATCCATTAAGCTGGATACTCCACCCATACTTTTCATTTGAATTAATTGAGTACGAAAATCTTCAAAGTCAAATCCTTTGCCCTTTTTTAATTTCTTAGCTAATTTATCAGCTTCTTTTTGATCAACTTTACGTTCAACTTCTTCAATTAAACTTAGTACATCACCTTGACCTATAATTCTTGAGGCTATTCTGTCAGGATGAAATACTTCTAAGGCATCGGTTTTTTCACCGATACCTAGAAATTTAATCGGTTTGCCAGTTATATGACGTACTGATAATGCCGCTCCTCCACGAGCATCACCATCGACTTTGGTCAGAATTACCCCTGTTAAATCTAAGGCATCATTAAAAGCTTTGGCTGTTTTTGCAGCGTCTTGCCCTGTCATACTATCTACTACAAATAAAGTCTCAGTAGCTTCAACAGCTTTATGTAATGCCTTGATTTCACCCATCATTTCTTCATCAATATGAAGACGACCAGCGGTATCAATTATTAATACATCAATAAAGTCTAGGCGAGCTTGTTTAAGTGCATTTTTAGCAATTTTAACTGGTTTTTGTGTAGTTTCACTAGCAAAAAAATTGGCACCAACATCTGCAGCTACAGTTTCTAATTGTTGAATCGCGGCTGGGCGATATATATCGCAACTAGTAACCATAACTGATTTTTTATGGCGTTCCATCAACCAACGCGCAAGCTTTCCAACAGTAGTGGTTTTACCAGCACCTTGCAAGCCTGCCATTAAAATAACCATTGGTGCCGGAACATTTAAATTTAGTTCATTCGACTCAGCACCCATTAATTCAGTTAGCTCATCGCGCACTACCTTAATCAGAGCTTCCCCGGGTGTCAGACTACCAATAACTTCTTGACCAATAGCTCGTTGTTTTACTTGTTCTATAAATTCTTTAACAACTGGTAAGGCTACATCTGCTTCTAATAATGCCATACGTACTTCACGTAGTGCATCTTTAATATTTTTTTCAGTTAAACGCCCTTGCCCGCTTAAATTTTTTACCGTTTTGCTGAGACGTTCGCTAAGATTATCAAACATTTAAACTCCTTCTAGTGTTTCAGTGGTTTCTAACCACAATAATTCTGTTTCTTCTAATTGTTCGGTTAATTGTGCTTGCTTTTGAATATATTCTGTTAATTTTGCTTGATCATCATATAATAATGGATCAGCTAATAATGTTTCTACAGCTTGTTTTTCATTGCTTAATGTATCTATTTTTTTTTCTAAGGTTTTTAAGCGGTTTTGTAAAGTGCGACGCTGTTTACGTTGTGTATTATCTACACGTTTAGATGAAGATGATTTTTTTTCAGCGCGATGTTTTAGTAACCATTGTCTATAATCGTTTAAATCACCCTCAAAGGCAGCAACCCGCTGTTGTGCTACCAGATATAATTGATCAGTTGTAGTGCTTAATAGATGACGATCATGAGATACTATGACTAATGCACCAGCATAGTCTTGTAATGCAAAAGTTAGTGCATGACGCATTTCTAAGTCTAAATGGTTGGTGGGTTCATCTAACAGTAAAATATTAGGATTTTGCCACACAATTAAAGCTAAAGCTAAACGTGCTTTTTCTCCACCTGAAAAAGGGCTAATTGGTTCATATATTATATCTCCAATAAAACCAAAACTGGCTAAAAAATTTCGTAAATTTTGCTCAGTAGCTTTACTATCAATTGCTTGCAAATGTTGTAACGGACTATCTTGAGAAGATAATTGTTCTAATTGATGTTGGGCAAAATAGCCAATTTGCAAGCCATCTGCTAAACTAGATTCACCATTAATAGATTTAATTTCGCCAGCTAATAATTTTATTAATGAAGATTTACCAGCCCCATTAGGACCCAACAAACCAATACGTGACCCAGCAGAAATACGTAGTGTGATATTTTCTAATATAGGAATTTCGGTATAAGCTATACTTACTTTATCTAATAAAATTAAATTGTTAGGAATACTTTCAGGCGATTTAAAGCTAAAATTAAATGGTGATTCTACATGAGCAGGTGTAATGATTTCCATTCGTTCTAAAGCTTTTAAGCGACTTTGCGCTTGTTTAGCCTTAGTTGCTTTATAACGAAACCGTTCAACAAATGAATTAAGATGAGTAATTTGACGCTGTTGTTTTTTATAACTAGCTTGTTGTAGGGCAAGCTGAGCCGCTCTTTGCTGTTCAAAAGCTTCATAATTACCCGTATATAAATTTAGGCTTTCTTTTTCTAAGTGAATAATATTATTAATCACATTATTTAAAAATTCACGATCATGAGAAATTAATAATAAAGTGCCGGGATAGTGCTTTAGCCATTGCTCAAACCATAAAATGGCATCTAAATCTAAGTGATTAGTTGGTTCATCTAATAATAATAAATCGGAACGGCATATAAGAGCGCGTGCTAAATTTAAACGCATTCGCCAACCACCAGAAAATTCTGCCACTGGTTTATTAATATCATTTTCAGCAAAAGCTAAACCGTGCATCAATTGTGCAGCGCGTGCTTTGGCGGTATAACCATCAATAGCCTCAAATTGAGAGTGTAAATTAGCATCATCTTGTGCTATGCTTAATTGTTTTTCAATGTCTCGTAATTCTTGATCTCCATCTAATATATATTCAAGAGCAGATGTTGAAACAGCGGGAGTTTCTTGAGCGACATGGGCAATGGTTAAATTGTTTGGTAAAATTACATTACCTGAATCAGCTTGTAATTCATTACGTAGTAAAGCTAAGAAGCTAGACTTACCACTACCATTAGCACCAATTAAACCCAGTTTTTGCCCTTTATGCAAAATCAGATTAGTATTATTAAATAATATTTTCGTCCCTAATTGTAGGGATAAATTTTCAATAGTAATCATTAAAATTATAGAATATTAGAATTATGGCAAGAAATATAAAAGTTAAAGTTGCGAAAACTAAACATGGTACGAAAGTACAATCTCCAATGATTGTACATGAATCTTCAATTTTTTCATTTAAAACAGTTTTTTTAATGATGATATTATTGGGATTAATTGTATTAACTCATTTAGAATTAAAAGAACAATTTGTATTAAATAACATTATTGAACCACTTTTATCAGGCAAGAAGTCAGTTCCTGAAGAAGAAAAAAGGGATTTTTCTTCTACATCAGTGACTTTTCATGACAGGTTACAAAATGCAATGGATGCAGTTGAAAAAGTTTCTTTAATGGATCCACCTACTCAAATATTTAAACCAGTAATAACACCAACTCCAAATCCAACTGTAACAACTCAAACTGATGTAGTAAAACCTATAGTAACAGCATCTGTTTCAAATGTAGTAACTAAGTATCATGCTGTAGTTTCAGGAGATATTTTATATAATATTGCACAAAAATATGGAGTTAATTATAAGGATTTAGCGGATTGGAATAATATTGATAATCCTGCGGATTTGAAATTAGGACAAAAATTATTACTTTCTGAACCAGCAAAACCCACAGTGGTTGCTGTGAATAATAAGGGTTTAGAACAACCAGCTTATCATGTAGTAAAAAGTGGTGATTTTTTAGCTAAAATTGCAAAACAATATAACGTGAATTATATGAATTTAGCGCGTTGGAATAATATTGCTGCTCCTTATGCTTTGAAATTAGAACAAAAATTATTAGTTTCTGAACCTCCCAAAACTAAAAAACCCGAACCAGTTCCAGTGATTGATAAGCATCATATAGTAAAAAGCGGTGATTTTTTAGCTAAAATTGCAAAACAATATAACGTGAATTATATGAATTTAGCGCGTTGGAATAATATTGCTGCTCCTTATGCTTTGAAATTAGGACAAAAATTATTAGTTTCTGAACCACCAAAACCAACAGTGGTTGCTGTGATTGATCATGATAAGGATGGTGTTCCTGATGATAAGGATTTTTGTCAAAATACTACAACTGAAGAAATTAGTAAGGGAATTGATAATATGGGTTGTGTTATCAAAACGCAAGAAAAACCGAAACAATCAGAACAACCAGCTTATCATGTAGTAAAAAGTGGTGATTTTTTAGCTAAAATTGCAAAACAATATAACGTGAATTATATGGATTTAGCGCGTTGGAATAATATTGCTGCTCCTTATGCTTTGAAATTAGGACAAAAATTATTAGTTTCTGAACCACCAAAACCAACAGTGGTTGCTGTGATTGATCATGATAAGGATGGTGTTCCTGATGATAAGGATTTTTGTCAAAATACTACAACTGAAGAAATTAGTAAGGGAATTGATAATATGGGTTGTGTTATCAAAACGCAAGAAAAACCGAAACAATCAGAACAACCAGCTTATCATGTAGTAAAAAGTGGTGATTTTTTAGCTAAAATTGCAAAACAATATAACGTGAATTATATGGATTTAGCGCGTTGGAATAATATTGCTGCTCCTTATGCTTTGAAATTAGGACAAAAATTATTAGTTTCTGAACCACCAAAACCAACAGTGGTTGCTGTGATTGATCATGATAAGGATGGTGTTCCTGATGATAAGGATTTTTGTCAAAATACTACAACTGATGAAATTATTAAAGGAATTGATAATATGGGTTGTGTTATAAAAACGGAAGCAACACCGGAACAACCAGCTTATCATGTAGTAAAAAGCGGTGAAATATTATTTAATATTGCTAAAATTTATAAAGTCTATTATAAGGATTTAGCGCGTTGGAATAATATTCCTTATCCTTATGCTTTGAAATTAGGACAAAAATTATTAGTTTCTGAACCAGAAGCACCAGAAGCACCAGAAGCACCAGAAGAAACAATTATTGCTGTTCCTGATAATGACAAAGATGGTGTTAATGATGATAAAGATTCTTGCCCCAATACCACTACTGATGAAATTATTAAAGGAGTTGATGATTTCGGTTGTGTTATCAAAACGGCAGAAAAACCAGCTTATCATATAGTAAAAAGCGGCGATTTTTTAGCTAAAATTTCTAAACGTTATCGAATTTCTTATAAAGATCTAGCTCGTTGGAATAATTTACCGCGCCCTTACAATTTGAAACTAGGACAAAAATTAGTACTTTCTGCACCTCTTGATCAAGATCACGATGATGTTCCTGATGATAAAGATCATTGCCTTAATACCACTATTGAAGAAATAGGTAAAGGTGTTGATGCTATGGGTTGTGTTATTAATACACCTGAAATTTCAAAAAATGAACCAGTATATCATATTGTAAAAAGGGGTGAAAGTTTATTTAAAATTTCTAGGTTGTATAAAGTGTCTTATACAGATCTTGCCCGTTGGAATAACATTTCCATATCTTCTTCATTGAATCTGGGTCAAAAATTATTAGTTTCCAAACCTATAGAGTCATTTTTAAGTGTGGATACAGATGAAGATGGGATTGATGATGACAAAGATCGTTGTCCAAATAATACTGAAGATGAAGTTATTAATGGGGTTGATGAAAATGGTTGTGCTATTAAAATAGAAGATTATTTTGATTTTCCTAAAAAAAAAGTTTCTAAACCAGTATTAAGAACTACAAAAAAAAAGTTATTGTTTCATGATCGTTTAAGAAATGGCAATTTAGGACCACAAATGGTATGGATACCTGCTGGTTCGTTTAAGATGGGTGATCTGCAAGGAGGCGGTGAAAAAGATGAACAACCTATTCATAAAGTAGATATTAAACGCTTTGCAAGTTCTCGTTATGAAATAACATTTTCAGACTATGATAAATTTGCTACAGCCACTAGACGCAAAAAACCACATGATGAAGGTTGGGGTAGAGGAATTAGACCAGTTATAAATGTTAATTGGGAAGATGCCAGAGCTTATTGTACATGGTTAAGTCGTGAAACTGGACATCACTACCGCCTGCCTACTGAAGCAGAATGGGAATATGCAGCTCGTGCTGGAAGCAAAACCAAATATTGGTGGGGAAATCGTATTGGAACTAACAATGCAACTTGTAATAAATGTAATTCTAAATGGGGCTGGGATGCTCAAAATATGACTGCACCAGTTGGTTCTTTTAAAGCGAATCCATTTGGATTATATGATACAGTTGGTAATGTTTATGAATGGACTTGTTCTGCATATGGAGTAGAACTAAAAGCTAATAAAAAAGAACTGGTAAAATATAATGGCAAAGAACAGACTTGTGTGAATAGAAAAACTAAAAATAAATTCAGAGTTATTCGTGGCGGGCATTGGTTAAGCGATCCTGAAGATAATCGTGCCGCACACCGTTTTGAGTCTTGGTTAGGTTATCGGGTTAATTTTATTGGATTTAGAGTTGTAAGAGAATAAAAATGAAAAGCTCGCCCATCAAATTCAGTATAGTTAATAATATAAGAGGAGATTTAAAATGATTTTTGATCTTGAAATTGAAAATTTTAGATGTTTTGGTAAATCGTATCTGTCTGGATTTGGTCAAATTAATTTGATCGGTGGTCAAAATAATGTTGGCAAAACGGCTTTTTTGGAGGCTTTGTATTTAAATCATTCGCCTCAAGTTTCCACTCTAATGCAGCTTAGAGGAATTAATCAAGATGTGATAACTGCTTATCCGGCTAAGGCTTGGAATAATTTATTCTTAAATCAACAGAAAAATGCTACCATTAATATTAAATCAGTTAATGAGGATAATATTACTAATATTATTAGTATGAATGTTGGTCTGAGATTTTATTACATAATGATAAATCTAAAATTTCTACCTTAAACTTAATCTATCAAAACGGCGAACCTTTATCTTCTTTAGTGGCACATTCTAAAGGCATTTTAGTCAAAGCCAATAGTGAATACTCAGATAATCTTCCTTTTAAACAGATTTATTGGATACCAGCGTCAGGTAATTCTTCTGAGCAAAACTTAGCCAGACTTTATGATCAATCTTATTTAGATGGTAATAATGATAAAGTCATGAAAGCATTCAAAATCATTGATTCATCTATATTAGATGTAAGAACTTTGACACTTGGAACTCCGCTGATTTATTTAGCTAGGAAAGATGAAAACCTTATGCCTTTATCTGTTTTTGGCGAATCTTTAAATAGGGTAGCTGATTTATTTCTGAAATTGGTGAATGATCGAGGAGGTATTTTGCTGATAGATGAAATCGAAAATGCGATTCATCATATTCATCAATCCAAATTATGGGAAATGTTATTTGAATTAGCCACTGAATTTAATGTCCAAATATTTGCCACAACTCATAGCTTAGAAATGCTTAAAGCATTTACACAAGTATCTTCCGCTCAAGATAAAGTTGTGGTTATTATTTTGAGTTTGCGCGTCATGTTCACACTAATCAAATTATTGGGATGAAATATGATATGGAGGTTTTAGATTATGGATTAAAGCGCAAAAAAGGAGTTAGAGGTGAGTAATGTTTTAATAGTGGAAAGTGAAAATGATAAATACTTTGTAGAAACATTAATCGAACACTGGCAATATGCCAATATTACTCTGAATTCACCTATTTTAGTTGTTTACTATAGTTTTATCATTACCACGCGCCTGCTTCCAGTTTTAAGAGAAGAATCTTGACGCTGGCGCGTGGGATACCCAGGAGGTGCCAGCTAACCGGAGAAATTATTGAAAGCAAGGTAGCTAATTTATTGTCTTATATTGATTTATCTAAAAGAGATTATCCTTGTTATTTTTAATTGAATATTGCAGATATAACAGACAACATGATTATCCAGAAAATTAGGTCTATACGCAAGTCAAAAGGTTGGTCACTGTCTGTGAATGGATATGCTAATATTGAACGCGGCGAAACTGATGTACAAGTTTCTAGGCTGGAACAAATTGCTGAGACTTTCGGGATGGGATTATTGGAATTATTTAATTTTGGTGAAAAAAATGAATTTGAACATGAATTAGAAAAAGCCCGTCTTCTATTGCAACAACAGCAAAAAGAAAATAATTATCTAAAGGAAATTATAGCTAATCTTATGAAAAATGAAAGCGAATAATTTTATGACAGGCTTTAATCCTGTCATAACTGCTAGCCGGGATAAAATTCATCCAGTAAGATTTGTTTAATTGTATATTCACAGGCTGTTGCAAATTGGCTTGTCGCTAAGCCAGTTTCTGCTTTCGCTAATTTAACCGCGTCAGGATAGGCTTTTATCATCAAAGTTTCAAGTTGATTCTTAAGACTAGGGCTATCTTCCAATTGTTTTTCAATTTTATAGCGTTGTTCCACAATTGAGCCTCGCCAACTGTTACTGCGATGTGTTGGCTGATATTGCCACTTGAGTAGATGAGCCAACAATATCACAAGCCGGCTTAAAAGTTCACGCCTATCGCGTTTTGCCATACTTTCTAATTCATCAAGTAAAATTTCCGTATTAAGCTCAGACAAACGTCCCTGTTTGAGTAAATTTATTGTATGTTCTAGCCACCCATAAAAATCTTTTTCATATAATACTTGGTTAAACATCTTTAATCCTAAATGGACGCATATGCTGGACCGCGTTTTTGCCCTGCTTTTTCTAACTTATCCAAATATTCTTGCCACAATTGATCATGATTTTTACCGATATTATATAACCATTCCCAAGAATAAATTCCTGAATCATGATCATCGTCAAAAACTAATTGTACAGCATAAGTACCAACAGGTACAATTTTATCAATATTTATATCAGCCTTACCAACTTGTAAGACAGCTTGATCAGGGGAATGCCCACGCACTTCGGCTGAAGGTGAAGAGATTCTTAAATATTCACAGCTTAATTCAAACTGTTCACCATTATCAAAGCTGATTTCTAAAATCTTAGATTTTTGATGTAATTCTATATTAGTAGGGATTGGATTTTTCATAATATCAAAGATAAGATTAAAAACTGATTTTACAATAGTAAAAGTGTTATAAACAACAGCGAGGTTAAATTATATCCTTATTCATTGGCAAGTAACAATCGGTCAGCATGTTGATGCTTATATAAAGCCATTGCTTCAAGTTCGCCTTTTCCCAAACCTTGAGCTACAATGATAAATTTAGATAAATCAATATCAATGATTTTATCAAATAGATAATTTCTTAATGCACTTGCTTGAGGAACTTGTATTTCATCGAATAATGTATCCAGCCAATGAAGTCCATTACAAGCAGCAATAGCAATAAGGGCGGATGTGTCTGCAATAATTAACATCAGGAAATTTGGCGCAAATCAGCAAGTTCAGCATCTAAACTTTCAGGTGAATAATTCAAAATTGGTATATTATGTTTTTTGCATTCTGCTATAAAAGCATAACGATCTATTCCTGCTAATTCTGTAGCTGCTCCTGCTGATAATTTACCAGATCTAAATAAAGCTAATGCAGCATAAAGCTTCAATGTAACACCTATTTATAGTGGTGTTTTGTTAAAAGCAAATTGTTCTGGTATATCTAATGTAACTTGCATGTTAATTACTCCAAAATACATTACAAACTTAAATTACCCAAGTGCGTAACATTAGTTAATACACTGATTTCTAAAATCTTAGATTTTTGATGTAATTCTATATTAGTAGGGATTGGATTTTTCATAATGTCAAAGATAAGATCAAAATCTCATTTTACAATAGATACATTTTTCGCATAAGCCCTAGCCATTTGATCAGCGCGGCGTAATGGTTCACAGATTCTATATTTTGGACTTAATTGCAAGATTATATTTATGGCTGTATTAAGAGTTATTTTATTGCCAATACTTACAAAAACTGGCTTTATATTATCTTGTGTACGTAGAACTTTACCAACTATTTCTTGTTTTAAAAAAACTGCTAAACAACTACCACGTTTTTCAGCTAAATTTCCTTGGTATGGCAATAAACTACGCTTAGCACAACCAATAACTGGCAAATTAGTTTGAACACCTAACCAACAAGCCACTCCAAAACGACGCGGATGAGCAATACCATGCCCATCTACGATTAATAAAGCTGGATTTAAATTCAATTTTTTTTGTACTAACTGTATGATTTCTAAAAGAGGTGGACCCTCTCTAAAGCAAAAAAATTGTGGAATATATTCCATCTCAACACTGGTTTTTTCTACATAAGTATCAATTATTTCACCAGCATAAGTTTGAATATCCACAGCAACAAAAGCAATATTATCAAGATATTGAATATCCAAACTAAAAATAAGATCACTTGATTTGAATCTATGATCCTCATTAGGAATAATAACCTGCTTGGCTAATTGTTGTTGTAAATTAGATAATTTATTTAAATCCATAATTCTACTGATACCGATTTTGGCCTAAAGACCTGACAGGTTTTAAAAACCTGTCAGGTCTGATACGAAGTCTATTGTTAGACCTGACAGGTTTTAAAAACCTGTCAGGTCTGATACGAAGTCTATTGTTCTAATTTATCATAGCTTTAAATCCATAATTCTACTAACACCGATTTATAACTAGGTGTTTTGCTACGTTGGTCAGTTGTTTTTGGAATCAGTACATTAGATTCAGGAAAATAAGTTAGCAGATTGCCGGCTGGAATATCGAAAGAGCGTACTTTCAGAGCAAGCATCTTGCCTGTTCACGATATATGTCTTCTTGTTCATAAATAATCGTATTGAATTGCCCCTCACTGCGCACCGATGTCATGCGATAAGTTTTATCAGTTTGTCTGTATTCAGGAATCGCAATTACGCGGAAAAAAGCTTTACCATTTGTTGTCGGAAAGTCTGGTTTATGGAAAGTACGCCCATCAATTTGAAATTCTTCGCGCTTTTCCATAGCTTCAAATCCGGGAATGCTATTAGCAATGGCATCACGAATGTTGGCATGTTTGGCAAATACTGAAAAGTCGAAAATATCTTTAGCAATCACCGCGCAAGCAAGCTGATTAATCAATTCCACTTCTGAACGTAGTTCTGGAAAACGATAAATTCCGCCTTCGCTGATACGCACATAGTTGACGAAGCCATTATGTTGCGTAATCCCCATGCCCCAAGCAAAAACGGCTTTTTTAGCTGTTATATATAACTCGGCTACTTTTTCAAATGTGGCTTGATCAAGCCCTGATTGTTTAGTGATGCTATGCCAACTGGTATTTTCAATATCAACAGCATAGGCTGCAAAACCTCTGAGCCGCCACCAAGCATGGAACGCCAATCACTTGGCAAAGTAAAATTGACTAAACCTTTTTCTGTTACTGGATTGATAATAATTACCTGACCATCTGCTTGTTTATAAAGCGGCGTGGTGAGACGACCATCAAGCTTATCTAAATCACAACTTTTACAAGTATTTTTAGCATATAAGGCTTGTAATGAAGGGCTGATTCCCATCTGGCGTGCAACTTTAAGGGTATAAGCTAAAGCTGCTGTACCACCAACTGTTTTTTTCATTAGATTTTTCCCTTGCGAATATATTTATATGAACCATAAAAATAAAAAATATAACAAAACTCTCCAGCAAGCATTCTATATAAACATAAAGAAAAATTTTTTTTCTATTGAAAACCATTTAATGGCCATTATATTTATAGCAAAGGCCGTTTAATCCGTTTATTCCGTTAATCCGTTGTACTATTTTTTTTATTAAGTACAACGGATTTTCCGAATAAACGGATTGACACAATTTAACTCTTAAAGGACAAACTTTCTTGAAAAAATATACATTTATAAATGCTATGGTCTTATCTGCTGCATTAAGCGGCAATGTTTGGGCTGATTTGAAAGATGGATTGGTTGCTTATTATCCGTTTAATGGTAATGCTGAGGATGAATCGGGGAATGGGAATGATGGAACGGTTAATGGCGCGACGCTGATTGAGGATCGGCTTGGGAATAAAGGAAGTGCTTATAGTTTTGATGGAAATGATGATTATATTTGGATTGGTGATAAAGGCAAACCAGAAAGAATTACTATCAGTGCTTGGTTTAAAACCACATCTGAAAATGGGTTAGTAATAAGATACCGACTTTATGGTTATGGAATAACTTTGAGAGGAAATTCAATACATACTTATATATCTGTAGATAATAGAAATGTATACACTTTGAATACATCAAAAGGTAATTATCAGGATGGTATTTGGCATCATGTAGTATTGAGTTTTGATGGTGAACAAGCTAATTTGTATGTTGATCGGCTACTAATTACCACTGATAAGCAACATGATTCAAATTCTATATATTATCAAACAGGTGGCTTATCTATAGGAAGAGATGGTGATTATTCAAGTAATTATTTTCAAGGTGATATTGATGATCTCAGAATTTACAACCGCGCCCTATCAGAATCCGAAATCCAACAACTTTATAAGATTGAAGAGGAAGAACAAGAAAAACCACCAAAAGAAATTTCATCAAAAGCCATTTACGATATAAAAACTAAAACACTATCTTTAAAAGGTGTTTTAGTTCCATTTTTAGATGGTTTTAGCCGTGAAGAAACTGGTGAAAAAGGAATTTTTAATGTTCAATTACAGGAAAAAATTAAAGATGCTTTTGAACTCATACCTTGGAGTATAAATCTCTTAGCTATGTTTGAAGGAAAAGATACTAGCGGCTATATTAACTATGATCATGAAGCCAGATCAGTTTATATTCCTTGTTTTAAAGTTGCTACAATTGCTGAAATAGGTGATGGAATTGAAGGAAAAGTTATATTTTACAAGGATGTAACTATGAAGCAATGGAATCAATCCTATCCAATATTTCATATTAAAGATATGACTAAAGCTGATAGTTGTAAATAATTTTGTAAGTTGGGCTGATGACAGAAAGCCCAACAATGCCACTGCCATAAATTCTACAATTCTGTAAATTCTGATTCAGACAAACAATATTGTAAAAACTCTTCCATATGAGTACAGCGAATTACGTGGATAAACTAATAAATGTGATAAATCCGTTTATCCACGTCATTCGCTGTACTTATTTTATGTATATTTTCATATTCCATTTCAACGCTGGATATTTCTACATAAGTACCAATTATATCACTAGATAATTTCTTTAAACCCATATATTAAACATGACAAACAAAATTAAATTAATCGAACAATTGTTACCAAACAAATACAAAAACCATCCAATTTGGATATCACTAACAATTTTATTAGGATTTATTCTATACCAATGTACTGACACTAATGTTCAACCTAACTTTCCTGAATCCGCTTGGCTACCAACAGCAAATAATTATCCAAACCCAATTACACCGCTTGATCGTATTGGTTATGTAGTTGGTTATGATGAACAGCGTAAAAATCCAGCATGGGTATTCTATCATTTAGCCCTAATAGAAAAAAAACCAGCTGGTATTTCAAAACGACCAAGTAAATTTAATACCGACATGACTACAGAAGCCAAAGTATCACATAAAGATTATACCCATAGCGGCTATGATCGAGGGCATATGGCACCAAACTATGGTATTTCCACTCGTTATGGAAGACAAGCACAAGTAGAAACCTTCTTAATGTCAAACATTGTGCCTCAAAAATCTAACTTAAATCGAGGCGTTTGGCGAGAATTAGAAATGAAAGTAGCAAAATTAGCCAATCGTTTCGATAGCGTATATATATACACTGGTCCAATTTATGATAATCAGATTGAAACAATCGGTAAAAATAAAATAGAAATTCCAGATAGCTTCTATAAAATCATAGTAGATTTAGAAAACAATACCCCTCGCGCACTGGCGTTTATAATGCCACAAAACGTCAAGCGCAAAGATGAACCAGAAAATTTTTTAACTAGCATTGACGAAATTGAAAAACAAACAGGCTTAGACTTTTTTGCAGACTTAGAAGATTCATATGAATCTCAATTTGAAGCTAAAACAGCTAAACAAATTTGGTAAATATGACTTATATAGTTATAATTACTATCTGAAGTCGGGTTTTAGACCTGACAGGTTTTAAAAACCTGTCAGGTCTTGCGCCTAGATTAATTCTTAAAACAGGAAAATCTTATGAAACTAAAATCAGCTTTTATGGCAACAATAACACTGCTAGTATTAGTCAGTTGCGCTACATCCCCTTTAGGGCGCAAACAAGTGATGATGATGCCAGACACTCAATTAAACCAAATGGGCATAAAAAGTTTTGCAGCTTATAAACAAAAACTACCAATAGAAAGAGATTCTACTACTAATCGTTATGTTCGTTGTATTGCAAATGCGATTTTAACTGCCGCTAATTTACCTGCTAATCAATGGGAAGTCGTAGTATTTCGTGATGATTCAGCAAATGCTTTTGCTGTGCCCGGCAATAAAATTGGTGTACATACAGGTTTAATAGATATTTCTGAAAATCAACACCAATTAGCCGCTGTAATAGGGCATGAAGTGTCTCATGTGCTGGCTAAACATAGTAATGAACGCGCTTCTCAAGGTGCTCTTTTAAATACAGGATTAAATGTAGCTCAACAACTTGGTAAAAATCAAATGATAATGGGCTTATTAGGTTTAGGCGCTCAATTTGGAGTAATGTTACCTTTTAGTCGTATTCATGAAATTGAGGCTGATGAACATGGCTTGTATTTAATGTCAGCGGCAGGATTTAATCCTAATGAAAGTGTGAGATTATGGCAGAATATGAGTAAAGGCGGTGGTAAACCTCCTGAATTTTTATCAACCCATCCATCTGGGCAAACTCGTATTAGCCGCTTAAATCAGGCAATGCCTAAAGCTATGAGAAATTATAATCAAGCACAAGCGAGTGGCAGAAAACCACGTTGCGGATAAGAGGCAAAAAAAAAGCCTTTCACGAAAGTGAAAGGCAAAACCACACAAAAAGGAGAAGTCAATAATAAAATATATTCAAGATATATTCCACTTCTTTCTGCTACTCAAAAAAAACCGTTCAATCTATGAGAGAACGGCTAAATTACATAAAGGAGGAATGCGATTCAAATATATACAATATTCATTCCATCTAACTTCACAATACATAAGACAATAAAAAACCCCTTAACCAGAATAATTAAGGGGCTAAATGAGTACATAAAGGAGAAATGTACATATCGAATATATGCAATATTATTACCATATTTATTGAAGTCAAAAAAAAACCTCTCGACTAAGAGAGGTTAAAACATAAAGGAGGAATGCAATGATGTTTTAAGCATATAATATGCCATAAAATCATATTCAAACCTCACAATAATCTCAAGCTGGAATCAATACATCACCAAAATCATCTAATATATCAAATCGTGATTTTTCAACTTTTTGTGTCTTTGCATGATCTTGAGCTTGCATTTGAAGAATGCTTAAAATATGCTGATGTAACCAATTAGTAATAAAATTGATTATTTCTTCAGCGGCAAACATTTCAACCTTAACTAATTGTGTTTGTGTTTCTAATAACTTAGCTGAAAGCTCATCATATTCATCTTGATGATAATCAAGATTGGAATAATTACGTTCCTTGAAAATTCTTTCTTCAGTTTGAAAATGATAATTCATAAAGTTAAACTAAACCCTCTATGTCGCCATAAAGAACTCGTCTTCAGAACCGGACGTGAGACTTTCACCTCATCCGGCTCCCCCCATGTGGTCCTCATCGGTGCGCACCTTTTACTAATCTTTTAGCTCAATATAACTCATCACCGTCATAATATGATTTTCCAGCCTGTACCTTGACGTGTCTTTTTATCTTGGTATCTGTATATTTAATCAATATTTGATCTACGATTCCGTCTTTTTTCGTGGCAAAGCACCATTTTCTTGTACCAATGGTGTGGAAATACTTGCCTACTATCCATTTTTTTCCTTTGGAATTGTGCCTTCTTTTGGCCCATGCCCAAAGTTTTTGCCACATCAAATAGTCCAACTTTTGAAATGTTTCTGAAGCCACGCAAGTTTTGTAATAGTTTGCCCACCCCCTAATTATTGGGTTTAAACGCCAAATTACTTGTTCTTGATTCGCTGCTTTCATTTGTCTCAGCACTTCTTTGATCTTGTTTGAATGTGTTTCTATGGATTTTTTACTTGGTTTTATGAGTGTCTTGAAACCTTGTTTGTTCGCGAAATTCCTTGCTTCGTAACCAGTGGTTTTATTCTCGTAGTGCCTGCAATTGAAACCCAAAAAATCAAACCCTTCTGTGCTATGCACAATTTTAGTTTTTTCTTCTGATAATTCCAGACCACGAACCTTTAACCATTCAGCTATTATTGGCTTAGAATCTTCTATAACTTTTTTGTTTTCGTGCATTACCACAAAGTCATCGACATATCTTACGACTCTGATTTGACCATGACTTCTGTATCCTTTCTCTCTTAGCTTTTCACATAAATAACCTTCCATTCCATCTAAGGTTATATTAGCTAAAAGTGGGCTGATAATTCCGCCTTGCGGCGTGCCAATATCTGACGCTTGGAATTTTTGGTTTTCCATTACGCCTGCTTTTAACCATTGTTTAATAGTAGCTTTAGCGGCTTTACCATCTATTAGACTTAGCAAATGGTTGTGGTCAATGTTATCGAAACAAGCTTTGATGCCCGCGTCCAGTACCCATTTCTGTTTATGAGATAGACATTTGAAAATGTCTTCCAGAGCATCGTGGGTACTGTGTGCCGGCCTGAAGCCATAACTATTAGGCTCAAAAGTTGCCTCAAACTGAGGTTCTATAGCAGTTTTGATTATTCCTTGAACCACTCTATCTTTGATAGTTGGTATCCATACCCTTCTTATTGGTTTTGCACGATAATTTTTGAATGATGATTGGGCAAGTTCCATTAACTCTTTAACTAATTCTTTCTTTTGTAAAGAACTTAATGATTTAATCTTCCCAGAATTATCTTGTGTGATTATGCGAACGTTCAAGAGTATCGAGCAACTACTTCGTAAAAGTAGTTTACTTAAAGCTTTTGCTTGTTTAAGTTGACCAGTTTTGGTGGCTTTATAAATACGCTTTTGCAAATTAAAAACTCTGTTCTCAACTTTTTTCCAGACAATATCCTGCCATTCCCACTTATCTATTAGATAAGTCTTCTCAATATAGTTTTCGTTTAAAGTTTCTACTGTTATCATTTTACAATGTCTATTCACCCTGTTTATCAAGGGATTTACTATTTACGATTTACTCTCCATATGACACTAAGGTAATCCTATATCCATATAATTTCCCCTTAGTTCCTACCCGGATGCTGCGCTATCAGTTGACTGCTGACCTCGTGTGTTGCAAAACTACCACAACAGAGTGCTTTACTACACCCGTTTTTCCTCGTTCCGATAAAAATGTATTCATTGATCGTTTAGGCTTTAGCTTTACGCCGAGGTTCTTGAGTTGATTAAATCACAGACTATGAACTGTGATTTACTAACCTGTTGTGTCCTTTCGAATTACCGACGCTTCAAACGCTAATTTCTTGCGTAGCCATACTATCTTGCTTGCCTTTCATCCTTTTACGGCTTTTTACCCTTGCTCAACCAGCAACGTGTCATTGCGCCAGCCGGGTAATGCTTTTGAACATATTTCAACTAATGTTCTGGGTTTTTAACCCTACCATTTTTATCAGTTATACTGAACTCCTGTTCAGTACTCTAATCCCTGAATACTACTTCGATTTCAGTTAGTTAGAAACGAGTCGCACCATAGTAAATTCATTAAAATACCATCTGAATAAACTATGATCTACAAGCTTATTCTGCCACGCTTTATAAGCGTTTTCAAGATTATTAATTAAAGTAATTAGTTCTTGATGTTCTTCATCAATATCATTAATATTTACGCAATACTCATTAGACCATGTTATCAAAGCCATTTTGTGTCTCCTTTTATGTACCAAATAAGAGCTAACTATCTTCTATAGTTAGTACTTATTGTTTTTTTTATGGGTTAATAGATATTTTTCACTTAATTAAAATGGTCACTTTTTAAAAAAGTTTATATGCAATTCCTACCCAAATCAGTACATATACTATTATAACAATATCCTAGATTGTTATCTAGCTTTTTACATCATATATATGGCAAAGTTCGTGAATATAATAATTCATATTATTTTTTACTATTGAGAGTCAACCTTGAAACAATATATAAGCAATCTTTTTACTCAAGCATTAACTGAATTAAAAAATCAAAACATAATCCCTGAAACCGTCAATGTTTCTATAGAACGAACTCGTGATAAAAATCATGGAGATTTTGCTTGTAATGCCGCTTTAATTTTAGCTAAAACTGCCGCCATGCCTCCGCGTGCTTTGGCAGAAAAAATTATTAAACAATTAAATAATAATAATCCTGCTATAAAAAAATTTGAAATTGCGGGTCCGGGATTTATCAATGTATTTTTAACGCCACAAGCTTATTCTAAAGTCATAACAGATATATTAGAAAATAAAGACAAATATGGACACAGTAATATTGGTGCTGGGCAATCAGTAATGATTGAATTTGTTTCCGCCAATCCTACTGGTCCATTACATGTTGGACATGGGCGTGGTGCTGCTTATGGTGCGGCATTAGCTAATTTATTATCTGCTGTTTCTTATAAAGTGCATAAAGAATATTATATTAATGACGCTGGCAGACAAATGGATATTTTGGCAATTAGTGTCTGGTTACGTTATTTAGAATTGGCTGGAGAAACTTTGAACTTCCCTGCTAATGCTTATCAAGGAGATTATATTTGGGATATAGCAGCTAGTCTTCATCGTGAGCAAGGCGATAAATGGCGACATACTAGCAGTGTAGTATTTGATAATCTTCCAGATATTGCTGATAAAGAATTACATATTGATGGTTTAATTCAACGTTGTCAACAATTGCTTGGTGAGAGCGAATATAAGATAATTTTTCAACGCGCTTTAGATGTAATTACAGAAAATATTCGTCTTGATTTAGAACAATTTGGTGTGGTTTATGATCAATGGTTTCCTGAATCACGTCTAACTTCTTGCATTGATCGTTTAGCAGAACACACTTATAAAAAAGATGGTGCTTTATGGTTTAAATCCACTACTTTTGGTGATGAAAAAGATCGAGTGCTGGTTCGTGACAATGGACAATTTACCTATTTTGCTTCAGATGTCGCTTATCATTTAAATAAATTTGAACGTAATTTTGATAAAATAATTAATATTTGGGGTGCAGATCATCATGGTTATGTGGCACGAGTCAAAGCGGCAATCACTGCACTTGGCATGGATGCAGAACGTTTAAAAGTATTATTAGTACAATTTGCGGCACTATATCGTGGCAAAGAACGTTTAAAAATGTCCACTCGTAGTGGCGAATTTGTAACCTTACGTGAATTACGTCAAGAAGTTGGAACTGATGCTGCTCGCTTTTTTTATATACAACGTAAATCTGAACAGCATTTAAACTTCGATTTAGAATTAGCTAAATCTCAATCGAATGAAAATCCAATTTATTATATACAATATGCACACGCACGAATCTCAAGTGTATTTCGCAAACTAGATAATATAAAATATGAAAATGCAAATTTGGAATTGTTAAGTAATAAACACGAACAAGCTTTATTTGTGACATTATCGCGTTATCCAGAAATGATAGAAAACGCAGCCGCTGTCTATGAACCACATCAAATTACATATTATTTACGTGAACTAGCACAACAATTCCATACATTTTATGATGCAAATAAAATTTTAATAGATGATCAAGACGACTTACGTAATGCTCGTTTAAGTTTAATTGCCGCTATACAACAAGTATTACGTAATGGTTTAACCATTATAGGTGTAAAAGCACCAGAGGTAATGTAATTATGGCAACTAGAAGGCGACGTACACAACAAAATTCTTGCCCACCGGGTTGGACTTGGTTATTAGTTGGATTTTTTATGGGGGTATTTGTATCATTTTTATTTTATTTACAAAAAACGCCTCCTCAAAAAGCCACAATACCAGCACCAGTGTCTGAAAAACCACTGCCATATGGAAAATTTGAATTTTATTATCCTTCAGTAATAAAAACTGAAACTAATAAACCAGTAACAGAATTAGTCACAAATCCCGGTAGATATTTATTACAAGTTGGTTCTTATCGAGAACAAGATGGTGCTGAAGGATTAAAAAGACATATAGAATCATTCGGTATAACAACTAATATTGCAAAAACTAACTTGACTAACAAAGGGCGTTGGTATCGAGTTCAAATTGGACCATTTACAGATTTAAATAAATTAAATCAAACCAGCGCGAAATTAAAAGCCAACGGTATAAATGCGATTGTTAGAAAATATTAAATAATTGAGAAACCTTCAGCCTCAAGCATACGAACCAGACGAATTAAAGGCAAACCTATTATTGCTGTTGGATCACTACCAATCATTCTATCTAATAAGGCTATACCTAAACCTTCTGATTTAAAACTACCAGCACAATTATAAGGTTGATCTATTTTTAAATAATTTTCTATTTGTGTGCTTGTGAGTTGGCGAAATTTAACAGCAAAATGTACTACATCAGTTTGAATTTTATCAGTTTCAGTATTAATTACTGATAATCCAGTCAGAAAATCTACTTGTTTACCAGAAACCTGATTTAATTGTTTCACTGCTTGTTCATGATTACCCGGTTTACCTAAAATGGTATTATTATCTACAACTGCGACTTGATCAGAACCTATAACTAAAGCGCGTTCTAATTTAGCAGATTTGGCTTTTAATATAGATAAACGAGTTACCAATTGAGTTGGCGATTCATTTTCAAGCGGTGTTTCATCAACTAATGGTGCAACAGTTTCAAAAGCAATATGAAGACGACTTAGAATTTCTTTTCTAAATGGAGATGTTGAAGCAAGTACTAAAGTTTTTGACATATTTTTCTATTTATTATATAATACATACATTAAATGTTAGATAAATTACCCAATTTTATTGATGCAAAGCGTTTTACTTTGCAAGATTGTCATTTAAAAGGAAATGTTGATCTAGCAGAAATGTCAAGATTACAGGATAGTCTATATAATCAAGATGGAACTGTAGAAATTGATTGGCATTTTACAACTAATGAACAACATCGCTCAATTATTACAGGTAATATACAAACAACTGTAAATGTGTTATGTCAACGTTGTTTGCAAGTGATGTTATTACCAATTGAGACAAAAGTTGCGTTAATCATATTAAATAATGAAGATCAAGAAGTACCTCAGAATTATGAAGCTTTAATACTTACAAATCCTGAAGTTTCATTATATAATATGATTGAAGATGAACTACTGTTAGCATTACCGATTGTAAGCTATCATACAGATTGTTCATCAAATCAATATAAAAGATTAAAATCAGATCCAGAAGATCTGAAAGAAAACCCCTTTAAAATTTTAGAAAATTTAAATTTATAATAGGAATATAAATAAAATATGGCAGTCCAACAAAATCGTAAAACCCGTTCCAAACGAGGTATGCGCCGTTCCCATGATAGCTTAAAGGGACCAACTTTATCTATTGAACCCACATTAGGAGAAGAACATCTCCGTCATCATATTAGCCCATCTGGTTATTATAAAGGACGTAAAATCATTACAACTAAGGATGATAATAGTTGACACTGCGTATTGCATTAGATGCGATGAGTGGTGATCATGGACCATCAATAGTTATTCCAGCCGCTGCACAAATATTAGCAGAATTTGATAATGTAGAGCTAACTCTTGTTGGTGATGAAAAGGTAATAAATCCTTTAATCGCTCAACAATCTACTAAAATACAACAAAGCTTATCTGTTCATCATGCTACTCAACGAGTAGAAATGGATGAACTTCCTTCGCGTGCTTTACGTTATAAGAAAGATTCATCTATGCGCGTTGCTATTAATTTAGTTAAGCAAGGTGAAGCAGATGCTTGTGTTAGTGCTGGTAATACTGGTGCATTAATGGCAACTGCTCGTTATGTACTAAAAACTTTACCCGGTATTGATCGCCCTGCTATAATTAGTGCAATACCTAACATGGAAGAAACAACTACCCATGTACTTGATTTAGGTGCTAATATTGACAGCAGTGCCGAACAATTATTTCAATTTGCAATCATGGGTTCAGTATTAGCTGAAGCCGTCGATAATTTAGCTAATCCACGTATTGGATTATTAAATATTGGCGAAGAAGAAATAAAAGGCAATGAACAAATTAAAGCGGCAGCAAAACGCTTAAATGCGATTTCCGATATTAATTATATTGGTTTTGTTGAAGGCGATGATATTAACAAAGGTACTGTTGATGTCGTAGTATGTGATGGTTTTGTGGGTAATGTATCTTTAAAAACCACAGAAGGTGTGGCTAAAATGATCAGCCATTATGTGAAACAAAGTTTTAATAAAAATTGGCTGACACGTTTAGCAGCATTAATTTGTCTGCCGATATTAAAAGATATACGTAATAAAATTGATCCGCGTCGTTATAATGGGGCAAGTTTATTAGGTTTACGTGGTATTGTTATCAAAAGTCATGGTAGTGCTGATGTATTATCATTTAGCTATGCCATTAGAGAAGCAATAATTGAAGTACAAAAAAACGTCCCATCAAAAATTAGCCAACAATTAGCAACCTTGTTAAACGAACAAAAGGCAAACTGAGTGAGTTATTCTCGTATTATTGGAACCGGTGGTTATCTACCAGATAGAATTTTGACTAATGCAGAATTAGCAACTATGGTAGAAACTAGCGATCAATGGATCGTAGAACGCACTGGCATACGTACTCGTCATTTAGCTGCTGCTGATCAAGGAACTTGCGATTTAGCAGAACAAGCGGCTCGTCGCGCATTAGAAGCAGCTAATCTTGATGCTGCTGAATTAGATTTAATCATTGTAGCTACTACTACGCCGGATCGAATTTTTCCTAGCACTGCCTGCCTTCTACAAGAACGATTAGGGAATAATCATGCCGCTGCATTTGATGTACAAGCTGTTTGTAGTGGTTTTATTTATGGTTTAAGCATTGCCGATAAATTTATCAAAACTGGCAGCGTCAAACGCGCTTTAGTTATAGGTGCAGAAGTTTTTTCGCGCTTAGTAGATTGGAAAGATCGTAATACTTGTGTATTATTTGGTGATGGTGCCGGCGCAGTGATATTAGAAGCCAGCTCAGAACCCGGTATCTTATCTACTAGCTTACATGCTGATGGTTCCCATAAAGATAAATTAACCGTTCCTGCTACAGTTAGACAAGGCAAACTTGATGGTAATGGCTTTACCGAAATGAAAGGTAATGAAGTTTTCAAATTTGCAGTTAAAATATTAGGCAGTCTAGTTGAAGAAGTCTTGACAAAAAATCAATTAAATACTAGTGATATTGACTGGTTAATTCCCCATCAAGCAAATATTCGGATTATATCCGCAACCGCCAAAAAATTAAATCTACCTATAGAAAAAGTAATATTAACCGTATCAGAACATGGTAATACCTCAGCTGCATCAATACCATTAGCCTTAGATGTAGGTGTACGTGATGGACGTATTAAACGTGGGGATACTATGTTATTAGAAGCAATCGGTGGAGGATTTACTTGGGGAGCAGCTTTAATTAAATTATGACACACGCATTTATTTTTCCCGGGCAAGGTTCTCAATCAGTCGGAATGTTAGCCGACTTAAATGCAACTTACCCAATAGTGCAGCAAACCTTTGAACAAGCAAGTGATATTTTACATTATGACTTATGGAAACTAAGTCAAAATGGACCAAAAGAAAGCTTAAATCAAACCGAAAAAACCCAACCCGTCTTATTAGCTGCTAGTGTAGCTTTATGGCGTATTTGGCAAGATCAAGGTGGTAGTAGCAAACCTAGCTTTATGGCAGGGCATAGCTTTGGTGAATATAGTGCCTTAGTTTGTGCTGGTGCATTAGCATATGAAGATGCAGTTAGCTTAGCCCAAGATCGTGGGCGTTTTATGCAAGCAGCAGTGCCAGAAGGTGAAGGTGCAATGGCGGCTATCTTAGGTTTAAAAGATGAACAAGTGATTGAAGCTTGTAAAGCTCAAGCACAAGTTGTTTCAGCAGTGAATTTTAACGCCCCCGGGCAAGTTGTTATTGCTGGGAATGCTGCCGGAGTAGAAGCTGCAATTGCAGCAGCTAAAAAGCTTGGTGCAAAAAAGGCAATTAAATTACCTGTAAGCGTTCCATCTCATAGTAGCTTAATGAAACCCGCTGCTGAACAAATGGCTGAAAGATTAAAAGATGTCACTATAACAGTGCCAAAAATTGCCGTAATTCACAATGTAGATACCTCCATAAAAACCCAAGCACCTGATATTGCTACAGCTTTAGTACAGCAATTACATAATCCAGTGCTATGGGTAGCAACAATTGAAAAGATGATTGCAGAAGGAGTTACCACATTAATTGAATGCGGAGCTGGAAAAGTATTAACCGGCTTAAATAAACGCATTTCGCGTCAAACAACTGCAAAAACACTAGAACAAGCTTTAGAGACAGCAGCATGAACTTAGATTTAACTGGAGAAATAGCTTTAGTAACAGGAGCTAGTCGTGGAATAGGTAAAGGAATTGCCTTAGCTTTAGCCCAAGCAGGAGCTGTTGTTATTGGAACCGCAACTAGTTCTGCTGGTGCTGATAACATCACTGAATATTTAACTGATTATCAAGGTGAAGGCAAAGTACTAGATATTACAGATACTGATAGCATTAAAAACTTATTTGATGACATACAAAGTCCGAGTATTCTAGTCAATAATGCTGGTATTACTCGTGATTCATTATTTGTACGCATGAAAGATGATGATTGGAATGCAGTAATTGATGCCAATTTAAGTTCAGTATATCGCCTATCAAAAGCCGTATTGCGCCCAATGACAAAAGCGCGACATGGACGTATAATTACAATTACCAGTATAATAGGTTTAACTGGAAATGCTGGGCAAACAAATTATGCAGCGGCAAAAGCCGGTACAATAGCATTTAGCAAATCACTTGCAAAAGAAGTAGGTAGTCGTAATATTACAGTCAACACAGTTGCACCGGGATTTATTGAAACCGATATGACACGTGGATTGATAGAAAAACAACAAGAAGCAATGTTAAAAAATATCCCACTGAACCGTATTGGCAATGTAGATGATATTGCAGCTGCGGTAGTATTTTTAGCCTCAAAAGCATCGGGGTATATTACAGGTGAAACCATACATGTCAATGGTGGCATGTATATGTCATAAGGAGAAAATATAAAATGAGTATTGAAGAAAAAGTAAAAGGTATAGTTGTAGAACAATTAGGTGTTCAAGCAGATCAAGTTAAAACAGATTCCTCTTTTGTTGATGATTTAGGTGCAGATTCTCTTGATACAGTTGAATTAGTAATGGCATTAGAAGAAGAATTTGGATGCGAAATTCCAGATGAAGATGCAGAAAAAATTACAACTGTAAAAGAAGCAGTTTCTTATATACAGGATCATCAAAAATAATTTCATAACAATCCGTTGGGCTTACTTTTGTCAGCCCAACCTACAACATAAATATCGTGACTAAAAGACGTGTAGTAATTACTGGTTTAGGAGCTGTTTCTCCAGTAGGTTTAACAGTAGAAGAAAGTTGGAAAGCTATATTAGCAGGCAAAAGTGGTATTGCAAAAATCACCAATTTTGATATTTCTAGTTTTCCTAGTCAAATAGCAGGGCAAGTCAAAGGTTTTGATGTAAAACAATATTTGTCAGCTAAAGATGCAAGAAAAATGGATCCATTTATCCATTATGGAATTGCTGCTGCAACTCAAGCTATTGAAGATGCAGGATTAGAAATAACAGAAACTAATGCAGAACGAATTGGTGTAGCAATTGGCGCAGGAATAGGCGGATTACCCGGAATTGAAAAAGGTCATAATGCCTATTTAAAAGCTGGAGTACGTAAAATATCCCCATTTTTTGTACCTGCTAATATTATAAATATGATCTCTGGTAATTTATCAGTTAAATATGGTTTAAAGGGTCCAAATTATGCAATTTCAACAGCCTGTTCCACAGGAACTCATAATATTGGAAATGCCGCTCGCCTAATTCAATATGGTGATGCAGATGTTATGATTGCTGGTGGTGCCGAAATGGCAAGTTCAGAAATGGGAATGGGTGGTTTTGGAGCAGCCCGTGCATTATCTACCCGTAACGACGATCCAGAAACAGCTAGCCGCCCTTGGGATATTGATCGTGATGGCTTTGTATTAGGTGATGGTGCTGGCGTTTTAGTATTAGAAGAATATGAAACTGCAAAACAACGCGGTGCCAAAATATATGCAGAATTAGTAGGTTCAGGTATGAGTGGTGACGCATATCACATGACTTTACCGCCTAAAGATGGCAATGGCGCACGACGTTGCATGTTAAATGCCTTAAACGATGCAAAAATAAATCCAGAACAAGTAAACTATATAAATGCACATGGCACCTCAACTCCAGCAGGCGATAAAGTAGAAACACTAGCAATAAAAACAGCCTTTGGCGATTATGCGAAAAATTTAGCAATCAGCTCTACGAAATCCATGACTGGACATTTATTAGGAGCAGCAGGAGGATTAGAAGCCATATTCAGTATATTAAGTATTCGCGATCAAGTTGCACCACCGACAATTAATATACATAATATTGATCCTGAATGTGAAGGCTTAGATTATGTAGCAAACCAAGCCAAAGAAATGACAATTGAAGTAGCAGTGTCAAACTCCTTTGGATTTGGAGGCACTAATGGCAGCTTGGTGTTTAGGAAATGTTAAGAATCCTATTATTCCTCTTCTTATTCATCACTCTCGTAGTTAGCACAATAGCGGGAGGTGGTTATTGGGTTTATAAAAATAAACTTCATATGCCAATTGCATTATCTGAAGATGTGCATCATATGGTAGAGCCTAATACCACCTTGCGCACCGTTGCCATTAACTTAATGGATAAAAAACTTCTAAATTACCCAACTGCATTATTATGGGTAAATTTAGCGCGTTGGCAAAAAAAAGCTCATAAAATTAAAGCTGGAGAATATCTGATAAATGTTGGAATTACCCCTCAACAACTATTAGATAAAATGATTGCTGGTAAAACCGTAAAGTATAAATTAACCATACCTGAAGGTTGGAATTTCAAACAAGTTTTAGCCGCAATACGTAAACATCCGAAACTAATTCAAACTTTGGATGATAATGATACGATCATGGCAAAACTTGGATTTGCAAATCAGCATCCAGAAGGGCGTTTTTATCCAGATACTTATATTTTTACCAGCAAAACTACCGACGTTGCGCTTTTAAAGCGAGCTTATAAAATGATGCAAAGCAAATTAGCAGCCGCTTGGAAAAAACGCGATGATAATTTACCTCTAAAAACTCCATATCAAGCTTTAATATTAGCATCAATAATAGAAAAAGAAACGGCTGCTGCTGTAGAACGCCCATTAATTGGTGGTGTATTTACCAGACGCTTAAAAAAAGGAATGTTATTACAAACTGATCCAACAGTGATTTATGCACTATCTGAAGCTTACGATGGCAAAATTTACAAACGAGATCTAAGAATTGATAGCCCTTATAATACTTATAGATACAAAGGATTACCGCCAACACCTATCGCAATGCCCGGAATTGCAGCCATAGAAGCCGCTCTACATCCTAGCGAAGGAACTACCCTATATTTTGTTGCAAAAGGCAATCAAGGCTACCATTATTTTTCTTCAAACTTAAAAGAACATGATTGTGCAGTGATAAAATATCTACTAACAAAACATTCATCTAGTTATAAACGCTGGTGTAGAAAACGTCCAAGTTGTCAAGCCTGCCGCAGCTAATGAACATAGGAATTTGTGGCAGTCATCGAACTGGCAAAACAACATTAGCAGCAGCAATTGCCAAACAAAAGCAAATAAAATTTGTAAAAACCAACACTAGCGGCGTATTTGCAGAGCATGGATTAGATCCATCTCAGCCGCTAGACTTTAAAACTCGCTTATCAATTCAACACCACGTAATAGAAGCCGCTATTACAATTTGGCAAGCAGAAACCAAAGCTTTCATAACAGATCGAACTCCCATAGACTTCATGGCTTACACACTAGCAGAAATACAAGGCGACACTGAAGTCGATTACTCTCAACTAGAAAGCTATCTGAACAAATGCTTTAAAGTATGCAAGCAATACTTTAACAAACTAATAATAGTACAACCAGCAATACCATTAGTATATGAAACAGGCAAAGCAGCCCTAAATCGCGCCTATATGGAACATCTAAATAGCTTAATTCAAGGATTATGTGCAGATGAACGGCAACATTGTACTAGTATTTTAATTCCACGCCAGACATTGAGTATTGAAGAACGGATTGATTTAGTTGGATAAAAGCATAATATTTCATATACTCTCTGTTACCTGTTGGATGGATTCCAAAATAACCTGCAACATAAACTCTATAAAAACAGTGCTTTCTCCATCATTGCCCGATTGCTGTAGTGCATGATAATAATCCTGTTGATAATCCCTGATCACACTTTCCACTGGTATAGTTTGAAACAGGGGTTTCCAGTTATTTAAAATCAGTGTCTGCCACAAACGACCCATCCTACCATTGCCATCAATGAATGGATGGATAAATTCAAACTCATAGTGAAAAATACTACTGCTAATTAAAGGATGTTCTGCTGACTGTTGCAACCAGTCAAACAGCTCAGCCATTAAGCCTGATACCATATTTGCTGGTGGTGCAATATGAGTAACACCTTCTTTTCCATACACACCAACAGATTGTGTGCGAAAGTGTCCAGCACGGGTTAATATTTGCCCCATCATCAATTGATGTGCCTTGAGCAAATGATCTATATTATAGCAATCATAGTGCGGAAACTGCTCATAAACAGCAATTGCCCCTTGCACTTCGGCTAGTTCTTTGGGTGTACTTAATACTCTTTTCCCTTCCAATACAGCAGATACTTTTTGTTCTGAAAAACTATTACCCTCTATTTGCAGTGTGCCAGTAATGGTTTTGATCTTGTTGATTTTGCGTAGTTTGGGCGTATTCAGCTTTGAATCTATGTATTTTATCTCTCCTAATATTTCAGCAATATTAGTTAGAAAATGGGTTATTTTTGTAGTGATACGGTAGGGTGGTTGATAGCTCATCATTTTATCCTTTATTTTTAAAGATTTTGCAAAACTATTTGCTCTAAGCTAATGCATCACTGGGTTTAACACTTTCCATTACCACTATTGTGATTGCTTGGATATTTTATCGTCCAAGTTGTGAGGCTTGCCCAAAGCAGCCCTAAATCGCGCCTACATGGAACATTGAAGATATTTAAAACTTATAATCAATCTCAAGCATAATATTTTTTACCTTAACATTATCATTATTAATAGGTACTTCTTTGGCTTTATGCTGAGCATATCTAAGGTGAATCAGGAAGTTGTCGATCTTTTTGCCAATCCCTAGCATATAACTCTCTTTAAACTCCATAGCGTGATGTTGTACTTTAAGTCCTTCATTCATAACAGCAAATATACGTTCTCCTAGATAGGTTCCTACACCAAGGTGGTAACCTTTATAATGAGCATGACCCTTTAGTCCCAAGCTAAAGTAGTTGTTCTTGGCTTTTTTGCTAAAGTTATTGCTGTTTTTATCGTTGAGGTGGATGTACTTCCCTATAACTGCACTGATAAACTCTATATTGTTAAACTTTTTTTTGAAGCCAAGTTTAAGATCACTCTGATAAACATCAAAGTTCTTATAGTCACTAAGGTATTGCGTTAAACTTAGTGTTTTGTAGCGATAGCCTAAACCATAAATATGACCTCCATCAGTCTCTTTCATCAGGTTATCATCTATGTTGGCATAGGATAAAGATAAGTTATTCTTTTTGGATATGTTATATTGATATTTTAAGGTATGTTTTTTTACTTCTAGATCTTTATTGAGCCTCTTTGTTGTATCGGTATAGGTCTCTTCATAATAGAACTGATAATGGTGTTTGTGATCTTGATGGTCTAGTTCTATACCATAACGTTTACCATTGTCTTTCTTTTTTGAGTTCTCAAAATCTAGCGTTCCATAGTTGATTTTAATATTTGTATTACCAACATGCTTATGATGATCTTCTTCCAAAGCATATGATGTAGTAGATATGACTGTCAATAGCACTATCAGGTTTAATTTTTCATTTTTATCCATAAGAATATTAGGTAATAAGGTCTTTAAATTACAAATGATGATTTCTCATATGGTTTAGGTTATAAATAATAATACCATTTTTTTTTAAATTTGTCTATTAATATCTGAGCTTGCGCTGACTGCGTATCTCACGTTCTAGCCTTGTAGGGTCGGTGATAACCGACCATTTTACTACAGATACTTCATAAGATTTTTATCGAGTTTCAGACCTGACAGGTCTTTAAAGCTAAACGTATCGGTGGAAATTGGGCAACAGTAGCTGTTACAAGTAGCCCATAAGCCGGTAAATTTGCTAAGTTTTCCGCTAATTATCATGTTTAAGTTTATCTTCCATTAACATATTGAACAATGTATCAGCCGCATTGGAGGTTTGATTAGTCGAAATATTTATTTCCATTTTGTATCTCCTGTTATAACTATGAGGAATAATGTAAGTACAACGAATTACGTGGATAATATAATTAATTTTATAGACTTATTCGTTTATCCACGCCATTCGTTGTACTCTATACAAACAACCGCCATCCATCAAAAAAGCAGTAGTAAATCAAAAATAGGTGAGCGGCAATCAGTAACAGAAAAGCGAAGCGAGCTAACCAAGAGGGAGTGCCGGTTTTTAAACTGTTATCCACGAAGCCCGCCTCTTCATCCAAATCTCCAAACGCCAATTGCATTATCTGAAGATGTGCATCATATGGTAGAGCCTAATACCACCTTGCGCAGAGTTGCCATTAACTTAATGGATAAAAAACTTCTAAATTACCCAACTGCATTTTTATGGGTAAATTTAGCGCGTTGGCAAAAAAGAGCTCATAAAATTAAAGCTGGAGAATATCTGATAAATGTTGGAATTTCAAACAAGTTTTAGCCGCAATACGTAAACATCCTAAACTAATTCAAACTTTGGATGATAATGATACAATCATGGCAAAACTTGGATTTGCAAATTAGCAGCCGCTTGGAAAAAACGCGATGATAATTTACCTCTAAAAACTCCATATCAAGCTTTAATATTAGCATCAATAATAGAAAAAGAAACGGCTGCTGCTGTAGAACGCCCATTAATTGGTGGTGTATTTACCAGACGCTTAAAAAAAGGAATGTTATTACAAACTGATCCAACAGTGATTTATGCACTATCTGAAGCTTATGATGGCAAAATTTACAAACGAGATCTAAGAATTGATAGCCCTTATAATACTTATATATACAAAGGATTACCGCCAACACCTATCGCAATGCCCGGAATTGCAGCCATAGAAGCCGCTCTACATCCTAGCGAAGGCAATGCCTTATACTTTGTTGCAAAAGGCAATCAAGGCTACCATCATTTTTCTTCAAACTTAAAAGAACATGATTGTGCAGTGATAAAATATCTATTAACAAAACAATCATCTAGTTATAAACGCTGGTGTAGAAAACGTCCAAGTTGCTCAGCCTGCCGCCGCTAATGAACATAGGAATTTGTGGCAGTCATCGAACTGGCAAAACAACATTAGCAGCAGCAATTGCCAAACAAAAGCAAATAAAATTTGTAAAAACCAACACTAGCGGCGTATTTGCAGAGCATGGATTAGATCCATCTCAGCCGCTAGACTTTAAAACTCGCTTATCAATTCAACACCACGTAATAGAAGCCGCTATTACAATTTGGCAAGCAGAAACCAAAGCTTTCATAACAGATCGAACTCCCATAGACTTCATGGCTTACACACTAGCAGAAATACAAGGCGACACTGAAGTCGATTACTCTCAACTAGAAAGCTATCTCAACAAATGCTTTAAAGTATGCAAGCAATACTTTAACAAACTAATAATATTACAACCAGCAATCCCATTAGTATATGAAACTGGCAAAGCAGCCCTAAATCGCGCCTATATGGAACACCTAAATAGCTTAACCCAAGGATTATGTGCAGATGAACGGCAACATTGTACTAGTATTTTAATTCCACGCCAGACATTGAGTATTGAAGAACGGATTGATTTAGTTGGATAAAAGTGATATTATAAATATTTGGGGACAAATAGATATGAATATCACAGAATTAACTAAAAAAGTTAGAGAATATTTTGCTCATAAACCACAAGCGGCAAGCTGAATTAGCCACGCTTGTGTTGGTAGGGAATTGATTAGAGTTTTTTTCCAAATTCTGCCATAGCATTTAATACTTCTTTCAGCTTTCTCCCAATGCTTGTTAGTTCATATTCTGTTGTTGGTGGAACTGTAGCATATACAGTTCTGGTAATTAAGCCTTTTTGTTCTAGCAGCCTCAAACGAGAGGTTAGCACCTTTGGGCTGATACCTTTTAAAGCTCTTTGAATTTCCGAATATCGCTTTTTATGAGGCAAGAGTTCTCTAATAACCAGTGTTGTCCACTTTCCCTCGATAATCTCAGCCGTTTTTTTTACAGGACATTCTTCATTGCAAGCTTGATTTTGAGCTAAACTATCCATAATACTCCTTACTATACTTTTGGTAATTACTTGCAAAAGTATACCTTAATTCTTATAATTTAACTTTATTTTAAAATAAAGAGTTAAAAACATGAAGAAGATGACTTATTTATTGTACCTTGTTGGAGCTATTCAGATTATATTGGGTGTTTTTCATTTATTTCTTCCAGAGTTTTTTTTGAAAAGTACAGGACATAGTATTCCTCAAGCTGACATTTATTACCCACTAGCAATGTTAGCTGCGAGATTTATAGCCTATGGTATTGCTTTAATTTATATAGCAAAAGATCCTTTGAAATATATTTTATGGATTCAATTTATGATCTTAATTCAGTTCATAGACTTAGGAGCTGGAATATTTTATACCATGAATGGCACTGTAAATATTACAGATTCTGCTTTCCCTATGTTTAATGCAACATGGATTATTGTTCTTTTATTTTTATGGATGCCTAAACAGAGCAGCAAAGCATGATTTTATGGCTGCAAAAATATTATTTTCAGATGCAAATTAAGATGTTGATTATCTTTAAACCCACTGTACTTTTTGACAAAATTAATGAGTTAAATTGGTATAAGAATACGCTACATCAGTGGATTGATGATCATAAGCTTCCTACTAAAAGTAAAATATTAGAAGTCGGATGTGCAACAGGTGCTTTAACTTCATATATGGCGAAATTGGGCTATATTCCTAAAGGGGTTGATGCTTCTAATAAGATGATTGAGCTTGCTAAAACCAACCACAGTCAAATTGATTTTTTAGTTGCAAGTGTGTTTGATTTACCCTTTGAAGATAATTTTTTTGATGTCGTTATTGCTGCTTCACTTATTAATATTGTACCTGATAAGAGTAAAGCAATTTACGAACTAACTCGTACTTGTAAAAAAGGAGGTACGATTACTATCCTTGTACCTTCAGCTAAATTTAATGATGAAAACTTAGGTTCATTACAAGCATCAGTTGGGGATTCAGAATTTTCTGTTGCTGCAATGAGAGCTTGGCACAAGCTAGCTCCAAAAATGAAAATGAGTGATATTTCAGATTTATTCAAAGAAGCAGGAATGAAAAATATCACAACCAAAAAATATTTGCAAGGTATGGTTATTTCGGTATCTGCAATAAAACATTTTTAATTTCAAGTCTATAGGTGTAGGGTTTCAGACCTGACAGGTTTTAAAAACCTGTCAGGTCTTTGCCAATTATTATTCTAAATTGTTCATTCGGCTAGCTATTTTCACGAATTCATCAATAGTAGCTTTTAGCATTTCAGCCTGATTCTCGTTTTTTAGTTGTTCATTGTCGTCAAACGCTTGAAATCCTGAGTTAATAGCAGTTTGTGAAGGCACAACAGTTACCCCAATATTGCCAAGCATCATACGCAGAGGTACAAGTCCACGTAATCCACCTAATCCACCCGGGGAAACCGAACCCAATGCTGCAACCTTGCCCTTGAATGCAATCAAAGCTGCTTCATTTTGTTCGTGTGGACGTGATATCCAATCCAATGAGTTCTTCAATAGAGCGGACATGGAACTATTATATTCGGGTGATGCAATGAAGAAACCGTCGTGTTCTACAAAAACTTGTTTCAGTTTTTTAGCATTTTCAGGAATACCATTTTGCGCTTCCAAATCACCGTCATATAACGGCATTTCAAAATCTTTTAAATCAATATATGTAACTTGTGCGCCAGCTTTTTGTGCCATATTAGCAGCTAGCTTTGCTAACTTCTTGTTTATGGAATCTTTACGCGCACTTCCTGCAAAAAATAGTAATTTAACCATGATTATTTCCTTTAGTTGTGATTACAATAATTTGCACATCATCAACCGCTTTAAAATTTAAATTATCACCGCGAATAAGATCACCATCTTTCACGATTTCATTATTCAGCTGACCTTTTCCTCTGGTGATATACGCTAGAAATTCACCATTCTTTGAAATTTCCTGATTAGCAGACAACATTCCCACTTCCATAATAGTATGGCTATCAAGCGTTTTGTCCTGATCTTTTGAGCCACCATAGATACGAGTCAATTTACCTTGCTCAAGCGTATATAACTTATAACTAGCTGGTTCACCTTCAGTCTCAGGTAAAACCCAAAGCTGTATCAGGCGATTTTTTTTATCATCAGGATTTATTTCGTTATGACTAAAGCCTTCACCGCCTGCGCGTTGAGCCTGTGCTTGATCGGTATCCAATGATTGACCGTGTTTTAGCGAACCTTCATGGGTGATGCCTCCTTCTACAAGAATTGAGATAACATCAATTTCTTTATGAGAATGCATATGTGTCTCACCATTGGGTTGAAAACGTGCATCCGCTAAATAAACGAAGTTACCAAGCCCATCCCATGCATCATTATCACCACCAATACGCTGATCTACAACCAGACGATGTTCTTTTAATCCTGCAAATCCACCAAGTGGCAGCTGATCTCTATGTAATATTTGTATATTCATACCATATAATATAGTGGTGTACAATAATATTGTAAAGTAGGTACCTTTTAGTAACTGTTAAACTGGAGTGATAATATGACTAAAAAAAAGCATCAATTTGCTTGCCCAATAAGAGGCACACTAAACGTTTTTGCTGGGCGTTGGAAATCAGAAATTCTTTGGCATCTTAAAGATGGATGTATGCGATTTAACCAATTGCAAAGGTCAATTGGAAATGTTTCGCAAAAAATGCTAACTCAGCAATTGCGAGAATTAGAACGTGATGGTTTGGTCAAGCGCACACAATACCCAGAAATTCCCCCACGTGTTGAATATGAATACACAGACTTAGCGAATAGCCTTGCACCTATATTTGAAACACTTGTAGAATGGAGTGATAAGAATTATGGGGCTGTTAGTAAGGCACGGCAAAAATATGATAATCTTAATAATTACCAAAAGGATCATCAGATAATAAAATAATATAGATATTAAAGCTTCAATATTGGTGTCTGTTATGTATTTTTTTAATTGCTTTTATCCTTTTTAAATAATTAATAATAGCATTTTTTTGAAATTTGTCTATTAATATATGAGCTTGCGCTGACTGCGTATCCCACGTTCTAGCTTTGTAGGGTCGGTGAGAACCAACCATTTTACTACAGATATTTCATAAGATTTTTATCGAGTTTCAGACCTGTCATGATTTAGGGCGTGAGGCTTTTTTTGATAAAATTTGGGAATGGAAACAAGAATATACTCGCCAATTACGCAGCATGGTCGCTATGGGTTATGGGCTTTCTGGGGCGGTACATTTAATCTATACCTTCAATCTTGTTTGAATACACTCTTCTAGCGATGGATATTGCTTTAGAATTTTTTCCTTTGTCTCTCCTGCACTTAAAAATTCAACAATTGTTTGGACTGTTACCCTTTTTCCACGTATTGTAGGTTTCCCATTACATAAGTTAGGATAAATTGTAATTCTTCCGTCTATGTAGTTGAGTTTAATTGGTTTCACATCTGTATATCTTCTCTGTCCACGTTGTTTGAATCATAGCTGATTTTGACTTTTTTTGTATCATTTATTTTTTTTCATGATCAAGTTATTTAATAACTAATGTTAATTTGATGTAAGTACAACGAATTACGTGGATAATCTAATTAATTTGATAGACTTATTCGTTTATCCACGCCATTCGTTGTACTCTATACAACAAAAATAGGTTAGCGGCAATTAGCAGTAGAGCAACGAAGGTACCTAACCAATCAGAATCATCATGAAACATTGCCATGAGAATAATAGAACACCACCCAATTTACGTAATTTGTTGCCAAATTGGTTAATTGCTTGTTTCATTTCCCGTAAATTAAGATTATTCTTATGAATAACCTTAAAATATAATTGACTCAACACAGCAGCCAAATCCTTACCATCCTGATAATCAGAATTTCCAATCACCAAAGCGAAACGCTCTTGTGCTGGTGCATTTGTTACTATTAAAAAATAATAATATTATATATAAATATTTTCTTGTTAATGACATTTGTTTTTCACCTTGTACTCTTGATAAAACGTATTAGTCTTGTAATTTCAGACCTGACAGGTTTTAAAAACCTGTCAGGTCTTTTCGCTAAGTATAATAATGTCCCACAATTCCAACAAAGACAGCCATTCCAAACCAATGATTATTCAAAAACGCTTGAAAACATTTTGCAGCTTCTCGATCTTTGATTAGCCATTGTTGATATATTGCTAACATTGCTGCTATAAATATCCCTATATAATATAAATAAGTATAACCTAATAACATTCCTAAATATAACAACAAAATTATCACTATAATTTGTAAGCTTGCCACTATCACTTTATCTGCTTTGCCAAATAAAATCGCTGTTGATTTTACTCCTATTAATAAATCATCTTCGCGATCAACTATCGCATATAATGTGTCATAAACCACTGTCCATAATATATTTATTACAAATAACAACCATGCTATTAAGGGAATTTCACCAGTTTGTGCAGCAAATGCCATTGGTATTGCAAATCCAAAAGCAGCACCTAGAAAAACTTGTGGAAAATGGGTATAACGTTTCATAAATGGATATGCAGCCGCTAATAAAGCCGCTATTACAGATAGTCCAATTGTTAAAATATTCATTAATAACACCAGACTAAAAGCGATTAAGCATAGAACCACAAATAATATTAAGGCTTCTTTTTCAGTAACGCGCTTAGCCGCTAATGGACGTTCACGAGTACGTTTTACATGTGGATCAATATTACGATCTGCATAATCATTTATGACACAACCAGCAGAACGCATTAATATAACCCCCAAAATGAATACCGTTGTTACTAATACATCAGGATGACCTTGTCCAGCAATCCATAAAGCCCACAACGTGGGCCATAATAAAAGCAAAATTCCAATTGGACGATTTAAACGCATTAATATTGCATATTGATATAATTTCATAACATATATAACTAATTAAAAAAACATGGAAAAAACTTACAATCCTAAAACAATTGAACAGCATTGGTATCAAACTTGGGAACAAAAGGGTTACTTTACTCCTCAAAATGCTGATACGCCTTATTGTATTATGATTCCGCCGCCTAATGTAACTGGAACTTTACATATGGGTCACGCTTTTCAAGATACTTTAATGGATTTATTAACCCGTTATCATCGTATGAAGGGTGATCAAACCTTGTGGCAAGCTGGAACTGATCATGCCGGAATTGCGACACAAATGGTAGTTGAGCGACAATTAGCCGCTGATGGTCAAACCCGACATGATTTAGGGCGTGAGGCTTTTGTTGACAAAATTTGGGAATGGAAACAAGAATCTGGTGGGCATATTACTCGCCAATTACGCCGCATGGGCGCATCATTGGATTGGCAGAATGAACGTTTTACTATGGATGAAGGGCTTTCTGAGGCGGTACGTGAAGTATTTGTCCGTTTATATGATGAAGGTTTAATTTATAGGGGTAAACGCCTAGTTAATTGGGATCCAGTATTACATACTGCCGTCTCTGATTTAGAAGTAATTTCAGAAGAAGAAAATGGCTCATTATGGCATTTACGTTACCCATTAGCCGATGGTAATGGTGATCTAATCGTTGCCACTACGCGCCCTGAAACCATGTTAGGTGATAGTGCCGTTGCAGTGCATCCTGATGATGAGCGTTATCAACACCTAATTGGCAAACAAATCGCTTTACCCTTAACTGAGCGTAAAATCCCCATAATTGCTGATAATTATGTCGATCCAGAATTTGGAACCGGCTGCGTAAAAATCACACCAGCTCATGATTTTAATGATTACGCAATGGGTCAACGCCATGATTTGCCACTAATAAATATTTTTACTATTGATGCCAAATTGAATGATAATGCACCAGCGGCTTATCAAGGCATGGATAGATTTGTAGCGCGTAAACAAATTTTAGCCGATTTAGAAGCCGCCGAATTATTAGTTGAAACCAAACCTCATAAATTAACGGTACCGCGCGGTGATAGAAGTCAGAGCATAATTGAGCCGTTTTTAACTGATCAATGGTTTGTCAAAGTCGAAGACTTAGCCGCACCAGCAATTAAAGCGGTTGAAGATGGACGTATTAAATTTGTACCAGATAACTGGAAAAAAACCTATTTTGAATGGATGAATAATATTCAAGACTGGTGCATAAGTCGCCAATTATGGTGGGGACATCGCATTCCAGCTTGGTATGATGAAAATGGTAAATTCTATGTCGGGCATTCAGAAGCACAAGTTCGTGAAAAATATCAACTAGCGGCAACGGTAAAATTACAACAAGATCCAGACGTACTAGATACATGGTTTTCATCAGCATTATGGCCATTTTCCACCTTGGGATGGCCAGAAAACACTGAGCGTTTAAAGGCTTTTTATCCAACTAGCGTACTAGTAACAGGCTTTGATATTATATTCTTCTGGGTTGCCCGCATGATTATGATGGGTCTCAAATTCATGGATGACGTACCCTTTCATGAAATCTATATTCACGGCTTAATTCGAGACGCTGAAGGGCAGAAAATGTCTAAATCAAAGGGTAACGTCTTAGATCCCATTGATTTAATAGATGGTATAGACTTAGAAACATTACTTGTCAAGCGTGCCAGCGGCTTAATGCAACCACAAATGGCAGCTAAAATTGAAAAGGATACTCGTAAACATTATCCTGATGGAATTCCAGCCTTTGGAACTGATGCTTTACGATTTACCTTTGCAGCTTTAGCCTCAACAGGGCGCGATATTCGTTTTGATTTAGGCAGAATAGAAGGTTATAGAAATTTTTGCAATAAATTATGGAATGCAACCCGCTATGTATTAATGAATACAGAAGGCAAAGATAGCAGCCCCACGGAATTATCCTTAGTAGATCGTTGGATAATCTCACGCTTTCAACAACTAAGCGAACAAGTAAATCAACATATAAACAACTATCGCTTTGATTTAGCAGCAAATAGCTTATATGAATTTACATGGAATGAATATTGTGACTGGTACTTAGAATTCTCAAAACCGATGTTACAATCCAGCAACCCAGCTGGAACATTACACACTTTATTGCATGTGCTAGAAAAACTACTATGTTTGTTACATCCATTCATGCCATTTATCACAGAAGAATTATGGCAACGAGTAACGAATAAAACTGATGACACCATCATGTTACAACAATACCCACAACCAGAACATGATAAAATAGATCCACAAATTCAGTTAGAAATAGAATGGGTAAAACAATTCATACAAGGAGTACGACGTATTAGAGCAGAAATGGACATTGCCCCAAGCAAGCCATTACCAATTTTAATACAAAACGGCAATGCCGATGATCAACAAAAATTAGCAAAACATGAAAACATACTAATAAGTCTTGCCAGATTAGACAAAATCACATGGCTTAAAAAGGATGAAGAAGCACCAGAATCAGCAATAGCCCTAGTTGGCGAAATGAAAATATTAATACCGCTAGCGGGATTAATAGACAAAGACGCTGAACTAAAGCGACTAAATAAAGAAATGGAAAAACTAAAAAAAGAGCTAGCAAAATGCACAGCCAAACTAGAAAATCCAAAATTTACTGATCGCGCACCAGCAGCAATTGTAGAAAAAGAACGACAAAGAGTTGCAAAAATGAACTCATCTCTGCAACAATTAGAACAACAACAAACTAAAATTCGAGCTATTTAATAGTAAGGGCAATCCTTTATGGTTGCCCTTGTATATCTATGACAACACAAGAAAAACGACTTTTAAAGATACTATTAGGAATATTTTTCTTATACATCTTGCCATTTCAATTATATCCATTCATATCTAATTATTATAATGATTATATGACTAGTGTTCAAAAATTGAATAAAGATATAGAACGTTATAAGAAACTAAGTAAACGTGCTGAATATTGGGAAAAAACTTATAAAGATACTAAACAAGTAGAAAAGCAAATTAATGCAGGATTATTATCAGGTAACAATCGAGAATTAATAGGTGCCAAAATGCAAGGTATAGTTAAGCGATTAGCACAACGAACAGGCATAAGATTTAAAACACTTGATCCACCTGATACATCCAATACTACCGGGCAATGGCTATTAGTAATTCAATCAATGCAATTTGAAGCAACATCATATACACTGATGCGATTTTTACAAGCTATTGAAAATGCAAGAATTCATTTAAAAGTGACAACCTTAGATGTACGCGCTCGTAAAAAGAAACTAAATTGTAAAGTTAGAATAACTGGCTTTAGTCGTGCCCCTGCTGCTGAGGAAAATTAACACAATGCATACTCTAAATTTACCAATATTTAACCAATTATTATCTGACAAGGGCATTGCCCCTGTCGAAACTTTTCCAGAACCACCCCGTTTATTATTTGCAGATACTTTACCTGAAATTGAAGATCGCGCTAAAATTCGCTTTATTTTAGGATCGCAAGTTAGTTTTGAACACGCCGAACAACATAAAATTGAAAACTTAATAAAAAAGTGGCGAGCCAAATTATCACCAGAATTAGATGGTGCTGATGAAGATGGTAACTTCAATTTAGATAGTGAATATCTTGATGAAGCAGCAAACGATGCACCTATTATTCGTATGGTAAATCACCTTATGGATCGATCTTTAGATTTAAGTGCCAGTGATATTCACTTTGAACCCGAAGAAAAACATTTAAAGATACGTTGTCGCGTAGATGGTGTCATGGTTGATCTTGAAACTTTACCAGCTTCAGTAAAAGCTGCTGTATCGTCTCGTGTCAAATTGATGGCGCGATTAGATATTGGTGAAAAGCGTCTGCCACAAGATGGGCGCATTCAATATAAAATGGGTAGTAAAAACCTTGATATGCGTGTATCTACTCTACCCGGTGTACATGGCGAATCCATTGTATTACGTATTTTAGATCGTAGTGATGTAAACGTCAGTTTAGATCAACTCGGTATGCCAGAAGATATTATAAAACCTTATAATAATGTTATTAAACAACCACATGGTATTATACTAGTAACCGGACCAACTGGTAGCGGTAAAACCACTAGTTTATATGCAACTTTAGAAAAAATTAATACCGGTAAAAATAAAACTATTACTGTAGAAGATCCAGTAGAATACCAATTAGAAGGCATTACCCAAATTCATGTAAACTCAAAAATCGGCTTAAATTTCGCCGCTGGATTACGCTCAATCGTGCGACAAGATCCTGATATTATAATGGTTGGTGAAATACGTGACGCTGAAACTGCTGAAATTGCAATCGAATCAGCTTTAACCGGGCATTTAGTATTCTCTACCTTACATACTAACGATGCTGCTGGTGCAATTACACGTTTACAAGATATGGGTATTGATACCTATTTAATAAGTTCCAGTGTAATCGCCGTCATGGCACAACGTTTAGTGCGTAGAATCTGCTCCCATTGCATTGAAACCGTGCAAATAAGCGAAGAAGAAGCAGAACTATTAGAAATTAACCAACAGGAATGCCCAGACATAAAACGTGGTAAAGGTTGTGAACGCTGTGGTAATACTGGATATAAAGGGCGTTTAGGATTATATGAATTACTCCTGATCTCAGATGATATTCGTCACGTAATTGGTAACGGCGGCGATGCGAATGCCATTCGTAAACAAGCAGTTAAAGAAGGATTAAGAACTTTACGGAAAGATGCAATGGAAAAATTATATCAAGGTATAACTACACCAGAAGAGATTGTTCGAGTCACAAGGGCGAATTAAAATTACACCCTTGTAACATAAGTTACCAATTTAAAAAATTTTCTAACAATTTCAAGCCAACATCTTGGCTTTTTTCGGGATGAAATTGCACAGCAAACACATTATCTTTTGCCACTGCTGAGGCAAAATTAACCCCGCCATAAGCAGTTGTACCAGCCACTACATCCACCAAATCAACATAATAACTATGTACAAAATAAAAGCGGCTATTATCAGCAATACCATTCCATAAAGGATGGGATTGTTGTGCAACTTGATTCCAACCCATATGAGGTATTTTATACTCTGGAGAATCTGCAAAACGCCTTACAGTACCACTTATTACATCAAATCCAGCAATACCACCGTTTTCTTCACTGCGCGTTAATAAGCTTTGCAAACCCAAACAAATACCTAAAAACGGTTTCTCTTCAACAGATTGCTGAATTACATCTAACAATTGACTTTCTTTAAGCAAGTGCATACACTGACCAATCGCGCCTTGCCCGGGAAACACAACTTTATCAGCCTGCAAAATCACATCTGCTTGATCACTAACTTGAACCTGCCAATTATTTGCAGCTACATGTTCTAAAGCCTTACTAACAGAGCGTAAATTGCTCATACCATAATCAATTACTGCTACAGTTTTCATAAACTATTCATTTTTCAAAAATTTACGGATTTCTTGTCGAATCCAATGACGTACTTTGCCTTCTTTTCGCTTAAAAGCTGGTAATTCAATACCCAATAGAACACGGTAAGTTGCGGAAAATGGCAAAAAGGGCAGAGAAATTATAATTGCTAAAATAGTAACTATACTGACTATAGATAAAATAGTTGCAGGATCAGCGGGAACAGGTAAAGGGCTACTAAACATACCTTTTAATACAGGAGTTTCTGTTAATATCACTATATAAATAGCATACCAATCTGGATCAGATATTTGATAAACTAAGAAAGCACTACCAATTGCAATGGTAACTAGAAAAAAATCTGCAAATAAACGAATTAATAAAAATGATAAATATATAGTTACAAAAACTACTATTGCTACAGCAATAGGTGAATTTAATAAACTGATAACAATAGGTGAATCCACTCTTAATTCCTTTGGTTTAAATTAATGTATTTTACCACCCCATTATGTCTTGAGCCACGTTTTTCTAAACGCTTTGCATTAGTATTAATAATAATACACGGAGCTGCAATATTACTATTGATACCTTTAGCCTTAACATTAGTTATAAAACTATGTTTAGCTATTATCATCTTAGCAAGTACAAAATATAGCAGAGATAATTATTTATTAGTAAATAAACATCCTTTATATGGCTGCACTATACGTTATGACGAACAAGAACATCGTTTAAGGGTATTCTTAAAATCTGGCATTGAAGTAAAAATAGCCTCTAGCTATTATAGCCCACAATTAGTGATAATAAAAATCAGTAATATAAAAAAAGCAATGATTATTTTTCCAGATGCCCTAGACATGCGAATATTTCGCCAATTAACAGTTCATTTACGCAGCATGTAACCAAAATCAACAATCTTTTTACTTATAGCAGGGCTAGCCAAGAAACTCATAAAAGCTTGTGCTGCCTTATTATTTTTAGCGTTTTTCAGTATAACCCCAGCTTGTTTTATTGGTCTATAAAAATCATCAGGTACTTGCCAATATGAACCAGTTTGTTGTACTACCTGAGATAAAGCAACAAACCCCAATTCCGCACTACCAGTAGCAATAAATTGAAAATTTTGCCCAATATTATGTGCTTGCACTAATTTTCCTTGAACTTTACGCCACAAACCTAACTTGATCAAAGCTTGTTTTGCCGCTTTACCATAAGGTGCTAATTTGGGTTTAGCAATTGCCAAATGACGAAATTTCCCAGTTGTTAAAAGCTTCAAACTGTCACCCCGTGGATTCCATAAAACTAATTTACCAATAGCATAAATAAAAAAACTATCAGCCACAGCTTCTCGAATCAACATTTTAGGGCGTTTAGTATCAGCGGCTAAGAAGACATCATAAGGCGCACCATGTTTAATTTGAGCATACAACTGCCCAGTCGCGCCAACACTAAGCATAACACGATGCCCAGATTCAGCCTCAAACTGACGCTTCAATATTTTGATAGGCTTAATAAAATTTGCTGCTACTGCAACATGTAAGACATCGGCTGAAACCGAATTTATGCTTAATATTAAAATAAGATAAAAAAACTTATTTTTCATTGATTTATATTACGTAATAAATGATCCATCAACACAATTGCCAACATTGCTTCTGCGATTGGAGTAGCGCGAATACCCACACAAGGATCATGGCGACCAGTGGTAATTACCTCAATTGGATTACCATGTATATCAATACTCCTTCCCGGAATACGCAAACTAGAAGTTGGTTTTAAAGCGATATGAGCAATAATATCTTGCCCAGTAGAAATTCCACCCAAAATGCCACCAGCATGATTACTTAAAAAACCTTCAGGTGTCATTTCATCCCTATGTTCAGTACCTTTTTGCTCAACACTGGCAAAACCATCCCCAATTTCAACACCTTTTACAGCATTAATACTCATAAGAGCATGAGCAATCTCAGCATCTAAACGATCAAAAACAGGTTCTCCTAAACCTACCGGCACATTACTAGCAACCACAGTAACACGCGCCCCAACAGAATTACCTTCCTTACGCAAAGCATCCATATAAGCTTCTAATTCAGATACTTTATTAGCGTCTGGACAAAAAAATGAATTCTTATTTACCTGATCCCAATCGAAATTCTCTGGAACAATTGGACCTAATTGCGATAAATAAGCACGTATTTCACAACCATGATGAACCTGTAAATATTTTTTTGCTATAGAACCTGCTGCAACACGTACCGCAGTTTCACGAGCAGAAGATCTTCCCCCACCGCGATAATCCCGAATACCATATTTTTTATGATAAGTATAATCAGCATGACCCGGTCTGAATTGATCCTTGATTTTACTATAATCTTTAGAACGTTGATCAGTATTTTCGATTAATAAACCAATTGGACAACCAGTAGTTTTACCCTCAAAAGTACCAGAAAGGATTTTAACAATATCATCCTCACGCCGCTGAGTAGTATGTCTCGAAGTACCCGGTTTACGACGATCTAAATCAACTTGCAAATCATCAGCAGTTAAATCCAAACCCGAAGGGCAACCATCAACAATTCCACCGATAGCGGCACCATGACTTTCACCAAAAGTAGTAACAGTGAATAATTTTCCGAAGCTATTACCTGACATTTTTTAAATTTCCATAATTAATTTTGTTCGTTTAATTTATCAAACAACCTAGCAAAGCTGTTAGTAGTTTTCATTTGTTGCAAATTCAACCTTTTCGCAATTTGAATACCATCTATTGTTTTTTGATAGCTTCAGGTTCAAATTGATTTAATAGTGTAACCGATTGTGTGGATAAACGGATTTATCACATTTATTAGTTTATCCACGTAATTCGCTGTACTCATATGGAAGAGTTTTTATAATATTGTTTGTCTGAATCAGAATTTACAGGATTTTAGAATTTATGGCAGTGGCATTGTTGAATTATTTACAACTATCAGCTTTAGTCATATCTTTATTATAATACCATTATAACCATTCCCCGATTCATCCTCAGCATTACCATTAAACGGATAATAAGCAACCAATCCATCATTCAAATCAGCCAAAACATTGCCGCTTAATGCAGCAGATAAAACCATAGCATTTATAAATGTATATTTTTTCAAGAAAGTTTGTCTTTTAAGAGTTAAATTGTGTGACGGCCTTTGCTATAAATATAATCGCCATTAAATGGTTTTCAATAGAAAAAAATTTTTCTTTATGTTTATATAGAATGCTTGCTGGAGAAAAAGGTCAGGGTGTTTTTATATTTTTTATTTTTATGGTTCATATAAATATATTCGCAAGGGCAAAATCACTTAGAACATCATCAATTTCCCGCTCCCCTGAAAGGGGATAACATACCAGCCCGGGGCAACGCCCTGGGATTATGTTGTGATTATGTGATGTTAAGCCCTGAAAGGGCGTGACATCACACCTCATTCCTAGGGCGTTGCCCTAGGCTGGTATGTTATCCCCTTTCAGGGGAACTGGAAGTTCAATTTTAATTTGTTCGCAATTGTGTACTTTTAGCAGCTTCAACAAGATCTAAAGATTGCTTCCATGATTCTTCACAAAATTTAACCAAATTAACTAAAAGTTCTTTATTTGGTAATAGTGGTTCTCCAGCTATAGCTTGACCAACAGCTAATTCATATTTTGATAATAATTGTATATATTCTCCTTTTGTTCCACCTTTAGTCATGATTATTTTAGGTACAATATAAAGCATTGGATATGCTGGTACGACAATTTCCTTAATAAATCTCTCTTCAGTTTGCCCTTCACAAAGGATAATTATCACTAATAACGCCCTCCAAGATAGTTATTTTCCCAAAGTTGCCCTAATGAATATTCATTCAGCCAAGCTTCTAATTCTAATTCATTCAAACGCTTTATTTGACTGCCAGATGGAGTGCGATCAACTACCATAATATCTTCAGGTTCAAATTGATTTAATAGTGTAACCGATTGTGTAGATAAAATAATTTGAGTTTGGCAAGATGCTTTTTTGATCAGTTCTGCCAATACACTAATTGCCAGAGGATGTAACCCAAGTTCTGGTTCATCTATTACTATCATTTTAGGTGGTGTTGGTTGCAAAAGCAGGGCAGATAAACAGATAAATCTAATCGTACCATCAGATATAAGTGAGGCACTAAACTTCTTTAGATTATTTTTCTCTCTCCATCTTAATTTTATTTGAGAAGGATTATTTGGTTCGGATTCAAGAATAAAATCTTTAAAATTCGGAGAACCAAACTTTTCCGCATCCACAATATAATCTTCTTCAGTGGCTCAATGTGATAAGTCATAAACATTTGAAGATTGGGCATCAAAGAAAAAACGTAAACTTATAGATTCATTTTCCTGAATACCATTATAAACCAGATTATCAAATCCACCTTTATTAGTTATCCAATTCCTCAATCTGCCTATATAAATATAATTAAGCACTTGAGTGTTACTAAATGATCTGAAGTTACTTAGTTTGATTTGTTTTAACATAAAATATAGCAAATATGAATTTAAAAAAATTATATCAAAAAACCAGCGTCGAGATGGAATAAAGTAGAACAATAGACTTCGTATCAGACCTGACAGGTTTTTAAAACCTGTCAGGTCTAACTTCGCGCTGATCAAATGGCTAGGGTTTATTTACAACTATCAGCTTTAGTCATATCTTTAATATGAAATATTGGATAGGCTTCATTCCATTGCTTCATAGTTACATCTTTGTAATATATAGCTTTTCCTTCAATTCCATCACCTATTTCAGCAATTGTAGCAACTTTAAAACAAGGAATATAAACTGATCTTGTTTCATGATCATAGTTAATATAGCCGCTAGTATCTTTTCCTTCAAACATAGCTAAGAGATTTATACTCCAAGGAATGAGTTCAAAAGCATCTTTAATTTTTTCCTGTAATTGAACGTTAAAAATTCCTTTTTCACCAGTTTCTTCACGGCTAAAACCATCTAAAAATGGAACTAAAACACCTTTTAAAGATAGTGTTTTAGTTTTTATATCGTAAATGGCTTTTGATGAAATTTCTTTTGGTGGTTTCGGTTTTTCTTGTTCTTCCTCTTCAACCTTATAAAGTTGTTGGATTTCGGATTCTGATAGGGCGCGGTTGTAAATGCGGATGTCGTCTATTATTCCTGGTGTATAATCTGTTTTTTGCCTGTTTAAATTTCCGTGTTTTCCAATAAAAATGTTAGTATCATATGATGCTATTCTAAAATTAGAATCAAAGCTTTTAATTTCTTTTAATTTACCATTTAGATAAAATCTAATACCAGTATCATCAAAAGACATAACAAGATGATGCCAAATTCCAATAAAGTTGTTTGTCTTATGATTTAGTCCAACACCATTACCATTTGAAGTGGCAATCGATCCACTAAATATAGTCTGTCCATTACAAGATGAATATTGATCGCCACATATTCCAAGATGCCACTGATAATGTGGATTAACATGACTCGTATATGGTTTATGAATGATTACATTATTTCCGTTACCCTGAAAAGATTTGTCGGAAAAATACCATGCACTTATAGTGATGTAATTGGGATTCATGATTTTCGTATTCTTAATTTCAATGTAGTCGTTTACCCCATCAAAACTATAAGCACTTTCCTTATTCCCAAACCGATCTTCAGTCAGCGTCGCGCCATTAACCGTTCCATCATTCCCATTCCCCGATTCATCCTCAGCATTACCATTAAACGGATAATAAGCAACCAATCCATCTTTCAAATCAGCCCAAACATTGCCGCTTAATGCAGCAGATAAAACCATAGCATTTATAAATGTATATTTTTTCAAGAAAGTTTCTCCTTTAAAAGTTAAATTGTGTGACCGCCTTTGCTATAAATATAATGGCCATCAATATGGATTTCAATAGAAAAAAATTTTTCTTTATGTTTATATAGAATGCTTGCTGGAGAGTTTTTTTATATTTTTTATTTTTATGGTTCATATAAATATCTTCGCAAGGAAAAAAAACAGTTGGTGGTACCGCAGCTTTAGCTTATACTCTTAAAGTTGCACGCAAGATGGGAATCAGCCCTTCATTACAAACCTTATATGCTAAAAATACTTGTAAAAGTTATAATTATTACAAATGATTACCAAAATAACCATAAAAAATTTCAAGAAAATAGAATTTGCTGAGTTTGAATTAGGGCGCACTGTAGTTTTTGTCGGTGCTAATAATTCTGGTAAAACTTCTGCTTTACAGGCTATTAGTTTATGGGAATTAGCCCTGCGCCAAGCGTCTTCTACTCTTAACCGATATGATATTTATGCAGCACCTGTTCCTTCTGTTAGGCAATTATGGAAAGATTTAGATGTAGAAAATCAAACTATAGAAATAGTTGCAGAAGGTTTTACTGATGCTAAAACATGGCGTTTAGGATTTGAATTTAGTTATGCCAATTCTGAATCCATCAATTATCGCATGATTCCAACAAGTTCAGATATTTCTCAATCTAAACTATTAGAACAAGTTGGTTTTTTGCCGCCCTTATCAGGATTAGCCGCTAAAGAAGATAAATTAGAATTTGGCTCTATTAGGGCGCGAATTGGTGAAGGGCGTACTGCTGATGTGTTACGTAATTTATGTTGGCTAGTGGCAAAACAACAAGATAAATGGAAACAATTAACTGACTTAATTTATCAATTATTTAAAATACAACTTGATCCACCAGAATTTAATGATTTAACAGGGCAGCTTACTGTAACTTATAAAGAGTTTAATAAGCAATATAGCATGGATTTAGCTAATGCAGGACGTGGTTTTCAACAAATTTTATTATTATTTGCTTATGTTTATTTTACCAAAAATACTATTTTATTAGTTGATGAACCAGATTCTCATTTAGAAATTTTACGACAAAAAGATATTTATAATCGTCTAAGCAGCTTAGTAAAAAGTCAACAATCGCAATTGATTATTGCTACTCATTCTGAAGCTATTTTAAATGAAGCCGCTGATACTGATACAATTGTTGGATTTTTAGGAACGCCTCATATAGTCAATAATAAAAAACAACTAGTGAAAGCCCTTACTAGTATAGGTTTTGAACAATATTTATTAGCGGCACAAACAAAATTAGTAATTTATTTAGAAGGATCAACTGATTTACGAATGTTAATAGCATGGGCAAAAGTATTAAATCATCCAGCATTATCTTGTTTAACTAACAATCCTTTTATCAAATATGTAGCAAATAATACATCAGATGCACGTAATCATTTTTATGGTTTAAAAGAAGCAATTCCAGATTTAAAAGCAATCGCTCTGTATGATCGTATCAATAATAGATTACAATCAACAGATTTAAAAGAAATAATGTGGCAGCGGCGCGAAATTGAAAATTATTTACCAATTCCAGAGGTAATCGAAAGATATATTGAAAAACAAAAAGGTGATCTTGGTTTAATAAGAAGCTTAATAAATGATTATATGCCACCAATTGCGAAAAAAGATAAAACAGAAAGTTGGTGGTTTGATACTAAAATGAGTGATGACTTTTTAGATAAAATATTTCGTAAATATTTTATTAAATTAAAACAACCAGTTTCATTAATGAGTAAAAGTAATTATTATCAACTAGCTGAATTAGCGAAACCAGATGAATTAGATATTGAAATTCAAGAGAAATTGGATTGTTTTGTTTTAGATAGATAAAAGTGGCATTGCTGGGCTTTTTTTCGTCAGCCCAAGCTACAAAATTATTTACAACTATCAGCTTTAGTCATATCTTTAATATGAAATATTGGATAGACTTCGTATCAGACCTGACAGGTTTTTAAAACCTGTCAGGTCTAACACCCTGCTTACTTCGCATTGATCATCATCAAGATCAGCTAAATGCGAAAAAAATTGCTAAATCCTTGATGTATCAATAATTTGGTGTTTTTAGTATTTCCACCTCTTTCAATATTCATGATTCTGGATCAAGGCGACGCAAGTGGCTACCTTCATCATCTCGTTCACAAATCACCACATTCTCTGGGGATAATGCTGAAATTAAAATATCAGAATGGGTTGTAACAATTAATTGTGTTCTTTGCGAAGCATCAATTAACATATCAGCAATAATCGGTAAAATATCTGGATGTAAACCCAGTTCTGGCTCTTCTATACACAATAGCGGATATGGATTAGGATCAAGCAATAGAGCCATTAAAAATAAATAATGTAATGTTCCATCAGATAAACGAGGGGCAGGAATAGGTTGACTTGGCAATTGGTATTGTAAATTATTTAAGACAAATCCAAGATTACTACCATCTTCCTCAAGAGGATGTTCAGGTAAATCAGTATGTTGATGTTTTATTAGAGCTGAACCTTGACCCAAATACCAATTGCGATAAATTCCGATGTCAGAAAATTTATTTTTTAGAAAGAACAGCTATTGCCTGACATTGTTTAAATTTGCATAATAACTTGCCTCATTATATTATATATGATATGATTAAACTATGCAACTTCAAAAAGGAAACCAATACCATGAAACAAGTAGCACCATTACGTTATGATGTCATTTTTAAAAAGGCTTTTTCTGTACCAGAAGTTTTTAATGCCTTTGTTCGTGATTTTTTAAATATAGAATTTGAGGTTGATACAGTAGAAACTGATAAAACCTATACACCAGCTATTGGTAATGTTGCAGCAAAATTTGATCTTTATGCTCAAGATAAAAAAAATCGCGTCATTGTCGATATGCAACATGTTCGTTATCCTGATCATTATCATAGATTTTTACATTATCATTGCGCAGCTTTATTAGAACAAACCGTAAAATCAAGAGATTATCGCCCGAAATTAAAAATATTTACGCTAGTTATTTTAACTTCTGGTGATAAACATAAAAAGGATATTTGTGTCATAGATTTTGATCCAAAGGATTTACAAGGTAATCCTATTGGTGAAATAGACCATAAAATAATTTACATTTGTCCAAAATATCTTAATAAAGAACTTACACCTAGCAAATATCATCAATGGATGGAAGCAATTGAGGATACTTTAGATGAAGAAGTTGAAGAATCAAAATATACTTTGCCTGCAATTCAACGTGTATTCAAAATAATTGAAAAAGATCAAGTTACTCCAGAAGAACGTGCGATAATGTTTGATGAATATGGTGAAGAAGAAATTAAAAAAGAAGGATTTAAAGAAGGTTTAAAGGAAGGTATCACTCAAAATATACATGACACAGTATTACGCATGTATAAAAAGGGATTAGATATTAAAATGATTGCCGAAATTGCTGGGATAGCAAAAAAGCAAGTAAATGAGATTTTGATCAAGAATAAATAGTAGGGGCAATCCTTTATGGTTGCCCTCTCTTATTACCTATTACATCTCTCTCTAGGAGAATTGATGATATTTTGATAAGTATTCACATCAATATAACGTGGTTGATAATCTACACCATTTCTTCGCAATAAACGAGTAAAAGCTCGTAAATGGTTTCTTGAACCTCTATTCAGATTTTGAAATACATATGTAATATCATCATTATCAGTTTGAGTTAAACTTTGTTCTAAATCAAAAATATCTAAATCTTCAATTATAGCTCCAACAGTTAGAGCTTCTACTAAGGAGTTACGCCCTTTGGCAACTAAATCATTATAAAGGCTAGTAAATTGAGGATCAGCAAAAACACCAACAGTATCATCTACATAAGGATCATCAATATTATATTTTTTAAGCAAAGCTTTAATAGCATCCATATGCCTTTGTTCGCTGCTAGAAATATTACTAAATGGTCGAAGTGACCATGTTTCATATAAAGTTATATAAACATCTCTAGCCAGTTTCTCTTCACCACGCATATGAATCAGATTTTCTGTTTCTTCTTTACTTAATTCCTGATATTTGAACTTAGTTAATACTTCCTCTGGATTATGTCTCATGCCTCCTCTACCCATACCTTGACCATAACCCATACCTTGCCCATTAAAGCCATAGCCATTTTGTGCAGAACAAGCAGGTGCTGCTAAAGCTATACCCATAGCAGCAGAAAGACTAATTATTGTATGATTGCGTTTCATAATGTTATTTCCTTTTATTTATTCTACTGAAAAATCAACAGTTTGCCCATTGAAAATAATCGTACCATCTGATAAACGATAACCAACTGCTAGTTGATATCTACCTGCTGGCAAACTACCTTTATACACATTAAGTGTTTGAACTTGATTACTTAATTCTAATGGTGCTTGAGCAGCAGAAATGTTATTAAAATTACCATCCCAAATTTTCCAATTACCAGCTTCATCACGCACTAACATTACACTTTGTTTGCTATCAATTGATGTCCAAGTTGCAATTATAAACAATTCAGCAGTTTGTCCAATATGATTTGTATCTGCTTCAAAATTCACAGCAATAGTTACTTCATCGTTTTGAGATAGAATCTCACCATTGTTAAGTGAAGATTTGAATTTTGCATTATTAGCAACATTATAATTCAGAATATAATCTACTTCATATTGAAGTAAATACTGAGCTTTATACGTCTCACCTAAAGATTCAATCTGACGTACAAAAGCGTTTAAATGATTATAAGAACCATTCATTAAATTGGTATAAACAGTTTGTAATGCTGGATTATTAGTTGCAGCTAGAGCTTGTTGCAAATCTTTTATATCAACTTCTTCGACTAAACCACCTACACGTAATGCTTCTATTTTTGAAGTCTTACCACGTTTTACCAGACTATCATATAACTTTTGAATATCAGCATTAGTAAAAACACCAACTGGTTCTTGCACTGGATCAGATAAACCATAACTATCCATTAAAAATTTAACTTGATCCATATGTTGTTGTTCAGCTCTGGAAATATTCTGAAATACTTTTATTTGCCAAGCATCATAAAGGCTAATATAAACATCCCTAGCCATTTTTTCTTCTTCACGCATAAAAGATAGCATCTCTATTTCAGTTTCAGATAATTTATTTTCAGTGTTTACATCTATAAGCGGAACACTGTTGCTTATTAGTGGCATAGTGATTAAAATCATCGCTATTAAACTTTTCATAATTACTTTCCTTTATATTATTAATTGGCGATCATTAAAACAAAAAAATGTAAACTGCTTATGTCTGAAATAGCCTTTATTGTTAGAAAATTTGTCTAATCGCCGCTTGTTTACATTAGCTTACAATTTATGAAAAACCAACTTGATCACATTGTCATTCTCGATGATGACCCTGAAATTTGTAATTTATTACAAGAATATTTAGAAAAAAACGGCTTACGAGCCACAACAGTAAATAATGGCAAAGCCTTATGGCGAATGCTTGATGAAAAACATATAGATCTGATAGTATTAGATTTAATGTTACCGGGAGAGGATGGTTTAGAACTATGCCGCAACTTACGCGCTCGTTTGAATATACCCATTCTCATTCTAAGTGCTTTAGGAGAAGAAACTGATCGTATCATTGGCTTAGAAATGGGCGCAGATGATTATCTGGCTAAACCATTTAATCCTCGCGAATTGTTAGCGCGAATTAAGGTAATATTACGTCGTAGCAGAACATTACCCGGGCGCGATGAAATAGAAACAGTATCACAACTAGTATTTGCAAATTGGACACTAGATTTAACGACTCGTCACTTAATATCACCAGCAAAAGTTGTTATCCCTTTAAGTGGTGGTGAATTTAGATTATTGCGAGTATTTTTAGAACATCCCAAGCGAGTATTAACACGAGATCAATTATTAGAACTAAGTCAAGGGCGAGAAGCTCAAGCTTTTGATCGTAGTATTGATGTATTGGTGGGGCGTTTACGTCGCCATTTAGGGGAAAATGCTAGAGAACCACGTCTTATTCAAACAGCGCGAGGTGCTGGATATATTTTAGCCGCTGATGTACAAAACTTAAAATAATTATGCAATTATTACCATCTTCTTTATTTGGCCGCTTAGTAATAGTATTATTAATTGGTCTATTAATAGCGCAATTGCTTAGTAGCATTATTCTTTTCAAAGCTAGGCAACAGCAAATTTCTAAAATTCAACAGAAGCATTTAAGTCAACGTATTTTTGGAACCTTACAAGTTTTAGATTCTTTAGCAAGCAAAGAGAGAATAAAATTTGTCAAATTATTTGATACATTACGATTACGAGTAAGTTTAAATTTATCAGCTCCTAATCCTGAAGATTGTTTGCCAGTGGTGGAAAATTTCTTAGAATCTATTGATCGATCCTTATGCCTGATTGAATTTGAAAAACCAGCTGCTCATCCACCTTTTCTGGTAAAAATACAATTACAAGATGGCAGTTGGATTGGCTTTAAACATATTCATCCAATAAAAACAACAATAGCTCCTCCGTGGAAATTATTAATCATTTTAGCTATATTGTTAATCACAGTACTTATTTTATCCTTATTAGCGGTACGATGGCTGACACGCCCATTAGCGATTTTAGCTGAAGCCGCTGAACATTTAGGCAGAGATATTCATCAGCCGCCATTATCAGAAAATGGACCTATAGAAGTACGTCGCGCAGCTCACGCTTTTAACACTATGCAAGCACGATTAAGTCGCTATTTAGAAGATCGCGCCCGTATTCTAATTGCAGTTTCTCATGATTTAAAAACTCCAATTACACGTTTACGTTTACGAGTTGAACAATTAGAAGATAACAAACTGCGTGATAGCTTTATAAGAGACTTAGACGATATGCAAAGCATGACAACAGCAACTTTAGATTTTATGCGAGGTTTAGAAAACACAGAACAAGTTCAAAGCTTAGATATTCGCGCATTATTGGAAAGTTTACAAGCCGATTATGAAGAAATGGCAAAACCATTTACAATTCAAGGCGATACTCCAAAACCCTATCCTGCACGCCCCTTATCTCTCAAACGTTGCCTAGTAAATCTAATTGACAATGCCCATAAATACGGACAACAAGTAACAGTAAGTCTCAAAAATCAACCAGAGCAATTACAAATTACCATTGCAGACCGAGGTGCGGGCATTCCAGAAACTGCTTTAGAAACAGTATTTGAACCATTTTATCGCTTAGAAACATCTCGCAGTCGTAGCACCGGAGGAACCGGCTTAGGATTAAGCATAGCAAGAAACATTGCCCGCTCACATGGTGGAGAAATAATTTTACGTAATCGTATTAATGGAGGGCTTGAAGCGATTTTGTCATTGCCATGAATCATTAATATAATATTCAAGCGGCTGATAATCATTTTTATAGCGCATTTTTTTACAATCCTCAATCCAATATCCCAAATACAGCCACTGCAATTCCAACTGTTTGCAGTGTTCTATTTCCCATAACACTGCATAAACACCTAAACTGCGTGAATGATAATCTGGATCAAAAAAAGTATATACTGCCGACAGCCCATTTTGTAGGCGATCAACAACCGCAACTCCAATCAATTGTTTTTCAAGGTATATTTCAAAAAATATAGTTTTTGACCATGAACTAGTTAAAAAATCTACATAAGCTTCAGGTGTTGGTTTATCCATACCCTCACCTTGATGACGCGCTGCCAAATAACGACAATATAACTCAAAATGTTCAGATTTAAACACAGAAGTTGCCGCTACAATGGTTAAATCTTGATTCTTTTTCCAAATACGCCGCTGACGACGATTAGCCACAAATTCTGTTACTGGAACACGCACCGAAATACAAGCTTGACAATTTTTACAAGCCGGAATATATAAATCATTGCCGCTACGTCGAAATCCTTGTTCAGCTAAATCATTATACAAGTTCACGTTTTTCGGCATTTTAGGATCAACAAATACAGTTGTAGCTAATTTATCCGGCAAATAACTACATTTATGCGGTGGTGTTCCATATAAATTAAAAGACATTTTCAATTTCCCATTTACCTATTTTTCCTTGTTGTTTACATAAAGAATCTAATAAATTACCAAATTCTATGCGTGGAATTTCTACAGCACCTAAACTTTCTAAATGCTTAGTATATACCTGACAATCAATCAACTCATAACCCCATATTTGTAATTGTTTAACTAGATGAACAAAGGCGACTTTAGAAGCATCAGTCATACGAGTAAACATAGACTCACCAAAAAAAACCTTACCTAAAGCCACACCATATAAACCAGCTACTAAACGCCCATCATACCAAACCTCTACAGAATGAGCTAGGCGATGTTGATGTAATTTATAATAAGCAGCTTGCATTTCAGAAGTAATCCATGTGCCATTTTGATTATCGCGTGGTGCTGCACAAGCCTCAATCACATCCTCAAAATGAGTATCCATAGTAATACTAAACTTTTGTTTCCTAATAGTTTTAGCTAAGCTGCGTGATATTTTTAAAACTTCAGGAAATAACACCAATCGTTGACTAGGTGCCCACCATAAAATTGGTTGATCATCGTTATACCAAGGAAAAATACCTTGCAAATAAGCACAAATAATACGATTTATATTTAAGCTTCCTCCAACAGCTAATAATCCATCTGGATCATCTAAAGCCTGTTCTAATGGTGGAAAGTCATCTGGATGTGCATTAAAAGGAATATAATAAGGGCGACGCATATTAATATTGTTAAGTAAATTTTTTGTATATAGCGTAAAATTGTTACTATATTATAGCCTATGTTGCATAAAATTTAAGTGTTATTGGCACGAGCTATGAATAGTAGAAAAGTTTTATAAGCAAATTGAAAACAGGAGAAGCAAAAGAAGATGCTTGATAATAATCATGAGGTGCTTTCTAGCGCAACACTTGAACAAAGACGAAGAGAAATGCAAGATATTGGGGGTATCGTCTGGTTAATTGATTTATTTTTAAGCGAATTGCCTAATTATGAAAAGGAATTGAAAGACGCAATTACTACCGAAGATAGTAATGCACTTTATTTAGCCGCTCATAAATTTAGAGGTAGTTGTGCTAATTTAGGTGCAATTGCTATGGTTGAATTATGTAAAGAATTAGAAACATTAGGGCAAAAAGGCGATATGAAACCAGCAACTGTTATAATGGCTAATTCTTTAGATACTGAAATTCAACGCTTAAAACAAGCTTTGGAACAAGAAAGAGAATAAGCAATAAGCAAATTAAAGGGCAACCACAACAGGATTGCCCCTATTGGAAATAAACATGAATTCTCATACTATATTACTTACAGACGATAGTCGAATTTCTCGAATGCTAGTGCGTGGTATTATTGAACGTGCTGACATAGAAACCGAAATTATTGAGGCTAGTAACGCTAAGGATGCTCTAAGCAAACTTACAGATAGACAAATTAATATCGCTATATTGGATCTTAATATGCCCGGCATCGATGGTTTAATGCTAGCAACTGAATTATTAGCCCGATTTCCAATCCTAAAAATTGGATTATTAACCGCTAATGTACAAGACATTGTACGCGACAAAGCCAAAGCATTAGGTGTGACTTTTATCGCGAAACCAATCACCGAACAGAAAATTTTAACTTTTATTTCAGCCATTTAAATAAAATAGCTGAAATAATTACAGTTAATATTCCTAAGCTTAAAAAAATATCTGCTATAGTAAATCCTATCTGTAATACAGCAACAGTGCTTAAAGCTGAGATTACCATAAATAAAGCATTTAAAATATTATTAGCCGCAATAACTCTAGCGCGACGATTTGGATGACTGCGTTTTTGCACCATTGCATTTAAAGGTACAATATAAAACCCTCCAAATAATCCGATTAAGACTAAATCTAATAATACTCGCCAACTGCCTGCAATATCTAAAAATTGTATTGCATTCATTTGCGCTTCTGGTAGTGATAAAGCGATGAAATGTAAGCTAGAAAAGTAAATATCAATAGAAAATATAATGATGCCTATCGCACCTACAGGTACTAAACCCAGTTCAATACGACCATTTGACAGTCTTGCACACAGCATAGAACCTAATCCAATACCAACGGAAAACATGGTTAATAATAAAGTCACCACTTCATTATTACTGCCAAGAATATATTTACTATAAGCAGGTACTTGTGATAAATAAGTCGCGCCTATAAACCAAAACCATGAAATCGCAATAATTGCAATAAAAACACTGCGATCTTCTAAAGCATAGCGCATTATTTTCACAGTTTCAGTTGCTATATTCCAATTGATTTTTATTTTCTCTGTCGAAACTGCCGTTGGAATATAACGACTGCTAACAAAACCTAAGATTGCCAGTATTATTACCAAACAGCCAATTATTAAAGCTCCATTAGTTAAAGATATTAAAATACCACCTAAAATTGTACCTAATAAAATTGCTAAAAAAGTACCCATACTAATTAAACCATTAGCAGCAGTTAATTCTTCTGTGGCTAAATGCTGAGGCAATATACTATATTTCAATGGACCAAATAGCGTAGATTGTGTCCCCATTAAAAATAATAATACAATTAACATTAATATATTTTGATAATAAAAAGCTATAATGGCTAAAGACATTATAACAATTTCAAGTATTTTAACGCGCCTAATTAATTGTGATTTTTCATAACAATCAGCTAATTGCCCTGCTGTAGCAGAAAATAAAAAATATGGCAGAATGAAAATTCCAGCACTTAGCGTCACTATGATATTGGTATCAATACCATATAAGCTACTACCTTGAAATATAATTAAGATTACTAGGGCATTTTTATAAACATTATCATTAAATGCCCCTAAAAATTGTGTAATAAATAATGGCAAAAAACGACGAGTTTTTAATAACTGGAATTGACTCATAATGAAAATATATAAAGTTGGTGGTGCTGTACGTGATAAATACTTGAGTATATCAAGTAAAGATACAGATTGGGTAGTAGTTGGAGCTACTGTTGATGAATTATTATCACAAGGATATACCCCAGTTGGGCGCGATTTTCCAGTATTTTTACATCCTAATACTCATGAAGAATACGCTTTAGCTCGTACAGAACGTAAAATTGGCAAAGGTTATACAGGTTTTACCGTTTATGCAGCACCTGATGTTAGTTTAGAAGATGATTTATGTCGGCGCGATTTAACTATTAACGCTATGGCAGAAGATTCAGAAGGCAAATTAACCGACCCTTTTAATGGTTTAGCAGATTTACGTGCTGGAATTTTACGACATGTTTCACCTGCCTTTGTCGAAGATCCAGTACGAATTCTACGTGTAGCCAGATTTGCTGCTAGGTTTAACTTTCGTGTCGCTGATGAAACCTTAGCTTTAATGCAACAAATGGTTAAGAATTCTGAAGTAGATAGCTTAGTGCCAGAACGGGTATGGCAAGAAATGGTACGAGCATTAGCTGAACCACAACTGCAATTGTTTTTTGATGTATTACAAACTTGTGGTGCTTTAGCCCGAATTTTTCCTGAAATTGATTATAATTCATTACATTTACAACAATACAATGACACTCAAATAACATTTGCAGTGCTGTGTAAAGCTGTAACATCAATAGAACAGTTGTGCAAACGATACAAAGTGCCTAGTCAATATCGCGATTTAGCTATATTAGTTGCACGTCATGATTGTACAAAATTATTTACAGCTACTAGCATAGTAGAAACCTTACAAAAACTAGACGCTTTTCGACGACCACAACGATTTGAACAATTTTTAATAGCGGCAGAAACTGAAGCTTGTGACACACTGCGTAATGCCTTTAAAATTGTAAGTAAGATAGAAGTTGCAGCAGTATTAGCTCATGGATTTCAAGGCGCAGCAATCAGCAAAGAATTGCAGCGGCGACGAATAGAAACATTACAGCCAAACCTGACAGGTTTTTAAAACCTGTCAGGTTTCATTTCTGAAATGCTGCTACTGGAGGCGTTAATATTTGTTCAGCGTAATCAATATCGACTGTTTGTTCTTGTATATCTTGTAAGGCTAATTCAGCATCATTCCAACCTTTTAAACCAGTCTTTAAAGATTTTACTGACTTATAACCCATCAACTGCATGGTATGAGCCGCTAACACGCTACGATTACCAGAACGACAAATCACAACAACATCCTGATCTCGTGCATTTACCAGTTTTGCTACCGTTTCATGATAACCATATTCGCAACTTTGCTCTAAAATACCACGAGGAACATTAAAAGAACCTTTGATATGTAAGGCTTTAAATTCATCAGGCTCACGTATATCAAGCAATAATGGAATGTTATTAGATTCTAATATTCCCTCTAAATCCCAAGGAAAAATTTCTTCAATATGCTGTAAGCTATCACTAATTAATTCATTGAAAGTTTTCATCTATTAATAATAATGGGTTGTTTAAATTTTCAAACTGGTTAATAATAATTAATATATAATAATATCTTTTTATTTACTTAGAGGAGCTTTTTTAAAATGGATCAAGGTTATTATGATAACGTTAGTAAAATGGAACAAATGTCAGTAAATAAAGATTATTTACTTGGCTGGGTTGGTGGTTATTTGCATAATCCAATGCGTGAAGAGCAACGTGTGAATGATGCTTATGAAGCTGGATATGCTGATGGCGAAAATAATAATTCTGATAATTTTGAACAATGGGTTAAATAAATAAACCTTATAAAGGCAATATATATATATATTGCCTTTATAAAAGTAGGTAAAAAATATGCAAACTGTGCGTATGTATAGCACACAAATTTGTCCCTATTGCGTTAGGGCAGAAAATTTGTTAAATAGAAAAGGTGTAGAAGTAAAAAAAATTCTGATTGATCATAACCCAACAGAATTAAGAGCAATGATTAAATTAACTGGGCGACGTACAGTTCCTCAAATTTTTATTGGGGATAAACATGTTGGCGGTTATGATGATTTAGTCGAACTTGATATGGATGGAGAACTTGAGCCGCTTTTAAATGCTTGATTCTCTACAGATGTGTTGCTAAAATGAGACATAATTTTTACGTTTAATTCAGTAAAGGATATCTATATGCTTGATACTCATAAAATTCTACTAGGGGTAGTCGCTGGAACATTGTTATCTACACCAGCAATGGCTACAAATGAAGACAGTCATTATCTTCTGTTGAAAAATCAAAATGATAAGCCTGTTATGACAACTTGGGAAAATGAGTGCGTTCTTACTCCTCAAACTCCTAATACTCCAGCTAAATTATTTGAACAATGCGGTGATTCTACCGATAGAGATGGAGATGGCATACGCGATAATGAAGACAAATGCCCTGATAATACGCCTGAAGAAATATCTAAAGGTGTATATCAAAACGGTGATAAAATGGGTTGCCCATTAGATTCTGATAATGACGGTGTACCAGACTATCGTGACGATTGTCCAAATAATACACCTGAAGAAATCTCTAAAGGCGTTGATGAACGCGGTTGCCCATTAGATACTGATCAAGATGGCGTAGCTGATTATAAAGATGAATGCCCAAATACTCCATTTGGTATGGCTGTTGACGAAAAAGGTTGTCAAATTGTCGAGAAAGAAGAAAAATTCGTACTCACCGGTGATGTAAACTTTGCTTATAATAAAGCCGATTTAACTCCACAAGCTAGAATGACATTGGATAATTTTGTTAGAAAAATTAGTAATCCAGCATTCGTTAAGCTAGAAGTAGTTGGTCATACTGATAGTAAAGGTTCTGATGATTATAATCAGGGCTTATCAGAAAGACGTGCTATGAGTGTGGCTGAATACTTGATGGATAATGGTGGTATTGCGGGTGAAAATATTACCCAATGGGGTGAAGGTGAAAGAAATCCTGTAGCTTCTAATGACACTAAAGTTGGTCGTGCTAAGAACCGTCGGGTTGAAATTAAAATTATTACTTATAAAAGAAAATAAGTAACTAATAAATTATATTGATAATATTATGCGGTGTTCCGAAAGGAACATCGCATTTTTTTTGCAAGTAAGTATTTACTTCATTAATAATTTAAGAGGTTTAAATTTGAAACTTATAGTAACCGGTGGTGCAGGCTTTATTGGTTCTGCTGTTATTCGTCACCTTATAAACGAAACCGATATCACAGTCATGAATCTGGATAAGCTCACATATGCAGGTAATCTTGAATCCTTAACACCTGTGTCAGATAATCCACGTTATCATTTTGCTCAAGTGGATATTTGTGATAAGCCAGCATTAGAACAAGTATTTACCAGCTTTCAGCCTGATGCTGTTATGCACTTAGCCGCTGAATCACATGTAGATCGTTCTATAGATGCACCAGCAGAATTTATCAATACCAATATTGTTGGTACTTATAATTTATTAGATGTATCGCGCCATTATTATGCGAAAAAACCACAGTTTCGTTTTCATCATGTATCAACAGATGAAGTTTATGGTAGTTTAGGCGCAACCGGTTTATTTACAGAATCGACTTGTTATCAACCCAATTCACCATACTCAGCTAGTAAAGCCGCTTCTGATCATTTAGTTAGAGCTTGGTTGCATACCTTTGATTTACCAGTAGTTACTACCAATTGTTCCAATAATTATGGACCATATCAGTTTCCAGAAAAACTAGTGCCGTTAATAATTCTCAATGCTTTAGAAGGTAAACCATTGCCAGTCTATGGTAAAGGTGACAATGTACGCGATTGGCTTTATGTTGATGATCATGCTCGTGCCTTATGTTTAGTATTAGAACAAGGTGAAATCGGTGAAACTTATAATATTGGTGGGCATAATGAGAAGACTAATTTAGAAGTTGTGGAAACTTTATGCTCATTATTGGATCAAATGTTACCAAATTCAGCACATAAACCACATTATGAATTAGTCAATTTTGTCACAGATCGCCCCGGGCATGATTTACGTTATGCTATTGATGCTACAAAGATTGAACAAACTTTAGGCTGGAAACCAGAAGAAACTTTTGAAACTGGATTAGCTAAAACCGTGCAATGGTATTTAGATAATCGCGAGTGGTGGCAACGAGTACAAGATGGTAGTTACCGTGGCGAACGTTTAGGAGTGTTATCATGAAAGGAATTATTTTAGCAGGTGGCTCAGGCACACGTTTACACCCAGTAACTCAGGTAGTTTCTAAGCAATTATTACCGGTTTACGATAAACCAATGATATATTATCCATTAACAACTTTAATGTTAGCGGATATTAAAGATATTCTGATAATTTCAACTCCACAAGATACCCCACGTTTTGAGCAATTATTAGCTGATGGTAGCCAATGGGGAATTAATATCAATTATGCAGTACAAGCATCACCAGACGGTTTAGCACAAGCCTTTATTATAGGAGAGTCATTTATTGGTAATGATAATTGTTCTCTAGTATTGGGTGATAACATTTTTTATGGTCATAATTTACAAAAACAAGTACAACACGCGGCAGGATTAACTAGCGGCGCGACAGTATTCGCTTATCGAGTGCATGATCCAGAACGTTATGGTGTAGTTGAATTTGATCCAGAAGGTAAAGCTTTGAGTTTAGAAGAAAAACCAGAAAAACCCAAATCTAATTATGCCGTAACTGGGCTATATTTTTATGACAATGAAGTGGTTAATATTGCCAAAAATATAAAACCATCAGCTCGTGGAGAATTAGAAATAACTGATGTCAACAAAGTATATTTAGAACAAAACAGATTATCAGTAGAACAAATGGGGCGAGGCATGGCATGGTTAGATACAGGAACTCATGAAGCACTAATGGAAGCCTCATTATTTGTAGAAACCATTGAAAAACGGCAGGGGCTAAAAATTGCCTGCCCAGAAGAAATCGCTTGGCGCAAAGGCTATATTAATAACGAACAATTACAACAATTAGCCCAGCCGTTAATGAAAAATTATTATGGCAAGTATTTGAATTCTTTGTCAGCTTAGAATTAAACCTGACAGGTTTTTAAAACCTGTCAGGTTTGTTCAACTAATTATCCAATATTCCTTTTGGAGTTAGATTAAAGTTTCCAATAAAGTCTATTATCAAATAAATAATTTTACATATGATTATGAATACACATAATATAACCAATCTTATGTTATAATTCAAATAATTATTCACAAGAAATAGCTAAATCATGCAATACCCCTTAACTGAAAAAATAGGCGAACCAGAATTACTAGTTGGGCGAGAAAAGGAATTTAAACACTTCGGCAAATGGATAAAAAACATACCAAAAAGACTCTCCAAATCCAGAGTAATAATAGCCAGAAGGAAAAGCGGCAAAACTAGCTTTGTACAACGAATTTTCAACCAATTATGGACAGAAAATGGAGCTGTGATACCATTTTATTTTGAGTTTGATGAAAATAAAATGTGGTATCCAAATTTAGCGATAGATTATTATTGTGCTTTTGCTTCACAGTATATTTCCTTTATTACTCGAAATCCAAAATTAGTCACAGATCATTTATCTTTGAAACAAATCAAAGAATTTGGTGTAAGTAATTCAATTACAACATTAGTCAATGATGTAGATTTTTTAATTGAAAATAAAGAACTTGGAAGTAGTCATGAATTGATGTGGAAAACTGCTTGTGAAGCACCACATCGTTATGCTTCTGTTCTTGATACTAAATTTTTAGTGATTTTAGATGAATTTCAAAATATTACTAAATATATATATCCAGATCAAGAGTATCAAACAGCAGCAATTGAAACTCTAGCTGGCAGTTATCATTCTCTTGCTGAATCAAAAGTTGCTCCAATGCTAGTAACTGGCTCTTATGCTGGTTGGCTATTAAAAGTTATCAGTAAATATTTAGAAGCAGGAAGACTAAGTCAAATACGTTTTTCTCCTTATTTAACCGAAGACGAAGGTTTAGAAGCAGTCTATAAATATGCTTCATTTTATGATGAGCCTATTACTAATGACACTGCTATGCAAATTAATAAATTGTGTATGGCTGATCCATTCTTTATTTCTTGTGTAATAATAAGTAGTTATGAAGATAAAAATTTAACCATATCAAAAGGAGTAGCAGATACAGTTGATTATGAACTTTCAGAAGAAAATGCTGAAATGTATTTAACATGGGGAGAATATATTCATCATACTGTCAATGAAGTTAATGATAAAAATGCTAAAAATATTTTATTGTTTTTGAGTAAACATAATGAAAAATATTTTACACCCGAAGATTTGAAACGAGAATTAACATTGAATTTAGAAGTTAATGAAATTCATAAACAATTAATAGTTTTAAAAGAAGCTGATTTAATTAATAGAGGTGTATCTAATATTAAATATAAAGGTTTAGAAGATGGAACTCTTAACTTAATATTACGTAAAAGCTATGAAGAAGAAATAGACGGATTTGAACCTGATTTTAAGCAAGAATTTTATGACAAAATTACTGCATTAAAGAAGGAAAATAAACAACTACAAGGTAAGCTAAATTATTTTTCTGGTAAAATGGCTGAAAATCTGTTAGCTACTGCTTTAAGAAATAAAAAACGTTTTAGTCTATCTAAATTTTTTCAGAATGTTAAAGATAATACCGCTTTAAATATTCAAAAAGTTAAAGAAAGAGTTCACATTCAGCGTGAAGATGGCAAAAACATGGAGCTTGATATTGTTGCAGAATCTTCATGTGGCAGAGTTGTTTTAGTAGAAGTTAAAAAAACTAAGACTAAAATTGGTTTAAATCAGCTTGAAGATTTTCAAGAAAAGGTTGAGGTTTATAAAACTCTTTTTCCTGACGCTATTGTTTTAGCGGCTTATTTATCTTTGGGTGGTTTTACTGATGAGGCTGGTGATTTTTGTTTGAAGCATGGAATTGGGGTGGCTGAGAGAATTGAGGAATTGTAGTTAGCGAAGTAAACCTGACAGGTTTTAAAAACCTGTCAGGTTTGTTCAACTAATTATTCAGGCAAAACAAACAATCGTTGTTCTGCTCCATCAGGATAAGTAATCATAACATCATTGCTATCTGGGATTTCTGTTACTTTTACTGTTTCAGATCTTGCTTTTCCTTGTTTCACTTGATAGTCTAAACGACCTTTAAATTTTTGACCATCAATTTCAATTTCCAATATTCCTTTTGAACTTAGGTCAAATTTTCCTAAAGCTGACATATCTGCTGGGGATGGGTAGAAAATTTGTTCTCGTTTTTCTCCATTTTCATCTTCAAATATTAGAGCTAGATTGCCATCTTCTTTGCTAATAAAGCCGTTTGGTGTATCTTTATCAACTGTTCTGGAGGCTAAATCTGCTCTGCCGCTATACCAAACTGTTTCAGTCACTGGAACTTTAATGTTACCATCATTACTAATATTTACTTCTGGTAAATTAATTTTAATTAAAGTTTCTTTAAAAGTTGACATATCTTGTACCGCTGGAGGAGCTAATACGTCTATTTGTGTATCAGTTTTAAAGCGTACTGTTTGTCCAGATTCTAGTTGCAAACGTTCTGCTTCTGATAAATGCTTTACTTTCATTGGATTGACAGCATAGCGTATTCCTTCTATATCCAAATAGATAAAACCTTTGTCATGTTGAAGAATTGTTAATTCTGGTGACTCAAAGTCTGGTAGACGATTAATTGCTGGTAAAATACCTTTTCCTCCTAGCACTGGATCAGCAGATAAATCTACGCTTTCT
>NZ_MCBX01000033.1 GCF_001723685.1 Candidatus Marithrix sp. Canyon 246
TCCTGCATTACGCCGAGGTTATGATATAAACACAGCCTTTTTAGCAGCAGTAGCAGAAATAAAAAGCAAACAAGTTCCACAATTAGATGATGATGGTGATGGAATATATAGCAGTCGTGATGGAAATCATGCCGCTAAACAATATATAAATCAAGAAGGAATATCACAAGCAGACGCTCCACAAATTATTCAAACTCATTCACACATGAACTTGCCAGCAGAACAAGCCAGTGCAGTATTATGGATAAAAACCTCACCCAGCGGCGAAGCAATCAAAAAAGCACGAGCAACTCTAATTCCCCCCGGTTTAGAAAACCTAGAATATCAAGGAGAACAAACCAACTTTGGCAGAACACAAATAGAAATGTTATACAATCAAGCCCAAGATCGCTATGAAGCAGTATATAAAAACTTCCGTAAACCCGGCGAATGGAAAATAAAATATCAAGTTCAAGGAAACCAAGGCTTTTGGTCAGACACAGCAACCGGCATAGTACAAGCAGCAGGCGTAAGCACACCTGTAACCATACAAATATCCTTCAACCAAGCAAACTACCAAATAGGCGAACAATTAACAATTAACCTAACAACCAACGGCATAGAAGAACAAAACAACTACGACTTATACCTTGCCATACTCTACCCTGACAGTAATTACCAAACAATAACTTCCCCATTCAATTTCAGCTCATTAAATGGGAGACAAGCCTATCAAAGCGAACTAAACCTAAGTGGCGAACAAAACTTCTCAATACCCCAATATCAAATACCAACCGGCTGGAAAAAAGGTCAATATTTTGGCTGCGGCGTAATAATGACAGCAAAAGGCGATCCTTGGCAAAGTACCAATTGGATAAGCTTTGATTGTAAAGAATTTAGTTTGCGCTAAATAGATAAAATTGGTAAGGGTTTTGCAAAAGTTTCTGTATATAAAATCAACTGAAGAAACTAATGAACAAGAAATTACTTATGTATCTCCTCAAATCAAGGTATATAAGAAAGAGGTGTTACTACAAACTGTGGCGGTATTGTGTATTCCATAGAAACTCATAATTTATGTAAGAATTTTCCGCAGCTAAAATCTTATAGCGATATTGTTTTGCATCCTTTTACAAAACTAGAAAATGTCGCGTTGCGGAATATTAATCTTAAAGTTAAGCAAGGTGAATTGTTTGGATTATTAGGCACTAATGGTGCTGGTAAAACTACTTTGCTGAAAATACTTTGCACTTTGGTATTGCCAAGCTCTGGTTGTGCTTTAGTGCAAGGATTAAATGTAAAAAAACAAGAGAAAAAAATTAGCTAGTAAAAATTAGCAAAGAAATTATAAATAGCAATGTAAATTCTCAAGAATGTTCTATGAGTTTAGCCACACTATGGATGAGTAACAAGTCTTTACGAGAAAAATTATCCATAATTATAAATAGAACATTCCTTTCACCGAAAAGTTTAGCGATTCTCTATAACTTACCCACCAACTCATGGCGAGTTTATCTTTATTATCCTGTACGCCTAAAATATCTGCTTGTACGATATACCGGTATTATTTTAGGTAAAAACATGCAAACATTGACTGCACAAAATAATAAAATTTAAGTTTGGTAGTTTTGTAACTGATGTTACGTATTTTCATTCCTGTCAGGTTTATCGGTTGCCCCTGAACAGGAAGTTCAATGTGTAACATTAGTTAATAATTCAATATTTAATTTTTTATAGATTTAAATTACCTTACATAAGCTATATATCTATATATGAGGATTACTATGAAAATTAAATGTTATAAACCCTTGAGCAATTGGCTCAGGTGGGTAGTATTAATGATGGCAATAAGTCCAATCATACAAGCGGCAACTGACTGCAATGCAGTCACTGAAATTTCTAAAGGCGAATGTGAATCGTTGTTAGAACTTTATAATAGTACTGATGGGGCTAATTGGAATGTTACAAATACGCCTTGTAGTTGGCATGGTGTTAGTTGTAGTAATGGTGGTGTTTCTAAGATAGATTTAAATGAGAATAAACTAAGCGGCACCATTCCCAATTTTAGTGCTTTGCCTAAATTAGAGACACTTTCTTTTAATAATAATAATAATGTTTGTAAAGACAAAAATACAAATTGCTTATATACTTTTACCTTATAAACATCTTCTGGAAATGGGCGGCAATAAACGAACAATATTAACCAGTTCCGACGCTGAAAGTGTTGCATGGAACAATTCAAAATTTTCTGAGACACTAATTCCTGCATTACGCCGAGGTTATGATATAAACACAGCCTTTTTAGCAGCAGTAGCAGAAATAAAAAGCAAACAAGTTCCACAATTAGATGATGATGGTGATGGAATATATAGCAGTCGTGATGGAAATCATGCCGCTAAACAACAATTTCAGCTCATTAAATGGGAGACAAGCCTATCAAAGCGAACTAAACCTAAGTGGCGAACAAAACTTCTCAATACCCCAATATCAAATACCAACCGGCTGGAAAAAAGGTAAATATTTTGGCTGCGGCGTAATAATGACAGCAAAAGGCGATCCTTGGCAAAGTACCAATTGGATAAGCTTTGATTGTAAAGAATTTAGTTTGCGCTAAATAGATAAAATTGGTAAGGGTTTTGCAAAAGTTTCTGTATATAAAATCAACTGAAGAAACTAATGAACAAGAAATTACTTATGTATCTCCTCAAATCAAGGTATATAAGAAAGAGGTGTTACTACAAACTGTGGCGGTATTGTGTATTCCATAGAAACCCATAATTTATGTAAGAATTTTCCGCTACTAAAATCTTATAGCGATATTGTTTTGCATCCTTTTACAAAACGAGAGGCTGTGGCACTGCGGAATATTAATCTTAAAGTTAA
>NZ_MCBX01000034.1 GCF_001723685.1 Candidatus Marithrix sp. Canyon 246
TGAAGAAGAGGAAAATGAACAACCACCAACAGAAATTTCATCAAAAGCCATTTACGATTCTTCAACAAATACATTATCTTTAGAAGGTATTTTAGTTCCTTTTATAGATGAATTTACGGGCAAAGCAACTGATAAAAAAGGAATCTTTGATGTTCAATTAGAAGAAAAAACCAAACTTGTATTTCAAGTGATTCCTTGGAGTATAAATGTCAAGGGAACGCTTGAAGGAGAAAATATTAGCGGCTATATCTTGTATCATCACAAAACTAGATCAGTTGAGATTCCTTGCTTTAAAGTTACTACTATTGCACCACTTGGTGGAATTGAAGGAGAGGCTGTATATTATAAGGATGTAATTATGAAGCAGCGGCATCTGGATTATCCGATATTTCATGTTGAGGATATGACTGAAACTGATAGTTGTAAATAAATAAACCTGTCAGGTTTGCTACAATTAAAGTCATTTAACATAAAACCTAACACTAGCAGTAGTAAATGGCGCATCAGAGTCACTCCAAATCTTGGCTTGAGCTGTGTGTGTTCCCAGTTCTAAGTTCCATAACAATTGTCGTTGTTTAGCTGAACTTGTAGCTATCACTTTTCCATCCATTAACCATTCTATCTTTTTAGCTTGTAAATCTGTATTCGATAGGCGTAAGGCAAATGCTTCATTTTCATCAGGTATTCGCGGATCCATTGCTATTTGTAAGCCCGGGCTTGGTTGAGTTAAATATATCTTTTTTATGGGTTTATTCTCAATTACTGTCGCTGGTTCTGTGCCGGGTATAAACCATTCCATACGACTTGGACAATTTCCAGTGGCAAGTTCTCCAGTTTTACGGCAAATCTGCATTTGAACTAATTTTGGACTTAGATATAATGCTCGTGTTTTATTATAACGGTTTAGTTCATTAAATACTGCTCGCAAAACTAAAGCTGAACCGGATGATCCAGACACTTGTAACATTGGTTGTTGATCTAAATTGCCTAGCCATACTCCTACTGTATAATTGGAATTAAATCCAACTGCCCAAGCATCTCGATAATCATTAGAAGTACCTGTTTTAACAGCAGTTTGAACTGGTAAGCGTAATAAAGCACTTACGCCAAATTCTAAGCGGCGAGCATCTGAATCAGATAAAATATCTGCAATTATCGAAGTTATTTCAGGGCTAAATATATGTCTAGTTTTAGAACTTCGAGCATTGGCTAATACTTTTAAAGCTGAAAAATTACCTTGATTAGCTAAGCTAGTATATGCTTGCACTAATTCAAGCAAAGTTACAGCACCATTACCCAAAGCCAAACCTTCACCATAATAATCATAATGAGCGGTTAAACTGGTAAAGCCTAAGCGATGTAAAGTTTGCAAAAAATTTGCAACTCCAAGAGATTTAATCGCGCGAATTGCTGGAATATTCAAAGAGTTACCAAGCGCATCACGCATACGAATTGGACCATAATGATGGCGACTATAATTACGAAAACTATGTAAACCAGTACCTACTGCTTGAGCTAATGGGCTATCATCAATTAAAGAGGCGGCTGTCCAAGAATTTTTTAATGCCAAAGCATATAAAAATGGTTTCAGCGTCGAACCGGGTTGACGTGGTGTAGTAACAGCGTCAATTTGATTGGAAGAAAATTTGCCAGCATTAACCCATGCTAAAATTTGACGTGTCTTATTATCTACAACTAATACTGCCCCGTTATTAACCTTTTTATGTTTTAAATCTTGCACTCGTTGATCAAGGATTGTTTGCACTTTTTGTTGAATATTACCATCCAAAGTTGTATGTAAACGCCCAGAGGTTTTTTCTAATGCTTGATTGGTTTGTGATACATAATTGACAAAATGAGCCGCTTGAATGGGTAAATGAGAAGCTCGTATTTGTAGCGGCGTTTTCAGAATGGCTTCATAATCAATTTGAGTAATGACATTGGCTTTTAATGCTAATTTAGCTAATCTAGCAATAGGGGCTTCAATTTTTATAACACCTTTGTGTAAATCTAAGCGGCTAGGGGCGCGAATCAAAACTGCTAATGCCATCATTT
>NZ_MCBX01000044.1 GCF_001723685.1 Candidatus Marithrix sp. Canyon 246
AGATGTGTATAAGAGACAGATCCACGTAATTCGCTGTACTCAACAATTATATATTATATATTATGTCAGATTTACTTCATAAAGAGCTAAGTGCATATATTATTGATGCGCAAATTAAAAGTTATATAGTTTCATTCTAATATGAGTACAGCGAATTACGTGGATAAACGAATTAAAATCTTTTCGCCTTATTAGTTTATCCACGTAATTCGCTGTACTCAACAATTAACAATTAACAATTAATAATTAACAATTATGTCAGATTTACTTCATAAAGAACTAAGTTTTATTGTTCGAGGGATTTTGATTGACGTTTATAATAAATTAGGTCCAAAACTCCCTGAAAAATTCTATCAACAAGCTGTATCTTATGGATTAAGAGAACAAGGCATCATCTCTGAATCTGAAAAACAATTCTATGTGCTTTACCGAGATACACCAGCCGGCATTTTTTATGTTGACCATTGGCTTGAAAACGGAAAAATCATCCTTGAATTTAAAGTAGCACCTAATATTATGCCTATTCATCAAGCTCAAACTATTTCCTACCTTAAACTGACTGATGCTGATTTAGGAATTATTGTGAATTTCGGTACCCATTCCTTACAAGACAAACGCTTACCTAATTTTATTAGGAACAAGAAAGTCAATTTTAAATGGCAACCGAAAACACCAACTGTAAATACTTTATATCCTGCATTACTCGATAGTCTTTTTCAAGCATTGTATCGAGTACATTTTGTTTTAGGAATTGGCTTTATTCATCGAGTTTATCGACAAGCTGTGATGATTGAATTACAGTCTCAGAGTATTGGTTATGAATATATACGTAAAATTAATTTATTTTATAAAACTCATTGTGTTGGTCAACAAAAGGTTCAAATGATTCGAGTAGAAAATAAAATTTTATTGGCTGTGTTTGCAATGGAATCAATGGATAAGATTATGGGAATTGTTATGAAAACACGGATGAAACATTTAGGAATGAAAGTTGGAATGTTAGCTAATTTTTATGGTGAACAGTTAGTAATAGAAACTGTATATTAGTTAAAATTTTTAGCTATAGTTCACACTATTGTCATAATAATCTACTATAAATATATACAATATGAATACTAATTCTTCTTTTGTTTTGTCAACTCGACAATGGCGTATGCTGAAAGATCAAATCGCCAAATATAGCATGACTTTGGGCGGTATCAGCATTATTATTGCTATTAGTCTGATTTTCTTTTACCTGTTATATGTTGTCTTGCCGCTGTTTTTGCCGGCAAGTATGAATCATATTGTACAATTTAGCAGCTCTGATTCAATATATATTGCTACCGAAGAAAAAAATGAGCTTGGTGTTCGGTTTACTAATGACGCTCAAGCGGTTTTTTTTAGTTTGAAAGATGGTAAGGTAATTTCTAAGTATAAAATTGCTATACCTGATGATGCCTCAATAACTAGTTTTGCTGTTGCTGATCCTGCTACAGATATTATAGCTTTTGGTTTAAATGATGGGCGAGCTGTGGTGGTAAAGCATAATTATAAAATTACTTACCCTAATGATGTGCGTGTTATTACTCCTAGTATTCAATATCCTTTAGGTAAGGAACCAATTGTAGTTGATGATAAGCGGCGTGCTTTAACTCATCTCGATATTCAATTACAAGGTGCAAGGAATACTTTAGCCGCTATTACTATTGATAAAGATTTAGTCTTAGCAACTTTTACTAAAGAAGAATCATTTTTAAGTGAATCTAGTGAATTTGAACGTAGTTCTAGTAGTGTTTTAGCTTTACCATCAATAGATATAAGTCATTTATTATTAGATAAAGAACAAACAGTCATTTATCTAGCTGATCAAAATGGTCAAATTACTCATATTGATATTAGAACTAAGACTCCTAAAATTTTACAGCGTCTGCGTGTAGTCGATGTCAATACTAAAATTACTGCTTTAGAATTTCTAACTGGAGATATTTCATTATTAGTAGGTGATTCTAAGGGGCGCATTACTCAATGGTTCCCTGTGCGTGACAAAAATAATAATTATATACTTACCAAAATTCGTCAATTTAATGATCAGTCTGCTCCTATAATTTCAATTGCCACTGAAGAACGTCGCAAAGGTTTTGTAGCCGCTGATAATAATGGTAATGTTGGGATTTATCATTCGACTGCACATCGTACAATAATGTTAGAAAAAGTTACTGATGCTGCTATTAAACAGATTTCTATATCTCCACGCGCTGATAGACTATTAATAGCTGATAATAATAAGCAATTGCATGTTTGGGATTTGCATAATAAACACCCTGAAATTTCATGGTCAGCATTATGGGGTAAGGTATGGTATGAAAGCTATGAATCCCCTGATTATGTCTGGCAATCTTCTTCTGCAAATAATGATTTTGAGCCTAAATTTAGTTTAATACCTTTAGCTTTTGGTACTTTAAAAGCCGCATTTTATGCAATGTTAATTGCCATACCAATTGCAATATTTGGTGCCATTTATACAGCATATTTTATGGATCCAAAAATGCGTTCTATAGTAAAACCTAGCATTGAAATCATGGCGGCTTTACCAACTGTTATTCTCGGATTTATTGCTGGTTTATGGTTAGCACCATTAATGGAAAAGAATTTACCGGGATTCTTCATGTTGTTATTGTTGTTACCAATTGCTGTACTAGTGTTTGCTTTTATGATGCACAATTTGCCCAAATCACTTAAACATAAAATCTCAACAGGTTGGCAATCAGCTTTATTGATTCCAATAATATTATTAGTAACATGGTCAGCTTTTAGTTTAAGTTATCCTATAGAAGTTTGGCTTTTCGATGGCAATATGCCAAATTGGTTGACCACTCAACTTGGTGTTGATTTCGATCAACGTAATGCAATAATTGTTGGAATTGCAATGGGCTTAGCAGTAATTCCTAATATTTTTTCAATGGCAGAAGACGCAGTATTTAGCGTACCTAAACATTTAACAATAGGCTCATTAGCTTTAGGTGCTACGCCTTGGCAAACTATGGTGAGAGTAGTTATATTGACAGCTAGCCCCGGTATTTTTTCAGCTATTATGATCGGCATGGGAAGAGCTGTTGGTGAAACCATGATTGTATTAATGGCAACTGGTAATACCCCGATTATGGACTTTAATCTATTTGAAGGTTTACGTACCTTATCAGCAAATATAGCTGTAGAAATGCCAGAATCTGAAGTAGCTAGTACACATTATAGAATTTTATTTTTATCTGGTTTAGTTCTGTTTATTTTTACTTTTTTCTTTAACACAATTGCAGAAGTTGTTCGTCATCGTCTGCGACGCAAATATAGTTCATTGTGATATTCAGACCTGACAGGTTTTAAAAACCTGTCAGGTCTTAATTTGAAAAATTTCATTTTTCACAAAACACAAGTTTTTATAAATATCTTTTAAATCATCTATCTTAGTACAATAAATTGTAAACTTGGAATTTTATTTTCTCTTTTTTCTAAATCTTCTTTAGTTAATGCAGATATAAACTCTTCTAAACTCATTTTTTATTGAAAGTTCTACTTATATGGTATAAGTAGGTACGCAAAAGTTTATTAACAAAAATAAGTACAACGAATTACGTGGATAAACAAATTATTTAAATTAAACTTTATTAGTTTATCCACGTAATTCGCTGTACTTAATATTATGTAACTGATGTTAAAAGAGTTATACGTACCGACATAATATTTTCATTGTATCGACTCGAACAAATCTAGCTTTTCAGACACTTCAGCATCTACCATATCTTTAGGTAAATATTGAATTAATTGATAATATTGCCCCTTATTTAATAAGCGTGGTTCATTAGTTAATCTAGCAAAATTTTCCCAAACATGATCTAAAAACGCGCTTAATTTTTTATGGTTAGCATTATTAATAAAAGTTTGCCGCTGAAGTGCCGCATCTAATTTTAAATAAGCCGTATAGGCTTGTTTGTCATTATTAAAAATATCTACTAAAATGGCTTTATTAATTGCTTCTTTTATGCTTGAGGAATTATAATTCGCTTTCACAAAAGCTTCAATTACTTCAGGAACTATAAAATAATTTTCTAATTCATACCTTTTCCAATATACAGTAACTAAATCATTTTTAATATCATCAATATGTTGTCGATTATCTCCATCAAAAATCGCAATTCCATTTAATGCCGGTATTACAGCTTTTAGAGCATAAAAATGTTCTTTATGAGAATGATAACTACCAGTTGCTTTATCAATTTCTTTTTCAAAAGAAGCTTGTGGTTCACTATCTTTCACAAAATAATAATTTAATTTATTAGTCAAGAAATTTTTTGCAGGATGATCTAGCAAATCTGCGAATGCTTTAAGCATTTCAATATCTGTACTACCTTCAACATATAAGATATTTTGAGTAATTTTTGCCTTATAATAATGTTCAATACCGAAATCTTTTAATGCCTTTTTAATCACAGGTTTTTTAGCTAAATTGTTCGCTTCACCATCAATTAACATTACCAAATTGCTTTCAATAGCATTTTCCAGAATCACTTCAGAATGTGTTGCAATTATAATTTGATTATCATGTTTTTCAGCTATATGATTTAATAACATAAAAATTTGTCGTTGACGAAGGATTTCTAAATGAGCATCAGGTTCATCAAGTAATAACACAGTATTTTTATGAAGAAAAAGATAGCTAATTAATAACAATACTTGTTGTTGCCCTCTACCAGCAATAGCTATATCTAAGCCATTTTTAATAGAAACAGTAGAATATTTTAATTCAATAGAACCTCTACTATTAAGATAAGTTGGTTTTTTTAAAGTAATTTGAAATAATCTTTGCATTAATTGGGTAATTTCTAGCCAATCTTTAGTATTATGCTTTTCATCATTTTCGATTATTCTATAACAAAAATTCCTTAAAACATCAGAAGTCTTACCTTCACCAATTAATACATTAATTCTACCTTCTTGTAATAGCGGCTCCTCAATTGCAATATTCCCAATTGGATATAATATTTCTATTTTTAATTCATTTAGATATTCTAATAATGGCTTATTATTAATGCAATCCTTTGCTGGTTGAAAATAAATAACCTCAGAAGAAGAATATTTAAAATTTAAACTACATTCTATAACCTTCCCATTAAATTCAATACCAACACTAATAGTCATTAATATAGGCAATTTTTGTTTGCGCAAAGATAAGTTTTGCCAAAAATATTTAGCATGTGGCACCGGCACTGGTGGAATATCTAAACGATTTAATGCAATTGAAGAAGATTTTTTACTATTAAATCTGGCTTCATACCATTTTGTAATTGCCAATCGCCACAATGCAAGAGCCTGAATCACGGTAGTTTTACCAGAATTATTTGGTCCAATTAATACAGAAGGTTGATCTAATTCAATAGTAATTGTTTGTTCAAATAACTTAAAATTCTGTATTTTAAGGTAATGAATTTTTTTCAAAATAAGGAAACCTTTATTAATGCAAATATAAATTTTTCTAAACTCAATATACTCATAAAAAATGAATGGAAATCTATAGTTCATATTGTTGTCATAATAATTTACTACTATAATATAATAGTATTATTTTCTTTAACAGGTTAATTATGAAAAATTGGTGGAAAAGTGGTGATCCTTGGATATGGTTGACAGCGGCTTCTGTCACCGTTAGTATCCTTGCGGTTGTAGGTTTGTTATTTCTGATTGCTGTCAATGGTTTAGGACATTTTTGGCCGAAAAATGTTATTGAAGCAGATTATGAATCAACTCATATTATAGGTGAAATTTATGATGAAAAAACAGTTAAATTAGATTCTCATATAGTCACTCGTTATTTATTGAAAACCGGTAATCGTGATTTATTTGGTTCTGATTTTCGTTGGTTAATTGCAGATCAATTTGAAAATAAACAATATCCTAAAGACTTAATGGTAATTGAACGCCGTGAATGGGGTAATTTTTATGGTTATTTAGTCGCAGTTAAGCAAAAAGATAAAGTTGTTGCTGAAGGTAAAGCCGCTTGGAAGGAATTACACAAGCGTCTCAAACGTACCTTAAAAATTTATAGTTGGATTCGCGAAATCGAGAAATCTAAAATTGGTAGTATTAATGCTGATTTAGAAGCTTTACGTTTAGACAAGCGACGATTAGAATTGAATAATGATAATGATCCAGCTAAATTAGCAGCAATAGAAAAGAAAAAAGCGGCTTTACTAGCGCGTTCTGAAAAGCTTAATAAAAAATTAAGACAACTATATTTTGCCATGAATCGCGATAGCTTAACTGCCAAAGTTATGGATGGGCGTATCACTGAAATTTCACTAGCTAAAATTGTACATGCCTATCGTCCTAACGCCATGTCAGTAATGGATAAAATCCAATTTTATGGCATGAAAGTATGGGAATTTTTAAGTGATGATCCTCGTGAAGCCAATACCGAAGGTGGTATTTTTCCCGCTATTTTTGGCACCGTGATAATGGTTATTTTAATGTCAATTATTGTTACACCAATTGGCGTTATTGCAGCTATATATTTGCATGAATATGCTAAACAAAATTGGCTTACCACTACTATTCGTATTGCAGTCAATAACTTAGCAGGGGTTCCTTCAATTGTTTACGGGGTTTTTGGCTTAGGATTTTTTGTCTATTTTGTAGGATCGAATATAGATGAATGGTTTTTTTCAGCAGCCTTGCCAGCACCGACATTTGGTACACCCGGAATTTTATGGGCATCATTAACCTTAGCATTATTAACAGTACCAGTTGTAATAGTATCTACTGAAGAAGGATTATCCCGAATTCCACGATCTATTCGTGAAGGTAGTTTAGCTTTAGGCGCAACTAAAGCAGAAACCTTATGGCGTACAGTGTTACCAATGGCAAGCCCTGCAATGATGACGGGTTTAATATTAGCGATTTCCCGTGCTGCTGGTGAAGTTGCACCCTTAATGTTAGTAGGGGTAGTAAAATTAGCACCATCATTAGCAGTAGATGCACAAGCACCATTTTTACATTTAGATCGCCAATTTATGCACTTAGGATTTCATATTTATGATGTTGGCTTTCAAAGCCCTAATGTAGAGGCAGGAAGACCATTGGTGTATGCAACAGCATTTTTATTAGTGGCAGTGATTATTATTTTGAATTTAGCTGCTATTTGGATACGTAATAATTTGCGCGAAAAATATAAAGCATTGGAAACTGCATAATGAATAAAATTGATATATCCTCACTTCATAGAGGCAAAAAAATCAATAATTTCGATAAAGAAACTATTACCCTTAAAGTTAAAGATTTAAATTTATTTTATGGCGAAAAACAAGCCTTAAATAATATTAATATGCAGATTCCACAACGGCGTGTAACTGCTTATATTGGACCAAGTGGCTGTGGCAAATCCACATTGTTACGCTGTTTTAATCGAATGAATGATTTAGTAGATACTACTCGTATTGAAGGTAAAATATTATTAGATGGTAGTAATATTTATGATAAGAATGTAAATGTTGCTGATCTACGACGACGTGTAGGAATGGTATTTCAAAAACCCAATCCTTTTCCTAAATCTATTTATGAAAACGTTGCTTATGGCTTACGTATTCAAGGAATAAATAGCCGTCGTATTTTAGATGAAGTAGTAGAAAAATCTCTGAAAGGTGCAGCATTATGGAATGAAGTCAAAGATCGTTTAAATGACAATGCACTTGGTTTATCTGGTGGGCAACAACAACGTTTAGTTATTGCAAGAGCAATTGCAATTGAACCAGAAGTATTGTTATTAGATGAACCAGCATCAGCATTAGATCCAATTTCTACACTGAAAATTGAAGAACTAATCAATGAGTTAAAATCTGATTATACCATAATCATTGTGACTCATAATATGCAACAAGCGGCGCGTGTCTCTGATTATACTGCGTTTATGTATCTTGGAGAAGTAATTGAATTTGGAGATACTAGCACACTATTTACTAATCCAAGCAAAAAACAAACAGAAGATTATATAACGGGGCGTTATGGCTAAACTAGCTAGAAAACATATATCTCATAGTTTTGATGTAGAGTTAACTGAATTAAAGAATAAAGTTCTGAGTATGGGTGGTTTAGTCGAAGAACAATTGACAAATGCCATGACTGCTTTAACAAAGCATGATACCGAATTGGCTCAACAAGTATATAATAATGATTACAAAATAAATGCTTTAGAAGTATCACTTGATGAAGAAAGTACACGCATTTTAGCTATTCGTCATCCTGCCGCTAGTGATTTACGTTTAGTAATGGCTATTATAAAAACCATACCAGATTTAGAAAGAATTGGTGATCAAGCTGAACGTATTGCACATATGACTTTACAAATGCAAGGTGAAACTCCAGCAAAATATTTTATTGCCATGAATCATTTAGGCGAACATGTGCAATTAATGCTACATAATACTTTAGACGCTTTTGCGCGTTTTGATGTAGATATGGCAATACAAGTAATGGAAGATGATTTAAAGATTGATCAAGAATATGATAATATCAGTCGTCAACTCATTACTTATATGATGGAAGATCCTCGTATTATTCCAATAGTATTAAATATATTATGGTCAGCGCGTGCCCTTGAACGAGTGGCAGCACATTCACGTCATATTTGCGAGTACATTATCTATTATGTAGAAGGTAAGGATATTCGTCATATTAGTTTAGATCAACTGAAACAAGAAACCTCTTAATCCCTGCTGTTATCCTGTTGAGTTGTACACCTCTTGCATAGTAGATAAATTCTCAGCAATTACAGGATAACAAACATGTCTAAAATTTTACTCGTAGAAGATAATGAAATGAATCGTGATATGCTAATGATTCGTTTGCAACATAAAGGTTTTGAAGTTATAACAGCCGCTGATGGTGAACAAGGCGTTAATATGGTTTATAGTGAACAGCCTGATTTAATTTTAATGGATCTGAGTTTGCCTATTAAAGATGGTTGGGTTGCCACCAGAGAAATTAAGCAGTCACCAGAAATTCAACATATACCTGTCATTGCGTTGACAGCTCATGCAATGAGTGGTGATAAAGAATCAGCTATTGCCGCTGGTTGTGATGATTATGAACCTAAACCTATTGAATGGCAACGCTTATTAGGCAAGATACAAACTTTTATAGGATAATAAATCACAACATCAAACTGAATAGCAGCTAATCCACCTATCCCAAGAATTTTTTTCAGTTGATATTCTTGCAAACAACATCCCATAGGTAAGGTATTTATCTTGACATCTGCCATAATATTAAGTTTATTAATTAATCATATAGCATGAAAAATGCAAGGATAATTCCATATTGCTGATAATTCATGTTATAATTTTATTTTAAATCTATTATTGGAGAAACATATGTATTTAAAAACAATAGTTGCAGTAAGTCTTTTGAGTATGAATATTGCAAATGCTTTACCCATTGATATAGTGGATAAAATAGATATTAATGCGATTAAAAGTATTAGCCTCAAAAAAACAGATGATGCTTTTAAGGCGAATTTGATTGTGAAATTTAGTACCACTGCTAAAATGGAATTAAAATTCAGAAATACGAATTTTAAGATTACTTTTAAAGACGATAATGATAAAAGCATTTATTTTGGTAGCACTAAATCAGAATTATTTATTTTGCCGCCAAGTAAAAATGGTAATTTAACTTTCAAGGAACAGAAGTTAGAAGTATATATTGGTAAAAATGATACAAAGACAATGGATCGCTTAATTGATTTATTTAATGTAATTGCCAATCCTGAAACTGACTTTGAAATGATAATTTCAGGCACCACTGAAGTAGGTACAAAGGCAAAACGTGGCTGGATTTATCAAGGGCAAGTTGAAATCGAAAATTTCACTTTTTATCCTACTATTCAACGAGAAGTTTTGTTTAAATAAACCTTGTTTTTATATATAGAATATCTTAATATATTCTATATATATAATTTGGTCTTAATATTGCAATAGGAGTATATTATGAAATTGTCACACAAAATAGTAATGGCTAGTGCTTTACTGGTAAACCTTCCTCTTGCTCAAGCAGAAGAAGTAGCAGGTTTCAAATTAAGCGGAAATGTAGCTTTGACGAGTGATTATGTTTGGCGCGGTATTTCGCAAACTAATGAACAATGGGCATTACAAGGCGGCTTTGATGCTGAGCATAAAAGTGGTTTTTCAATAGGCACATGGGCTTCTAACGTTAATTATAAAGAAACCAATGTTAGTGAAGAAGATCGTGCTAATCTTGAACTTGATGTTTATGCTGGTTATAGTGGTGAAATTAAAGGTTTTAGTTATGGTGTAACAGCTAGTCGTTATGGCTATCCCGGTGCCGCTAGTAGTTTGAATTACGACTTTTATGAATTGGGTTTATCTTTAGGTTATAAACTTCCACAAGGTATTGATCTAGGTTTTGCCTATGATTTTGCTCCAGAATTTTTTGGAGATGTTGATTCTGCTCATCATTATAAGTTAAATGCTGGTTATTCTTTACCTAATGGTATTGGTTTCAGTGGGCATGTTGGTCAACAAATGTTTAGTGATAATAATAAAGCTGGTGATGATTACCTTTATTATGGTGTCTCAGCTTCTTATAGTATTTTCGGTTTTGATGCTTCAGTATCTTATAGTGATACTGATTTAGACAATTCTGATACATTAGGTGCAGATGAACGGATATTCTTTACCTTAAGTAGAAGTCTTTAAACTTTAATTCTGCTGCATCTAATCACAATAATAATAAAAGGAAAAATGGATGAAATTCCCATATAAAAGCATTATAGTAGGTGCTTTATTAACAAATATTGTACAAGCAGCAGAACTAGGTTCTTTTGATATTACTGGTAATATGACATTGGCAAGTGATTATGTCTTTCGCGGTAAGTCACAAACTAATGAAGGTTTTGCTGTACAAGGTGGGCTGGATTTTGAACATAAAAATAGTAATTTTATATTCGGCACATGGGCTTCTAATGTTAAGTTATTAGAAGATCAGACTGTAATCCCTAATGATCGTGCTGATATTAAAGTAGATTTTTATGTAGGTTATGGTGATAATTTAGATCAATACCTTGATGGTTTAAGTTATACTGTTAAAGCTAATCGTTATACCTACCCCGGAGCTGCTAGTAGCTTAAATTATGATACGACTGAATACAGCATAAATTTAAGTTATACCACCAAAAAAGATACAGATTTTGGATTAGAAAAACTACCTTATTTAATTTCAGAGGGTGTGACTTTCAATTTACTATATGATTTTTCTCCCGAGTTTTCTGGTGCAGGTACATCTCATCATTATGGTTTAAATGTGAATTATACATTTGCTAATGGTTTAGGTGTTGGTGGAGAAATTGGTCAACAATTAATTGAAGATAACGATAAAGCTGGAGATGATTACCTTTATTATGGTGCTAAAGTCTCTTATTCTATAGCTGGATTTGATGCTTCTGTTGCTTATAGTGATGCTGAAACAGATCAACTTCTTGTTTTTGCATTAAGTAAAGATTTCTAGCAGTTGCTTTCCCTTCCTGATATCCTGCATATCTGCCCATCAACTAAGCGTTTATGGGTAGCTTATAGTGGCGGTTTAGATTCACATGTCTTATTACATCTTCTCGCCCAATCTGATCTTCAATTACGCGCGATTCATATTAATCATGGTTTAAATCCAGACGCTGATTATTGGGCTGAACATTGCCAAAAGGTTTGTAAAGCCTTAGATGTGCCTTGTGATATTATCAAAGTTAAGGTTGAAGTTGCCGCTAGAGAAAGTCTTGAAGCTAAGGCTAGAACAGCTCGTTATCAGGCAATTCTTCAAACAATCACGCCTGACGATGTAGTTTTAACCGCTCAACATGCTGATGATCAAGCTGAAACCTTATTATTACAATTATTACGTGGTAGTGGAGTTGCCGGTTTAGCAGCTATGCCTGAAAATAAAGGCTGGTTAGTTCGCCCTTTATTAGGATATACTCGTGCTGAATTATATCAATATGCTCAAGCGGCTAACTTAAAATGGATAGAAGATAGTAGTAATGCCGATACTCGCTTTGATCGTAATTTTTTACGTCATGAAATAATGCCTAGGCTTCAGCAACGTTGGGCAAGTGTTAGTCATATAATAAGCCGCGCTGCTAGTCATCAAGCAGAAGCAAATGAATTAATACAAGAATTAGCTGCACAAGATTTACAACAATGCCAAGGGCATAAGGCTGACATCTTGAGTTTAGATAAACTATCTAAATTTTCTGCTGCACGACAAAAAAATGTTTTAAGATTTTGGATCAAAAAACTTGCTTTACCCTCTCCTACAACTAAACAATTACAACAAATTGTTAGCAACTTAATGACGGCAAAAGCTGATAGTCAGCCACTAGTAAGTTGGCAAGGTGCGGAAATACGCCGCTATCGTAGAAATTTATTTGCCATGCCAAACCTACCCCCTCCACCTTCCCCTACAAAAACTATAAAATGGTTAGTTTCCTCCCCATCGCCGCGTTTACCTCTAGGTAACTTAAAATTAACACAAGCTTTACCAAGCGGCACTGAATTAGAAATACGGTTTCGACAAGGCGGAGAAGTTATTCGCTTAAATAAGCATCAGCGCGTAGTGAAAAAATTATTACAAGCGGCAGGATTGCCACCTTGGCAACGTCAATTTATCCCTTTTATTTATTTAGATAATGTACTGGTAGCTATTCCCGGTATTGCTGAAGAAAATGGCTGGGATATTGAATGGATTACTAATTAATAGTAACCATAATAAAATAAAATACATAAAGTTATTGCTTTTTTAAAACATTATGATTATAATGGTTTCCGTTGTTAAACAAATATCATAATTTTTATAGGAAAATTAATATGTTGAGTCGTAATTCAATACTCAAATCATGTTCATTGGCAATAGGCGTTTCAATGATCAGCATTTCTATGCAAGCAATGTCAGGAACAGTTTGTTTATATGAACATGCTAATTATAAGGGTTGGAAAAAGTGTTACAGCACAAATAAATCCAATTTTGTATCATTGGGTATCAATGATAAAGTTTCTTCAATAAAAGTATCTCCCGGCACAAGAGCAGTGTTATTTCAACATACTAACTATCAAGGTTACAAACGTGTTTATACTAAAAACACTGCTTGGGTGGGTAAAGGTGTTAATGATCAATATTCTTCTCTGAAGGTAAAGTCTAAACGTATCCCAAAACACACCGTTTGTTTATATCAACACGCTAATTATAAAGGTTGGAGAAAGTGTTTCAGAGCAGATAAACCTAACTTTGTATCATTAGGTATTAATGATCAAGTTTCTTCAGTCAAAGTATCTCCCGGCACAAGAGCAGTGTTATTTCAACATACTAACTATCAAGGTTACAAACGTGTTTATACTAAAAACACTGCTTGGGTGGGTAAAGGTGTTAATGATCAATATTCTTCTCTGAAGGTAAAGTCTAAACGTATCCCAAAACACACCGTTTGTTTATATCAACACGCTAATTATAAAGGTTGGAGAAAGTGTTTCAGAGCAGATAAACCTAACTTTGTATCATTAGGTATTAATGATCAAGTTTCTTCAGTCAAAGTATCTCCCGGCACAAGAGCAGTGTTATTTCAACATACTAACTATCAAGGTTACAAACGTGTTTATACTAAAAACACTGCTTGGGTGGGTAAAGGTGTTAATGATCAATATTCTTCTCTGAAGGTAAAGTCTAAACGTATCCCAAAACACACCGTTTGTTTATATCAACACGCTAATTATAAAGGTTGGAGAAAGTGTTTCAGAGCAGATAAACCTAACTTTGTACAATTGCATATCAATGATCAAGTTTCTTCAGTCAAAGTATCTCCCGGTGCAAAAGCTGTGTTATTTCAACATATTAACTATCGAGGTTATAAACGTGTTTATACTACAAACACTCCTTGGATAGGTAGAAGTGTTAATGATCAATACTCTTCTCTCAGAGTAAGATAATTCCCTTTAGATTAAATAATGGTACTTAGGTACCATTAAATTCCCTTCCTTTACCTTTCCCTTTTTTCTTGTATCAATTTTGCATCAAAATCCAATATCAAGTAAATTTCACTTGATTATATCGGAATATTAGTAAATAATAATCTAAGAATATAATTTTTTTTATAAATATTAATTAATAGGATTAATAAAAATGTTTAATTTCGTTATGAAAATCATGACAATGATAAAATTCATGGTTATTTCTAGTATAGCGATTATTATTTTTGGAATTATTTTAGCTAGTTGGGGAATGGATGATATAAGTGGATTATTGGCACATCCGGCGAGAGTAGCCTTATTATCATTGTTAATAGCGCAATTTATAGTGATGTTTTTTTTTATTTCACCAAAATGGATGTTTCATAGCGGGGTATTATCAAATACATGTCCAATTAAAGAAAATTGTTTAATTGGATACCTTGGTATTATGGCGGTTATATTATTTTTAATAATTTCGCCATTTTCAGATCGAAAAGCATGGATGTTATTAGCAGGAGGCGATTTTTTTAGATATTTAGGTTTGATGTTATTTATATTAGGTAATATACTTATATTTTGGAAAGCTATTCATATTTCTAAGAAGGTATTAGAATTTGGTAAATTAGCGAAAAATCAATTAATTACAGATGGTCCTTTTAAATATATTCGTCACCCATATTATGTTGGTTTGATAATGATTTGTATTAGTATTCCTTTAGTTTTTGTGTCTAGTTTAGGACTGTTATTAGCTTTATTTGCTAGCACTGCTTTACTTGAACAAATTGCTAGGGAAGAAAAAAGATTAATGCAGCATTATAAAGATGAATGGTTGGATTATATTCAGAAAACTAAACGTTTAATTCCTTGGTTTTAATTTATGAGAATAATTACAGTTAATTTAAATGGAATTCGCGCTGCCGCTAAAAAAGGCTTTTTTGACTGGTTAGAACAGCAAAAGGCTGATGTAGTATGTATCCAAGAAACTAAAGCACAAGAAGATCAATTAACTGATCCGATATTTCATCCAGATGGCTATCATTGTTATTACCATGATGCAGAAAAAAAAGGTTATAGTGGCGTAGCTGTATATAGTCGTGAGAAACCAGATGAAGTAAAAATAGGCATTGGATGGTCTGAAATTGATAAAGAAGGGCGTTACTTAGAAGTATGTTTGCCTAATTTAAATATTATTTCTTTATATATGCACTCTGGAGGTGCTAGTGCTGAGCGGCAAGCTGTTAAATTTGCCTTTATGGACAAATTCCTGCCTTATTTACGTGAATTAAAACACTCAGGTAAAGAATATATCATATGTGGAGATTGGAATATTGTTCATCGTCAGATTGATATAAAAAATTGGCGTGGCAATCAAAAAAATTCAGGTTGCTTGCCAGAAGAACGTGCTTGGATGGATGAACTATTTGATTCTGCGGGATTTGTAGATGCTTTTCGTGTTGTCAATCAGGAACAACAACAATATACATGGTGGTCAAATCGAGGTAAGGCGTGGGCAAATAATACTGGTTGGCGGATTGATTATCAGATTATTACACCGGGATTAAAAGATAAAATTGTAAGTGCAAATATTTATAAAGAACAAAGATTTTCTGATCATGCGCCGCTAACTATTGATTATGAAATTGAATGACTATGTAGATTTTACCAAAGGCAGTTTAGACTACCGTCGCCGCAATGGTGGCGGGCGTAAACAAGCCTTAGCAAAAGCCATAGGCTTAAAAAAAGCTGCGAATCCTACTGTAGTAGATGCCACTGCTGGATTAGGGCGAGATGCTTTTATATTAGCAAGCTTAGGTTGCAAAGTTCACATGTTAGAACGATCACCAGTAGTTGCAGCATTATTATCTGAAAGCTTAGAACGCGCTAAAAATAATACAGATATAGCTCCGATCATCGAAAGACTAAAACTGACTCATGAAGATGCAACAAATTACTTATATAAATTGTGTTTAATTGAGAATATTGATGTAATTTATTTAGACCCAATGTATCCGCATCGTCAAAAATCTGCTTTGGTAAAACAAGAAATGCGTTTATTACGAACAATAGTAGGAGAAGATGTAGATGCAGCAGCTTTATTAGAAGCAGCTTTAGAATCTCGTTGTAAACGAGTAGTAGTAAAACGCCCAAAAGTTGCAACAAACTTAAATGATCATAAACCAAGCTTTTGTATTGAAAGTAAAAATACTCGATATGATGTTTATCTAAAATAATCCAGCTAACTGAAATCCGTTTATTCCGAAAATCCGTTGTACTTATATCAAATAAATATTCGCATATTTACAGAAGATTATCAAGCTGTTCAAGTTACTTGTGGAAGTCGTCGTAAGCGTGTAAATAAGCCGATTAGTGGGCAATTTAAAAAGGCTGGTGTTGAAGCTGGAGGTGGTTTTAAAGGTAAGAAGATGGCGGCGCATATGGGTAATGTATGTCGCGCAATTCAGAATATTGAAATTGTGCGTGTTGATTCTGAGAAAAAATTTAATTATAAATTATTGATATGTAGTAGATATTTGTTCCTGTCAGAACATAATCATTTCATTCAGTAACAATAACAAAAGTATTATTAACTACTTCCAGAATTAATGAATATATACTTGTATCATTTTTGTCAGAAATACATTGAATAATAGCTTTTGCTGGAGGGTAAGGATTATACAATGTTTCACATTCTGTATCTTCAGGAACATTACTATCTTGATAAAGATTAGTAGGTGTAAAAGAATCATCCTCATTTTTTTGTAAATATACAACATAATTAGGAACAGAATAACCTATAACCTCATTAGACTCTGTATCTGTATTAATATTATATACACGCAAACAAGGAATATAAATTATCCCATTCTCAGTATCATACTCAGCTACACAATCATCCGAAATATAATCCGAACTATAAACAGGATTAATCCACCATAATAATAAGGTAATGATTGTTAATTGTAAGTAGTTATATGTTTTCATGATTAGGTATACCTAGTTAATATAAAAAAAATATAAATCCTAAATTTATGTAAAGTGTATGATGAATTTAAGATATATATTAAGTTTAATAAATAATATTTATATCCTATAATACATGCAAAAATAATTCACAATATAATAAGAATAAAAACAAGTAATTGCGTATAAATCAATACACGTAAATCTTAGCGTTAATACTTTTTTTATCATTTATTTCTATTATCTTGAAATTGTGCGTGTTGATTCTGAGAAAAAATTTATTTAAACAATTGACTATGGATTCCTAGTGTCAACTCACAATAATTTCGTTTATTTCTTAATTCGTTGTACTACCTTTTTATTATCAACATACTAATAAAACTAAGAATAGCCTACAGATCTGTAATGTTACGCATTCAAACACCGACTTAAACATCAAGTGGCATAATTTGGTAAAATATGTAAAAAAACGCATTTTTTAGTTAAGAGGTATTTGTATGAATATGACAAATATTAATCAAAAATATTTTTATAGTTGGACGCAACAACAGATTAGTTTGCTTCGTTCCAGAAGATTTAATGAAATAGATTTGGAGACTTTGATAGAGGAAGTGGAAAGTATGGGTAATTCAGAATTACGAGAATTAGAATCTCGATTAACAGTATTACTAATGCATTTGCTAAAATGGCAATATCAAGCTAATCTTCAAACTCGTAGTTGGATTCTAACCATTAAGAAACAGCGGCGCAGAATCGTAAAAAGATTACAACAAAGCCCGAGCTTAAAAAGCAAATTAAATGCAGTTATAGCAGATGCTTATGATCTTGCAAGAGGAGATGCCGCTGATAAAACTGGCTTAGCAGAATCAAGCTTTCCCATACAATGCCCGTGGACATATACAGAAATTGTGGATATGGAATTTTGACCTAAATAATGAAAATAATGTCTAAAAATTTTTTTGAATCTATTACCACCGATGGTAATGCCCGTCGTGCGCGTTTAAACTTTACACGCGGCACTATTGAAACTCCAGCCTTTATGCCAGTAGGCACTTATGGCACCGTTAAAGCCATGACTTCTGAACAAGTACGTGCTACTGGTGCCGATATACTATTAGGTAATACCTTTCACCTGATGTTACGTCCCGGCACAGACATCATTGCCGCTCATGGAGACTTACATGACTTTATGAACTGGCAACGTCCTATTTTAACCGATTCTGGCGGTTTTCAAGTATTTAGCTTAGGCAAAATGCGGACCATTAGTGAACAAGGAGTTACATTTAATTCACCAATAGATGGATCCAAAGTTTTCTTAGGACCAGAAGAATCTATGGCAGTTCAACGCGCTTTAGGTGCTGACATTGTCATGATTTTTGATGAATGTACCCCTTATCCTGCTACAGAACAACAAACTATTGATTCTATGCAACTATCTTTGCGATGGGCAGCGCGTTCTAAAACAGCACATGCTGATAATCCAGCCGCTTTATTTGGCATAGTACAAGGAGGCATGTATGAACACCTACGTCAAGAATCTTTAGCAGGCTTATTAGACATAGGCTTTGATGGCTATGCCATTGGAGGATTATCAGTAGGAGAACCTAAAGATGATATGCAACGTATATTAACCAGCCTAGCTCCACAATTACCAACAAATAAACCTCGCTACCTAATGGGAGTAGGAACACCAGCCGATATTGTAGCAGCAGTACGTGCAGGTATTGATATGTTTGATTGCGTAATGCCCACTCGTAATGCTCGCAATGGACACTTATTTACTAGTGAAGGTGTAGTAAAACTTCGTAATAGCAAATATAAAAGTGACACTACAGCCCTAGATCCAAATTGTAACTGCTATACCTGTCAAAATTACAGCCGTTCCTATTTACATCACTTAGACAAAACCAAAGAAATATTAGGCTGCCATTTAAACACCGTACATAATTTGCATTATTATCAGACACTAATGCAAAATTTAAGACAAGCTATTGCAGAACATAAATTAGACCAATTTATTCATCCATGAAACCAAACAAAAATAAACAAAAAATAAACTTATAAATCCCCAAAACATAATGACTTCAGCAACATCAAAATATAAACCGAAAATACCAACTACAGCCAAACTAACTGCTAATGACAATATAATAAACAGAGTTTTAATACCACTAAAACCTGCATCTAAGAACAAATGATGCAGATGCCCACGATCAGGCTTAAAAGGAGAATGACCCTTAACTAACCTGCGTATAGTCATACTACCAGTATCAAGTAGCGGCAATGCAAAAATCCATAAAGCAGTTGCCGCTGTCATAGCACGTTGTTCTCCTTGAGAGAAACTGATTAAAAACCACACTACAACCACACCTAAAAACATACTACCAGCGTCACCCATAAACACCAAAGCGCGAAGATTAAATCTTAAAAAAGCAACTACAGTAGCAATTAATAACAATAAAACATTCATAGAATGTATTAAATTCGCATTCCATGCAATAAAAGCCAAAGCAGACAAAGTAATTAAAGTTAAACCGCCTGCCAAACCATTAATGCCATCACACATATTAAGAGCATTAATAGCCATAATAACAGCTAACACAGTAAATATTAAAGCTGTAAAATAACCTAACTCAATACCAGAACCTTGTAAACCAATAGCACCAAGATTCTGTAAGATAATATCGCCACCAAAAACCATAAACAGTGCAGCAACGACTTGTGCAAAAAACCGTATAGAAACAGATAAATTATGAATATCATCTAAAATACCAACGATCATTAAAATCGCGGCACTGGCGATCAACGGTTCTAAACCAACCACCTCTTTCAAAGAAAATAATGCCAATATAAAACCAAAAAACATTGCAATACCACCGATAAGAGGTATTTGACCCTTATGAAATTTACGTTCATTAGGAGAATCAACCAAACCAATACGTACTGCTAAAGGTTGTAACTCATATAAAAGAATTGCTGTAATTAAAAAAGCAATGATAAAATTTGTTAAATTAGCCATGAATTATTACCAGATTAATGTAAAAATATAACAATCCTAACTTTATGTTTTAACTCCTTTTTAGTGAGTATATATAATATATAATCACTTGCGTTTTTTAAAGTATATTAAGCAGAAACTATTCCAATACTATTACTACAACAATTCTTTATACACTTCAAAAGTATTTTTCAAAACAATATTTTGAGCAAACTCCTTAACAACCTTTTCTCTACCAGCAGCCCCCATCCGTACTCGTTCTGAAAAATTCTCTTTCATATATTGAATCGCTTTAGCAAGAGCAATATAATCTTTACAAGGAACTAACAAACCATTTACACCATCTACAACAATTTCACGACAACCCGGAACATCAGTAGTAACAATTGGCAAACCACAAGCAGCCGCTTCTAACAAAATACGAGGTACTCCTTCTCTATAACTGGGCAAAACTACTAAATCAATTTGAGTTAATATGGTTTCTATATTTTCTATATGACCAATAAAGTTAATAACTCCTTCAGTTTGCCATGCTATAACCTGTTGTTGGGATACTGAAGCAGGATTACCATCATCAGGTGATCCTGCTAGCCAAAATTCTATAGCATCATGATTACATAGTCTTGCAGCTTCAATATACTCTCCAACTCCTTTTTCCCATAATAAACGAGTAGCTAAAAGAACTTTAAATTTACCATTATGAGTTACAGTAAGCTGTTTAAATTTTTCAGTATCTACACCAGATCCACGAATTAAACGTGTTGTTTCAGGCTTAGATAAACCATTTTGAGTAAAAATTTGATAATCATCATGATTTTGTAAGATTAAACGACTTTTAGAACCATGTAATATGATACGAAGCAGCATACTAACAAATGGACGTAATAAATTAGCTAATGAATTATTACTTGTAAATATATGACCCAAGCCAGTGATTGCATTGATCTGTCGCTGAATACCTGCTAAACGCGCCGCTATTGAACCATAAATAACACATTTAAGAGTAAAATTATGAACTAAATCTGGAGATTCCTTAGCATATAATTTTGTAAGATGAATTAATAATTTAAACTCTGTCCAAAAATTTAAACTACGACGTTCCATATTGACTGGAACCCAACGAAAACCTTTAGCTTTTAAACGGCTACTATAAGAACCAGCAGGTGAAACTAATACAATATCTAAACCTTGATCTTTCAAATAGTTTGCTAAAGGTAATCGAAAGTTATACAGATACCAATCTGTATTGGCAAACAACAAAACTTTCATCTTGTTCTCCCGCTATACCAAGCTTGAAACATCAAAATGCCCCATAATTGATTATGCCAATTCCTTTTACCAGAAACATGCTCAATCCACTTTTTTTGAATAACTGATTCATTAAAAAAGCCTTCAGCTTTTAAACGTTCAGGATTCAATAATTCTTCAGCCCAATCACGTAATGAATCTCGAAGCCATTTATCAATTGGAACGCTAAAACCCATTTTAGGACGTTCAATTAATTGTTTGGGTACATATTTATATAATATTTGCCGCAATAAATATTTACCTTGACCATCTTTCAACTTAAAAGATAAAGGTAATTGCCATGCAAATTCTACCACTCGGTGATCTAGTAACGGTACTCTAGCTTCTAAACCTGTAGCCATAGTAGCTCTATCTACTTTAACTAGTACTTCATCCGGTAAATAAGTCATTAAATCAAGAAACATCATGCGCTCCGTAAAATTAGGAATTTGATCAGCAATCAAATTATTATTCAAATTCTCTTCCTTAACACCTAATACCACAGACTCAACATCATCCCAATGAGAAACTAAATTACGATATACATCATTATCCGTCTTAGATCCTAGTACATTAGCAATTTTATATACCTTATCAGTTGGTAAAGCATGTTTAAATGCAAACAACTTAAAAAACCTATCCCAAGCATGTGGAGGTAAAGACTTAATCATAGCAGCTATTACTTGTCGCAAATAACGCGGGGTTCTATGACTTTTCTTCCAAATTTTATTAGCCCATATATAGCGATTATAACCAGCAAATAACTCATCCCCCCCATCTCCAGATAAAGCAACAGTAACATCTTGTTTTGCCAGTTGCGATACTAAATACATTGGAATTTGGGAAGAAGCCGCGAACGGTTCATCATATATAGTTGATAATTTGGGAATTACTTGCATCGCCTCATTAGCAGTTACATAATATTCAGTATGTTCTGTCTGTAAATGTCGCGCCACTTCTTTAGCATCTTTAGCCTCATTATATCCTTCCTCATTAAAACCGATAGAAAAAGTACGCACAGGATTAGAACTCATACTCTGCATCAAAGCAACTACTGTAGAAGAATCTATACCACCTGAAAGAAATGCTCCTAAAGGAACATCTGATATCATACGTAAACGAATAGAATCTTTTAACAAAAATTCCAATTGTTCCATTGCTTCTTCTGAACTACCATTAAAAGCTATAACATTTTGTGCTGACCAATAAGCTTTAGGTTGAGGATTTATATCATCAGCTCTGATACTGATCAAATGTCCTTGAGGCAATTTATAAATATTGTCATAAATAGAATATGGTGCTGGAACATAGTTATGTGTTAAATACAGTGCTAGTGCATTGCGATTAATAGATTCTTTAAACTTTGGCCAAGCAGCTAATGCTTTTAATTCAGAACCAAATAAAAAAGTTTTTCCAGACCAACCATAATAAAGAGGCTTTATACCAAGTCGATCCCTCACTAAATGCATAGTTTGTGTATGTTTATCCCACAATGCAAAGGCAAACATACCAATAAATTTTTGTAAAGCGGCTTCAAGTCCCCACGTCTCAATAGCCGCTAAAATAACTTCAGTATCTGAATGCCCACGCCATGCAATACCTGCTAATTGAGAACGGATATCTTTAAAATTATAAACTTCACCGTTATAAACAATTACATAACGCCCGGAAGGAGACAACATAGGCTGTCTTCCATCAGGAGACAAATCAAGAATAGATAAACGTCGATGAGCTAACCCCACTCCAGCCTCCAACCAAATGTCTTGATCATCCGGTCCTCTATGCGCTAAAGTTTGGATCATATTCATTAAGTTATCTTTTAAATTACCAGCTTCAACGCTAATAAAACCAGCAAATCCACACATAAAAATCACCTTCAAAGTTCATATATTTTTTTATTTTTAAGTTTTAAATTTTAAAATTACTTTTTTATGCTTTAATAATTTTGAATCCTGAAATTTCTTTTTTATTTCATAACTAGATTTAAAATAAAGATAAAGTAATAATGATAATAATATTGGTAACATTGATAACCTATAACGTACCGCAGTACCTAAATTTCCAGACGATACAAAAGCATATATTGCAGCCCATATTATTATTAATGCTATAGCCCACAAAATTAGTGGTTCTTGCAAATCCTTTATTGAAATTTGTTTAATAGCTATTACCAACAACCACAATACAAATAAATTTTCAAATCCAGCTATCAAACCAAAAGGATTTAAAATTTCTCCCGGTAATGGTCGGAATAAGGCTGTAAACATGCCTATAGGCATAAATGCCAATAACTGAGCTGGCGAATTAAAAGTATTAACAGCTTGTGCAGAACCCCCAGCAGAAAAATTTTTAGATATTTGATTTGTTTGAGCAAGAATATCTTGAGTATTTGCTATTGAAAATCGTTCAGCAAATAAAGTCAATGTAACTACAAAGCTTCCTACTATAAGCGTGATAAATATTAAATTTTTAGTTATACCATTGTTTTTATTAATGACAAATACTATTAAAGGTGCTAATAATATAGGTCCATACCAAAGTCGCATAAATGCACTAAACCATAGTCCGAATGCGCCCCACAATAAATACTGGATTGTTCCAAATTTTCGCCAACCCACTACACCATATGTGTAGAATGATACACCTAACAGAATTAGAGGATCTTTTCCAAGAATTGATGACCAGAACAATATAGTTGGATACAAAGCTAGGGCATAAAAAACACGAATATCATCGCGTTGTAGAAACAGGACCGCTGCCCGATAGAATATATATACTGCAATCATTCCTACCATAGCAAAAGTAACTTTCATAGCATGATAGGAATCAGGTAAAATCATGTTATATACGCTTAGAAAATTAAAAATATTAGTTGTTCCTTCACCAAACTCAAAATTTTCCCAAGCAAAACCGCCCATCGCCGATTCCTGATAATATCTTACTGCATCTAGTTGCCCTTCATAACGACTCTCATAAGCTAACATAACACCAAGAGTAGTAAAAATTTTTACTCCCCAAACATTTAATAATGCACGCTTATCTACAAAGGAAATAGGCCATAAAAGAATACTGGCACCTAAAACTAATGCCCAAAATAATCCAACTAAATAGTCATCCATCATAAAATAACTCTACAATACGCGGTGCAGTTACCTGCAAACAATAATGATCCTCTACTTTTTTTCTACCGCATTTTCCCATGCTAGTACGTAAACTTTTATTATTGTATAATTTTTTTAAAGAACTTACCCAATCCTCTATGCTTGAAGCCAAAAAACCATTTTTACCATGTTCAACAATTTCAGCGTTGACACCAACTGGCGAAGCCACAACTGGTAAACCACAAGCCATATATTGAATTAATTTAAAACCACATTTGCCACGCGCCCAAGCTGTATCTGGTAGCGGCATAATACCAACATCAGCGGATTGAATATCTTTAATTTCACTCACTTCAGACCAAGAGCGGACTTCGATCCAAGATTCATTAAATTCTCTTTTACCAGCACCAATCAATAACAATTTACTATTACAGATTTTAGCTAATGCAGGCAAAATAGCTTCTACATGTTGATATGTACTAGGTGAACCAATCCATACAATCTTAAAAACATCATTTTTTTTGCTTTCTCTTAATGAATATTTAGTAATATCAATTACTGTTGGAATTATTTCCACCTGCTTAGCACCAGCTTGCTGTGCATATTTCGCAATATAATTATTACCGGCAATCACTAGTCGTGCATTACGCATTACAACAGCAATCTTTTTCCTTAATATAGTTCGTACTATCAGATTTGTATGACAATCATATTGATGAAATATAGCATCATCATAGTCAACTATGTAAGGTACTCTCATTAAGTTTAAAAATTGTTCTAAAAACGCAGGTGCAAAGGGAATTACTTCCTTTTCTAAGACTACAAAATCAAATTTATTTGTAGTTACTAATACAGATAATCTACGTATTATATAAATAAATAAATTAATAAAATTATTTTGCTTACAGCTATATAAATTGTTTAAATATTTGTTATCAAATAGCGGCGATACTATACATTCAAATCCTGCTGCTTTTAAATAGGGGATATACTGTAAAAAGCGGTAACGACTACTTGCTCCTTTGCTATCATATCTGGTTAAAAAAAGTATTTTCATTTCATTATTATTTGATCATTAGTTTGATAAGTTCAAACAGAACACCTGAATATATATAGTTAAAGCAATTTAAGTACCGTTTTTTCTAGTGATCAACAGATACACGATAATCTTGCTGTTCAATTCTTATTTTAGCTAGTTGTTGCTCAATATTTTTAGATTCAAGCAATTTTCCAAAATCATTTGCTGTGGTATGTTCGCCAAATATGCGATATAAGACCAAATCTCCGAGTATTTTGTTATAATGGGAAGCTTCCCAATACCATTTCATTTCTGTATTTGTATCTCCTAAAAGCGGAACTTTTTCAGTGGTAAAGCTGTTATAACCACTAAAATCCCAAAGTGGAAATGGTGTTTTACCATATTTATTCGCTTGTTCTGCATTGATTCGTACCATTTCTCGTTTCCATTGTTCAAACTGTGGCCATAAACCTACAGAATATAATGCTTCCCATAGACGAGCGTGAGATGGTGAAATAAGTAGGCGTAAATCAACATCATCACGATAGGCTATCTCAAGAAAACGGCAAAAATATTTAAGAGTGGATTCTCCTGTTTTTGGATGAACAAAACTATATTGTTTTCGTGGTTTATTAAGCCATGTGTTGTTCATATGCTCTTCCTCAGTTAAAAGAAAGAATTGTGTGTGTCCGCCTTGTTTACGGACAGTTCTAATATAATTAGTCCAATGTAGTTGCCCATTAGACAAATAGGAAAATTTTACTTCTGTTTGTTTAAGCAGTGTTTTTATGCTTGACCAAATCGTGTCAATGGAAATAAGAGTAAATAATTTATTCGCGCTATAAAACTTAGGATTCATAGCTAAATTAGATTCATCAAAATCAGCATGATTTGATGCAAATATATTAAACATAAAAAAATCAACACCTAATATAACTTGTTTTTGAGGCTTAATTGTATGAGCATGTTGAAAATACCTTAATACCTCATACATATTGGCACCACTTAGACCAAGATTATAAACAGATTGAGTATTCCATTCAGAATGATTAGGATCTAAACCAAATTCGCTGCGAGAACTCCCTAAAATAATACCATCTGGTTTATGTTTATAAACAGCCCATGCTTTTGCAAGACGCAAATGAGTAAAAAATTCTGGTTTGAGCTGATTTATTTTTTCAATTTCTGGACTGTTAAATATCCCATAAGGATTCATAATCCAATTGAAGCTCGCGCTACTTATAACAAAAATTACTATTAAAATTAGCAATTCTTTTATGTAATTTTTTGAGTTTTTCATTACTGCCACTATCCTAAAAATTAAAATACAAAAATTCACTGATACGAGTTAAATTAAGTATCGCAACTGTCGCAACAATAGCAATACTAAGCGTCCAAATTAGTGAAGGCTGCCATTGTAAGTATTTCCATCCTTTTATCTCTCCACTATAAATAGCTGGTTCATAACGCGATAACAATTGTTGGGTATTTGGCATAAACCAAGCAATAAACCAAACTAATAGGATACTCATAATCCAGAATTTATTAAAATTCATAGCCATTGGCGCAAAAACAATACCTAGTTCTTGTAAATAAACTCCTAATGAGCCTAATTGAGATAGCCATTCAGCATTCAAATAAAAGCCATTGACACCACTCATTCCTTGCAATATATTGATGGCACCGGTAAAACTTTCTGCTCTAAAAAATACCCAAGCTACTACAATAGCCATAAATGTAATCAATAGAGACAAGCTCCGCCCCCACCAACTAGAACGATTCATATCATGTCCCAAAGCGCGACGTAATGCCCGCCAAACATGATTAATTATTAAATAAAAACCATGCAAAGCTCCCCACATAACAAAAGTCCAACCAGCACCATGCCATAATCCTCCAAGTAACATCGTTATCATCAAATTAATATAACGCCGAAACTTGCCTTTGCGATTGCCGCCCAAAGGAATATACAAATAATCTCTAAGAAAACGAGAAAGAGTTATATGCCAATGTCGCCAAAATTCAATGATATTTACTGATTTATAAGGAGAATGAAAGTTAAGTGGTAAACGAACGCCAAACATTCTAGCAATCCCAATCGCCATATCAGAATAGCCAGAAAAATCAAAATACAATTGGAAGGTATAAGCTAAAGCACCAGCCCATGCTTCAAAAAAAGTTAGCATAACACCCTGTTCAGCGGCTGCAAAAACTGGTGTAGCATAAACTGCTACACCATCTGCCAAAACTACTTTTTTAAATAAACCCAGAAAAAATATCGTTAAACCAACAGCCAAATGTTGATGATTTAATTTAAAAATTGTATTTTTAGCAAACTGTGGCAACATTTCACGATGATGAACAATTGGTCCAGCTATTAGTTGCGGAAAGAAGGTAACAAATAGACAATAATGAAGGAAATTATATTCGCTAGTTTCGCCTTTATAGGCATCAACTAGGTAGGCAATTTGTTGAAAGGTAAAAAAAGAAAGGGCTAATGGCAGAATAATCGTGTGTAGATGAAAATTACTGCCGCTTAAATTATTAAGATTGTCAACGAAAAAGTTAGCATATTTGAAATAAGCTAGCAGCAAAAGGTTGACTAAGATACCCAAAAATAGGATGATTTTGGTTAAATTACTAGCGGTAGATTGCGCTTGTAAATTACTCAAAGCAACACCTACCGCATAATTAAATAAAATAGACCCTAAGATCAAACTCAGATAAGCAGGATTCCACCAACCATAGAAAAATAATGATGCAGCTACCAACCAAGCAATAGCTATACGATGATATCCTTTATTACCTATACTAAAAAATACCAGAAGTGTTACAGGTAGAAAAATAAAAATAAAGGCGTAAGAATTAAATAACATTCATGGACCTCAAACAGAATTAAATGAATCATTTAATAGCAATTCTTAGTCCAAAAGCAGTGAATTATAAATTTGATTATACTTCTTAAAGCCTTCATCTAAAGAGAAATATTTAGATGCAACTGTAATACATTGTGTCTGAATTTGAGATTGTTCAATTAATTTAATTAATTTTAATACTGCTTTTTCGAGTTCTTGGGAGGAAAATTCATCTATAACAATACCAACATTTTCTTCATTCAAAATTTTACCCATATCTCCAACCCCTGCATTAACTATGCAAGGAATACCACACCCTAGAAATTCTCCTAATTTAGTAGGTGCTGATGCCAATTTAGAAAACACAGGTTTAATAAAAAAAATACTAGCATCCATTTCAGACATTAATAGTGGCACTTCACTATATTCTGCTGTTCTGAGTTCTACTTGATCTTTTGAAATCGCATGAGCGTTTAAACGTTCTTTAATATATTCATGTTCACCCTTATTGATAATTAAAAAGCGGCTATTTGGACGGATTTGTAATAAAATCTTAAAACACTCGATTACAGGATCAAAAATATACCAATTAGTGGTTGTTCCAACATATCCCAAAGTAAATAACTTGTTATTCTGTTGAGGAATAGGACGAAATAACTCCAGATTAGTACAAGTAGAAATAACTTCAAAACGAGGCAAACTATCCTTCAGATAAGGAAATTGTTTCATAGTAGAAACACCAGCATGAGTGAGTGAAACCACTACATCAGCATTAGTTAAAAACTGCTTTTCAAACCACTTTGAAACTCTATAAATACGCGAATTAGGCTGCCAAGTATCTGTATCTCTTTTCTCATCAGCCCAAAAACCACGCATATCAAATATAAAACGTTTCTTAAAAATTCGTTTCAATGCCAAGGCAAGAACGGAAGGAACATAACTTCTAGCGTGAACAATTTGTATGCGATAACGAATACTTAGATAAGTACATACAAACAAACCCCTGAGCAAATCATAGCTAGTTGCCAAAGCTGTTGGACTTTTATGATAACGTAGAGGGATCCATCTAATACCTTCTAACTTAGATATATTCTTCCAATCTGCTGCTTTTTCATAACTTAATAGTGTAATTTCGTGAGATTCTGCAAGTTTTTTTAAGTATTGTAGAACTTGTGATTGTCCTAAAGGTTCTAATAAACCATCATAGGTGATATAAAGTACACGTGCCATAATTATTTTTGTTGATTAGTAAGAATTTTGTTATAAAAATTAACATAATGATCAGCAATAACATTCGCACTAAAACAAGTTTCGATCCTTTTACGAGCCGCTTGTCCTAATTGTTCTCTTTTATAATCATCCTTCATCAATTGTGCAATTGCATTCGCTAATGAATCTGCATCTTTTGGTGGTACTAATATTCCAGAAACATCATTTTCAATCAAATCTGTTAATCCACCAACGCGAGTAGCAATTACTGGTTTTGCCATAGCCATAGCTTCAGCATGAGCTAATCCAAATCCTTCATATATTGAAGGTAAAACAAAAATATCCGCTGCTTGCACTACGCGCATTAATTCTTGGTGAGGTATAGGCTTATGCACAATTACTTGTTCTAATAATTGTTCTTTAAGTATTTTTTGATAAAGCCAATCTTTCAATGGACCTTCACCAAAAATAAGTACTTTAGGACATAAATTTTTCTGTTTTAGAATCTTAATGGTTTGTAATAAGACAGCATGATCTTTTTCAGGAACCAACCGCCCGGGTACAATAATGACAAATTCATGACTATGAATGTTATAACGCGCTTGTATTTCTTTTTTGTTCAATGTTGCTGAAGGATATAATTCATCAATTGGAAATCCATTATGAATGACATTTACATTTTTTAATTTCAAATGAGCCGCATAATGTTCTGCAACAGCAGTACTCACTCCTATTTGAGCATCTATACAGTTACGAATAAGAAAACTATGCATTTGCTTACGATTTTTTTTCCACAAGGTATTCGCAGGATAGCTTGCATAAGCTAAATTATGAAAAGAAACTACTCTACGCGCTGATGGAAACAATGGATAAGTAAGAGCTGTATAAAATTCTGAAAAAAACAAATGTGCATGTATTATGTCATACTGTTTTTTACGTAATAACTTATTTAGCTTAAAGTTTGCCTCTATAAGAGACCAACGAGAAGGTATATTCAAACGATGTACTTGAATATTTTGTGATTCTAATTTAGATGCTAAAGTATAAGGTGACCATAAAGCAGCAACTTCACAATTCAAACCGCGATCACATAATTTTGGTACCAAATTAATTAGTACTTGTTCAGCACCCCCTATGGGAAGAGATTCGATGATATGAAGAATTTTCATTGTTTTTTAAAGTAATCTAATGCACCTGAAGCTGTAGCATATAAGTGGTAAAGACCATCTACTTCATTCCTATTAAGAATCTGATCTTCCTTGAAGTTAAAACCATGTTTGACTGTAAAGATACGACTAAATGTTTTTTTTATTGGTTCAATTTGTTCTTCTCTATAAAATCCCCAAGGAAAGGCAAAACATTCAACTGGAGTTTCAAGCATTTTTTCAAGAGATTGTTTTGATTGCTCTGCATTCTGTACAGAATCTTTTACAGACAATTTGGAATTGTCATTGTGATATAGGCTATGTGAACCAATATTCATTCCTTGTTTTAGCATATATTTAGCTTGATTAATATTAATAGTTCTAAATTCTTGATGGCTTTCTGGATTTTGAATAAATGAAGGTACATTACTTTCTTCAAGACATTTGGTAATTAGGAAAAAAGATGCTTGAATTCCAAATTCCTGTAAAATTGGCAATACAATTTCATAATTATTAATAAAGCCATCATCAAAAGTAAGTAAGACATTGACTTTTACCTTGGAAATATGATGCCATTTACCTTGCTGAGATAAACTGATAAAATTGTAGTTTTTTTGTAAATATGTTATTTGTTTACGAAATATGTTTTCTGTGATTGCATTACTAAATAATGTTTTTTGTTCTGAACTTACTATATTATGGTAAAGTAATACTTTTATTTTTCCTCTATTTAAATACCTGAATAGTTTGTTTACTAAAAAAAATTCTAAAGTAATAAAAAATATTTGTTTTATAAATTGTTTCATGATTTATTAAATAGTTTTTTAAAACATACATAAATAAAGGTAAAGAGGATAAGAATAATAGTTCGGTTCTTTAACTATCTTTCCACCAAAACCTTTTTTAAATTGATTGATTTTTTCACGTTCCTCATTAATATCATCTACTGCGTAGCCTCCAAAATCATAAACCTTGACACCTATCTTTTTAAAATATAACATGTCTTCAAAATGTAAAAAGCGATTAGCACGTCCGATAATTTGATGCTTTATGGAATCATCACAATTACGAAATAAGGATGCGCTATGAAGTAAACGTACACGTTTTATATCATCATCAAACAAATAGGTATGCATAACAAGAATTTGTTCTTGATATAGTGCTTTTGTGATATAAAGTTTGGGGGTAAATAGTTTTAAATCTGAGTTTGATATTTGTGCCATATTTTTGGAAAGGGCGAATTCATTGTAGAATTTTATAAATTCATCAATATCATTTCCTATCTGAAACTTCACACCTTCTCGTCGCGCACGATTTATTTCATAGCGGGTATTTTTTCTACAATTAGCTAGTAGAGTTTTTTCATCGCTAGTTAGATCAATCTGGATTGTGTAGAAACTATCATAGTGAAAACCTAATACTGGTTTTTGATATAGACTCTGTCTATATTCAAAAAATCCAAATGCTTCTCTTATCCGAGGGCGTGGACAAAACCATTTAATATTAGAGGTAAAAGGACCTTTTTTAATTTTTAATATAAGCATGATTTAAATCCTTGATCATTAATGATGGCATAGTTATCGCCATAAACATCGTGCATTTTTGTCGTAGATGGTTAACTAAGGCTATAAAATGCCTTAAAATTCGCCACAGAGAACGAAACGGATTATAAGACAATCTCAGGTTATGAAAATACCAAGCGGATCGCCGATCTGCATCAAGATTATGACTTGAAAAAATAAAAAATCCTCCATCTTTAAGTACTCTATAGATCTCTGAAAGAATGCGAAGCCTATCTTTATGAGATAGATACATAATCAATGCCATTGTAAGACAAAAATACGATATAAAAATTCCCATCATGGAAACGCCTGAGATCACAAGCATTTCCTTCCATAAATTCAATGTCTGGAAACCGTTGACGACAGCATTCAACCATTTATGGAGAATAATCCATACCTATATAGTTTTGTTCTGGTGTTTGGATATCCTCATCATCCATATACATTTTAACTCTCTTGGCATTTCACCAACTTTTGTGATTAATTGATGTATAGAAGTCTATGGTAGTGTTTTGGTTCATATATAAATCCTCGTATAATTAGTTGTAATTAAATTTAATTGGCATTTATGAGCAGTTTATATCGCAGGTTGTCCCACTGCTTTTCGTGCATAATTCCAAAACAATACTCGATGTTCAAATGCCATTATTCCTAGTATAAGCAAAATAAAAGCACAAGCAGACAATACTGTTTGATTAGCTGTCATAAAAATCAAAAAAGAGAGTGTTATAAATAATCCAAAAAGTATCAATATTGTGAACCTTATTTTCCAAGATACTAAGTCCCTCAATGCCCATATTTCCACGGCAACGAAAATCCAAGAACTCACTAAAAAACCAATAATTAGCAGTTGTGAATCAGCTGAAAATATAGCTATCAATAAAAAAGACAGACTACGTGCAACGGTTGCAATAAGAATTAGTGTTTCTTGATGGCGAGCATACAGCATCGAAATAACTAACAGATGAAAAACTTCAGCAACAACAGTGCCAATAATTACAACAATAACCGGAATACCCTGACGAAAATCTTCGCCAATCATATAAGGAATAAGTGGTGTTGAGAGGGTAATCATAATAAACGCTACTACAGCAATACTGTAGAAAATAATGAAAGGGAAAACCACTTTATCAATTTTTTCCTGTAATATTTCTTCGTTGCCAGATTCTATTGCTATTGTAAATTTTGGTAACAGAGTTGGTGTTATCCATTGTATAGGTTGTAAAAAAAATCCAAATAACACAAACGCGACACTGACAAACCCTGCTTGCTCTAGTCCAGATAAATTGCCCGCAAGCAGGATCACAAAGGGAGGCGAAGAGAAGTAAAGTGCAATAGTCGCTAACAATACAGGACTTGTTGTTTTAAAAAACTCACGCCAACAAAAAGACTTTATCTTAAGGCTGATATGGGTTTTAGCAAAATAAAGCAGCCCTAATATACCGATTAACAACATGGCAACAGCATTGCCGTATAATGCACTTTTGCTCTCTAATTGCCAGTAAAAAAACAGTATTATAATGGCGGCTAAGTAAAATATTTTATCCATCCATAGTGAGTATCCATATCCACGAAAGGATTGAGTTGATTGGAGACCTATTCTGAATAAGTTCAAGAAAAATAAACCTGACAACAGCATCATTAATAAAGGTAGATCAGCATAAATATTGAGGTTTATAATCTTGAAGCTTTCTAAAAGAATGACTATTATTAATCCTAAGACCATTAGGATAAACGATATAACACCAGTTGTAACATAGACATCTCCAAGCTTATTATAATGAAATACTTGTTTTGCCCCTGCTCTTATCATATAAGGTGCCATCCAGACATTGCTAAAGTTATAGATAGAAGTTGCTAATGCTAAAGCGGCTGCAACCATCCCATATCCTTCTGCACCAAGATGACGAGTCAGAATAATAAAAATTATGATAGATAAAATCTGTTGAATTATGGAGCCAGTGGCAATATGCCCGATAGGTTTCATTATCATGTTACCTGTTTATAGTAATCTTTTAGTGTCATTCCAACAAAACATTTTTGTTGTATTAGATTAAATAATTGTTCCATATCTTGATATAATTTTTCAATCTGTGATTCATTTACAAAATTTGGACTACCGCCGGGCATGAATTCTGATGAATGAAGCATAAATTCAATGTATGGACGTTTTTCTACTGCTGCTTGTTTTACAAGTTTTAACATTGCTTTTAGGTTGCGTCTATTAGGGCGTAGCCATGTTCTTTGAGGCAATTTATGTCGTATAAAGCGTCCAATTTTTGGTAGTTCTGATAGTTTGTTAATTAGTTGTGAACGATTGTGATTTATAATCGTCATTGGTAATTCAAGTAATTTATTTTCAATCAAATAAGCACTTTCAGGATATTCAGAAAAATCAGTACCTCCAGCTCCATTTGGATCACCTAAAGTTGTTTTCCATGATACATGAGGTGTAACAGAACAATCTACGCAATATCCTTGTTCGATCAATAGTCGAGCATAAATATCATTAAAACTCCATCTTCCAGCGCGATGACTAATCATTTTGGTTTGAAATTTATCTTCTAATAAATCCGTCATAAATGCGATTTTATCGCGCATTATTGATTCTGGATAATCAATCAAAAATGGATGATATTTAAAGTCATCACTGGTGAGTGGAATCAGAGGTGGAGAATTCCAAGCATGAAGGTGCATACCAATTTCTCCTGTGCCACGATGAAGCACATCTTTGCCAAATTCAACAAATTGCTCAGATTGAGCCATTTCATAGTTGGTTAAATATGTAGGTTTAAAACCATAGCGTTCACAAAGTGATTGAAATCTAGGTAGAAATGCTGCGTTTTTAGTGGTAATTTCGCGTGGCTGTTGCCATAGATTGTCACCTTCTGTATCAATTGTAATAATAAATGCTTGTTTATTCATAAATTTATATGCTGATTTTATAAATGTTTTTCTTACATAAAAAGCATAAATCATACCTTAATTTATAAGAGATTATGTTGGAATATTTTATGCTTTTTTATCAAGTATTATAATTATATAATTGACTAATATTAATATGAAAAAAATTCTATTTATTTTCGGCACTCGCCCGGAAGCTATTAAAATGGCTCCTTTAGTGAAAGCCTTTGAAGCTAATTCAAGTAATTTTGTTACTTCTACTTGTATCACAGCACAACATCGACAAATGTTGGATTCTGTATTGAATATCTTTGATATTCAAGCTGATTTTGATTTGGATATTATGCAGCCTAATCAAACTCTTTGCGATATGACTGCCGCTATGTTCTTAAAACTGAAAAATGTTTTGCAACAATATAAACCAGACAGGGTGTTGGTACATGGCGATACTACAACTACATTCACTGCCTCTCTAGCAGCATTTTATCATCGTATTCCTGTTGGGCATGTAGAAGCAGGTTTGAGAACTTATAATCAGTATTCTCCTTATCCAGAGGAATTAAACCGCCAATTAACTTCTAAAATTGCTAATTATCATTTTGCTCCTACAATCTCTAGTCAGCAAAATTTGTTGCAAGAAAATATTCCTGCCAAACAAATAGTAGTTACTGGTAATACTGTTATTGATGCTTTACAGTGGGTATTGGCACGAATTAAGACAGAACCACTGCGTCGTAAGCAGTTAGAAATACAGATGGCAAACGTATTGAATATAGACTTGGAGAGAAAAAGATTTATTTTAGTCACAGGTCATCGTAGAGAAAATTTTGGTAATGGCTTTGAAAATATTTGCTTTGCTTTGAAACAAATTGCTGAACTGCAACCAAATGTACATATTATTTATCCCATGCACTTAAATCCTAATGTTCGTGAACCAGTACAACGCCTTTTAAACGGAGTCAGCAATATTCATCTAATAGAACCATTGGATTATGAACCTTTTTTATATCTTATGAGTCACGCATATTTGGTCTTAACAGATAGTGGTGGTATTCAAGAAGAGGCACCTAGTCTAGGTAAACCTGTCTTGGTCATGCGTGATACAACTGAACGACCAGAAGCGGTAGAAGCAGGTACAGTTAAATTGGTAGGTACTAAATCTGAAACTATTGTAACAGAGGTATTAAATTTGCTTCAGCAAGATAAATTGTATGCTCGCATGTCAAAAGCACATAATCCTTATGGAGATGGTCATGCTTGCGCCCGTATTGTTAATGCTTTAAAGGAAAATAACTATGAAAGATAAAAAGATTTGTGTTGTTGGATTGGGTTATATCGGTTTACCTACTGCTGCTTTATTAGCTAATACTGGTTATGAAATAATTGGAGTTGATGTTAATTCTACAGCAGTAGATATCATTAATCAGGGTAAGATTCATATAGTTGAACCTGATTTGGCTAATTTTGTAAAATCAGCAGTATGTTCTGGCAAATTAAAAGCTTATACTCAGCCACAAGCGGCTGATATTTTTATGTTATGTGTACCAACACCTTTTTATGTGAATGGTGGTGATATTCCAGAACCTAATTTGGAATATGTTTTAGCGGCTACTGAAGCAATTGTCCCTTATATTAAACCCGGTGATATTGTAATTTTAGAATCTACTTCACCAGTTGGTACTACCGCGCAAATTTATGAAACTTTAAAAAGAGCTGGTGTTGATGTTGAACAAATATTTTTAGCTTATTGCCCTGAACGAGTATTACCGGGCAAAATTATGGTGGAATTGATAGAAAATGATCGAATAGTAGGTGGATTTAATGCTGCTTCAACACAAAAGGTTAAGGAATTTTATCAGACATTTGTGCGCGGTGAAGTTTTGGAAACTGATAGCAATACTGCTGAAATGAGTAAATTGGTAGAAAATAGTTATCGAGATGTAAATATAGCTTTTGCTAATGAATTATCTATATTAAGTGATGTTCACAACATTAATGTGCATGAAGTAATAAAATTAGCTAATCGTCATCCTCGCGTTAATATTTTACAACCAAGTTGTGGTGTTGGTGGACATTGTATTGCTGTTGATCCTTGGTTTCTGGTAGCTAGTGATCCAAAACAAGCTAAATTAATTAAAACAGCTCGTGAAGTAAATGATTATAAAGCTGATTGGGTAATTGAAAAGATTAAATCAACAGCTTTAGCCTTTGAATTAGAACAAAATAAAAAACCTAAAATTGCGTGTATGGGTTTAGCTTTTAAGCCTGATATTGATGATTTAAGAGAATCACCTGCATTATATATTGCTAAATCTTTACAATTAGATATATTAGCAGTAGAACCAAATATAAAACATCATGATAAATTGAAATTATATAATTATAAAGAAGCAATTGAACAAGCTGATATTATTGTATTTTTAGTAAAACATAGAGAATTTTTAGCATTGGAAATTCAGGACAAAATAGTTTTAGATTTTTGTGGAATTTTTAATAATGCTATTTAATTCTTATGAGTTTATATTTTTATTTTTACCTATTAGCTTAATCATATTTTTTAGTATAGGTGGCAAGGGACATCATAGAATCGCCATTGCATGGCTAGTAGGAGCATCTTTGTTTTTTTATGCTTGGTGGAATCCGGCTTATCTTGGGTTAATGTTAATTTCCATTCTGTTTAATTATGCAATCGGCGTTGCTTTAGCTAACAAAACTCATAAACTCACTCTAACTTTTGGTATTGGGGTTAATTTATTTCTATTAGGATATTTTAAATATGCCAATTTCTTTGTCGATAACTTAAATCAACTTACTGGAACTAATTATCATTTAGAAACTATTCTCTTACCTTTAGCTATTTCCTTTTTTACTTTTCAATAAATTACTTATCTAGTCGATGCCTATAAAGGTGAAACTAAGGAATATAAGTTTCTTCATTATTGCCTATTTGTAACATTTTTTCCGCAACTAATAGCTGGACCAATTGTTCATCACCGAGAAATGTTACCTCAATTTGCCAAAAATACAATTTATAAATTGAATCATGAACATTTAGCGGTTGGTCTTACAATCTTCTTTCTAGGATTATTTAAAAAAGTGGTTCTAGCTGATGGAATAGCTATTTATGCAACTCCAGTATTTGCAGCGGCTGAACAAGGTGTTGCGCTTACTTTTTTTGAGGCATGGGGAGGCGCATTAGCTTATACTTTTCAATTGTATTTTGATTTTTCTGGTTATTCTGATATGGCAATAGGGATTGCCAGAATGTTTGGGGTTCGTTTGCCGCTTAATTTTCATTCTCCTTATAAAGCTGTCAATATAATTGAATTCTGGCGACGTTGGCATATTACACTTTCTCGTTTTCTGCGTGATTATTTATACATTCCATTAGGAGGTAGTCGCAAAGGTAAAATGCGACGCTATTTAAATCTTATGATTACTATGTTGTTAGGAGGTTTATGGCATGGTGCTGGATGGACTTTTGTTGTATGGGGAGCCTTACATGGTTTTTATCTGATGATTAATCATGCTTGGCATACAGTACGTAGTGCATTAGGTCATGATCTTAGCCGTTCCAGTTGGTGGGGGCGTGGTTTGTCGCAACTGATTACTTTTATAGCAATTGTTGTTGCTTGGGTATTTTTTCGAGCTGAAAGCTTTGATGCTGCAATTAATATATTATCTGGCATGATAGGCATCAATGGGTTTGCATTACCTGAACATTATTTAGCTTCTTTCAACCATATTGCTGGACTAGGAAATTATTTAGTGGCTCAAGGATGGTTATTTATGCCTATGAACTTCTTTAAAGGCTTTGAAGAAGTAAAAGATTTATTTTTACTACTGATTTTGGTTTGGTACTTTCCAAACACTCAAGAGTTTATGAAATCACAATGGAAACCTTCACCTATTTGGGCAATCAGTATCACAACATTGAGTATTTACACCATACTCAATTTAACTCGTATGTCTGAATTTTTATATTTTCAATTTTAATATGAATAAATCAAAATCTTATTTAAAAATATCTGTGATATTAATGGCTACAGCTATTATAACTATTGTGAGTTTTAATTGGTTTATGAATCCTTATGGATTTTATCATAGTCTTGAGATAAAAGGAATCAATAAATTCAAATCAATATCAGCTGGCAAATTACGCATGGCAAATGCTTGGAATATTTATAAACAAAAACCAAATTGTATTATTTTGGGATCATCTCGTAGTATATATGGCTTAAATTCAAATCATCCAGGATGGGATTGTCAAGAAGTTTATAATCTTGCTCATCATGGTACTAATATGTATGAAACATTACGCTACTTTCAACATGCTCATGCATTAGAAGCTCAAAAGCGAGTTGTATTAGGACTTGATTTTCTTATGTTTAATGCCTTTGATCAAAAAGGCAAACAGGGGTTTGATGAGTCAAGTTTCATTACAACAGCTAATGGAAATATAAATTCCCAGTTTTCTAGTTATAAAAAATTTCTCATGTTAGGTTCTATTGATACACTTAACGACAGCATCCAAATATTATTTAATGAAAATGATTTAGAAGCTAATCAGAATCTTGAAAAGATTCAACTATTAGGTGGACTACGAAAACTATTTCGTAAGGTTGAGAAAAAACATATGAATAAAACATGGTATAAACGTCCCCATAATTATCAATTTTTTGCTCCAGAAACCGGGCAATCAAGTTTTGATAATTTACGTAAATTACTTGATATTGCCTATCGTGATAAGATTGATTTACGTATGCTTATATCTCCATCACATGCTCGTCTTTGGGAAGCTCTGCACGCAGTAGGTTTATGGTCTAAATTTGAACAATGGAAACGAGAAGTAGTAACTATAAATGAACAGCAGGCGAAAAAATATGGCAAACAACCATTTCCATTATGGGATTTTAGTGGTTATAATGCTTATACTACTGAAACTATAACAGATAATATGAAATGGTATTGGGAATCTTCTCATTATAAACAAGAACTTGGAAATATAGTATTGAATAGCGTGTTTGAAGCTAAAATAGCTGAAGATTTTGGAGTGTTAATCAATGCTAAAAATATTGATAAACATTTAGCTGATATTCGTATTAAGCAGCAACAATATCGTAAATCTCATCCTATTGATGCTGCTGAAGTTAAAAAGCTTGCTGAAGAAACAGCAAAGCTACGTAAATAGTTATTGGGTAAGTCTGCATACAAAAATTTTATAAACAAATTTGGGTAATGCGACTTGCCGAAAAAAACGACGTGGTTGTGATATTAAACGGTATAGCCATTCTAATGACAATTGACGAAATATTAACGGCGCACGTCGTATTGTACCGGCTATTACATCAAAGGTTCCACCTACTCCTTGGCAAACTTTAATATTTTTCAATTTCGGAAAATATTGCTCCATCCAAAGTTCTTGTGTGGGGCTACCTAGCGCAATAAATAACACTTCAGCTTCCGAAGTATTAATTTTTTCAATTAAATTAGGCATTTCTTGTTTTGATACATAACCATGATGATGACCAACTATTTGAATACCGGGATATTGCTTTCGTAATACTGCGACTGCTCGTGCATTCACTTCTGCTTTGCCGCCGAACAAAAAGAGTTTATAGCCTTTTTGTGCTGCGCGTTCACATATTGCAGGCATAAGTTCTGCACCGGGTACACGTTTCATTTTGCCTAATCCTAATAAACGCGCTGCCCATACTACACCAACTCCATCAGGAATTACTAGTTTTGCCTGCTTTAGTGATTTCAATAGTAAGGGTTCTTTTTTAGCTTTTATGATTTTTTCAGGATTGATCGCCAGAATTGAGGAGGGCTTATTGGCTTTAAGTATGATGTCTTCTACATAATCTAAAGCTGTTGACATTGTTACACAATCTACGGGTGTGCCTAGTATATTTATTCGTTTTGGTTTCATGTTATCCATTCCTGAAATTTTTCTATATCATCATTAATATTAATTTTTGCTGCCGCTGCATTTAAATTTATACGAGTTATTAAAGTTTGAGGAAGTTGATTGGTAGTTGATGCTCTAATGGTATTAATAGGTTGTTTGTGTCCATAATAATTAGATTGCCAAGTTTTAATGTTTTGAATTGATTGACTGCTTTCAATAGATAAATCAATAGGTAAACGACAATGCCAATTTAATTCAATATTATGGCTACCTTCTCCAGTAATATGATCCCATATTATGAATATACCAATAGGGTAATAGATAATACCGCGCCAATGAATAATATTAGAAATATATTGATAGCCATTATGCTTAGCAAGTAAAAATTTACCATCATTATGGACTAATTGGCATTGAAATGGTTTTGACCACATAAAAGCGGTTTCTTGGCTGGCTTGATCCTGATTATCAATATTGATTGTGTTATGCGCTTTAGTGCTACGAAAATAATGTCGCCAATTACCTGTATAACTATAAGTACCGGGATCAACTAAAATATTTTCACCATCAACTTGTAAGATTATTGATAAAGCATCAGCATGTCCATGTCCATAAGATGGTGACATACCTAATGATCCATGATCAAAAATCAATTTAAAGGTTTTCCCTTGAATAAGAGTATAGCCACTATTATCAAACGTCTTGCAAACAGTATTGGAGCTATTATGATTCCAAGAAATATCTAAATAAGGTGAGAGCGCATAACCATTATCAGTGTCACCAATACTTGGTAATTCTTTTGGAGAGTTGGCAAAACTATTGAGAAATTTTGTTGCACGAATATAAGCTGAATTAATACTTATTGGTACCACTTCATCATAATGTTCTAATAATTTTATGGTTAAACCACATAAATCAGTAATGAATAGTAAATACCAAAAAGATTGTTCTAATCCTCCGCCATCTGGTAAAATTTGTCGCGCTGCTTCTTGTTCTAAAATGCTTAAGCCCTTTTTTTTCCAACGTTTAGCTGCTTTAAATTCAGGAAATAGTACAGCGGCATAAATTAATCCAACACATTCAGCTATGGTATGATTACCAGCAGAAGAATATAGTGACAGTCTTTTTTCAATCAACGTCGCATGAGATTCTACTAATTGTAGCAAAGCATTCCAAGTTTCAGTTGGAGATTCTAATTTGTCTCGCATTTTATCTAAGGCATAACAAACAGATAAAATACGTAAGCCGCATTCCATTACTGAAATGTAATGAATTCCTAATAAAGGAGGATTGTCTTTGACCCAAGATAAAAATTGCTTTTCACAGGATTGATTTTCAATCAAGTGCTGTAAACGCGCTGACTCCCAAGCAACGCGAATATCGCCATAAGGATTTCCATCTCGATAAGGAATTGAGTTAAAGAATTTCCGGGGCCAGCGATCTGTATTAGAACCAGATAGTTCTAATACATCAGCATTAAAATTCCATTTCAGAATAGGAAGGCGAGATTTAGCACTTGAACAAAATGCAAACGATTCAATCGAATAACTATAGCTACGTTTATTGAATAAATAATTCAAATATAATTTTTTTAATGTAAATTGTTCACCTACACGATGTAAAACATCATGAGGCGACATTACACTAAAACGTTTTATATACCAAGCAAGTTTTTTAGGCAAGTTCATTTATTATAAGAAAATCCGTTTGTATATATTATTCACTAATATTTGATTCTTTCGCCAATTATCTAATAATAAAATTACTATATAAAGTAGTATTGTGCTTATTAAAAGATTAACCGTATAGAAGATAATATCGTAATCACCAAGTTTTCCTAAAATAGCAGCTCCAATACGAATTAAAAACATTTGAACTATGTATGCAAACAAGGTGTATTTTCCAAATATCACTAACATATTAGTTAGCCATGACCATTTCAGTAACTTTATAATACTGATAAAGGTAGCGAACCATAATAAAGTTTCTAATATAAGCATAAACAATACCAAGAGAGTATTTTCTTGGTAGAAGATATATATATTCGACTTATATATCTGAAATAATAGGAATAGTATAATTGGAAATACGCCATTTCCAGCTTCTAAAAATTGCTCAATTTTTTGAAATACTCCTCTGGTTTTCAACCAACCTAATAACATTCCAACGGAACCAATGAATACGAATGAAAAAAGATGCTCGGAAAAATTCCATACTATGAAAGCCATCAAAGCGCAAAAAACCAGTATGCGAATTGGAGTAAGAATATATGAAATGAGAAACAAAAAGGCAGCTATATAATAAAGAACTTCAAATGCTGCAAAACTACCATTGACGTTTAAAATAAAATTTGTTGCCACATCATGAAATGATGTAATTTCTTTTAAAAGAGTGTCAATAGAGTAAGTTAAGCCAAGAACATACAATGTTAGATTGCCTAAAATAAAAATTAAAAATATTTTGAGAGCACGTACTCTTAACCTTTGTCCAACTTTATGAGAAGAACCAACTATTGACAAAGGTAAATAATGAAATCCACACAAATATCCTGAAATAAACAAAAAGGCATAATGTAAAAATTCTAGTGTTTCTGTTATATTATGTGCAATATATAAATATTGAGCAGAGATATTAAATGTGCAATGATAAAATATCATTGCTATCACTAGTGCGCCTTTAGTTAAATCAATGTTGATATTTCTTTGATTTGATTTAGGCATAATCTTTATTTCTCAATATCAAGGATATTTTCAGTAAGAATTTTCGCTATCAATTTATGTCCGGCGGCTATAGGATGACTATCAACATCATAGTATAATTTGATGCCATTTTCCTTAGCACTTATAAATTTAGAAGATGTTTCAACTATTTTAGTATGTTCATTAAGTACAAGCTGCTTTTTAGGAAAATCTGTTTGAAAGCGTTTATCAACAATGTCAAGAAGTATCAAATTGGTACCTGATTTGGTAACATTTTCTATATACTTATTAAGTAATAATTGTGTTAGCAGGCTAGCCTCTTCATTTGATTTTTTGGATTTAACATTCTCAGGAATCTGTTCTTTTAGTTGTCGCAAAATATAGCTACTAAAATAATTTCTAAAAAAAGTTAATAAATGTGAATTTTGAGATAAAAAATTATAAAAAGGTATTGCACTAATTCTATCTCTTAAATAAATACCCGGTTGAAATGTTTCCAACTTTCGTTCTAATTTAGCATCTTTTACTTCGTATAATTTAGAAACATGATTATTTTTATCATCATTTTGAAAATAAGCTAGAATTATCAAATTAGGATTATATTTTTTAGCAACATTCTCAAACTGAATAAGTTCCTCAGCTGTACCAAAACCTGAAACCCCTATATTAATAACTTCAGCATTGATACCTTTTTTTCTTAGCATATCCTCAAGCACCGCAGAAAAAGTTTCATTATCTTTGACACCATGACCAAGAGTCACTGAATCTCCTTGAACCACAATTCGATAAACTCCATCTTCAGGATTGAGACTATATTCTTTTGTAGCTCTAAATCCTTGATAATTAGTTCTATAACGATAATGATATTCATCTGTTTTATGAATAGCATCTACATTAGCAATGACTTTCCGAATACCCCAAGGGGCACTTTCAACAAATCTTGGAACAATTGCTTGTGGAGCAAATATTCTTATTGTTATTTCGCTCAAAACTATTGTAGAAACAATAACTATTAAAAATAATATAATACTAAAGAAGAATTTTTTCATAACTGATACCTTGATTTATATATTATAGCTTTTTCCGGTTTGAAAACTTTTAACAGCTAACAAACTGGCTTTAGTTGTTGCATAAATTTCATCAAATGGAATTGAATCTCCATTCAGGATAATATTTTTAAACTGTAACATTTCATCTTTAAAACCTTTATCGCATTTACGAGTTTTAAAGCTAGTTTTTTTACCACGTTCATAGAATTCTGAAATAGTAAAATCTTCCATTACTAATGATTTGCCATCTCCAAATACTTCAAAATGTTCTTTAGCTAAAGCTTTATCTCCACCAGCAGCGTAAATAATTGTTCCAATGGAACCATCAGCAAAGCTTAAAGATAAAATACTTTGATCATCTGTAATACCGGAGCTATGATGACTAATTCGTTTTGCATAAACAGAAACAGGTTTGGCACCACAAATAAATTGCATATAATCTATAAAGTGGCAAGCTTCTCCAATAATACGCCCACCTCCAATTTCTGGATCTTGAATCCAATGTTCTTCTGGAATTGCTCCAGCGTTGATTCTAAATGCCATTACTAATGGTTCTTTATGATCGGCAAAAAATGTTTGTGCTGTTTTTCCATGTGAAGAATAACGGCGATTAAATCCGACCATTATTTGCAAACTTTTATCAGCATAAGTTGCTGCTATCTTTTCTAATTCTTCTTCTGTTAAACATAGAGGTTTCTCAACAAATATATGTTTTCCAGCTTCAAGAGCTTCTAGAGTTATTTGTCCATGACTGTTATGGCGTGTACCAATTAAAACTGCGTTAATATTTTTATCTTTTAAAATATCTTTATAATCATTAGTGCAATAAGAGGCTTTGATTTTTTTTGCTAGTGCTTTACTATTAATTCCTGTTCCTGTGCAAACTGCACTTATTTGAATATCATTTAATTTTTTTAAATGTGGTAATAATCTATCTTGAATATGATTGCCAGCACCAATAAGTCCAATATTTACTAATTCTGTTTTTTGATTAGCAATAATATTTATTTTGTGTTTATCTTTATATGTGTTTATGTTATAAGATAATAATATTCCTAGATATGGTTCGGTATTCTTCATTATTAATTCATAGGCTTGTTGCGCTGATTCAATTGCATAACTATGTGATGTTAGGCTTTTGACATCTATTTTTCCTTGTTGAATTAAATTGAGAAATGCAATCATATTACGTTGTTCTGTCCAACGAACATAAGCGTAAGGGTAATCCTGTCCTTGTTCCTCATATTGAGTATCATAGCGTCCGGGGCCATAAGAGGTTGATAGACGTAACTCAAGTTCTTTTTTATAATAAGATTCTCGTGGTACATTCATACCTACTGCACCAACAATTACAACACGACCTTTTTTACGACATATTTCTCCAGCTACTTCTATAGGTGTATTATCTTTGGTGCTAGCTGTTATGATGACAGAATCAACACCATGACTTTGTGTGACACTAGTGACTACATTTTCTAATTCTTCAGCTAAAATTGTTTGATCAGCACCTAATTTTTTGGCTAATTCTAATTTTTTTGGATCAATATCTGTTGCTATTACAATGCAACCATTGGCTTTTAACATTTGTACTACTAATTGACCTAGTAAACCCAAGCCAATAACGGCAACAAACTCTCCCAATTTAGGTTCTGCTTGACGCACACCTTGTAAGGCAATTGAGCCTAATGCTACATAAGCGGCTGCTTCTGAAGATACTCCATCTGGAATTTTGACGCATAAATTTTTTGGAATGAAATTTAATTCAGCATGAGAAGCATAGTTTTGTCCGGAACATGCTACTCGATCTCCAATTGAAAAACCAGTAACATTATTACCAACTGCTTTTACGATTCCGGCACAACTATAACCCAAGGCTCCGGGTTTATCGAGTCGCCCAAAAACCATTTTCATAGTATCAGCTAAACCATCTTTTTGTACCTGAGTAATAACTTTTTTAACTAAATCAGGTCGTTCCATTGCCTTGCCAGCTAAATTTTTTTTAGCAACTGTAACAGTTGATTTTTCGGTACCAGCACTGATTAGAGAAAATTCAGTGGCGACTAATAATCCGTCTGATTGTAAGTTAGGAGCAGGTACTTCTTCGACTTGTAATTCGCCAGTACGGTAGTTTTGTACAATTTGTTTCATAGGTAAACCTCATGCTATAATAGTAGAAAATTTTTTCTTATTTTAGGATGCAAATAGTGTGCATATGAGTATTTTTTTGAATAAATGAAGAACTGGAACTTATGAATAATGGATCAGTATTATCCGTACTCCCTATTTAGTTTTTTACTATCCATTACCCCGTTCCTTATAATTAACAATGGTTTTTTCTTAGGTAAGCGAATACTTAGTATGACTTTACGTTTTGATAATATATTGTTTACTGTTGAATACTCATTCATAGACGAGGATTTGCTTCCACCCTCAGCCAGTGCCATGGAAAACCCAAGCATTGCCCACATATACCAAGCAGTTGTTGTGTACATAAGAGGACGAAATGGGAGGGCATAAACTATATACAAAGTAATTAGCATCCATGCCCATATATGTATCATGTCATGTTGTTCGCCAGTTCTGCCAATTAATGTTAATGCAAGAGTTTTCGAGAATAAACCGAATAATAGGGATAAGTAAAGAATCAGACCAATAATACCATTTCTACTTAAAACATCTAGATAATCAGAATGAGCAGCCGTACCTCTAAAATTGCCTAATATCATCTCAATTACTGTTCGATCAATAAGTGAATTTAGAGCTAGAGCCCAGTTTTTACCTCTATTGTTACCTAGTTGCTCATATTTCCCCAGTGAGACACCTTCTGTTTCTTCTACTACATCTTCCTCGCTCTCTTCAAAGACTTGCATATCTCCCTGAAACCTAGCTAACAATCTATCGTAGGTAGAACCCTGAATTAAGCCACCCATAACCACAATTACAATCAATGAAGACAGTACTATTTTGCCGGCTGCTTTTTGAACCAGTAATATATAACAAAATGTAAAAAGAACTAATTGCAACATTACTGAACGAGATAGCCCTAAAAATATTACATATACGCATATAACAATGATTGTTAAACAAAAAATATACCAAAATAACTTCTTTATAATTTTGGTCTTTTTTTCCAAGAGATGTAAAAATAACACTGTAAATATAATATTAAACAGGGCTACATTTGACATACCACCAGCATCAAAATATAGCCCTGATTCACGTAAATCGGAATTAATACTTGCTGCGCCATCTTTTATACCTCCGTATCCTAGCTTTATAGCGATAAGGTTAATAATCACCGCTATGCTTGAACCTATCATAATAGCCTTAATTAATTTATTATAATTAATATTTCTATCTAGGGTTCCGGCAAGGAATGCAACATTGTATATAATGTAGGAATCTAATATGCGAATCATAATATCCATTATTCCCATAATAGTGAATTTATAAAAAAATAATCCTATTATTACGGAAATAATATTAACAATAATGAAAATCGCAAAAATTATTGCATAAGGCGCAGTAATATCTGTATTTTTAAGATACTGAATACCAAAAAAAATTAATACAAACAGACCAGCTACATGCAAAGGAGAAATTGAAATTCCCGGCAAGCTTACTCTAAAAGTCCATGTTAAATCTATAGTTGGCTTAATTAAAAATAGTATTATTAATACAGATGTTATGATATGGTTATTTTTCACATTCAAAAATTGAATTAAAAACTAAAGAGATACGTTGTATCATCTTTTCTTCTGTAAATTTTTCTTGATAAAGTTTTAAACTTTCTAGTCCCATATTTTTTCGTAATTTATTATTACGAAGTAAGATCATTAATTTTTCTGCGATATCATCGGAATTTCGCTTTTCTACAAGAAAACCATTAATATTATTCTCTACTGATTCTGAAATCGCAGCATGATCTGTTGTAATAATTGGTAATTGGCTCGCCATTGCTTCTATGATAACCCATGGATGCCCTTCTGGTGGATAATATGTCGGGAATACAAAAATATCTGCTGTATTAAGTAAATCATACTTCTCTTTTCCACACACCATTCCAAGTAATTTAATTGGTAGATTAGGGTGTTTCAGTAGATAGGTTTCCATCTCTTTTTTGACATCTTCTTCATTCCAGTCACCGCCAAATAAAAATTCTACATTTGGAAATTTTCCATATACCTGTGGTATTGCGTAAAAAACATCAAGAACTCCCTTTGTTCTTTTCATATTTGCTAAAAATAGCACTTTTATATTTTCATTGTGTTGATCATATTTAGGGTTATAAATATCTTTACCATTAGGTACAACAAATATTTTTTCATCTGGAACTATATCTTTAAATAAATATCTTAAATTTTCACCTAGAACTATTTGTGCATCAACAAGGGAATGTACTTTTATCACATACCAATTAGTTGCAGAACTTGCTGCATTTAGCCAATTTTGGAAGTTACCACCACGAAGATGACAAACCACTTTTCTACGAAATAGCTTAGATATAATTATAAATATTGAATCTTTTAAGTAGCCTAATGTAGTTTGACTAATAGGTATATATACGAAATCAGGTTTTTTAGTAAAAATTAATTTAATTAAGTTAAAATAGAACTTTAATGGCAAATAAAGATTCCAAAAATCTACAGCTCCTAATGTTTTTAAATCTCTATGATCTGAAGTATCCAGATGAATTAAATCAAATTCATCTTTTAATTTAGAATTTAGTAGTACTTCTGTTGCTAGACTTGGTCCCATATATGGCGGTGGAAGTGGGCCAAGAAATATAATTTTTCTTTTCATTATTTAATACCTTATTTATTTACCAGCATTGCTGCATGACAATAGTGCATCAACAAAGCCCTGTGCAGAAACGTGCAGATTAACTTTTTCCTTAATAAAATTTTGAGCAGCAACTCCAATAGCTTTTGCTGGTTCTGGATGTTCTAATATCCATTTAATTCGCTCAGCAACTTTTTGTGGATCGGAGAAATCCATAGCAAATCCAGTTTTACCATCTTGAATAAGATCACTTGTAGCACCAGCGTGAATAGAGGCTATGCTAGCTACACCTGAAGCCATTGCTTCAACAAGAACAAGTCCCCAAATGTCATATTGTGAAGGAAAAAGAAAACAACATGATTGTGCTAGATAATTAGGTATATCTTGCTTCTGCTTAAATCCTTCAAATCTAACAAAATTATCTATACGTAATTGTTTTACTAAGGTTTCCAGTTTTTTTCTTTCTGGTCCATCTCCAACCAGATAGAGCATAAAATCAAGATTTTGTTTTGAAAGTATCTTTATTGCTTTAAGCAATAAATCTAAACGTTTCCCTTGGGTTAAATGACCCAAATAAAGAAGTTTATTTTTGTTTGTGTTATCACGCAAACGTTCTACTTGTTGTGCAAAAAACTTGGTATCTACTGTGTTTATTCCAAGATGAACTTTAGAAGCATCGGCACCAAGAGATACTAAATATTCTTTAGCCTTTGTTCCATAACTTATAAAGCCGCTTGCCCCTTTTACTAAAAGTTTTCGTTGCCATGTTCTATATTTTGATACCTGACGATACTTATTATTGATACCACCAGACCATATGATATATGGGGTGGGTATTATTAAATTTCGTAGCCACAATTTTGTGGTAGCTATGGAAAAAGCATTGGTGACAATGGCAACTGGCTGTTCATCCTTCAATAGTTTGTTAAGCTGAGGGTAGGTAAATATAACATTCTCATTATCCCCACTCTTAATAGTTTTACTAGGTAGAACAATATAATCAAACTCACAATCTTCCAGATTAATATTCCATTGTCTTCTACTATAACCAAGGGCACCAAATACTACTTTTAGCGCGTATCCTTCAGCTAATAATTGCTGGTTTAATTCATTAAATAACGGAATACGGTATGGGTTTGGTATGTTAGTTATCAGTAGAATGCGTGGTAATCTCATTTTGTTGTTTCCAAATGATTAAGCTAATCAATTTATCTGCTTGTACTTCTGTATTGGGCAAAAGGTTTTGTAATATTTTGTATTCGTCTGAAGCTTGTACTTTTTTTCTTTGTTCTGTAATCCAATTTTGGCTGGATTGATTTAGATAGTGGTATGCATTCTGTAAGCCAATTTTGGGTAGCATCCAATATTTAGGATCTAAATTTTTAGCTGCTGCTTTTCTTAGAATGTATTTAGTTGTATTCTTTTTAAGTTTCCATTTGGTATCTAAGCTTAAAGCTAAGGATACCATTTGATCACTCCAAAAAGCGGAAACTGGAAATTGTTGAAGTTGTGTTTGAATTTCAGAAGGTGCAGAGAAAAACATTTCTGGGCACATTAGGATAGATTGGTAGGTAAAGAATTTGCCAAATTCTTTGGTTCCAAATTTAGTTTCAAATTGTGTTCTATAATTTTTTATAGCTAAATCATATAATTTCTGTTCATATTGTTGATCATATTTTTTTAAACCTCCCATATCTCTTTCTGGGTAAGGGCATAATCCATTATTCCAATTTTGAAAGTTAATATATAATTTTTTAAATTCATTATTTGGAATATTTTTTAAAAATTGTTGAGCAATAGGTAGTAATTGTAGTTTTTTTAGAATATGATAGAGATTAATGATTTTTTTATATTGAAGCTGTCGGTTCATACCTAGAAATAGTCTATCCGCACCATCACCATCAAATAATGTGGTAACATTATCTTGTTGTGCCGCTTTTACTACAAAGCGCATGGTAGCGTTATTAAGTCCTATTGGTTCACTACTGAAAGCATTTACTTGTTCAAAATTGTTAATTATTTGTTCTGCGGTAAGAGTAAGTTTTTTAACTTCTATATTTAAATTTTTGGCTAAAAAATCTACTCTGCTAAATTCATCATAATAATCTCCATAGGCTAGATTGTAGCTAATCAGGGGTACATTGCATTGAACTATTTTTTGCGCGATATAACCAGAGTCAACACCGCCACTTATAGAAAGTCCTACAGCTTTACTATTTGCAGGTATCTGACTTTTTATGGAATCTAATAAGTAGTTGTCTATTGTGGTTGCAAGTTCTTTTTCTGTGTATTGTTGATATTTATCTGGTTGATATAAGTCAACCAAATCAAAATATGGGGATATTTTGAAGCTGTTATTTTCTATTGTTAAAGTAGAACCGGGTGGTATTTTATAGATACCCTCTAAGAGTGTTTGATTATTTGAAGTAAAGCCAAAATTGTAATAATGTAATAGCGCGTCTGTAGATATTTCAGGTAACTTATTATTTAACAGTTTTTTTAATCCACTAAGATGCGTGGCAAAATATAGTTCATTATTATGGTGATAATAAAAAAGGGGCTTGAAACCATATTTGTCAGTGGATATTTTTAAAGTTGTTCCATTAATTGCTTTTATATGAATAAAACTACCTTGAAGATTTTTTAAATCAGTCTTTGATAATTTTTGTAGTTTTTGATTAATATCAGCTTCATAATGATTGACTTTAATAGGAGTATATACGCGCCCAAATAGTATAAATTTATTTTGGCTTGTTTCATCCTTTAGTTGCAGTATTTCTTTAGAATCACCTAATTGAGATATAAAAATTTTGTTTGATGATTCTTTAAAGGAATATTTACCAAATATTACTGGATAATTGTTGTTATTTTTCATGTTGTTTATCCTATCCAAGAATTTGTTTCATAAACTGTTGCCATTCAGTATTAAAATAATCCATATCAAATTGTTGTACATATTTAAATCCATCTTTAGATAATGGTTTTTTATGTTGTAATGCTGATAGTACTGTGTCAGTTAATCCTTGAAACTGAGGTTGAATAATTTGTCGCCCTTCAGTTAAAAGTTCTTTCATGCCACCAATACCGGTTCCAATAACAGGTGTTTTGCATAACATCGCTTCATGTGCGGTACGATTCCAACCTTCCATCATAGTGGACATAGTGAGAACTAGATCACAAGATTTTAGGAGACGTAAATAGTCTTTTCTTTGCAAATCTAAATGATGTACTGGTAAGGATAGGTTATGGTCTTTTGGACCTGACATAATCAGGTTAAATTTTTCAGTACCTAATGCTTTATAAACATCTATTACACCTTTGTTGGCTTTGGCATTTCCTATATAAATAAGTTGTTTATCTGAGTTTAATTGATATTTTTCCTTAAACTCTGCTATTTCTGTCGCAGAAAATTGAAATTCTTTTAAATCAAAAGAGTTATAAATAACTTTAGTATTTTGGCAACCTAAGCTTTGTAGTCGTTGTTCCCAATATTTGGATACTGTAATTACATAGTCTAATTGTTTGAGTCGTTTTTCTAATCTACGAAAATGCCAACGATATTTGAAAGAGTTATTTTTGAGTTCATCTGCTAGATGATGAATCATGCCAATTTGAGGTGAGCTGCTATTGTTACCCCAAGTAATCGTAAAAGCATCTTTAATTATAAGATCTGCATCAGCGCGATGTCTTTTTATACGCCACAAATATGGGATTATGCTTTCTTGTTTATGTCTTACTACTGGGGAATCAATAGAAATATTAAAATCCGATTTCATTGCCATACAAGCTTGAAAGTTATAGGCATGTCCACCGGGTATCTTGTTTACCATCTTTTGATTATTAACTGATTCATATAATATGGAAGATGGAGTTTGCCAAATTATTTTTTTCATTGTGATAGATAATCGTTAAAGTTAGCAACATGACCAGAAGGATATTTCAACCAAAATCTAGCTGGTTCATAATGATTTTCTGCGTTATAAGGTTGACTAAATTTATCTTCTGCTAAATCTTTTCTGACAAAAAAGGCGTTGACTCCGTTGATGCTACATCCAACTAATACATATCCTTTTTCGTCAAATAATTTTTCAAAGGATTTTAATGATGCTCCCATATAATCGGTGCCATCCCAGAGATGCTTTGAATTATATTTCATAACCCATTTAACCGGTGGAGCAAATTTAGCATTGTATTCCATAACTATAACGCGCGGTTTAATAGAATTAATTGCTTCAAATATATGATAATCATTGCCATCTATATCAATACTTAGCAAATCAAGTTCCTTGCTTTCTGGAAATTGTGAAAGTAGATCCTCAATATTGTCTTTAGTTACATAATCTTGTATTAGTTTTAATTGTTTAGATTTTATGGGGTTTGCAAATTTATTTTTAATGAATTTAACTTGTTGGCTATCACCTTCAATCCACAATCCTTTCCATCCTTGATATAATAAATATATTGTATTGTTTTCTAGTCCGTTACCAACTCCGAATTCTACAAATGTTTTGCTTTTTGTGCCTATCCTTTGAAAAATTTCTTGAATCATTCCATCTTCATCTCCTTGTGAATAGGCTTTAAATCCATATTTTGCTAGTCGTTTGTCATCTTTATATTTTTCTGAATTTAATATTTCTTGTCTAGCTCGTAAAATTGAAACTTTATTGTTTAATTCGAGTCTATGAACTATTCTATTAATACCAATAAATCCTAGTAATTTTTCTCTAAAACGCCATGTTATATTCATGATAATATTTCCCAAAATCGTTTTTCAACTGATTCTATGCTGTGATGTTGTTGTGCGTATTGTTTAATTGTTTGTCGTTCTGTAGATGTATCGTTTGATATATATTGTATAATTGCTTGTTGTGCTTCTGGAATGGAGTCAACTATTTTTCCTAAGTTATGTTTAGTCACAACTTCATTTGGATTGATTCCAAAACTAATAACTGGTATTCCTCTTAGCCATGCTTGAACGAATGTGTTAGGAAAGCCTTCATAAGTTGAGGTTGATACTAGTATTGATGCTTGATCAAACACAGTTAAGGTTTCTTCTAATGGTAAGGCACCTTTCCATTCTAAGTTAGTTAAGTTCTCAGAAAATAATTTATCTAATCGTGCTTTATCAGGATGTGTGCCAATCATCCGAAAACGTAGATTTAGTTTAGAACATTGTTTGGCTAGTTTTATAAATATTTCTGGTCTTTTACGTGGTCCCAAATTACCAACCCAAAGAATTATAGGTGGATCAGCGCGATGGCTAGATTTGGGTTTTTCATGACCTGAATGGATGAAATTTCCTTTTAAACCAAAATTATTTAATAATAATTCATATTGATCTTGGTTTTGTACACAAGGATGTGTTACATATTTCATTCCATAATTTTTATATGTATCTCTTATAAAACTATATGATTGTGTTATTAATTTGGTAACAACATTTTTTGAACTACGTTGAAAGATTGCTTGTTGACGTTGTCTAAAGTAATTTTTAAACGGAATGCCATCATCTGTGCAAATCCAAATAAATGGTATGTTATGTAATTTGGCGTAATTTCCAATTATACCGGTATAAAGAGATGTATAACGATGAACAATAATATCTGGAGATATTTGTTTTAATGTTTTGGAATAAATATTGTGATTGAGAATATCAAAATAATACCGTTTCGGTATCCAGTGAATTTCTACGCCTTCAATTGTTTCTATTTTTTTTGATGAATTATTTAGATTTTCAGCAATATAAGTAACTTGATGACCGCTTTTGGCTAATTGTTTGGCTAATAACCAAGCTTGTACTTCAGCGCCACCAAGTCTTTGCTTATATAAATAGTTCATTGCAAAGCAGATTTTTTTCATGATTTAAAAAGTTTCAGATAGCTATCAATGGTTTCCTTGGCTGCAAATGTTTCTAAGGCAAATTGTTGACAATTTTCTTGCATTGATTCTATGTGTTCATAGTTTTCTAATAAGTTTCTTCCATTATGCAAAAATTGTTCTTCATTGCCGTGGGCGCAATATCCTAGATTATGTGTTTTTATCCAGTCATTGGGGTCAATGTTGAAACATAAGACAGGGGTACTATTTAGCCATGCTTGCACAAAGGTATTAGAAATACCTTCATTGATACTGGTATTTACAAAGAGAGAGGCTTGAGAATAATATTTTTTATTTTCCTCAAATGCTACTCTTCCTATCATTTGTAGATTTTTCAATTTAGCAGCTTGATGTAATAAGCTTTGCCAATATTTTTTATTATTGGTACCACCTGCTAGAATGAATTTCCATTCTAAATCTTGATTTTGTTCAGCAAATTTTATAAATAATTCTGGTTGTTTATTTGGAATTAAATTAGCTAACCAGAGTACTATTTTTTTCTTTTGTTGCTGTTTGGTTGTTGGTGGTAAAAAGTAGGAAGGAAGAACTATGCCCGTCTTTTTGAAATTTTTCCAAAGTTCATTTTTTTGATGGTAGGTTTGATTAATTACTTTAGTGGCTCCATGAATGCCTTTGTGAATTAGTATATCCTGTATTATCATATCAGGAAAAAGTAGTAATTTACGCCATAAGGCTTTTTGTGATTTTTTTAATTGTTTCAGTTGTTTCCAAAATTCACAGGAATTTTCGCCATTACTTCCCCAAAAAAAATTTTTTTGATTTTTTTTAGCCCATTTAGCTGCTGTATAAGTAAGAGGAGAACGTCCTCTTTGATATAAAATGTCTGGCTGTATTTTATCTAAAATTTGCTTAAAAACTTTTATATTTTGAATCCAAGAAAATAAAAAATGTCTATTTGGAATCCAAGAAATATTAATTCCATTTATGATTTCATTCTTTCTTGTATAAGCATTGCTTAAAGTAATATAGTGTACCTCTAATCCTGCTTTTTTGAAGGCTAATGCTAAGTTGTACATTTGCACTTGAGAGCCATTAATGCCTGTTGATTTGTCAGATAAAAATGATTCGGCTAAAAAAGCTATTTTCATGGTAATTCAATTCATCCGGTTAATTAAATTAGTGAGAGATACATATTCCTTAATTGTTTAGCTATGTTATCCCATGTTAAATGTGATACTGAGTTTCTAATGTTATTTCTTTGTGTTTCTAGTTGTTGTTTTTGTGTAGATATTATTTGCAACATTTCTGCCAAATATTCTGGTGTTTCTTGTTGTAAAGTAAATCCTGTTTTGCCTTCTGTGATTGCATCTCTTATTCCATGTTTTTTACCCACTAGCACTGGAGTCCCTGTTGATAAAGCGTCTAGTGCGCTTAGCCCAAAGGATTCTATGTAAGATACTGATACGTATAAATTTGAGTTGCGATATAAGTTAATTAGTTCTGGATATGGTGGGTTGTTTATAGTTAATTGTTTTGGTATTGAGCCTGTTAGTATGATATTTTGTTCTAAATGGTATGTTTGTACCATTTTAGATAAATCAGCTTTTGGTCCAACACAAATACATTTTATTTGTGGATTTTTATCTTTTATTAATGCTATTGCTTTGAAAAGTAGTTCCATTCTCTTAATCGGGCGGTTGCGCCCAACTGTGAGTAACACAAAGTCGCTTGGTGTCAGATTATAGCGGCTTCGTATATCTTCAAAAGGAATGGCTCCAATTTCTTCATGTTGAATACCATTGGGTATGACGCTAATTTTTTCTTTTGCTCCACCTCGTGCTAATATCATTTGTTTATTTATATTGCTTATTGCAATGATTTTGTCAGCATGTTGAATGACATTATTTATTTTGGAGGCAATTTCAGGCTTGAGGCTGGCTCCATAATTAATTTCTGGCACTACTTGAACGTCTGATCCATGTGATTGTACTATTACTGGTAAGTTAAATTTTTTGCCTATTTCTATGGCTGTAGCTCCGCCACCATGAAACATTAGTCCATGTAAAATATTAATTTTTTCTTTTTTTATCATTTTTTCAATGTTTTTCCAATTGAGTATGGGTGTTAGTATTGAAAAAGATTTACTTCTGTAAACTTTATAAGGGTAATGATAGTTTTGTGGAATTTCTGGCATAGTGCTGCACGAAATTGCTGCACTTACATCTGGTAATTTATTTAAAGATTGAGCAAGATTGTGAGATGCAATTTCCATTCCCCCTAAACGGGGGAAGTGGTTTTCAGTTATAATACCTACACGTATTGTTTTCATAGTATTTTTTCTAAAGATGAGATCATTTTTCCGTAGAAATGATTATGATTCTTTATCGTAAATCTATAATTGCCTCTAAATTGTTTTGTCCATTTTAATTTATAGTCTGTTTCTCCACGCATAAAATTAAATTCTTTTAGTTTTCTGTTGTAACAATCTTGTAAAACATGAAAAAGAAGTAGCCTAGATGGGTAGAAATTGGCATAGTCTGGATGAAAAGCACTATTCCAACAGTATGAAACATTATCTTGTTCAAAGTGAAGGTAATAGGCTATATAGGTTTCTTCATATTTTAACCAATATGAACGAAATCTACCTTGGTTATGTTCAATAATGCTTTTTAGGAATTTGTTAAAGTTTTGTTTATTATAAATGCTATCGCGATTGAAATCATTTTGGCGTTTTATGTGCATTGTTGATGCTGTGCTAATAATTTTTTCTGGCTGCCAATTAGGGTTTATTACAACTTCCCATGTTCCTGCTTTATTGATTCTATTTTTGGCAAGACTGAGGCTTCTACGCACAAATTTTTTACTTGTTTCTAACCAAATATCTTGCCAATCTCTCTCAAGATTGATGTAATAATATTTACCTTTATGCTCGTTATATGTTTTTATATTTTTGTTAAGCCAAGTCTGAAGTGTGTTTATAACAGGATTGCCTTCAATTAAGTCATCAAGTATTAATAATTCCCATCTCAACTTTCCTGAAAATAGCCATTTTAAAGCGGCTGTTGTTACTGTGGCTAGATCTTTTTCTGCTGCTAGTATTGTTGAAAAGTCGGTAAAAGTATAACCTAGAAATTTTATGCGTCGGTAAGGTAGAATTCCTCTTCGCTTTTCATCTCTATACATTAATGGAATGATACCTTTGACACTGTTATTTTCTTTAACTAATAGTAGAAACGGTTTCCAGTCTTCACGTTGGTATTTACTCCAAGCTAACATATATTGAAAATCATATTGAAATTTTGGAGATGGTGATTGTTCTAATAAGGAATTCCAAATGGAGGAAACCTTATCAGGTAGTGTTGAGAAAAATATTGGTTCAACTGTCATCATAATGTTTATTTTTTATGAGTTAATAATAAAATAGGTGCTAAGGGCATCTTATTTATTAGGGATTGTTCTTCCTTAGTTAGTAATTTTATTCTAAATACTATATATATACTTCCACCTAAAATAATTTGTGTGCAGAGTGTTGTGATACTATGTGATTCTATTAATGTATAATATCCTAATGTTATTACCGCAAACATAATGCCAGCAGCAAAGAAGGTTCTAGTAGTTGTTCTAAATAATAGAGTATTATCTTTTATAGTATTTTGAGCTGCTATAGTTGTTAAGGTAAAAGAAATTAAGGATACTGTTATGTATGCAATAATAAGTCCTATCACTTCAAAAAAATAGGAACCTAAAGATAACAATAGTAGGCTTGCAGTTGTCTCAATTATGGTAATGTGAAATATGGTTGCAGCACCTCCTTTAGCGAGTATAACTGAGCGTAAGAGGTGTTCTATTCCTTTGAATAAACCGACAATTGCTAATAATGTTAAAAACATTCCTGCTGATTGCCATTTTTCTCCATATACAACTAAAACAAAGTTTTCTGCTACTGCGGATAAGCCAATCATAAGTGGGATAAATACTATTCCAAGGCTAAATAGGCTTATGAAGAAATTCTTTCTTAATTGGTCAAGTTTAGCTTGTACAGTCGAAAATGCTGGGGTTAGTACAGTGGTAAGAATGGATTGAACTTTTTGTGCTGGTACTATTGCTAGATTATATGCAATATTGAAAGCTCCTAGTGTTTCTGCTCCAATAAATTTTCCGATAATAATTGCTGCTAGGTTTTGGGAGAAGTAGTAAAATATATTTGAACCATACATGTTAAGCCCAAAGTTAAATATCTTTTTAATTCCGGTGAATTGGGGTTTTATTGGTATCCATTTTGCTATTATCCAAATTCCAGTGGAAAATATTATGGCTTGAGTCATTTGTCTGAAAACTAGTGACCATATTCCATATCCTTTGAATGCCATGATAATTCCGATTGTATTGCTTATAATCATGGCAATTATTTCAAGTATAGAAGTGCCAGCAAATTGCATATTTTTTTGTAAAATTATTTGGGGAAAAGCAAAACTATTTATTAGTACTACCCATGTTAAAAGATGAATTAATTCAGTTAGTTTTGGTTGGTTGAAAAAGTTTGCAGCTAGTGGTGCAGATAGGTAACAAAATACTGAAATGAAGCAGGCTATGCTGATTTGTATTAGGAAGATTGCTGAGATTTGGGCTTGAGTTATGTCTTGACTTTGAATGATGGCGGTTCCAAATCCAATTTGAGTCATCATTTTGATAAATCGGATAAAGAGTAATGCCATGACTACTATCCCAAAGTCTGCTGGTGTTAGTAGTCTGGCTAGGATTGCAGTAAAAACTATTTGTAGTATTAGGTTGCTAATATCTACTGTTGAACGCCAAGCGATTCCTTTAATGACACTTTGTTTTAGATTTTTCACTCTATTATTTTTATTAAATTAGTAATAGGGTGATATTAGGCAAGGATTATACCTTTATGTTTAAACAATATCTATCCATAAGTTTTTACTTTTTATGTAAATTATATTTAAATAGAAGTTGGCTTAATTGGGCATATGCCATAACTGTTATTATTGGGAATACGCTGGCAAAGGCAATTAAGCCAAATCCATCTATTAATGGGCTGCGCCCGGGTATTGTTGCTGCTAAGCCTAATCCTAGTGCTGCTACTAGTGGCACTGTTACTGTTGATGTTGTTACTCCTCCTGAGTCGTAGGCTAATGGTATTATTTGACGAGGTGCATAGAATGTTTGTATTATTACAAATATATAAGCTGTTATTATGTAATATTCTAATGGTGTTCCTGTTACTATGCGAAAGGTTCCTAATGCTATTCCAATAGATACTCCAATTGCTACTGCTATACGTAATCCCCATATGGTTATTGTGCCTCCTGATACGTCATTGGCTTTTATGGCTACTGCTAGTAGTGATGGTTCTGCAATTGTGGTGGCAAAACCAATTGCTGCGGCAAATAGGTAAACCCATTTGTAATCTGCCCAGTGTATAGTTTTATTTATGTTTTCTACGCCTTGGTATATAAATGCTGGATCGGTTAATTGTTGTGCCATTAATTCTCCTAATGGAAATAAGGCTTGTTTTAGTCCTTGGATAAATAGAGCTAATCCTATGATTACGTAAATTAGTCCTATTATTACTGTTTTTAATTTTGGAATGGCGCGGCGTATTACTAAATATTGGAAACCAAAAATTATTGTTATAATTGGAAGTACATCTAATGTTGTATTTAAAATATTGTATAAAAAGTTCATATTAAAATGCCATATATCATGACGAATATCATTGGTGTCAGTGAGGCAAAAGCTATTAAGCCAAACCCGTCTATCATTGGGTTACGCCCGTTAATACTTGAAGCTAAGCCAACTCCAAGTGCTGTTACCAGAGGTACTGTAATGGTTGAGGTGGTTACTCCTCCTGAGTCATAGGCTATGCCAATAATCCACGGTGGTGCAAAGGCTGTCATAATTACTACTCCAAGGTAGCCTGTAATTATTAAGTAATGAATAGCCCAGCCTTTAATTATACGTAAAACACCCACAATTATGGCTAATCCTACTGATAATGCTACTGTTAGTCTTAAACCGTCGGCATAATTTTGCATTGCGGTTTTGCTTTGAGCTATAATACCGCCATTAGCGGCAACTTTAGCAGCTTCGTCTGCTACTGCTATTAATGCTGGTTCGGCGATTGTGGTGCCAAAACCTAAACAAAAGGCAAATGCTAATAACCACCATATATTGCCTTTACGAGCAAAGGCGTAAGCCATATTTTCTCCTAAAGGAAATAATGCCATTTCTAATCCATAGACAAATAAACTTAAACCGATTACTACTAAAAGTAAGCCTATTAATAGGTTATTTAAGTCTGGTATCGGTTGTTGTAAAACAATGAGTTGGAAAAAAGCAATGACTACCACGATTGGGGTTAAATCGCGTGCACTGTTAAGTAGTGAGTACCAAAAGGCAAGTAATTGTTTCACAGGTAAAATTCTTTTTTTAATTTAAAATATATTATGAGTAAATTTTCACAACAAGGTATCATTATATTAGGTTTGCTAACGCGATTTTTCAATCAATTTATTGGTAAGGGATCATATGGCTATGAGTAATTTTGTAAAAAATGCCTTGGCTGAGGATGTTGGAAGTGGTGATTTAACTGCTCAATTAATAGGGGTAGATAGTTTAGCTAAAGCGCAGGTTGTTAGTCGTGAGACTGCAATTTTATGTGGTATTGCGTGGTTTAATGAGGTTTTTAAGCAGCTTAATAGTAACATAGAAATTATTTGGTATGTTAAAGATGGTGATGAGATTAAGTCTAATCAAAAATTATGTGATTTAGAAGGATCAGCACGCGATTTATTAACTGGTGAACGTACTGCTTTGAATTTTATACAGTTACTTTCTGGCACTGCTACTCAGGCACATGAGTATGTTAAAGCGGCTAGAAATGCTGTAGTTTTAGATACTCGTAAAACTATACCGGGTTTGCGTAAGGCGCAGAAGTATGCGGTGGTTTGTGGTGGTGCTAAAAATCATCGTATGGGTTTGTATGATGCTTTTTTGATTAAGGAGAATCATATTTTTGCGGCTGGTTCAATTGAGAAGGCTGTTACGGCTGCTCGACAATTAGTAGCAAATTTAAGCATAGAGGTTGAAGTAGAAACTTTGGATGAGCTTAAAGATGCTTTGCGAGCTGGTGCTGATATTGTTTTATTAGATAATTTTAGTTTGGTTCAATTAGAAGAGGCTGTTGCTATTACGCAAGGTAAGGCTAAATTAGAGGCTTCTGGTGGAGTGAACTTAGAAACTATAAGGGCTATTGCTAATACAGGTGTTGATTTTATTTCTGTTGGAGCAATAACTAAAGATGTTAAGGCTATTGATTTATCTATGCGTTTTTTATCATGAATTGGAAAGAATTAACATTGACATCACAGTATAAAGCTGCGGTTGCAATTCAAAGTGAATTACAACAAGGGCATATTCAGGAGTCAGAAATTGGTATTGAGGAGTTGATAGAAGCTTTGTCACGTTCAGATAAAAGGGCTTTAAAAAGCCAGTTAATTAGATTGATGATGCACGTTATTAAATGGCTAATTCAACCACAATATCGATCACGCAGTTGGTTATTAACAATTGAAAATGCAAGAATTGAAATTGAAGGGCTTCTTGAAGATGAGCCACATTTAAAGCCTGAAGTTGATCGTATCTGGATTAAGTGTTTTAATCAGGCTATTCGTCTTGCAAAAAAAGAAACTGGCATTAAACCTAATATCAGTGAATTATCATTAGAAGATGTGTTTAAAAAAGATTATAATCTTTAAGCTTATCCAGCTAATAATAAACTCCCTTGATTAGGTGTAGCAATTTCTACAGCTTCGCCTAAATTTAACCGTGTGAGCTGAGGTGCATACACGGTTTTTTCAATATCATTTTCTATAATTTTATATGGTTTTAGTTGAAGCCGATGTAGAAATCCATTAATTCTGCCAATGAATGTAAGTGCTTGAGCATACATTTCTTCTCCAAGATGTTCATAAGCTTTTAATAAATTGTCAACATCTGCTATTGGATGTTTTGGAAAGCCAGATAGATATATATATTCCATATAATTTCTCCTATTTTAAATATATGTTATAGATTCTGTTTGTTTTAATTTTGTTATTTCTGGAAAAAATATTGTTTTTTTGCCTTTATTATTTATAATATCAAATGCCTCAAGTTCCAATCGGTGTAAAATGCCATCTATTTTACCTATAAATCTAATATTTTTTTTATTTATTTCTTTTCCTAGATATTCATAATTATCTAGTAAGTTATCCATATCAGCTATTGGCATATTTGGGTATTCAGAAAGATAAAAGTATTTCATTTTTTTAGTTCCTCAAATTATTTATATATGATATAAGCAAAGGATATTCCATGTTAAATCAGAATAAAAACAATTATTTAAGTCAGTTATTTGCTAATAATAACGCTTGGAAAAATCAAATTACAGCTAAGGATCCTGATTTTTTTCTGGGTTTGTCGCGTTTACAGTCTCCTGAATATTTATGGATAGGTTGTTCTGATAGTCGTGTTCCAGCGAATGATATTGTAGGTTTGAAACCGGGGGAGTTATTTGTACATCGTAATATCGCTAATATGGTTCATTCTAGTGATATGAATTGTTTAACAGTTCTAAAATATTCCATTGATGTATTAAGGGTTAAACATATTATTGTAACTGGTCATTATGGTTGTGGGGGTATAAAGGCAGCTTTGGAAGGAGGTAATTCAGATATAATTGATAATTGGTTATCTCCAATTAATAAATGCTATAAGCGTCATAAACAAAAATTAGACCAGTTAGATGCTGAGGAACGAGTAGATAAGTTGTGTGAATTGAATGTTATTGAGCAAGTTTATAATGTTTGTCAAATACAAGCTGTGAAGAATGCTTGGAAGGATGAGCGTAGTTTGACTGTGCATGGTTGGATTTATGGATTAAAGGATGGTAAATTACATGATTTGGGTGTCACTATAAATAGTTTAGAACAGGCTGATGAATTATTTGATTTAAAATAATCTATTATGTTAGTATTTCCATATAGAATATATATATTATTTTAATTAGGGTCTTATTTTATGAAACATCATGTCTTATTTTATATAACACTATTCATGTTGTTATATGAGTCTGCATTTAGTGCAGAAAATTTTAAATTTCAATTGTATAAAAATGCCGCTATTAAACATGATGAGGTAGCGGCTCAATTTGAATTAGCTAATGCTTATTATACTGGTAAAGGTGTAACTAAAAATATTGATAAAGCAATAAAATGGTATCGTAAAGTTGCTGCAAAAGGTTATGCTGTTGCACAACATAATTTAGGTGTTATTTATCGAGTGCGAGAAGATTATTTGAAAGCGGCTAAATGGTATCGTAAGGCAGCAGAGCAAGGTGATGTTCGCGCTCAAAATAATTTAGCTGATTTATATATGAAGGGTTTAGGATTTTCTGTAGATAAAATAGAAGCTATAAAATGGTATGGAAAGGCTGCGGAAAAAGGTTATAAGGTAGCGCAATATAATTTGGGTGTTGTTTATTATTATGGAGATGGTATTAATAAAAATTATATTCAAGCTTTTAATTGGTATCGTAAAGCGGCTGAACAGAATCATGCTGAGGCTCAGTATTATGTTGGGCTTGCTTATACTCAAGGTAAAGGTGTCGCCCAGAATAATAGTAAGGCTATTGAATGGTATAAGAAATCAGCTGCACAAGGTGTGTTAAAAGCTCAACAAGCTTGGATCAAATATCAGGAATATAAAAAAACTCCTATAGTAAAAAAAGTAGCACCAAAAACCACTTTTATTGCTAAACCATTATTAAATATTAATATTCCACCTTTACCATCTTCTCATAAAGTCGCGCCTTCATCCAGAATTTCTATGTTTTATGTTCGTCAGCAAGATAGAACTTTTGTTAAAAATATAGCGTCTTATTTAAGAGGTAAGGTTTATAAAGTTGATGCTGTGAAAAATGTTAGAATTAAAAATTCTAGCACAGAAAGATGGGATATTCGTTATTATGGTGAGAGAAAAGCGGCACGACAATTACAGCAAGATATTCAACATTATATGAAGGATGATTATCGTAAAATTAGATTAAGAAATTTTAGTTATTTAAGAGCTAAGAATCCTCGTGTTAGAAAAGATAGAATTGAAGTATGGATTATAAATCCAACGAAATAATTGTTTATGGTATTTTTTTTGCCATATTCTTTTAATATAATTCATACTTAGGAGTCATTAATAATGTTGATAAATAAATTTAAAGGAAGATGGTACTTAGGAGGTTTGTTATACATGATTAGTATAACTGCTTATCCTGCTTATCAAATTAATATTGATGGAAATATAACACCCTGTGCAAAAACTGACTTCGCTGAAAAATGTAACGAATTAGAAGATTTTTTTCATTTGCCTTTTGATACTCCTTCAAAACCAGTGTCGTTTCGCGCTGCAACTATTAATAAATATGACACTATCACAATAGATGGTGATTTAAGTGATTGGAAGGCTAATGAGCGTATTAATTTGCCTTTGGATCGCCCTCCATATTTGGCTTCAGATGATATACTTTATGGTAAGTATGTGAATACTCCTGAACCTAGTTATGTTATTGCTTTGACAGCAAGTAAAGTTGCTATTGGTGATAATACTACTTTTTGGTTGAATGTTGATAAGGATGCTAAAACTGGTAAACAAGTTTGGGATCAATATGGTGGTGCAGAATATTTTGTTAATGTTACTGATGATCCTAATAATGCTGAGAATAAGAATCAACCTCATCTGTATAATAATAAGTTTGAATGGAAAGGTTCTTTAACTCACGCATATAATGCAGATCGTAGCATTATTGAATTTGTTATACCAATAGCTTCTATGCCTTCAGCTTCTGCGATTGAACAAGTCGGTATGTTGATTGATATTAATGATGATGTGGTTTTCTTTCCGGGTAATTATCCTAGTGGTGGACAATTTACTATTGTTAATGTAGCCGAAGTGTTACCTGTAAGAACTGATTTTAGTAAACGTGTTGGTATTGTTTTTAGTAATAGTACTTTAAATAATTTTTATAATCTGAAAGCTTATTCTCAATTATTTATGTCACTTCAGCATCAGGCTATGATGGCTGGTATTCCATTTGATTTGTTATCTGAGTCTGATTTAACTGATTTAAACAAGTTGGTTAATTATGATGCTTTGATTTTTCCTTATTTTTCTAATGTCAAAAAGGCTGATTTAGCAAAAATTACTGATGTTTTATATAAAGCGGTTTATAACTATAATATAGGTATTATTACTGCTGGTGATTTATTAACTAATTATGATGATGGTAGTAGTGTTGAAGGTGATTCATATCGTAATATGAAGCGTCTGCTTGGGGTTGGCAGAGTAGATGGCGAGGGTCCTGTTGCTAGTATTAAGGTTTATGCTGATGATATTAAACATCCTATGATGAAAGCTTATAAGGAACAGGAGCTAATATTTAATTATAAGGATCATTGGTATAATTATTTTGAACCTGTAAAGGGTCAAACTGTAAATGTGCTTGCATCTCAAACTGTGACTGGTAGCAAAGCTGCTACTTATAAAGCTGTTATGGCTAGTGAAACTGGTGGACGTAATGTGCATTTTGCTACTATTGAATATTTGGGTGATGATAATTTAGTTTGGCAGGCTTTGCAATGGATTATTTATGGTGATCAAACTTCTGTTGGGTTAAAAATGGGACGTTATAAGAGTTTGTTTGTGGCTCGTAATGATATGGATCAAGCAATGGAACATGATCAAATTCCTAATATTCATGTACCTCTTTTAGATTTATTAAAAAAATGGAAAACTGATTATAATTTTGTTGGTTCTTATTTTTTAGATATTGGTAATCGACCAACACGAGGATTATATACAGATTGGAATGTTTCTGCGCCATTGTATAAGCAATATGTTGAAATTGGTAATGAAATAGGTACACATTCTTGGACACATCCACATTTTACTGATGTATTGGCTCCCAGTGAAATTGAATTTGAATTCAATCAATCTATGAATGAAATTGTCACTAATATGTCTGATAATACTTGGCGAGGTCAAAAAATACGAGGTGCTGCTGTACCGGGTGCTCCAGAAAGTGAAAAAACAGCTAAGGAGATAGGTCAATATTTGGATTATTTATCAGGTGGTTATTCAGGTCGTGGTGCTGGTTATCCTAGTGCATTTGGTTATTTAAGTCCTGAGTCTAAGAAAGTTTATCTTAGTCCTAATATGAGTTTTGATTTTACTTTGATTGAATTTGGTGTACCTGTTGGTAATCCTCCTGTTCCTGTACCATTAACTGCTGATGAAGCAATTTTGCATTGGCAAAATGAGTATGCTGCTTTAACACGTCATGCTAATTTACCTATTCTTCATTGGCCTTGGCATGATTATGGTCCAACTGTTAGTGCTGATCCAGTCACTGGCTCTGGATATACTGTTGAAATGTTTGATAGTACTCTTGCTATGGCTTTTAATGATTTTACTGAATTTACAACTTCAGCAGATTTAGCTCAGCGTATTGAAACTTTCAAAGATGTTAAGCTTTCGATAAATAGAGAAAATGCTGTTATTACTGCTAAAGTAGATAGTCATAATGTTGGTAAATTTGCTTTAGAAGTAGGATTGGCAGAAGGGCAAGTCATTAAAAATGTAGTAAATTGGTATGCTTATAATCAGGATAAGGTGTTTCTGGTAAATGATGGTCGTAGTTATAGCATTGAATTAGGTAGCACACAAGATGTAGTAACTCATATAGAATATCTACCAATGCGTGCTAAATTAATTTCTGTAACTGGTAACGGTACTACTTTAGATTATACTTTTGAGGGAGAAGGTACTGTTTGCGTAGCAGTTGGAGATCCTCAACAATTTAACTTTATCGGTGCTGATAGTGTTAATAATAATCCGGGTGAATGCGTTCAAATGAAGTTTGATCAATTTGGTACGCATACAGCTAGTGTAGTTGCTAAATAACCATTTATTAAAAATTTTGTAATTTTATATTATAAATTTTAATACGATAAGCAATTTGACGTGGTGTCATATTTAATAGTCTTGCAGCTTTCGCTTGTACCCATCCGGCTTGTTGCAAGGCTGCAATTACACGTTCTGGTTCTTCTAATGTTATATCATTAAAGTTAGTTTCCTGAATATTTTCATTCTTGAATGATTTTTTTATTTCAGTATCAATGCAATTATCTTCTGACATAATTGCAGCGCGTTCTAAACAATTTTCCAATTCTCGTACATTACCTGACCAATTATGACGCATTAAAATACGAATTGCATTTTCTGTAATGTTTAATTTACGATTTTGTTTTTTAGCAAGTTTTTTGATTAAAAATTTCGATAATTCTGGAATGTCTTCAATGCGTTCTCGTAATGGTGGTAATGTAATTGGTATGACATTTAAGCGATAGTATAAGTCTTCGCGAAATTTTCCTGCTTTTACTTGTGTTTCTAAATCTACATGAGTGGCTGTAATAAAACGTACATCTACTTTTATAGTGCGATTACCGCCAACTCTTTCTAATTCGCCTTCTTGTAATACTCGTAATAATTTGGCTTGGAACTTTGGAGAAATATCACCAATTTCATCTAAAAATAATGTTCCTTTATTAGCTCGTTCAAATCGCCCTTTATATTGTTGAGTAGCTCCGGTAAAGGCTCCTTTTTCATGTCCAAATAATTCTGATTCTAATAAGTTTTCAGGTAGTGAGGCGCAATTAAGTTTGATAAAGTCATTGTTATGACGGGGGGAGTTGTAATGTATTGCATGAGCTATCAATTCTTTACCGGTTCCAGATTCGCCACGAATTAATACTGTGGTATCCCATTTAGCTACTTGTCGTACTAATTCAAATACACGTTTCATAGCTGTAGAATGACCAATAATGTTTTTTAATCCATAATTATTGCTGACTACTCGACGTAAATGATCACGTTGATCAGTTAAGTCGCGCCGCTCACGTTGAATTTGATTAGCTAATCGTACCATTTGTGCAACTAATTGAGTTACCATTTTCATGAAACGTACACGTTCTTCTAATAAACCGTCGTTGTTAATATTTGGTTGGGCAGTAAAAACTCCTAAAGGTTTTTCTTTTCCTATAATTATAGGCATACCAATAAAAGGTAAATTAGGATCATAAAGCCCTAAACGCCCTAAAAAACGAGGTTCATCAGCAAGACGTTCCAGAATAAATGGTTTAGCAGTTTCTAGTATTAAACCAATTACACCTTCTCCGGGTTTGTATTGTACTGTATTAGGTGCGTGTTTATTACCAGAATATACAGCACAAATGGATAAAGCTCCATAATCATCACTTAAAGCAACCATACCATAGTGCATACCTGTATAGTCATGTAATACATGTAAGACATTTTGTAGAGTTTCTTTTAAATTAAAAGAGCGGCTTAATACTTGACCAACTCTAAATAAGGCTTCTAATTCTGCTTCAATTAAAGCTGTACGAACATTTGTTGACATTTAAAATTTTTTATATAATGTTTCTAGTAATTTATCTCTGGTTTTAGATTTTTGACCACTAACTTTGAAAATCACTCTACTTTCATTAATGATGCACTGAATTGAAGCATAATAATTATAATTATTTCTTCCAAAAACTCCATCATCATCAAAATCATAATCATTGTAAAAACCGCTGTTTCTTAATGATCGTTCTGCTTGTTGTAAACAGGCACCACGACATAATACAGTGAATGTTTCACCTATTGTAAAATTTTTGTGATGTTTATCCTGAAAATTAGTAGTTGTTTTATTTTTAGGCTTAGAAAGACTAAAAAGTTTTAGTTTTTTAAGTTCTTTTTTTGGTGAGGCTTTTTTTGGTGAGGCTTTTTTTGGTGAGGCTTTTTTTATGATTTTACATTCTTGTACTTTAGGTTTTTTTGGTACTTTAGGTTTTTTGCGTGTAATACCTCGTTGTTGTAGAATTTTATATCTTATTCTTTCAGCTTTTTGTCTAGCATTTCTTGAAACTTGTGCTGCTGTTGTGACTATAATTACACCTGAACTTACTAAGCATTTCACTACTGCTTTGTAATGATATGGATTAGTATTTCGATAAGCGGCAAATACTGTGGCTATGCGGGCATATGTTTCTATATCTTTAAATCCTTCATTATAAAGTACTTTTTTTGCTGCTGATAAACAAGAATATCTATTAAAAGCTAAATTTTCTGCGACACTAACACCTAAATATGGTGGTACTGCAAATACCATTGGTGAAAAAACTAATAAAAATAATATTTTAATTTTCATATACGTTCTAATATAGAAAAACTATAGTTATAGGAATTTTTCTGATCTGCTAAATAAGTTTGTTTTTGAATTTCTCGCCATTCAGTTGAGTCATAATTAGGAAAATAAGTATCTCCTATAAATTCTGCATGTATTCTGGTTATATACATTCGTTGTATTTGTGGTAAAAAAGATTCATATAATTTTGCACCGCCTATTACCACAGATTCATCATAGTCTTTACTAAATGACAATATTTCTTTAATAGTGTGCATAACAGTACAATTATCAAGGCTGAAATTTATATTATTAGTTAATACGATATTTAAACGCCCGGGCAAGGCATGACCAATTGATTCATATGTTTTACGCCCCATAATTATGGGTTTACCCATTGTAATTTTACGAAAATGTTTTAAATCGGCAGGTAAATGCCAAGGTAAGGCATTGTTGTTACCTATTAAACCATTTTCATCGGTTGCTACACATAAATTTAGCATTATTTATATTTTTCTCGTAGTTCGTCTTGAGTTTTGCAATCAATACACATTGTTGCAGTTGGTCTAGCTTCTAAACGACATAAGCCAATTTCTATTCCGCAATTACTACAATATCCATAATCTTTATTATCTATTAATATGAGTGTTTGATCAATTTTTTTGATCAATTTACGTTCTCTATCTCGCGTTCTTAATTCTATTGAATATTCTGTTTCTTGCGAGGCGCGATCAGTAGGATCGGGAAAAGTCGATACATCATCTTGCATATGATGTACTGTGCGTTCCATTTCAGCAATTAGATTTTGTTTCCATTTTAATAAAAAAACTTTAAAATGTTCCAATTGTGAATTAGACATGTATTCCTCTTCACCATTTAATTGATAAGGAATAAAATTTGGTGTAGAAATATTTGTATTAGGCATAGTTATATCCTTTAATTAATAATTAAATATGGCATCATATATCATAATTAAATTATAATTAATTGAAATTATCAACATTAAGAAAATTAATATGCAAATTAAAAAAACTGTAGAAATTTGGGTCGGTATTTTAGTCGTTTTAGGTTTTGCCGCTTTATTTATGTTATCCATGAAGGTAAGTCATTTGGGTGATTTGTTTATAGAGGATGGTTATTCTATTATTGCTAGTTTTGATAATATCGGTGGATTAAAAGTTAAATCATCTGTCAAAATGGGTGGTGTACGTATAGGTAGAGTTAGCAACATTCGTTTTGATAATAAAAACTATGAGGCGGTTGTTACCATGCAAATTGAGAGTCAATATAATACAATTCCTACTGATACTTCTGCTAGTATTCTGACAGCAGGTTTGTTAGGTGAACAGTATATTGGCTTAGAAGCTGGTGCTGAGGAGGAATATTTAACTAAAAATACTCAAATAGAATCAGGTTTAACTCAGTCAGCTGTAATTTTAGAACAATTGATTGGTAAATTTTTATATAATAGTGCTGAGAATGGTACAAAGAAGCAAACTAACTAACTAATTTAGGAATTAATAATTATTATGAGAAAAATATTTGCCGGTATGGCGTTAATATGTGTGTTGATGGTAAGTGGTCAATCTGTATGGGCTGCTGCTAGTGCGGAAACTGTAATAAAGAGAACTACTGAGAGGGTATTAAATAATCCATATTTACTTAAAAATCCTGTTGCTGTTAAAAATATAGTAAGAGGTGTTTTTAATTTTCGTAAAATGTCAAGATTGGTTTTAGGTAAAAATTGGAGACGAGCAAAAAGAGCTGAAAGAAAACGTTTTACTAAAGCATTTCGTAATTTGTTAATACGAACATATTCTAATGCTTTATCTGAAGCAGCTGGTATGGTTAAAAACATTAAATATTCTTCTACTAGAAGAAGTTCTAGAAGAACTACTGTACATAGTAAGGTTTATAGAAGGAATAATTCTGCGCCAGTGAATATTGATTATGTGATGTATAAACGCAGAGGTAAATGGAAAGTTTATAATGTTATTGTTGAAGGTGTAAGTTTGGTAACAAATTATCGTACAGAATTTGGTCGTGATATTAGACGTATGGGTATGAATGGTTTAATTAGGAAAATTAATCGTAAAAATAGAGGACGTTAATGAGCCAAATTCGAGTTGATAATGAAGATAAAAAATGGTGGGTATCTGGTAAATTAAGTTTCAGTACAGTTGATCAGTTATTACTGGAATTTAATCAAGCTGTTAAGGATACTCCGCCTAAAATTATAGATTTATCAAAAATTACTCATACAGATAGTGCTGGTTTGGCTTTGTTAATAGAATGGCTTAAATTTGATAATTTAATCAATTTTCATAATATCCCTAGTCAATTGTTGAGTATTGCGGCAGTCAGTGGAGTAGAAGAAATGTTTAATTCTAATGCTAGCAGCCGTTAATATTTCACAATTACATAAGCAATTTGGTAATTTACATGCTGTTTCGGGGTTAGATTTTGAGATCCCCAAGGGTAGTTTTTTTGGCTTACTTGGACCAAATGGTGCTGGAAAATCTACTTTAATCAATATCATGGCTGGTTTAGTTCGTGCCAGCAGTGGTTCAGTAAGTATCATGGGTTATGATGTGCGGCATAATTGGCGACAAGCGCGACAGTCTTTAGGTGTGGTTCCACAGGAATTGGTGGTTGATCCTTTTTTTACTGTTAGTGAAATGTTGCGTTTGCAGGCTGGTTATTTCGGTTGTAAGTCATCTGCTTGGATTGAGGAATTGTTGGATATCTTAAATCTAACTGATAAGGCTAATACTAATTTACATGAATTATCTGGGGGTATGAAGCGTAGGGTGTTAATCGCTCAGGCTTTGGTGCATAAACCAGATGTGGTGGTATTGGATGAGCCTACTGCTGGTGTTGATGTTGAGTTACGCCAAGTTTTGTGGAAATTCATTAAGCAGTTACATCAAAATGGTCATACTATTGTTTTAACTACTCATTATCTTGAAGAGGCTGAGGCTTTATGTGATAAGTTGGCTATTATTGATAATGGGAAATTGGTAGCACTTGATACTAAAACGGCTTTGTTAGCGCGTGCTTCTGATAGATTTTTATGTCTTAATCTTAATAATAGTGACATTAGTCATTTACCCCACCTGATAAAATCCAAAGTTGAATCTTTTATTGATAATCAATTAGTATTGCGTTTAGATAAAGCTCAGGATGAAATTGGATCTATATTAGAAAGTTTACTCGCTGTTAATATTCGTTTCTCTGATTTACATATTAAAGAAGCTAGCTTAGAAGATGTATTTATAAGTTTAACCGGTAAAGAAAAAGCATGAATTGGTACGGTTTATATACTTTATTTGGTAAGGAGGTTTGGCGTTTTGTAAAAGTTGGAGTACAGACTATTTTAACGCCTGTTATTACTGTCTTATTGTATTTATTGGTATTTGGTTCTGTATTAGAAGAGCATGTTCAAGTCTATCCGGGAATAAGTTATATCGCGTTTTTAGTGCCGGGTTTAATCATGATGAGCGTTATTCAAAACGCTTTTTCTAATAGTTCTTCTAGTTTGTTTCAATCTAAAATGACTGGTAGTATAGTTTTTATGTTATTGCCACCATTATCAAGCGGTGAATTTTATTTAGCTTTTGTTGGAGCGTCTGTAGTTAGAGGTTTGTTGGTTGGTTTAGGTGTTTGGGTAGCGGCATTATTGTTTGTTACATTGCCTATTTATAGTTTTTCTATATTGTTAATATTTGCAATTTTAGGTAGTGGTGTTTTGGGTGCTTTAGGTGTGATAGCGTCAGTATGGGCTGATAAGTGGGATCATATTTCTGCATTTCAAAATTTTGCTATTTTACCTCTTACATTTTTGAGCGGTGTATTTTATCGAATTGAGAATTTGCCAGAATTTTGGGAACAGTTATCTTATTATAATCCGTTTTTTTATATGATAGATGGTTTTCGTTATGGATTTTTTGGCATATCTGAAGTTGATGTTAGCATTAGTTTGATGATTGTTAGTGTGTTTTTTGTGGTTGTTAGTCTGATTTGTTTGTGGTTATTACATATTGGCTATAAAATTCGCAATTAAACCTGACAGCTTGTCAGGTTTGGCTAATTAGCCATTCAGATTTAAATCACGTCGTGATGCTATTACTGTAATAGTAAATCCAGCAATTGAATCTAGTAATGACATTAAAGTCATAATTAGAAAAATCGAAGTTCCTGCTGGTTTATAAAGCATGAAAAGCATTAAACATACAACAAACACTAGTATTGATAGACTATTTTCAGCAATTGCTCCTGCTCCTGTTCGTGTTGATTTAATGATTTCAATAAATAATACTATTACACAAAAGAGTATAAATAAATTGCTAGATGTTAATGCCCATTCTGCTCCAGAGGGTAAACTTATTTCAAATAATTTATCTGCTGCATTAAAATCCACACCAGCTAAAGTCATAATGTAATACACAATTAACATTACTAAAAATAGTGGTATATACGATATAATAGATAATTTCATTTAGTATCCTTTAAAAAAACCCTGAGTATAACAAAAAATTATAATGCAAATCCCTATAGTTTTAGTATTTGCTGGTAATGATCCTTCTGGTGGTGCTGGTTTATCTGCTGATATTCAAGCACTTGCTAGCATTGGCTGTCATGCTGCTCCTGTTGTAACTTGTGTTACAGTGCAAGATACATGCAATGTCATTGATAATTTTCACTTGTCTGGTGATCAAGTTATAGCGCAGGCTGAGGCGGTATTAAGTGATATGTCAATTGGTGTTTGTAAAATAGGTTTATTGCCTAGTGTTGAAATTATTGAAGCAGTAGAACAAGTTTTGCTGAAATATCCTCAAATGACTGTGGTTTTTGATCCAGTTTTAGCCGCTGGCGGTGGTAAATCTTTGGTGGCAAATCCAGTTTATAAGAATCTATTAGCTTTAACTACTGTTATTACTCCAAATAGTATTGAGGCGCGTCGTTTAACAAATATGGATTGTTTAAATCTGGCAGCGGCACAGTTACTTGATTATGGATGCCAATCGGTTTGTATTACTGGTACTCATGAGGATACTGATACTGTGATTAATACTTTATATAGTAAGGATGAGAAGCCACAGTCATGGCAATGGCGACGCTTAGCATATTCTTATCATGGTTCTGGCTGTACTTTTGCATCAAGTTTAGCTGGATTTTTGGCACAAGGAAGTGATATGCTAGAGGCTGTATATAAAGCACAAGCCTACACTTGGCATAGTTTAGACAAGGGTTTTCATCCCGGCAAAGGGCAGGCTTTACCTAATCGTTTAATTCATGCAACTTTACGCAATAACAGACAACAGTCTGATTAAAGAAGAATTTTTTTTAGAAACCGTCGAAAAAGTAATAATTGGTGGAGCAAAAATTATTCAATATCGTGATAAAAGTCACGATCAACAACGGCGTTTTCAACAAGCACAAGCATTACTAAAGCTCTGTCAACAATATAAAATCCCTTTATTAATTAATGATGATGTTGCACTTGCGCAACAAATTGGTGCTAATGGTGTCCATTTAGGTAAAAATGATACAGATATTTCGATGGCTCGCGCTAAACTTGGCAATAAAGCTATTATTGGAGTATCTTGTTATAACCAACTCTCCTTAGCAAAAGGAGCAGTTAATTCCGGTGCAGATTATGTGGCATTTGGCCGTTTTTTTCAATCTCGCACTAAACCAGAAGCTAATTCATGTAGCTTAAAATTATTATCGGAGGCACGTCAACAACTATCTTGTCCAATCGTTGCTATTGGAGGTATTACACCTGATAATGCTAATCTAGTTATGTCGGCTGGTGCAGATTATCTGGCTGTAATACATGGTTTATTTGGACAAATAGATGTCTTGGCTGCCGCTCAAGCTTATAATCTATGACAACATCCCATCAAAATTTTCTCGCAGCTCAAAAACATATTCCCGGTGGTGTAAATTCACCTGTTCGCGCTTTTAAAGGAGTTGGTGGAACTCCTGTTTTTATTCAACGCGCAAAAGGTTCTTATTTGTATGATACTGAAAATAAAGCATATATTGATTATGTTGGTTCTTGGGGACCAATGATTGCTGGTCATTCTCATCCGAAAGTGTTAAAAGCTGTACAAGATGCCATTGGTAATGGTTTAAGTTTTGGTGCCCCTACAGTTATTGAAACGCAACTTGCAGATAAGGTTTGTGAAATCGTGCCTTCTATAGAAATGGTACGTATGGTTAATTCGGGTACTGAGGCAACCATGACTGCAATACGATTGGCACGTGGCTATACTGGGCGCGATAAAATAGTGAAGTTTACTGGTTGTTATCATGGACATGTTGATTCCTTATTAGTCAAAGCTGGTTCTGGTGTATTGACTTTGGGTTTGGCAAATAGCCCGGGTATTCCAGCGGCTTTGGCTGAACAAACAATTAGTTTAAATTATAATGATATAGATCAAGTTCAACAAGTTTTTGCAGAAATAGGTGAACAGATTGCTGCAATTATCGTCGAACCAGTCGCAGGTAATATGAATTGTATTTTACCTGTACCCGGTTTCTTAGAAGGTTTAAGAGAGGTTTGTGATAAATATGGCAGTGTATTAATTTTCGATGAAGTGATGACGGGTTTTCGTGTCGCACTAGGTGGAGCGCAAGCTTATTATAATATTAAACCTGATTTGACTACTTTAGGTAAAGTTATTGGTGCTGGAATGCCTGTTGGAGCCTTTGGAGGTAAGCGCGATATTATGGAACATATAGCTCCATTAGGTGCTGTATATCAAGCTGGTACTTTATCAGGTAATCCTATTGCAATGACTGCTGGTTTAGCAAGTTTAGAAGTTATTTCTGAAGCTAATTTTTATGATGATTTAAGTAGTAAAACCAAAAACTTTGTTAATAGTATGTTAGAAATTGCTAAACAGGCACAGATTCCAATGACTGGTGTATCTATAGGTGGTATGTTTGGTTTATTTTTTACTAGTGCAGAGACTGTTAGTAATTTTGATCAAGTCAATAGTTGTGATGTTGAACGTTTTAAGAAGTTCTTTCATGGTATGTTAGAGCAGGGCATTTATTTAGCTCCTTCTGCGTTTGAGGCGGGTTTTATTTCTTCAGCTCATAGCCAAGAAGATATTGACATCACTTTAAATGCTGCTAAGCAAGTATTAGCAAGTTTATAATTGTAAAAACCTGAAAAAAGGCAGACAATTATGACACATCCTTTTGTATTTAATATTAAAAAAGCAATAGAAGCCATTTTGTATATTGCAGCTTCTGTTGAGCAACCAAGTTTTGATCGTATTTGCAAAATCATGTATTTTGCTGATAAACAACATTTAGAAAAATATGGACGTTTTATTTGTGGTGATAATTATATCGCGATGAAAGATGGTCCAATTCCGAGTGGCATGTATGATCTGTTAAAAAGTGATTCTACTAAACAAAATTTTAGAGTTCAAGATGAATTTCTAATTCATCTTTTACGTGCTGCTCAGCTCGATTATTTCAGTGAATCTGATTTAGAATGTTTAAAACAGGCTAGTCAATTATCAATTCAAGAATTAAGTAAGGATTTATCTTGGCAAACGGTTGATGAAAATGACTATATAAAAATTGAACAAATTATTGCCACTTTTTCAGATGCTGAGTCTTTACTTGATTATCTATGTGAACCCTGCTACTCCTTGTAACTGTTGACAATTTGCAGTTTGTCGCCCCATAATTACAATGGATCTACAAATTTATTGTAATTAATTAGGAGTATATTATATAAGCCATGAGTATTATAATTCGTGGCTTTTTTTAGGGGTTTCTTATGAAAAACAGACAACGAGACAGAATCATTCGAGAACATATCTTGCCGTGGCAAATTATTCGTTTATATTGTCAATTTACCACACCTCCAAAAAATAAATATTTTTTAATTGTCAAAATTGAGCCACAACCTTTACTTTTTATGGTTAATTCCAGAATACATCCATATGTAAGGGGTAGAGCTTATTTAAATCAGTGTCAGGCTCGATTAAAGGCTAATCACAACTTATTTTTAACACATGATTCTTATGTGGATTGTCGTGAAGTTTGTAGGAATTTTTCTTTAAATGATATTGTCACTCAAATGGAAACTGATATGCGACGAGTTAAAGGTTTTATTAGTACTGAGTCGCAAGAGCAGGTTATCGCAGCTATTAAAATTAGCCCGGTTTTAGAGCAGAAGTATAAGAATGAGATAGTTAGTAATTTAGAATATAATTAATATCTTATGTGTTGTAGAGGGGGATGATTTTTTTTTAGTAAAAAGTTATGATAGTTTTTTTATAAAAAGACTATCATAAATATGAAAACGTATAAAATACAATTCACATTGATAATAATGTTATTATCATCCAATCTTTATGCCACTAATGGTTATTTTTCACATGGTTATGGTGCTAAATCCAAATCTATGGCGGGTGCCTGTACCGCAATGACTGTAGGTACAATGTGTGCTGCAATTAATCCAGCTTCCTTGGTTCATTCTGGAAATCGTATGGATTATGGTTTTGCTTTATTTGCGCCTTCACGAGGTTTTACAGCTAATAATGATGCTTCGCCAATTGGACCACCTAATGGTCCAGCTTCAATTCCAGCGGGTACTTATGATAGTACTAATGATTTATTTGTAATTCCTCATTTTGGCTATAATTATATGCTAGATGATCAAAGTTCTATTGGTGTTGCTGTTTATGGTAATGGTGGAATGAATACTGAATATGATAGTGCGGTATTTAGAAATTTTGGTAATCCTATGATGCCTTCAAGCATGGCTTCTTCACCTACTGGTATTGATTTAATGCAAATGTTTATAGGAGTTACTTATTCCAGAAAAATCAATGCACAACATTCTGTTGGTATTACTCCAATTTTAGCTATTCAGGCTTTTGAAGCTCAAGGTTTGCAACCTTTTACTATGTTTTCACGCCATCCTAGTAATGTAACAAATAATGGACATGATTTATCTTATGGTGGTGGTGTTCGTATTGGTTGGTTAGGAAAAATTACGGATACTCTGAGCTTAGGAGCGTCTTATCAAACTAAATTGTTAATGAGTGAATTTGATGATTATAAGGGACTTTTTGCTGAAGAAGGTAATTTTGATATTCCTGCAACTTTTAATTTGGGTTTAGCTTATAAAGTTATACCAGCGGTAACATTAGCCTTTGATTATCAACGTATTCAATATAGTGGTGTTAAGTCTATGTCTAATGCTTCTGATGTAATTTTCATGCCCAGACAAACTTTATTGGGTACTGATGATGGGCTAGGATTTGGATGGGAAGATGTGAACATTTATAAATTTGGAGTACAATGGGAATATAGTCCAAAATTAACACTTCGTGCTGGTTATAGTCATGCAGACGAAGCATTTACTGGTACACAAGGTTTATTTAATACTCTTGCTCCTGCTGTAGTAAGAAGCCATTATTCTTTTGGATTTACTACCCCGATTTCAGATTCAATGGAATTAAATCTCGCATTTAGTTATATGCCTAATGAAGAATTAGATGGTAGTAATCCAAATACTGGACCACAAAGTGGTTATTTGGAAATGTCTCAATATGAACTGGTTTTTGGAATTGGTATGAAGTTTTAAGTGGTAACTTCTTCAAAAAGTTATATCTATATTCTTCTGCGCAAACCGTTATCACTTGTAATGCCATTCTATATTTTGATTTATTGGTTCTAAAGTTCGTGTATTCTATTATTATTACTATGTGTTTTTGTTTGTAGTAAATGTTTGAATAGCATTTCAAACATTTGCTGGTAATGAAAGCAGTGCATAGAACAGTCTTTTATCTTTGTTTGTTCTATTAAGTCTAGGTTTAAACTGTGTTGCCATGCTTTACCAGCTAAGTTTTCAATATTTTCAAATCTTTTTAGTAGTTCTCCGTACATTACTTAACTCATGTTACACAGTTGGTCGGATCACTGTCATTAAGTTAAGCTAATTTTCACTCTGGAGTTCAAAGCGATGCTTTGTAAAAAGCTAGTACAAAGAACTCCAGTTCTTAACTTAATTACATTGAATTGGTAGGGTGGGTAGAGCGATAGCGAAACCCACCAAACTTAGAAAATTGAATTCTGGTGGGTTTAGCTTCGCTGACTGCGTATCGCTATCGCTCTACCCACCCTACATTATTCATATTGTGAAACCTGTCAGGTTTTTTATGGTTTAAAACAATAAATGTCGAACATCTGACAGTAAGAAGCTTAAATGACGGGTGAATCTTGCTCCAGCGGCTCCGTCTATTACTCTATGATCATATGATAATGATAATGGTAACATTAGGCGCGGTACAAATTCGCCATCTTGGTAGATTGGTTGCATTTTGGAACGTGATACGCCTAGTATTGCAACTTCGGGTGCATTTACTATTGGTGTAAATGCTGTGCCTCCTATGCCGCCTAGGCTACTGATTGTAAATGATGCTCCTTGCATGTCGGTGGGTGATAATTTGCCGTCGCGTGCTTTTTTACTTAGTTCTGTTAAGTTAGCCGCTAATTCAAATATGCCTTTTTTATCTACGTCTTTGATTACTGGTACTACTAAGCCATTCGGTGTTTCTACTGCTACTCCTATGTGGTAGTATTTTTTCAGTATTAGGTTTTCTTGTTTGGTATCCAGTGAGGCATTAAAGTCTGGATATTGTTTTAATGCTACTACTGTAGCTTTCATTAATAGGGATAGCAGTGTAACTTTTAGTTCGCGCTTTTGAGCTTCTGGGGCTAGTTCTTTACGGAATTTTTCTAGTTCTGTAATGTCTGCTTCGTCAAATTGAGTTACATGGGGTATATTTAGCCAGCTACGTTGTAAACTCGTTCCTGATATTTTTTTGATTCTACTCAATGGAGTAATTTCTGTTTCTCCAAATTGATTAAAATCAATTTCTGGAATTGTTGGAGAATTTGATGGTGTCTTTATGGCTTGTTTTATGTCTTCTTTTAAAATTCTGCCATTACGCCCTGTTCCTTTGATTTGAGTTAAATCAATTTCTAAGTCTCGCGCTAGTTTTCTAACCGCTGGACCCGCTGAATAGTCTTCTGTTTCTTCTGTTTTTTCAATTACTTGTTCTGGTTCTGGTTCTGGTTCTTTAGGTGCTTCTTCAACTATTGTTGGTGCTGAATCTACTGCTGTAATTTCCATAGTCATAAAGACTACGCCTTCAGAGACTATGTCTCCTTCTTTGATTTTCAGCTCTTTAACTATGCCTGCACTTGGTGATGGTATGTCTAGTGTTGCTTTGTCACTTTCTAAAGTCATTATAGATTGTTCGATTTCAACACTATCACCATTGCTGATTAGGATTTCTAAGACTGGTACATCCTTGAAATCACCAATATCAGGAATTTTAATCTCTTGAATTGACATTGCGTTTCCTTTTAAACTGTAATTGGGTTAGGTTTATTTATATCTAAGTTATATTTTGTAATAGCTTCAGAGACTTTGGTTGTAGCTATTGTTCCTGCATCTGCTAAAGCTTTCAGTGCCATCAGAGTTATATAATAACGATTCACTTCAAAGAAATGACGTAAATTTTTACGTGTATCACTACGTCCAAAGCCATCTGTGCCTAATACATAGTAAGGGCGATTAATACAAAAACGAATTTGATTTGGATAGGTTCTGACATAGTCAGTAGCCGCTATAATTGGACCCTTTGTATCTTTTAAACAGTCATTAACATGGCAACTACGAGGGCTATCTTCTGGATGTAACATATTCCAGCGTTCCACATCTGTACCTTCACGTGCTAATTCAGTAAAACTAGTGACACTCCAAATATCAGATGATATTCCAAAATCTTCAGATAATAATGTGGCAGCAGCTATTACTTCACGTAAAATTGTGCCACTACCTAAGAGTTGAACTTTTGGAGCATCGCTAGTTTGTTGTTTAAATAAGTACATGCCTTTGAGTATATCTGTTTCTACACCTTCTGGCATTGCTGGATGAGTGTAGTTTTCATTCATCGCAGTGACGTAGTAGAAAATATTTTCTTGCTGTTGATACATGCGGCGTAAGCCATCATGAATAATCACTGCCATTTCATAAGCAAAAGTAGGATCATAAGCAACACAGTTAGGAATATTGGCTGCTAACATCATGCCGTGTCCATCTTGATGCTGTAAGCCTTCTCCTGCTAAGGTAGTACGCCCAGCAGTTGCACCAATTAAGAATCCGCGTGCTTGCATATCGCCAGCAGCCCATGCTAAATCACCAATACGTTGGAAACCAAACATGGAATAATAAATATAAAATGGCACCATCTTAACATCGTGGTTAGCATAAGAAGTAGCGGCTGCTATCCATGATGACATTCCACCGGCTTCACAAATACCTTCTTCAAGAATTTGACCTTTTTTATCTTCTCGATAATACATTAATTGATCAGAATCTTGGGGATCATATAATTGCCCTTGTGAAGAATAAATTCCTATTTGTCGAAACATGCCTTCAATACCAAAGGTTCGTGCTTCATCAGGAATAATTGGGACAATGTTTTTACCAATTTCTTTATCGCGGATAAGTGCTGTCAACATACGAACCAAAGCCATAGTAGTTGACATTTCACGCTCACCACTGCTTTTTAGCATGGCATTAAAAATACTCAAGTCAGGTACTTTTAAAGGTATTGTATTTGGTGTGCGTTTAGGTAAATAACCACCTAAAGCTGCTCGCTGTTTATGCAGATATTGCATTTCTGGGCTATCAGCGGGTGGCTTATAAAATGAGGCTTGAGCTACTTGTTCATCTGAAACTGGAATATGAAAGCGATCACGAAAAGCTCGCATGGATTCTTCATTCATTTTCTTTTGCTGATGAGTAGCATTTTGCCCTTCACCTGCTGCTCCCATGCCATAACCTTTTACAGTTTTGGCTAAAATGACTGTAGGTTGATCCTTATGTTTTACAGCAGAAGCATAAGCGGCATAAACTTTATGTGGATCATGCCCACCACGATTTAAACGCCAAATTTCATCATCGGTTAAATCTTTAACCATTTCTTTTAATTCAGGATATTTACCAAAGAAATGTTCGCGAGTATAAGCGCCGCCTTTGGCTTTATAGCTTTGATATTCGCCATCAACGCATTCTTCCATGCGTTTTTTTAATAAACCTTTGGTGTCTTTTTCTAATAATGGATCCCATTTAGAACCCCAAATGAGTTTAATGACATTCCAGCCAGCACCTCTGAAATCACCTTCTAATTCTTGGATAATACTAGAATTACCGCGAACTGGACCATCAAGACGTTGTAAATTACAATTTACCACAAAAATTAGATTGTCAAGTTTTTCACGCGCCGCTAGTGAAATTGCACCCAAAGATTCTGGTTCATCCATTTCACCATCACCACAAAATACCCATACTTTTCGTCCTTCTGTATTGGCAATACCACGATCATGTAAATATTTCATGAAGCGAGCTTGATAGATTCCCATAATAGGACCTAGTCCCATAGAAACTGTAGGGAATTGCCAAAAATCAGGCATTAACCAAGGATGTGGATAAGATGATAAGCCATTACCCCCAACTTCTTGGCGGAAATTGGTCATTTGCTCTTCAGTAATTCTGCCTTCTAAAAAAGCGCGTGCATAAAAACCGGGAGCTGAATGTCCTTGAAAATAAACTAAATCACCACCATTTTTTTCTGATTTCGCATGAAAAAAATGATTTAAGCCTACATCATATAATGTAGCCGCTGAGGCAAAACTGGCAATATGCCCACCCAATTCGGTACTAATACGGTTGGCTTTGACTACCATAGCCATTGCATTCCAGCGTACTAATGAACGAATTTTCCATTCCAAATCATAATCGCCGGGGCTAGCTTGCTGTTGATCTTTAGGTATAGTATTAAGATAAGCGGTATTAGCACTATGTGGTATATATGCACCACTGCGACGTGCTTTGTCAATTAATTGGTCTAAAAGATAATGGGCGCGATCAGCACCATCTGTCGCTAATACGTCTTCTAAGGCTTCTAGCCATTCTTGTGTTTCTAAAGGATCTATGTCAGATATCATTAAAACTCCTATATAGTAAATATGGACATATTAAATAATATAAAATATTTTTATAGTAAAAATAAAACAGTTGTTGTAAATAAAGCTATTGCATCTTTGCGAGAAGAAATTGCTGCAAACCCTAATAATATCAATGCTAGAAAATTATTAGTAGATATGTTATTAAGCTTAGCAAAACAAACTGATAATAAGAATGAACAAATTGAAATATATCAGCAAATATTGAACTTGGATGCAAAACAGCAAGAAGCAATAAACGCATTGCAAAAACCTGAACCAACAACAAAACCAATTCGTCGTAATCCAACAGCAACAAAGCCATCACAGGATGTTGAATTAAAAAAACTTATAGAAAAAACAGAAAAACTTCTACAAGAACGCGATCAAGAAATAGAAATTTTACAAGAACAAGTTGTTGCTAAAACTAAACAAGAAAATATTTTAAAACAGCGTCTTGATAATGAAAAAAATGCACTTGCAAGTATTGAGGTTTTAACTAAAGATCAAGAAAACAGAGTCGATAAATACCAACAAGAAGTTGCCGGGCTGAAACATGAATTAATCATAAAGGAACAAACCTTAACGAATTTAAGAGAAACATTAAAAAATTATGGTAAACATGAAAAAGAATTAATAAGCTTTATAAATGACAAACAAAATGAAACTATAGCTGCAAAACATGAACTGCAAAATAATAATGTATTAATTATTTTAGGAACTATTATTATTACTAGTATAGTAGTAGTTTTTATGGGTATAATATTATGGCAATTTTCTATAACAAATCATAATATTCCTAAACCAGTTGTTGTACCTGAACCAGTTAAAATTCCTGCTATTATTATACCACCAAAAAAGCCAGTCAAAATAACAGTGGTAAAACCACCGATAGTATCACAAACACTGTGTGTGCATTTTAAGAAACGTTCATGGATTAGAATTACTGATGATAATAATAAAAAACTATATGAAGGAATTAGAAAGCCCGGTGAAATATTAGCATTAGAGGGCAAACCACCATTTAATATGAATGTTGGTAATGTTAATGGGGTTTATGTTGAATATGATTGTGATATTAATCAGGTGAGTGCTTATCCTACGCGGGAAGGGAAAAAGAATGTATTTATTATTGGTGATGAGTGATTAATTGCTAACTTATGTTACATATTGTAGGTTGGGCAGACGACAGGAAGCCCAACGAATCGCGGAATAATGTTGGGCTTCCTTTCGTCTGCCCAACCTACAGAATATATCAATGTTAGAAACATATGTGCGTAACATAAGTTAATCACAACTATCAGCTTTAGTCATATCTTTAATATGAAATATTGGATAGGCTTGATTCCATTGTTTCAGAGTTACGTATTTGTAATATATAGCTTTTCCTTCAATTCCATCGCCTATATCAGCAATTGTAGCAACTTTAAAACAAGGAATATAAACTAATTGAAGCCTCAGTGCCGCTAGCGTCACCTTGCCATTGTTTGAATTTATAACCTGTTGCTGGTTTTGCTGTTAAGCTTACTTCTTCGTTAGGAGAATATGAGGTTTTGTCTGGAGATTTGGTTATTGTGCCACTGTCTTTGGGGGATATGTTGGTTTCAAGTGTTGTGGCATTCCATTCACAAATGAGACGATATAATGATGAATTACGTACATCATTCCAAGCTATTTTACCATGAAAGTGAAGATAGTCTTCTGTACCATTATAATGATTATCTGGTTGCCCACTATTCCAATTGCTAAAGTTCCATTCTTCTCCTGTGATCCATTCCCACTTACCTTCTGTTGATTCATCAGTTCCGCCAAGCCAACTAGAACCAGAAACTGGGCTAACCAAGTTAGTATATATAAATTTATTTTCTTCTTTCGAAGTCATAGTGGCAAGATATCCATCTAAATTTTCACAATGAGTTTTGGCATTCTGCCACGTCATTTTTGTATCAATCCGTTGATAAGAATGACCATTATCTGGATTGATAATTATTTTTGAATCAGCCAAAACATTGCCGCTTAATCCAGCAGATAAGACCATAGCATTTATAAGCCTAAATTTCATTAGATTTTACTTTTCAAAAATATGGATAATAAAAAAAACACGAATTTGTGCTTTTGTACTATATAGAATGATAAGTGGAGAAAAAGGTCAGGGGGTTTTGATCTTTTTTGTTTTGATTGTTAGATTAGTATTATTTATAATTGGTGTGTCTGAATCAGAATTTACAGGATTAAATCTTAATCGATTACATACCAGCCTAGGGCAACGCCCTAGGTTCAGTGTAGAAGAAAGTATTATGTATCCGCCCCTGAAAGGGGCTAACATTCTAAACAACACACCTAAGGCGTTGCCCTAGGCTAGTATGTCAGCCCCTTTCAGGGGCAAATAGCCATATATTCAACATTAAATATCAATGAATAAATACAACAATTAAGATATAATCATATAATTTAGCATAGCTAACAGGATTTAGATTATATAAAAATGATGGATATTCTTGCTATCCAAAATTTAATGAATCATGATATGCAAGCTGTTAATGCAATGATTCATAAACGCTTACATTCTGAGGTTGAATTAGTTAATAGTGTAGGGCATTATATTGTTAATAGTGGCGGTAAACGTTTACGCCCGATGTTAGTATTATTAAGTGCTTCTGCTTTTAACTACCAAGGCAACGATCATATTAAATTAGCGGCTATTATTGAATTTATTCATACAGCAACTTTATTACATGATGATGTTGTAGATGCCTCGGAATTACGACGTGGGCAACAAACTGCTAATAGTATCTGGGGTAATGAAGCTAGTGTTTTAGTTGGAGATTTTCTGTATTCGCGTTCATTTCAGTTAATGGCTGAACTAAAAAATATGCGTGTAATGGAAATTTTGTCAACTGCAACTAATATTATTGCTGAAGGGGAAGTATTGCAATTATTAAATTGTTATGAACCCAATACCACTGAAACTGATTATTTACGTGTAATACGTTCAAAAACTGCCAAATTATTTGAAGCTGGAGCGCAATTAGGAGCCGTAATCAGTGAACAATCGGCTAACAATGAACAAGCAATAGCGAAATATGGTATGCACTTAGGTACCGCATTTCAATTAATTGATGATGTTTTAGATTATAGTTCTAATACTGAAGAAATTGGTAAAAATATTGGTGATGATTTAGCAGAAGGTAAACCAACTTTACCAGTGATTTATGCACTTAAACATGCAACAGCAGAGCAACAAGAAGTTTTACGCGATGCCATAAAGAATGGTAAAAAAGACAGTATAAATGAAGTTATATCAATTATAAATTCTACTAAGGCGATTGATTATACCAGAAAGGTAGCTCGTGAAGAAGCAGATATGGCAATTGCTGCTTTAACAACATTACCATCTTCGCCTTATACTGATGCTTTATATGCCTTAGCCGAATTTTCTATAAATCGTAGTTATTAAATTTATTTAAATAAGTTTACATATTGTTCATAACCATTTTCAACTAATTGATCTTTTTCAATAAATTTCAAGGAAGCTGAATTTATGCAATAACGCTGTCCAGTAGGTGCTGGACCATCTGGAAATACATGACCTAAATGAGAATCAGCATCTTTACTGCGTACTTCAATACGTTGCGCAAATAGTTTAAAATCTTTACGTTCAACAATTTGATTAGTATTGATTGGTTTAGTAAAACTAGGCCAACCGGTTCCAGATTCATATTTATCTAAAGAGGAAAATAGCGGTTCGCCGCTAACAATATCTACATAAATACCCTGTTTTTTATTATCCCAATATTCATTATCAAACGGTTTTTCTGTGCCATCTTTTTGTGTTACCTTATATTGTAACTCGGTTAATCGCGATCTTAAAACTTGATCCGATAAACCCCATGTTTGTTTTAAAAACTTATCACGTCCAGAGTTATAACGATAATATTTATATCGAATTGGATTCTTTTTATAATAATCTTGATGGTATTCTTCAGCAGGATAAAACTTAGTTAATTTTATGATTTCTGTTTCAATCGGCTTTTTAAAAGCTCCAGATGATGCTAAACTAGCACGTGATTTTTCAGCTATTAATTTCTGTATATCATCATGATAAAAAATAGCTGGGCGATATTGTGGACCCCGATCTACAAATTGTCCACCATTATCAGTAGGGTCAATTTTTCGCCAAAAAGTTTCTAATAAAGTTTCATAACTAATAATATTAGGATCATAATGAACTTGCACTACTTCCAAGTGTCCACCTTTACCAGAAGCAACTTCTTGATAAGTTGGATTCACAGTATTACCACCTGCATAACCAGAAATGACTTGGGCTACCCCATCAAGTTTTTCAAAATCTGCTTCTACACACCAAAAACAACCACCAGCAAAAGTTGCTTGTTTTAAATTTTCCATTGTTATGCTCCGTTGCACATTATTTTCTTGAGTACATCCAGTTATAACAACTAATATTAAGATATTTATAATTGATTTCAATTGAGACTCCTTATGTTACCAAATATTGCAATAACCCCCGGTGAACCTGCGGGTATTGGACCAGATATTACATTAAAGTTATTAGAAGAACAAAATATAGCTGCTAATTTTACAGTATTTGCCGATCCTGATTTGTTACAACAACGCGCTGAACAATTAGGCTTATCTATTAACTTAGATAATGTGGTGCCAATACCGTTATCACAAGCAGTAACACCCGGAAAGTTAAATTCTGCCAATGCAAATTATGTGCTAGAAACTCTAACACAAGCAACTAAAGCATGTTTAAATAAACAGTGTGATGCTTTAGTTACTGGCCCTGTACATAAAGGAATTATTAATAAGGCAGGTATAAGTTTTACTGGTCATACAGAATTTTTAGCAGATTTATCAAATGTTGAACAAGTTGTGATGATGTTAGCCACGCCAAAATTAAGAGTGGCACTTGTTACTACACATTTGCCATTATCACAAGTTAGTTCTGCAATTACAGCAACGCGATTAGAAAATGTAATACGGATATTAAATCATGATTTAAAAAATCCACATATTTTAGTTTGTGGTTTAAATCCCCACGCTGGTGAAGATGGGTATTTAGGTAATGAAGAAATTATTACAATTACACCTGTATTAAAGAAATTACGGGCAGAAGGAATCAATTTAACTGGTCCAGTGTCTGCTGATACAGCCTTTACTGCTAAATCATTGTTTGGAATAGATGTAGTTCTAACCATGTATCATGATCAAGGTTTACCAGTATTAAAATCTCAAGGTTTTGGTGAGGCAGTAAATGTCACGCTTGGATTACCAATAATAAGAACTTCAGTCGATCATGGTACTGCTTTAAACTTAGCTGCTACAGGCAAGGCTTCTAGTAATAGTTTGCGTTATGCTGTAGAAATAGCAACTAAATTAATTTAGTTATAAAAATGTTTTGTTGCAATCTAATTAATTTATCTGTATGATAGCCTCTGACTTTTGAGAGAGGATTCTCAATTTTCCCTGGTAGCTCAGTTGGTAGTAGCACGTGACTGTTAATCACGGTGTCGTCGGTTCGAGTCCGACCCGGGGAGCCAAATTTCCCATCCCTTATTTAATCAAATCATCCCAATAAAAAAAATTTCACTTCTCGGAGCGTGGCGCAGTCTGGTAGCGCACTATCATGGGGTGGTAGGGGTCGCGAGTTCAAATCTCGCCGTTCCGAAATTATTCCTTCTTGCGTAAAATTCTCAGCCAGTTATAATCCATGTTTCTCTAATTTATGGAATCATCAAAACAATGGATAAATTATTAATTACTGGCGGCAATACTCTTAATGGCGAAGTAAATATTTCTGGTGCTAAAAATGCTGCTTTACCTATATTAGCCGCAACTTTATTAGCTGAAACTCCTTCATATATTAGCAATGTTCCTCATTTACAAGATATTATCACTATGATGAGGTTGCTAGGGCGTTTGGGTATTGAATTTGTCATGGATGATAAATTAAATATTGAAGCTGATAGTACTAAAATCCATACTTTTACTGCACCATATGAAATGGTGAAAACTATGCGTGCTTCAATTTTAGTTTTGGGTCCATTATTAGCGCGTTTTGGCAAGGCGCATGTTTCATTACCCGGTGGTTGTGCAATTGGGGCGCGTCCTGTTAATTTACATATTCAAGCTTTAGCTGCAATGGGTGCTGAGATTAAGGTTGAAGCTGGTTATATTATAGCAGAAGCTAAACGCTTACGTGGTACGACTTTATATATGGATACTGTGACTGTCACAGGCACCGAAAATATAATGATGGCTGCGACTCTAGCCGAAGGTGTAACTATTATTGAAAATGCAGCGCGTGAACCTGAGATCGTTGATTTAGCTAATTATTTAATTAGTATGGGTGCCAAAATTGAAGCTGCTGGTACCGATACCATAAAAATTGAAGGTGTAGAACGATTATCTGGTAGTAAATATAGTGTCTTACCTGATCGTATTGAAACAGGTACTTTTTTAGTTGGAGCCGCTATGACAGGTGGACGAGTTAAATTAAAAAATACTGATGCTAGTTTATTAGAAGCGGTTTTAGCTAAATTACGTGAAGCTGGTGCCAGTATTACATCTGGTGATGATTGGATAGAATTAGATATGCAAGGGCGCACACTTAAAGCTGTTGATATAAATACTGCTCCTCATCCAGCGTTTCCAACTGATATGCAAGCCCAATTTACTGCAATGAATTCTATAGCTCAAGGAGTTAGCATGTTGACAGAAAATATCTTTGAAAATCGTTTTATGCACGTATTAGAATTACAACGTATGGGAGCTGATATTCGTTTAGAAGGTAATACTGCTATTGTTAATGGAATTGATCAGTTAAAAGCAGCACCTGTTATGGCTACAGATTTACGTGCTTCAGCGGGTTTAGTGTTAGCAGCTTTAGTTGCTGATGGTGAGACTTTAGTAGATCGTATTTACCATATTGATCGAGGATATGAACGCATTGAAGAAAAATTAACTCAATTAGGGGCACAAATCCGTAGGGTTAATAAGTCCTAATCTTCCATGCGAGAGCATAATTATTAATATCTTTAACCCAGTCAAGTAATGGCTGGGATAGCCAATTTAAAGGGTGCATTGGAATAGTGCCAGTACGACCTTCAGAGTCTTCAACTTCACAATGAGGAGTATGTAATGGTGCTGATGACCATGCTCTAAGTGGGCTATGTACCACAGGAATCCCCGCTACTGTTGACATTCCTATTGCTTCTATTGTATCTAAATATTTACCCTTCGCTTGACGAATTTCTGGATTAGCAGTTGTAGTAGGATCTAATATAAAAGCATCTATTCCGCTAGGTCCCGGAGTTACTATCATATAATCTGGATGAGTTTCATGTACTTTTTTACACATAAAACCACTAGGATGTATGCTGTTTTTTGAAAATCTTGGTTCTATCCAAATACTTACTTCTACATTATCTTTATAAAGTCGTACTTCTCCTCCTAAAAATAATGCGCCAATTGGATCATCGTATATAACCCAATTTAAGGATTCAAATGCTGATAATAATTTCATTCCACACCAACGTTGATATAAATAAGGTGTATCGGCAATTTCTACTGTTCCATTTAATAGATTATGCAAAAAACTAGGTAAATATTCTTTTGGTTGTATTAGTTGTTGTGCAAAACGTCTTAAATTAGACCAAGCTGGTGAACGAGGATAGGGATTAGGCAGAGATAATGAAGCAATTAATTTAAATTTAACTTTACGTTGTAAGCTTATACGAGCTTGTTCTAGTTTGGCTTGTGCTTCATCTAAACCTGAACGCATATTTAATAAAGTTGCTCGATCATTTTCTGCATAATTTGATTCTCCTTGCTGAGTTAATAAGGAGTCATCTATATATTTAATAGTTCTAGTTTGTACTTGTTGTAAAGCCTTATATTGTAAATCTAATAAATGTACTAACCAGCGTAATGGGCGACTATCAATTTCTGTAGTTGGTAACACACTAAGCCAATGTGCTGGCAATAATCTGTGTTTATTATCTAATTGATAATCACAACTACGTCGGGAAAATGTAGCATATTTCGGTGAGGCAGTATAATGTAAAGTGACTTTACGAGTAGCATCAGTAGTTTCTAACTCACAAAGTAACTTAGGTATTAAGCCGGTTAAAAAGTCAATAGATTTTAATAAAGCAGTAGTACTTGCTACTGTAGTCATACCAGTAGATACTTGTTGTGTTCCATGTAAACCGGGTAATAATAAGTCAGAAGAAAAATCTTTTAGATCATCTATTAATTGTTGCAGAAAAGGGTTCATTTAGATATTAATGATAATATAGCTTGTGCCGCTTTTTGATTAGCAGATTGTTTCAAATTATGATGTAATTTAGTAAAATTATTTTGCAATATTTGCACTTTATTGGAATTGTTTAACCATTCCAAGATTTCTGGAGCTAAATTTTCTGTAATAACTTTATTTTGAATAAATTCAGGCACTAATAGTTTTTTTGCTAGCAGATTAGGTAAAGAAATATAAGGAATATGTACAAGCAATTTAGCCAGCCAATAAGTAATATTTGCCATACGATAAGCTACCACCATTGGACGTTTTAATAACATTGCTTCTAAGGTGGCTGTACCAGATGCCATTAAGATAACATCAGCCGCTGCCATTGCTTCATATGATTGCCCATCTAATAAATGAATTGGTAATTCATTAGGTATTTGTTCAATAAAGTATTGTTTTATTTTGGGATTGGCTAATGGTACTATAAAAGCTAAATCAGCTTGTTGTTTTAATAAGTCATTGGCTGTTTTTAAAAAAGTATTAGTTAATTGAGTAACCTCATTAAATCTACTACCCGGTAATAATGCAATTAATTTGCCCTTGGTATTTAAACCTAGCTTTTTTCTAGCAGCTTGTTGATCTGTATGTAAAGGAATTGCATCGGCTAAAGGATGTCCGACAAAACAAACTGGAATATTATGTTGATGATAATAATCAGCTTCAAAAGGAAATAGTGTCAACATTAAATCACAAGCACGAGCAATTTTAGCTAAACGATACTCTCGCCACGCCCAAACAGAAGGGCTAACATAATGTACTGTTGGAATACCTGCTTGTTTCAGTTTATATTCTAAACTAATGTTAAAATCAGGTGCATCAATGCCAATAAAGACATCTGGTGGTTGTTTTAAAAAATACTCAGCTAAACTATCATGACATTTTTTGATCTCAAAATAGTGTTTTAATACTTCCACTAAACCCATTACTGATAAGGTTTCTAATGGAAAGTGGCTATGAAAACCTGCTGCTAACATTTTTGGACCACCTATGCCTTCAATTACAGCATTGGGATATTTAGCTTTTAGTGCATAAATCAGCCCAGATCCTAATAAATCTCCTGATAATTCACCAGCAACTATAGCAATACGCATTGATTTAACGCACAATACCTCGTTTAGAATTTTGCAAACCTTGTTGCATTTTTCGCACTTCAGGATATTGTTGACTTAAATCTTCAAGTGCTGCAATTGCTTCATTTTTCATCATATTTTGTTTATATATAATTTTATAAGCTTGGTGCAAAGCATGAATAGTATCACTACTGAAACCTTGACGTTTTAAACCTTCTTTATTTAAACCATTAGCTTTAGCACGATTTCCACATACCATTATATATGGCAGAACATCTTTAAAAATCAATGAAGTAGGTGCTGCAAAACTATTATTTCCCATAATGCAAAATTGATGTATTAAAGTAAAACCACCTAAAATAACACCATCTTCAATTTCTACATGCCCTGCTAATGAGGCACCATTAGCAAAAATGGTATTATTATGTATAATACAATCATGAGCAATATGGGAATATGCCATAATCCAATTATTATCACCAATGCGGGTTATTCCACCACCCTGTATAGTGCCTCGATTTATGGTGCAATATTCACGGATTTCATTGTTATCACCAATTTCTACATGGGTATTTGGCTCGCCATTATATTTTTTATCTTGAGGATTTTCACCTAAAGAGGCAAATTGATAAATTTTATTATTTTGTCCTATTTTCATAGGACCTTTTAAAACCACATGTGGAGCTATCCAAGTACCGGATTCTATTTGTACGTCAGCTCCGATAATTGAATAAGCACCAACAGAAACATCATCAGCTAATTCAGCTTTAGGATCAATTACAGCGCGTGTATCAATCAAGATTCAATCTCTCTTTTCATACACATAAGTTCTGCACTAGCAACTACTTTATCATCAACTTTAGTAGTGGCAGAATATTTCCAAATTCCACGAGTTCGGCGTATTAACTTCACTTCAATTAATAATTGATCACCGGGTTCTACTGGTTGTTTAAAACGAGCTTTATCTACTCCTACTAAATAATACAAAGAATTATCTTCAGGTTCAGCCTCAGCCGTCTTAAACGATAATATACCTGTTGCTTGAGCCATTGCTTCAATTAATAATACACCGGGCATTATTGGTCTTAAAGGAAAATGACCTTGAAAAAATGGCTCATTATAGGTGACATTTTTTATCGCAGTCAATGATTCACCTACTGTATAATCCAGTACTCGATCAATTAATAAAAACGGATAACGATGATGAAGGTGTTTAAGCACCTGATGGATATCCATACTATTCATAATTCTAATTTCTTTAAACGTTTTGCCATTTGATCTATAGATTTGAATCTATGATAATTTCTATGCCATTGTCTATTGGTTTCTAAAGGAGTACCTGATGAATAAACACCGGCTTTGGTTATTGATTGTAGCACAATAGAACCAGCTGTTACATGTACATAATCTACTAAATCCAGATGTCCAGATATACCTACTCCTCCAGCGATCATACAATAGCTACCAATATTAGTACTGCCAGCAATTCCAACACAACCGGCTATTGCTGTATGTTCTCCAATTTGAACATTATGTCCAATTTGAATTTGATTGTCCAGTTTAACGCCCCTGCCAATGATAGTATCATCTAAAGAACCTTTATCTATGGTAGTATTTGCGCCAATTTCTACATCATCAGCTATTAAAACACCGCCTAATTGTGGTACTTTTACCCATTTACCATCATCATTAGCATTACCAAAACCATCTGAACCAATTATTGCTCCGGGATGAATAATTACACCTTTTCCTAAACGAGTTCCTGCACATAAAGTTACATTAGCTATCAATTGGCAATTATCACCTATTTCAACGTCGCTTTCTACAACACAACCAGCACCAATAAAAACATTTTTGCCTATTTTAGCATCTGCTTCAACTGAAGCCATTTTATGTATGCCCGGCGTGTGAAGCAGTGGATGAAATAATTGTGCTGCCCTAGCATAACCCAAATAAGGGTTATCCATCACTAACATTGCTTGTTTGCAAAAGGTTTTATCTGAATCTTTCAAAATAATAGCAGCAGCTTTAGAATTTATTAAATCGTCACGATAGCGACGATTAGAAAAAAAACTAATTGTATCTTGATTTGCACTATTTAATGGTGCAATTCCTGTAATTGGCAAATTTTCTAAAGCAGCATTTTCTAATTTTGCTCCAATTTTATTTGCCAACTCTATCAGAGGAATCATCTGTGCCTACGCAATTTTCTTAAAACTTTATTTGTGATATCAACACGTTTACTTGCCCAAACAACTCCATCACTGAGAATAAAATCATATCTTTCTCTTTTGGCTAATTGTTGAATTACTTTAGTAATAATTTTTTGAATTTTTTCTAATTCTGCATTACGACGAATATTATAATCTTCTCTAAATTCTTCTTGTTGACGACGAAATTCACGTTTCTTATTTCTAATCCGACGTTTAAGCCTACTAACTTGTATTTGACTCATAGTAGAACCACCTCTTTTTACACGTGATTCCATACTTTTAATACTTTTACCACTTTTTACCAATTGTTTTTGTCTAGGTGCAAATTCTCTTTCTAAACGACGATTAGCTTTTTCAACTTGAGGAGCCTTTTCCATGACTTTTATTGCATTGACAAAACCTACTTTAAGTACTGCGTTTGCTTGATGAGAAAATAAAATACTACTAAGTAAACATATAAATATATAATTTTTTTTCATAAATAATTACCAATTAAAGGTTGTACCAATTGTGAATTGAAATATTTCAACTTGATCACCCGGTTTTTTATTCAATGGTTTAGCCAAACTAAAACTTAACACTCCTAATGGAGACAACCAGATTGCAGATAAACCAGTGGAATAACGCAGTTGATCAACATCAAAATCTTCTTGAACACCATAAACATTACCTACATCCACAAAGGCAGAGAGCCTAAAGTTACGTAGTTTTTTAGTAAATGGTATAGGTAAAATAACTTCAGCATTACTCACTACCCTTAAATTACCACCGAAAGGTAAACCTTGAGAATCTAAAGGTCCTAAAGTATTGCCACGAAAACCACGTACAGTACGTGGGCCACCAGCGGTAAAATTTTCAAAAAATGGATATTCTGTGGAATCACCATAGGTTTCACCATATGCAACTTGCCCTTTTAATACCAGAATATAATCTTTTATCAATGGATACAACCATTGATGACGATAAGTCAGTTTATAAAAACTTAGATCACTAACTGGTAATGCAACTTCTGCATTCAGAGATTGTAACATGCCTTTATCAGGAAATAATCCTCTATTACGAGTATCATGTCTCCAATTAGCTGTTAAACGATAAGAAGTAAAATTATTACCATTACGTTCTAAAAATTTAAATACTTCATCAGCACTAAAATTAGTAGTTTTAATAGTGGTATTATCAATTTCAGCTCCCATACTAACATAATTATATTCACTAATAGGAAAACCATAATTGAGTCTAGTACCATAAGCATCTGAAGCATAACGGCTTAAATTTGCAAATTCCGCATCCATAGTACGGTAAAATACATCAAAACCACGACTTACACCATCTATAGTTGTATAAGGGTTAAAATAACTTAAACGATACTGTGTGTTGACACGACTATTATTAAAAGTCACTCCAACACGTTTACCAGAACCTAAAAAGTTATCTTGTAATATACTAGCATTAAAGATTATACCTTGTATTTGTGAATAACCAACACCTGCCATTAAATTGCCGGATGGTCTTTCTACAACATTAAAATTAACGTCAACTTGATCATTACTATTAGGTACACGCGGTGTTTTAACTTCCACTGTTTCAAAAAAGGCTAAGCGTTCTAAACGAGTTTTTGAACGTTTAATTTTTTTCTGACTTAAAAAACCACCTTCCATTTGACGCATTTCACGACGTAATACTTCATCACGAGTTTTCAGGTTGCCTTTAAAATTAATTCGTCGAACATAGGCTCTTTTACCGGGATCAACATAGAAATTTAAAGCTACAGTTTTATTTTTCGAGTCAATTTCTGGCACTGCATTAATATCAGCAAAAGCATAACCTTCATCACCAATACGTTCTATCATTTTTTCTTGGCTTTTAGTGATTTGCTTGCGAGAAAATATATCTCCTGATTTAATCGTAATTTTATTAAGTAATTCTTGTTTATCTACAATTAAATTACCAACTAATTTGATTTTAGATACAGTATATTTTTCACCTTCGGTGAGATTAACGGTAATATAAATATCTTTTTTATTTGGTGTAATAGATACTTGGGTTGAATCAACATTAAATTTAAGGTATCCATTATCTAAATAATAAGAGCGTATTTTTTCTAAATCTGCTCTTAATTTTAGTGATGAATATTGATTATCTTGGGTAAAGAAAGAGAACCAACCACCTGTACTTAATTTCATTTCATAAAGCAAGTCATCATCACTAATAACTTTATTACCAACAAAATTAATTTGATTGATACGTGCTACCACACCTTCTGATATGTCAATTTTAATTGCAACTCTATTACGAGCCACTGGTGTAACTGTTGACTTTAAACGTATAGCATATTTACCTGTATTAAAATATTGACGTTTCAAGTCTAATTTAATTTTATCTAATAGTGAACGATTAAATAGTCTGCCTTCTACAAAATTTGCAGCTTTTAAACTTTTTAATAAATCTTCAGTCTCAAGATCCTTATTACCTGTAAAGGTAATTTTTGCAATAGCTGGACGTTCTTTAACTCGCACAATTAGGATATTATTGTTTCTTTCTAAACGTATATCTTTAAATAAACCAGCTTTAAATAAAGTAGAAATCACACTACTAGCTTGATTAGGAGAAAATCTACTTCCGGGTTTTATAGTTAGATAATTAAATACCGTTTGTTTTGAAATCCGCGTTAATCCTTTGATCTGAATATCTTTTACAATAAAAGCATCAAATGCCAAACTAATATTACTTAAGAATAGCAGACTCAAAAAAATTAAAGGTTTATATATCATAAAATTCTTTGCAAATCATTAAATATTGCTAATCCCATTAAGCTTAGTAATAGTACTAAACCAATTTGTTGTAATAACATCTCAGTGGTTTCTGTAACAGGGCTACCTTTAATTAATTCTATGAAGTATAAAAATAAATGACCTCCATCAAGTAGAGGTATTGGTAATAAATTAATTACACCTAAACTGATACTGACAATAGCTAAAAAAGATAGAAAGACATTGAAACCTAATTGAGCAGATTGTCCAGCATATTGAGCAATGCTTATTGGTCCACTAATATGTTCATATGATACTTGTAGTGTCAACATTTTAGCCATTAGATTTAAGGTTAAGACACTCATGTCCCATGTTTTATTTATGCCATGAATAAATGCTGGCCATAAGCTATAACTTTCGGTTACATAGTAAGGTGCATAAACCCCCATTCGTCCTTTACCATTAATATTATCAGGTTTTAAAATTAACTCTAGTTGTTGTTGATTGCGTTCAATTATTGTGGATAGATTCTTATCAGGATTCTCGGTGATATATTTGGCCCAACTGTGCCAATCTTTAACAGGCTGATTATCCATACTAATGATTTTATCGCCATATTGCAAACCTGCTTTTTCAGCAGCACTATTTGGCATTATTTCACCAATAATCGCTGGCCAAGGCGGACGATATGGTTGAAAACCGATCTTTTCAAAAAATTGTCCTTGGGCAATATCATCAATACTAATATTATCAACTGATATACGTAAATCATAATGACGATTGTTTTGGTCTTGTATTGAATATACAAGTTCTTGTTTGTTATCAAGTAATTCTTTTAATGAGGTTTCCATAACGCTATCCCAGCGAGTAGCAGATTGTTCATTTACAGCAACAATTTGGTAGCCGGAAATAAATCCTGCTTGTTCGGCTAAACTTTCAGGAGTAACTTCACCAACTATTGCTTTCATGCCTGAAACTCCAACCATATACATCATGGTATAAGCAAAAATTGCAAATAAGAAGTTAAATAATGGACCTGCGAATACTATTGCGCTACGTACTTTTAAAGATTGTTGATTAAAAGCGCGATGCAATTCTTCAGCGGCGACTTCACCTTCACGTTCGTCGAGCATTTTTACATAGCCGCCTAATGGAATTGCTGCAATTGCAAATTCCGTATTATCTTTCCCAAAGCGGCGTGACCATAGTGGTCGGCCAAAACCTATTGAGAATTTTAATATTTTTACACCTAAGCGTCGTGCAACCCAATAATGACCAAATTCATGTACGGTTACTAAAATACCGATAACTACAATAAAAGCGAGTAATGCTTGTATAATTAACATTTCTATATATTTTGATTTACAATTTGTGTAGCTAAATGACGCGCTTGTTTATCATCTTCGAGAATAATCTCTAATGATGTTGCGATACGCCCAGTTATTTGAGATAAAGTATTTTCAATGATCTTAGGAATTTTAGTAAAAGCTAAAGTACCTTCTAAAAATGCTTGTACTGCAATTTCGTTAGCAGCATTTAAAATGGTGCTACTAGTGCCACCTGCTAACATAGCATCATAGGCTAATTGTAAACAAGGGAATTTCTGAAAATCAACAGCTTCAAAATCTAAACGAGCAATATCAAATAAATTTAAACTAGCAACTCCTGAACTCATACGTTCAGGCCATGCTAAACCATGAGCTATTGGGGTACGCATATCAGGATTGCCTAGTTGTGCTAGTACTGATCCATCAACATATTCAACTAGTGAGTGAATTATACTTTGAGGATGTATGACTACTTCAATTTGTTCAGGCTTAGCGGTAAATAACCAGCAGGCTTCTATGACTTCTAAGCCTTTATTCATCATAGTAGCTGAATCTACTGATATTTTACTACCCATGTTCCAATTAGGATGAGCAACAGCTTGTTCAGGTGTAACTGTATCTAATTGTTCAATAGGTGTAGTGCGAAAAGGTCCACCTGATGCAGTTAATAAGATACGAGTAACACCCTGCATTTTAACTGCGGGCATACATTGGAAAATCGCGTTATGTTCACTATCAATTGGTAATAATTCGGCACCATTTTCACGCACGGCATCCATAAATAATTGCCCTGACATTACTAATGCTTCTTTATTTGCCAATAAAATTCGTTTTCCTGTCTTAGCGGCTGCTAAAGCAGGCAATAAACCTGCACTACCAACTATAGCTGCCATAATGACACTAACTTCGTCTAAACTACTGACAAAACTTAGTGCATCGGTACCACTTAAAACTTTAACTGGAGAATTTTGCTGCTTTAAACGTTGTTCTAGTTGTTCAGCAGCATCTGCATCTGCCATCACTGCATAGCGAGGAGACCATTCTAAACATAATTGTTCTAAACGAGATACTTGTTTATTTGCTGTTAGCGCAATTACTTCAAACTTTTGTGGATGTTGTTTGATAACATTAAGAGTATTAAGACCAATGCTACCAGTCGCTCCCAATATAGTTATACCAGTCAAAGTAGATTTCCTATTATTAATCCTAAAACAAAAATCGGTGCCGCTGATGTCAAACTATCAATACGATCTAACACCCCACCATGACCGGGTAATATTTGACTACTATCTTTCATACCCGCCTGACGTTTAAATAAACTTTCTAATAAATCGCCTACAATTGAAGCAATTACTGTAATGAAACATAATAGCATAAAACCTAGCAATGTCATTAATGGCATCGAATTAAAGATTGCATAACTTAGTGCAACTAATAAGCTTATGAATAACGCGCCTGCAACACCTTCCCAACTTTTTCCGGGGCTTATTTTATCAGCTAATTTTTTTTGTCCCCATTTTTTACCAGTAAAATAAGCTCCTATATCAGCAGACCAAATTAAAACTAATAAGAAAATTAACCACTGTTGATTATGAAGACTTAATAAAGCTATCCAAGCTGGTATTAATATAATAAACCCTAATAAGGCTTTAACAATAGGTGATGTTGGTATATGATTATGATTTTGTTGATAAGCTAAGATCCAATATAATGCTATTAACCACCATAAAGATGCAATATATAAAATATAATTTATATTAATCTCATCTAAAAAATAATAAATTATTAATAGAGTTAAAGCAAATACTAAGCTATAAATACTGCGTATTAAATTAGATAAACCAGCCCATTCCCATGCCCCAATTATAACAAATATAGCCATTACCGACGCTAAAGTTTGCGAAGATAAAGTTAATACCCATAATATTATTGGAATTAAGACTATAGCTGTAAATATACGTTGTTTAAGCATTTTTGAGTTGTTCACTAATACGTCCAAAACGACGTTCACGAGATCCAAATGATTTTAATGCTTCCATAAAATTTTCTTCATTAAAATCTGGCCATAAGGTATTAGTAAAATACATTTCTGTATAAGCTAATTGCCATAATAAAAAATTACTAATTCTTTGTTCTCCGCCAGTACGGATAAATAAATCTGGTTCTGGTAAATCGTTCAAATTGATTTGAGAATTAAAAAGGTTTTCATCAATATCTTCAATTTTTAATGAACCTTGTTGTACTTTTAAAGCTAAACGTTTTGCTGTATCGGCAATATCCCAACGTCCACCATAGTTAGCTGCAATAACTAGTGTAAATTTAGTATTATCTTTTGTCAATTCTTCGGCATCAGCAATCAATCCTTGTAACTTCTCAGAAAAGGCTTCACGATTACCAATCAGACGTAATCTAATATTATTTTTATGGAGTTTTTTTACTTCCCGTTGTAGGGCTGTCATGAATAACTTCATGAGTAAATTTACTTCTTGTGGAGGACGCTTCCAATTTTCGCTACTAAAAGCAAACAGGGTTAATACTTCCACCCCCTGCTTCATAGAATACTTAATTATTCTACGTACAGTTCCAAGACCAGCTTGATGTCCTGCATAACGTGGTAGTAATTTTCTTTTTGCCCAACGACCATTACCATCCATGATAATGGCAATGTGGCGTGGTTGTTTGGATAATATCATAAAAGATTATAAATAATTGGATTTAAAAAAATCCTAATGCAAAACTTATGCTGATATTTAAAACTCCATTAATTCAGCTTCTTTATCTTTTAAGATTTGATCTACTTGCCCAACAAATGTGTTGGTTAACTTTTGAATTAACTCTTCACCATCATGTGTTTCATCTTTTGAAAGCTCCGCATCTTTGAAATCCTTATTCGCGTCACGACGTATGTTACGAATTGCAACTCGTGTAGTTTCAGTTTCATTACGCACGATTTTAATTAAGTCACGTCGTCTTTCTTCTGTCATTGGTGGCAAAGGTACACGTACTAAATCTCCGACATTAGTAGGATTTAGCCCTAAATCTGAATCTCTAATAGCTTTTTCTACTATAGAAACCATACCTTTTTCAAAAGCTGTAACTCCAAGTGTGCGTGGATCTAATACATTGATATTTGCGACTTGGTTTACAGGTACATCACTACCATAATAAGGTACAAGAACATGATCAAGTAAACTGGTATTGGCACGCCCAGTTCTAATTTTCAGTAACTCGTTTTTTAAAGCGGCTACGCTTTTTTCCATACGAGAACTAGCATCTTTTTGTATGATGTCAATCATTTCATTCATTATTAATTAATGTTCCTTCATCTAAACCTTTAATTGCACGAACTAAGGCACCATCTTTGTTCATATTAAGTACTTGTAATGGCATGTTGTTATCTTGACATAAGACTACGGCGGTAGTATCCATCACCCCTAATCTTTGTTCTATAACTTTATTATAAGTGAGTTTTGAAAAACGTGTAGCTGTAGGATCAGTCATTGGATCGGCACTATAAACACCATCTACTTTAGTGGCTTTAATCATTAAATTAGCCCCAATTTCGATTGCTCTTAAACTCGCAGCGGTATCAGTAGTAAAAAATGGATTACCTGTACCTGCTACAAAAATGACTAAATGTCCATTTTCTAAATGTTTAATAGCATTGCGTTGTGAATAATGTTCACAGATGTTTGACATTTGAATAGCAGACATTACATGGGCTGTAATATTGACTTTTTTTAAGGCATCTTGTAAGGCTAAGCCATTCATTACTGTTGCTAACATACCCATAGAATCAGCAGTAACTCTATTAATACCATTCGCTGTTAAACCAACGCCGCGAAAAATATTACCTCCACCAATTACAATTCCTAATTGCACGCCTAATTTTACAATTTCGGATAAATTAGTAACTGTATGAGATAAAGTATCTGGATCAATACCAAAATTGGTATTTCCCATCAATGCTTCACCACTAAGCTTTAATAATACACGAGGATAAGTTAAGGAAATATTAGACATATATAATTAAATACTATTAATGGGAAACCTGACAGGTTTTTAAAACCTGTCAGGTTTATTTGCCTATTGTTGTACTTGCTGCATTACTTCATCAGCAAAATTATCTGTTTTCTTTTCAATACCTTCACCAACTTCAAAGCGTTCAAAATGCTTAATAGTGGCATTTGAAGGTTTAAGCAAATCAGCAATGGTTTTATCAGGTTCTTTAATAAATCCTTGACCTAATAAGGTAACTTCGCCTAAAAACTTTTTAATACGCCCTACGACCATTTTTTCAATGATGTTTGCAGGCTTACCGCTGTTTGCAGCTTGAGCGGTAAATATGTCCTTTTCTTTTGCAAGTATATCAGCAGGTACTTGATCTTCAGAAATACATAATGGACGACTAGCGGCAATATGCATAGCAACATCTTTTATTAATGCTTGTTCTGCCCCCTCGATCTCAACTAGTACACCAATTCTGCTTCCATGCAAATAAACACCTAATTGATCTGTGTTTGCTTCCATTAAAGCAAAGCGTCTCACATTGATATTTTCACCAATTTTTGCGATCAAGTTTTTACGTGCTTCTTCAACGCTGCTTTGTAGTGCTTCTAAGTTAGAAGGGGTATTGCGTAATACTGTATTTGCTACATCTTCACAAAATGCTTTAAAGTCATCAGCTTTGGTAACAAAATCGGTTTCACAATTAACTTCTACCATTGCGGCATTTTTATCATTTTGTTTTATGATAACTAAACCTTCAGCAGCGATACGTCCAGCCTTTTTAGCAGCTTTGGCTTGACCAGATTTACGCATAGCTTCAATTGCAGCTTCAACATCACCAGCATTGTCAGTTAATGCTTTTTTACATTCCATCATGCCAGCGCCGGTACGCTCACGCAGCTCTTTAACTAATGCTGCTGTAATTTTCATTGTATTATCCCCTTATTTAGTAGTTTCTTTAGCTTCTTCAACTTCGACAAAGTCATCTTCATCTGTTAATGCTTCTAAAGTAGATTGACGAGCATCAATCACTGAATCTGCAATACCATTAACATATAATGTGATTGCGCGAATAGCATCATCATTACCGGGGATAATATAATCAACATTTGTTGGGCGATTATTAGTATCTACTACTGCTACTATGGGAATACCTAATTTAGCCGCTTCTTTAACCGCAATTTTTTCATAGCCAACATCAATAATAAATAAAGCGTCAGGCAGACCATTCATGTCTTTAATGCCGCCTAAACTACGCTCTAATTTTTCAAGTTCACGATTAAGTGAAAGGGCTTCTTTTTTGGTTAAACGTTGTAATGTGCCATCTTCTTTTATGGTTTCTAATTCTTTAAGACGCTTGATAGATGCTTTAACAGTCTTATAATTAGTGAGCATACCACCTAACCAACGATGGTTGACATATGGCATACCACAACGTATTGCAGCTTCTTTAAGAGGTTCTTGTGCGGAACGTTTAGTTCCAACAAATAATATTTGTGCTTTTCTAGCGGCTAACTTTCCTAAAAAATTTGCTGCATCATTATACATGGGCAGACTATGTTCGAGGTTAATAATATGAATTTTATTACGCTCTCCAAAAATATACGGAGCCATTTCTGGGTTCCAGTAACGAGTCTGGTGACCAAAATGTACCCCTGCTTCCAGCATTTTACGCATTGATATGTCTGACATGATTGTTATATATAACTCCAAAAATATTTTTTTGCCTTAATAAAAAAGGCGTGAATTATTGTACCATAAAAGCTTTTTTACAACAAGAGATTAATAATGACTATTTTTATAAAAACACCTGATGAAATTGAAAAAATGCGGGTAGCTGGGCGTTTAACTTCTGAAGTATTGGATATGATCACAGATTATGTGAAAGTTGGAGTTACAACTGATGAATTAGATCGTATATGCCATAATTACATTGTTAATGTGCAACAAGCGATTCCTGCACCTTTAAATTATAAGGGTTTTCCAAAATCTATTTGTACTTCTGTAAACTATCAAGTTTGTCATGGTATTCCTAGTAATAAAAAATTAAAGGATGGAGATATTATAAATATTGATGTTACTGTTATTAAGGATGGTTATCATGGTGATAGTAGTAGAATGTTTATGGTAGGTAAACCGAATGTTCGCGCTAAACGAATTATAGATATTAGTTATGAATGCTTATGGATTGGTATTAAGCAAGTAAAAGCAGGAATTTCTTTAAAAGAGATAGGGCGTGCGATTGAAAATCATGCGAAATCTAAAAAATGTTCAATAGTACATGAATATTGTGGTCATGGAATTGGTCGTGCATTTCATGAAAAACCTCAAGTTTTACATTATTATAGTGCTAAGGAAGATGATGTAATTTTACAGCCGGGCATGACTTTTACTATTGAGCCTATGATTAATCTAGGTAAACGACATGTTAAATTATTACCTGATAAATGGACGGTTGTGACTAAAGATCATAAGTTGTCTGCACAATGGGAACATACTATTTTAGTGACAGAAAAAGGGGCTGAAGTTATGACTTTAGCCCCTTATGAAAAACAATAATTATTCTTTTATGCTAAATGCACCACGTAAATCTCCAATTTTAAAGCCTGTTGCTTTATCTTCAGGATATAATGATTTAATTTTAGCGGCTATTTCAGGGTTAATATTTGCACCATGACAAGTTAAACAGACTGGAGCAGTAGGAATCGCCTTCATATAACGCCATTGATCTTTTACCTGTTCAATGAATTCGATAGTTTTAGGATCTTCACCTTTGGCAAGGCGTTGTTCAAATTGTTGAAGTACTTTGGTTTCCCATTCGTCAGGGGCGTTATTTGGATTGCGCGGCTTGAGACTAGTGCGAGAGATTTCAAGATTTAATTTTTTTGAAATTTCTGCTGCAATAATTGGTGCTTTGGTATTACAAACAGCTAAAGCGGCGGTTGGACCACCTGATTGCATACCTTTAACTAGTTCTGATTTTAAGCCATGATGTAGTTCTTTTATCGCTTTTCGATATTGTTGCTTCTTTTCTGCTGCTTGATTATCTGTTTTTGAACAAGATAATGGAGTTAAAAGAATAAGGCTGATTAAAAAATATTTCATAAATTTTCACTCTATAATAAAACCCCTTTATTGGGTTGTTTTATGTTAAATTTCAAGGATTAAATACAATTTAATGACAATTGACTATACACATGTTGATAAAAAACAGTTGGCTAAGGATATTGACAATATACGCGCTACGATTGGTAAGCCTACCGAAGAAGACTTTAAACATCTGAAAAAAATGGAATTGTGGGGCAGGCTTTGTGCCTTGTTAGGTTATGCCACCGCGTGGTTATTGCCCTTTAATCCTATATCGGCATTGCTTATAAGTATCGCCAATGTTGGTCGCTGGGCGAATGTGACTCATCCAATTTTGCATAAAGCATATGATAAAGTGCCTAACATACCCAAACGCTATACTAGCAAAAGTTTTGCCAAAGGCTGGCGGCGCATTATTGATTGGTTAGATTGGATTGATCCTAAAGCATGGGAAGTGGAACATAATAAGATGCACCATTACCATTTGGGCGAAAGAGATGATCCAGATAACATTGAACACAATATGGAATGGTTACGCACTTCTAAATTGCCGATGTGGTTACGTTATGTCATAGTTATTGTTTTTGCTGCTATCTGGAAAATTGCTTATTATGCGCCCAATACTTTGAAAATATTGGGTAATGCTGAACTCCGCAAACAAGGACAAGCAGAACATGATACTTTTATTCGTGCCGATGCTTGGAATCCGTTTGCCAAGGATGGTTATAATTTATGGTTTAAGTTTTATTTACCTTATTTTATATTCCGCTTTATTTTTATCCCTTTGTTGTTTTTACCCTTGGGTGTAGAAGCTAGTTTGAATGTGTTATACACTTCTATTTTGGCTGAAATATTCGCTAATTTTCACTCATTTTTAGTTATCATCCCTAATCATTCTGCGGCTGATATTTATCAGTTTGATGAACCAGCAGAGAGTAAAGGCGAATTTTATTTACGCCAAATTATCGGCACTGTTAATTATAATACGGGAACAAATATAATTGATTACTTCCACGGTTGGTTAAACTATCAAATAGAACACCATTTATTTCCGTACTTACCGCTGAGCCAATATCAAAAAATGCAACCATATGTAAAAGATATTTGTGCAAAACATAATTTACCATACCGGCAAGAGAATGTATTTAAACGCTTATTGATGACTTTAGATTTAATGGTAGGAAAAACTAGTTTATTGCTCATTAAGAAGGCTTAGAAACTAGCCCAAATATTGAGGTTGTTTATCATCAATAACTTCTTCAGTCTCAATAGAAAAGGGTTTTGAACGGTGGACCACAAGTTTCAAAAGTTCGTTTGTTCATGGTGTTTTAGCTATATTCAATGTATTAAATAAATGATCATTGCGCTACACCTAAGTTTTTAAAATTAGATGTGGCATATCAATGAAATCACGAAAAGTAACATTTTTCGTAACTTTAGCTATGAGCCTTGGAATTTATTCCTAGGCGGTGTCTGAGCATGTAACAATATGTTTATTTGACATCAGATTAAGGTCACACTCAGATCAAGAGGAGATGTCATTTTTGTAACTGTCTTAAAACTTATAACTAAGTAGTTAATTATGCTATTATTTTAACTAGTTAATAAACAACCCTCTTCCTCTCCAAGCTTCGATAAGTAATAGCCTCTGTCAAATGTGAAGTTTGTATGTCGTCACTATCAGCTATATCTGCAATAGTTCGTGCAACTTTTAAAATTCTATACCATGCACGCGCTGATAATCCTAGTCTTTCAATCGCTGTATCTAATAATCTTTCATCTGTTGGATTTAATCTACAAATTTTATCAATTTCTTGATTAGATAATAAACTATTAGCTTTATTGCTACGTTTTACTTGGCGTTCTCTTGCCGCTATTACACGAGCGCGTACTTCTGCACTTGATTCTCTGATCGTATCTTGACGTAATTCTGAGCGAGGTAAATTCGGTACTTCAATATGTAAATCAATTCTATCTAACATTGGACCCGAAATTCTACTTCGATAGCGGCGCACTTTTTCTGGGCTACATTGACAACGTCCATTTGGATCTCCCAAATAACCACAAGGACATGGATTCATTGCCGCTATTAATTGAAAATTAGCTGGAAATTCAGCTTGTTGAGCCGCACGAGAGATTGTAATATGTCCTGATTCCATCGGTTCCCGTAAAACCTCTAAAACTCGCTTATTAAATTCTGGTAATTCGTCTAAAAACAATACACCATTATGCGCTAATGATATTTCACCCGGGCGTGGATGACTACCTCCACCAACTAAAGCAACTCCAGACGCAGTATGATGTGGAGTGCGAAAAGGTCTAATTCCCCAGCGGCTTGCATCAAAGCCATTACGAGTAATTGAAACAATAGTAGCAGCCTCTAATGCCTCTGCCTCAGTCATCGGAGGTAAAATGCTAGGCAACCTACTAGCTAACATAGTTTTACCAGTTCCCGGTGGTCCTAACATTAATAAATTATGTCCACCGGCAGCCGCTACCTCTAAAGCGCGTTTGGCATGATGTTGACCACGAACTTCACCTAAATCAGCTATATGATTTGCATTTATTGCATCAGGTATTTGTTCTGTATAAGGCTGAATCTTAGTATGATCTTGTAAATGGGCACAAATTTCAAGTAAATTTTGTACCGGTAAAATTGAAACTCCGCTGACTAAATTAGCTTCCGCAGCATTTTGAGAAGGTACTACTACTTGCCGCTGTGCGTTACGAGCTTCTAAAGCCATTGGTAAAATTCCGCGCACTGGTCGTAAATCACCATTCAAAGCTAATTCTCCAACAAATTCATATTCTGATAATTTATCAGCATTAATTTGTCGAGACGCTGCCAAAATACCTAAAGCGATGGCAAGATCAAATCGCCCACCCTCTTTAGGTAAATCTGCTGGAGCCAGATTAATAGTAATACGCTGTAAAGGAAATTCAAATTCAGCATTCAACAAAGCACTGCGAACACGTTCTTGGCTTTCTCTAACCGCAGTTTCAGGCAAACCAACAATTAATAATTTCGGCAAACCATTAGTTAAATGAACTTCAATAGTTACAGGTTGTGCCTGAATGCCAACTTGAGCGCGACTATGAACAATAGCTAAAGAAGACACTATTTTGATTCTAAAGCAGCAACTTGTTGTTCAAGTTTTTCTAAACGGGCACGAGTTCTTTCTAATACCGCAGTTTGTATATCAAATTCTTCTCTTGTTACAACATTAATTTTACGCAGCCCAGAATCTAAACCGACTCGTAAATTTTTTTCTAAATCCTTATGTAATTCAAACAAACCAGTTGGTAATGCTTGAGTTACTTGTTTAAATAAATCTTCTGGATTTGGGATATTATTCATAATATTTAACTCCTATCTTAATAGTTTCGCGCCCATTTTGTTTGCGCCATTTATTGGTATCACGTAAAGAATAAACACAGCCACAATATTCTTGTTGATAAAAATTTTCACGTTTAGAAATCTCGATCATCCGTTGTGAACCGCCTTTTTTACGCCAATTATATGTCCAATAACTTAAATCTGGATAATCTGCCGCTGCGCGAATACCACAATCATTAATTTGTGTCATATTTTTCCAACGCGAAATTCCTAAAGAACTGGTAAATACTTTAAAATCATTCTCATAAGCATATAAAGCGGTACGCTCAAAACGCATATCAAAACAAGTTGTACAGCGTCGCCCTCGTTCAGGATCTAATTCCATCCCTTTGGTGCGTATAAACCAATTATCTTTATCATAATCAGCATCAATAAATTCTATATTATGCTGTTCAGCAAAGCGTATATTTTCTTGTTTGCGTATTTCATATTCCTTCTCAGGATGAATATTAGGATTATAGAAAAAAATACTATAATCAATACCAGACTCTAACATAGCCTCCATCAATTCGCCTGAACAAGGAGCGCAACAAGAATGTAATAAAACTTTATTTTCATCATTTGGTGGTTTTAACATGTTTTAACTCTAATGGAATTTTAATCCAAAAACAACTACCTTCACACAACACACTTTTCACTCCTATTTCTCCGCCCATATTTTCAGTCAACATTTTAGCCACTGCTAAACCCATACCCATACCCTCATGCAGGCGTGTTGATGAATTATCAAGCTGAGAAAAAACTTCAAATAAATTAGCTTTTTTTTCTGTTGGGATACCCATTCCTGTATCACTAACTTCAAATAGCACCAATTGTCTCTCAAACTTTACATGTATTAAAATTTTACCTTTGTCAGTAAATTTAATAGCATTATCTAAAAATTTATTTAATATATTATGAATTCCTTGCTTATTACCTAGAAGCCGCATATCTAACAATGATTCATCTACCTTAGTATATATTTGTAAAGATTTGGATTTAGCAACACTAGAAAATTCATTTAATAGAGGATCTATAATTTCATGCGTTTGAAATTCAGTGATAACTTGTTTAATTTCACTTTTAAACTGTTGAGCAAAATTTAACATGTTAGTGAGAATACCGTTTAATTGTTTACTAGCTTTAATTATTGTTTTTGTATAATGTTGTTGCTCTGTTGTCAACTCAGTATCTTCTATTAAAATTTCACTCATTCCAACAACAATATTCATTGGAGTTAAAAATTCATGACTGATTTTCCGTAGAAATTCAGTTTTTAAAATAGAAGTTTGTTGTGCTCTTTCATAAGATAATTGTAAAGCATCAAATAACAATTTAATTTTTTTGGTTTGATTGGCAGCTTCGCATTCTAAATTTTTACGTAAATGTGCCAATTCAAGATGCGTTTCTATCCGTGCTAATAATTCTGGTTCTTGAAAAGGTTTACCAACATAATCAACACCGCCAACTTGCAAAGCTTTTACCTTACTTTCTAACTCACCTAGTGCCGACAAGAATAAAATTGGAATACTAGATAAATTATTATTTTGTTTAAAACGCTTACAAGTTTCATAACCATCCCAACCGGGCATAATAATATCTAATAAAATAATATCAGGTGGAGATTCTTGAGCTAACTCTAAGCCACGTTTACCATTATTAGCTGAAAGCACATTAAATGAATGTTTTTTTAAAACACCCTGCAAAAAGATTAAATTAACTAAACTATCATCAATGATCAGTACAGTTGCTTTATTTGTCATAAAAATTATAGATTATAGACAAGGAAGAAATTCTGATTAATCTATCATTATAACTACATTATGATATATAATGGAATCTTTATTTTTTATAAGGATTCCATAAAATGATTGAACGCTATGGTCAATTAATGATCAAATGGCGATATTTAGTTATATTTGCTTGTTTAGTATTGGTAGGGCTAACTACTCTTGGCTTTCCACTACGATTTGATACTGATTATCGAGTATTTTTTAGCGATAATAATCCTCAACTTTTAGCTTTTGATGAGTTAGAAAAAACTTATACTCAAAATGATAACGTGATGTTGGTATTGGCTCCTAAAAGTGGGCAAGTATTTAGCAATGAAACTTTAGAAGCGGTGGAATGGCTGACTAATGAAGCATGGCAAATTCCATTTTCAATTCGTGTAGATTCTATTACTAATTTTCAATATACACGCGCTGAAGAAGATGATCTGATTGTTGAAGATTTAATAATGGAAGCTAAAACCCTATCTGAAGCAGATCTAACAAAAGCTAAAGCGATTGCTCTGAAAGAGCCGATGTTAATTCATAAATTAATTTCACCTAAAGCTCATGTCACAGCGGTTAATGTTACTATTCAATTATTAGGTAAAAATCCAGATAAGGAAATCCCTGAAATTGCAACATTTGTTCGTAATTTAGCAGATAAACTGCGTGCTAAATATCCTAATATTGAGATTTATTTAACCGGAATGACAATGATGAATAACTCATTTCCAGAAGCGGTTAAAAAAGATATGACTAGTTTAATTCCAATGATGTATTTGGTGATCATCTTAATGATATGGTTATTATTAGGCAGTTTGTCTGCAACTTTTAGTACTATTATAGTTATTTCATGTTCTATCCTTGGAGCTATGGGTATAGCAGGATTACTTGGAATAGCACTAAGTGGACCATCTGCTGCTGCACCCACAATGATTATGACTTTAGCCGTAGCTGATAGTATTCATTTTTTAGTGACATTACGACATGAGATGCGAGTCAATGGCTTAGAAAAATATGCCGCTATTATTGAGAGTTTACGTATAAATATACTGCCTATTTTCTTGACTAGTGTAACTACCGCTATTGGCTTTTTAAGCATGAATTTTAGTGATGTACCACCTTTTCATGATTTAGGTAATATTGTAGCGATGGGTGTTATTATTGCCTTCATTTTATCTGTTACAGTGTTACCAGCACTGATAGCAATTTTACCATTTAAACCCAAACCAGAAACCACAAATACTGTTCATGCTATGGATCGTTTAGGTGAATTTGTAGTCAAAAGGCGCAAGCCATTAATGTGGACTATGGCTGGAACAATAATATTATTAATATCTTTTATTCCTCGTAATGAATTAAATGATGAATTTGTGAAATATTTTGATGAAACTTTTGAGTTTCGCCGTGCAACTGATTTTGTCACTGAAAATTTAACCGGTATTTATGATATACATTATTCTTTAGAATCAGGTGAATCAGGTGGTATTAGTAACCCTGCCTTTTTAGCTAAGGTTGAGGAATTTGCTCAGTGGTATCGTCAACAACCTGAAGTGGTACATGTAAATAGCATTACTGATACTTTTAAGCGTCTAAATAAAAATATGCACGGCGATGATCCAAGTTATTATCGTCTTCCAGAACAACGTAACTTAGCAGCACAATATTTATTATTATATGAAATGTCTTTACCATACGGCTTAGATATTAATAATCAAATCAATATAGATAAGTCTGCGACTCGTTTTGCTGTTACTCTTCAAAATATATCTACTAATCAAATGTTAGCTGTAGATGAACGCGCTCAAAAATGGTTAAAAGACAATGCACCAGAATCCATGCAGGTATATGGTGCTAGTAGTGCAATGATGTTTGCTAATATTGGTTCTCGCAATATTAAAAATATGTTATTAGGTGCTGTAATAGCATTGATATTAATATCCTTAATCCTTATTATTGCTTTACGTTCTGTTAAATATGGCTTGATTAGCTTAATACCAAATTTAGTTCCAACTGCAATGGCTTTTGGTGTCTGGGGTTTTTTTGTAGGACAAATTGGCTTAGGTTTATCAGTAGTTGCAGGGCTAACAATTGGTATTGTGGTTGACGATACAATTCATTATTTAACTAAATACTTACGCGCTCGTCGTGAAAAAGGATTGGATTCTACAGAAGCGGTACGTTATGCTTTTCGCAGCGTTGGTTTAGCATTATGGATTACTTCTATAGTATTAATAGCAGGATTTTTAGTTTTATCTCAATCACATTTTTACATGAATGAAAGCATGGGTATGATGACTGCTGTAACAATTGCATTAGCATTAGCGGCAGATTTCTTATTTTTACCAACACTATTAATGAAATTGGAGAAACAATGAAACGACTGTTTATATTACATATTTTAACTTTACTACCCTTAATAGGATCAGCAAGTGTTTTAGAACAACAACGACTTGCTCAAGCAATAGCAACTGCAAAAACTGCTCAAGCAAAGGGATTTGCGATTGCGCGAATGGCAGATTACCGTGATAACGGTTGGAAAGATTCTGAAGCGAAAATGAAGATGATTTTAAAAAATCGTCATGGGCGAACAAGCACTCGTTATCTGCGTGTTAGATCAATGGAAGTTCCCGGTGATGGTGATAAAGGTTTATCTATATTTGATCGCCCTAGAGATGTGAAGGGTACCGCGGTATTAACATGGTCTCATTCACTAAAACCAGATCATCAATGGATGTATCTTCCAGCATTAAGAAGAGTTAAACGTATTAGCTCAAGAAATAAATCTGGACCATTTATGGGTAGTGAATTTTCCTATGAAGATATTGCTTCGCAGGAATTAGATAAATACCGCTATAGATATTTGCGAAGTCAGCGTTATAATGGCAAGGATTGTTATGTGATCGTGCGTTATCCTGCTTATAGATATTCTGGCTATAAACGTATGATTACATGGATGGATAAAAGACATTTCAATCCTCAGAAAGTAGTTTATTATGATCGCAAAAATTCTCGTCTTAAAACTTTAACATTTAAAAAATATAAATCATATTTAGTGAATGGTAAAAATTTCTGGCGCCCGGGCGCAATGTTTATGCAAAACCATCAAACTGGTAAAAGCACATTGTTAAAATATAAATTTTATAGATTTAATAGAAGATTTACTAAGCGAAATTTTGATAAATCTACTTTGAAGCGGTTGCGGTAAGATAAAGCAGACAGGTTTTTAATTAAAACCTGTCTGGTTTTAATCCTAAGCTGTTACAGTGCCACTCTCATACTGCATTTCCTTAATCTGCACTTCTCCATCATTAGTCATATCTATTTATATTAATACCAATTGTCAGAATCAGAATTTACAGAATAATTGCCATGAATTATAAAGATTTAATCCTGTAAATCCTGATTCTGACAATTAAGTACAGCGAATTACGTGGATAAACGAATGTAAACAAGTTAGATAGATAATTCGTTTATCCACGTAATTCGCTGTACTCATATTATGGCGATTATATTTATCCTAATGGCCCACACAATTTAACTATTAAAGGAGAAACTTTCTTGAAAAAATTTACACTTGTAAATGCTATGGTATTATCTGCTGCATTAAGCGGCAATGTTTTGGCTGATCTGAATGATGGAACTGTTAATGGCGCGACGCTGATTGAGGATCGGTTTGGGAATAATGGAAGTGCTTATAGTTTTGATGGCTCAAATGATTATATACTGATTGGTGATAAACCTAGCTTGAGAATGGATGGTAGTTTCACAGTAATTGCTTGGGTCAAAAGTGATTTAGATTCTTTCTATCATCCTAAAACTAGATCAGTTGAGATTCCTTGCTTTGAAGTTACTACGATTGCTAAACTTGGAAGTGGAATTGAAGGATATGACTGAGACTGATAGTTGTAAATAAATAAACCTGACAGGTTTTTGTTTTATGTTTCAATTTCATTAGCCTTTTTTAGAAATGAATAGTAAACATGCTTTGAATACCATCTTCCTTTTAAAATCATCTCATCAATAAGTGGTTTTACTTCAGTAATTATATTATTTTCTTTAGCTTTCAATAGAATTGATAATGTCCTGATTACATTTAGGCTATATTTTTTTGCAATAGAGTAGCCCAGATTTTCATCTATAATTGTATTATCAGCTTTAATTTCTTCATACACTGCTTGAGAAATAATAATTTATTGTACCTATGGAACTTAGGGATATTATAGGCGTAGTATTTGATACAGTTTTCACTTTATATTTTTTACATCATTAAATATATCATCAATTTCTTTATCTGAGTAGTCAAATATATATTCCTTTTCTTCTTGTAATTTTTTAATAAAATCTATTTTACTATAACCAGCTAATTTTGCGGCTTTTCCAAGAGATAATTTCCTCTTTCTATAAAAGAGTAGAGCTGATAAAAATAGAATATCAGTTATGAATTCATCCTTAGTTTCTTTCAAGGAACTTAAAATTCCTTTGTTCACAGAAAAAGATATATTTATCAATTGCTCTGACATTATAAAATACCTTTAAATTACAATATTACAAACCTGACAGGTTTTAAAAACCTGTCAGGTTTTTTCAAACTTAATTCAAACTTTGATAATATCCCATCAAAATTTTAGCAACTTCAGGGCGAGAAAATTCTGGAGGTAAATCTTTACCTTCAGATAACATTTTTCTTACCTTAGTACCTGATAATAAAATAAAATCTTCTTTAGTATGATCTGGTACATCGCGCATCATTACTACTTTATTCAACTTCTTAGAATAAGCCGTATGATCAGCACGGAAAATTTCAATTTGAAGCGCACCTTCTGGCACCTCATCAAAAATTGTTTGCGCATCAAATGCACCATAGTAATCACCTACACCAGCATGATCACGCCCAACAATGAAATGTGTACAGCCACAATTTTGACGGAAAACCGCGTGTAATACCGCTTCACGTGGTCCAGCATATAACATATCAAAACCATAACCAGTAATCATTACAGTGTTTGCTGGGAAATATACTTCTACCATTTTACGAATCGAAGCATCACGTATCGGAGCTGGAATATCACCTTTCTTTAATTTACCCAATAACATATGAATCAGAATTCCATCTGTCTTCAATGTTTCATGAGCCATACGGCATAATTCTTCATGAGCGCGATGCATAGGATTACGTGTTTGGAAAGCAACAACTTTATTCCAACCACGCTCAGCAATTTCATTTCTAATTTCTACTGCTGTACGGAAAGTATCAGGAAATTCTTGTTGGAAATAGCTAAAACTTAGAACTTGAATCGGACCAGAAATAACATACTTTCCTTGTGACATAAAGGTTCCAACACCAATATGATCTTTATCCAAAGTACCATAAACTTTTTCAGCAATTAAATTTATTTGCTCATCAGTTAATTCTTCAATAGCTTCTACATCTTGAATTGCTAATACTGGATTACCTTCTACATTAGGATCACGTAAAGCAATACGTTTAGCATCTTTAATATCAGCAATATCGCTAGCTAGATTAAATACAGGTGTTGGCCAAAAAAGCCCACTAGTTGTGTGCATTTTCTCAGCAACACTAATCCCATCAGCAATATTCATATATCCAGTTAAAGGATTAAAATAACCACCACCTAACATTACAGCATTAGCGGCTGCGGCAGAGCTGACTAATAAAGAAGGTAAGTTTGTTGCCTCTTTTTGCAATTCCTCATGTTTGTTTTCATCATAAATAAACAATGGATTTAAATTATTTGAGCCATGTGGCTGTATCATTAGCTTCTCCTATATAAAGTGCTAGTTAATTAACTAGCACTATTATAGTTTGCTTAATTTTTTTTACCCATTTGATTTTTTGATGCTGCTATTATTGATAAGTGTGATTCTATTAATTTAACCTCTCCAACACCATTTACAGCATCTTCATCAACAATACAACGTATAACATTCTCACGTTTGGAGGGTAATTCAAACATACAATGGCGTAATAACTGTTCTTGTATGCTGCGTAAAGATCGCGCTCCTGTTCCATATGTTAATGCTTTAGCTGCAATCGCCTTCAATGCCTCTGGCGTATATTCTAATTCAACATCTTCATAAGCAAATAATTTTTGATATTGACGTACTAACGCATTACGTGGCTCAGTTAAAATTCTAACTAGTGCCGCCTCATCTAATGAATCTAAAACAGTAGTGATTGGAAAACGCCCTATAAATTCAGGGATTAAACCAAACTTAGATAAATAATCTGGTTGTATTTGATCAGCAGAAATCTTTTTTTCAGTTTTTAACTCAGCATTAAATCCAATATTAGTTTTAGCCGCTATACAATCTTCAATTCCAGAAAAAGCACCACCAGCAATAAATAAAATATTATTAGTATTTATTGTAATAGTTTCATTTTCTTTCTTTACATCAGGAATTTTAATCGTATTGCCTTCAACTATCTTTAATAAAGCTTGTTGTACACCTTCACCAGAAGCATCTCGGTTGCCATTATCTATTACACGCGCGAGTTTATCTATTTCATCAATATAAATAATACCGCACTCAGCTTGCTTAATATCACCATCAGCGACATCTAACAAACGTACCAAAATAGTTTCAACATCATCACCAATATAACCAGCTTGAGTTAAACTAGTAGCATCAACTATCACAAATGGCACCCCAACAATAGCCGCTAAAGTTTTAGCTAACAAAGTTTTTCCAGTGCCAGATGAGCCAAGCATTAATACATTAGACTTACTAATTTCTACATCATTAATATTACGAATATGAATTAAACGTTTATAATGATTATAAACAGCAACACTAAGAGTTTCTTTAGCTAATTCTTGACCAATTACATAATCATCTAATTTAGCTTTAATTTCAACAGGAGTAGAAAGATCATCTTTTAATTCATTAAATGAACGTTGACGCATCCAATTAGCAATAACATCATTAGCCAGATGTACACAAGATTCACAAATATAGCCATTAGCACCAGCTATAAGAGGAACATCATCTGACGATTCAACACTACAAAAAGAACAACGAAGAGATTGAGAACTCATATTAATTTCACATGTTGTAATCTAAATCCTACAGCAAATAAAGTCACTATATAGACTAACATTCCTGCAATTATCAAAATAAATAACTGTAATACACGCTCTAATATAGTCATATCTATCCAACTAGATAAACTACCGCTACCCCACCATAAAATAGCTATCATCGCTATACCAGCTAAGCTAATACGTATAAACAAAGCCAGCCAACCGGTTTGTGGAGTATAAACTTCTTGTTTTCTTAAACCTCGGTATAAGAGAGCAGCATTTAGCAATGCCGCTATTGAAGTAGCTAAGGCTAAACCAGCATGTGCTAAAGGAACAATTAATGCCAAATTTAATATCATATTGACTGCCATAGCAATTACAGCAATTTTTACTGGTGTACGAGTATCTTGACGCGCAAAAAATCCAGAAGCTAAGACTTTTATTAATACAAAGCCTAATAAACCCACAGAATAAGTCATTAAACTACGAGCCGTCATAATTACATCATTTTCAGTAAATTGACCACTATAAAATAAAGTAGTTAGCATTGGTGACGCTAACAACATTAAACCTAACATAGATGGAACACCAATTAAAAACACCCAACGTAAAGCCCAATCTAAAGTATTATTATACTTAGACATATCACCACGTGCTACTGATTTAGATAAATCAGGCAACATCACCGTTGCCAAAGCAATTCCAAAAATTCCAATTGGAAATTCCATCAAACGATCAGAATAATATAACCACGAAACACTGCCACTTATTAAAAAAGATGCCATTAAAGTGTCAACTAATAAATTAATTTGTGATACTGACACACCAAATAAGGCAGGAATCATTAATTTATAGACTCTTTTTACACCTGCATCTTTTTTAAAACGCGGCTTAGGTAACAAATTTAGACGCGCTAAAAATGGTAATTGAAAGCCTAACTGCACTATACCTGCAATAAATACCGCCCAAACTAACACCATAATTGGTGGCTGAAAGTAAGATGCAAACGACAATGCTCCAACAATAAAACACAGATTCAACAACACAGGTGTTAAAGCAGGCACCGCAAATTTCCCATAAGTATTCAATATCGCGCCGGCAAAAGCTGTTAAAGCAATAAAAAATAAATAAGGGAAAGTTATTTGCAACATAGAAACTGTCAAGTTAAATTTAGCTGGATCATTATAAAATCCGGGAGCAAAAATAAAGACTAACAGCGGCGCGGCAAGCATACTAACAATAGTTACCATTAATAAAATGCCACCTAAATGTCCAGCGACGTTATTAACTAATGTTTTTATTTCCTGATGATTACGCTTAGTTTTATACTCACTTAATATTGGCGTAAAAGCTTGTGAAAATGCTCCTTCAGCAAATAAGCGGCGCAAAAAATTTGGAATTTTAAAAGCAACAAAAAAAGCATCAGTAGCGGCACCAGCTCCAAAGGTATGTGCAATAACCACATCACGAACAAAGCCTAAAACGCGAGAAATTAAAGTGAATCCACCAACAACAGCAGTAGATTTAAATAGTTTTTTACTCATAAATTAACAATTGTTATACAGTTAAGCAATGAAATATACCACTTCTAAATTAAAACAGCGTCTAATAATTGCTATTATTAGTTGCATTTTAAGCTTATTACTGTACAGAATTATTTTTACCGCGTTTAATTCTGTGTATGGTTTTACAATTTCAAAATTTAATTAAATTAATATACAGTTATTTATTATGATGTTAATTCCAAGTTTAAGATTTATAGGCACAGTAGTTGGTATTACCTTAACATTGTGCAGATATTTAAAGCTATAAATTATATATGGATATGCTTATCCTCATTGCTCTGATGAGCCTTTTTATTTACAACTCAGTAGTGAAGAAAGGGAAAGAAAAGAAAGAATTTATCATGAAAATAGAAGAACAAAAACGGCTTAGTCGTGAAAGAGAAGAAAAAAATATTGCTTTTCATACAAGTAAACAAAATTATGATTCAATTGGAATTGGAATAATGCACACATCAAAGCAAAACTACCCCTCTCGTCAAAAAACATCATTAAAAAACTCTTATGCTTCAGAAAAAAAATATTCATCTAAAGATGAATATCTAAAATGGCAAAATATTCCATATTTAAATGTAGTCCACGAGATAAAAAGGTAAAACGTCCAATAAAAAATCCATTTCGAGGTCAACCATTAATACGTACACCACATAATTCACTTTCTAAACTTGATCCTAAATTACATAATTCCATTCGCCACGTTATTCCTGATAAAAATAAAAAAAATCATAGCACTAACCTTTGATTTATGTGAACGCACAAAGGAAAGAACAGGTTATGATGCCGCTATTGTCAATTATTTAAGAAAACATCACATCAAAGCCACCTTTTATGCAGGAGATCAACAACTGGTTGGAGTAGTATGTGTACGTTATCCTTGGCTACGCGGAGCATGTTTAGAATTACTAACAATAGCTCCATCACAACAGTTCTATCAAAAAATGGGTTTTATTAAAGTTGGTCAATTAGACGATTTAATTGTTGAAGGCTATAGTGAATTTTTATTGCGTAAACGCGAGAAATAATCAAGCAATGAAATATACCACTTCTAAATTAAAAGCTCATCAATTAAAACAATCTAACACACCCAATTTTTCAAGAAACTTACGAAACGACTGATTTCCGGTGTTTGGATGCGCCGCTTTCATAATTTGTTTGAAATCACTCTGATTTTTAAAATATTGTTGTGCATTATCAACCGATTGACTATAACCACGAATCCATTGATCAATATCATTTTTACTTACTATCTCATTTTGATTCTTTATTGAAGTAAAATGCGCTTTAAGCCAAGATTCAAAAGCACGAATACTCGGTACTAAATAAACCGTGCGTCGGTATGTCTTGGCTTTATGTTCAAATTCAGAAAATCGCTTGACTATAGTTTTAACATCCATATCTCCTTGAATTAAAATTGCTTCTGCTCGTTCTAAGTTTTTGGTTACACGTTGTGACTTTAAATCTTTCTCCAGCATGTCAAATCCGCCTCCAAAATCTTCCCCACCCTCATAACAGCGTACAAACAAATTGACCTGACATTGTTCATGCAATAGAGAATGTAGCCACTTCATATAAACTTCTTCATAAGCACCTGAGACATAAATCATAAAATATCTTTGTGACTGAAGCTGTTTTGACTTTCTTTTCTTTCTTGCCATTCCCTATTATTCCTTGCGTAATTGAATAGCCAATTCTTCTAATTCTTCACTTAAAAAAGGTACAGCACCTAGACGACCTAATTTATACTGTTTATAAGCATCTCTAACACCACGAAGATTGACAAAGTCTTCAGCACTGCTGATTTTTGTTGCTCCTCGCTGATTTTTTTCAGCCAGAAAAATGGCACGTTTACTGCCTACTAAATTCATCAATTCAGTTTGATGAGTGGTAAAAATAAATTGAGGATAAGAATGTTTTTTTTGTAGCCGATTTTTTTTGATGATACGAATAATTACTTCCACAATATCGGGGTGAATGGCAGTTTCAATTTCATCTACTAACAATAATCTATTATCTCTCAATGTCAGCAAAATAAAATACAGTAATACATAAAGCCCCAAGGTACCATGAGATTCACATTCAGGAGGCAACATTTTGCCTAAATCTTGATGATGAAACTGCATAAGCACTTGTCCTTCTAAAAAATCATGCCGCTGTTCATCAATATTAGAAATATGTAAATCAAAATTACTGATCATCCGGAGTAAAGATTGTTTTAAATCCGCATCTTGCATTAGGTGGTTAGCCACTTGGTTCAGATAGCTTTCAAAATGTCTGGAAACAATATTGATATTTTTTATATATTTTAAAAATTGTGTTATATAGAGTTGAGTTTTTGCTTTAGGTGATTTGGCTTTGACTAAATAACTTGATAAATGTAAAGCTTCTTGAGAAGAACTTTCATATTGAAATAATTGCTTTTCAGAGTGAGTTTTATAAGGTATTACCGTTAAAGATTCATTAAGCGATTCAAGAATATCTTCTTTTATTTGCAGTATATTCTCATACCAAAAACTATTACCATCAATGATAATTTCACATTTTATACGGATATGTTTATCCTTATTGCTATGATGGGCAAAAAACAAATGATGAGGAACTGAACCGCCTTGATATAAACTGAAAATATCCCGAAAAAACTCAATCGCATCAATTAAATTAGTTTTGCCAGAGGCGTTATTTCCAAAAATAATAGCTACATTTGTAGGAGGAAAATTTCTTTTTTCACCACAGAGATCAAACTCAGAGTCTTCACCAGATTCAAATGAACGAAAATTTTCAATTTCAAAATAAGTCAGCATAGTTGTTTTCTTCTATCACAAAGAACTTTATAAAGTTAAGCAATGAAATATACCACTTCTAAATTAAAACAGCGTCTAATAATTGCTATTATTAGTTGCATTTTAAGCTTATTACTGTACAGAATTATTTTTACCGCGTTTAATTCTGTGTATGGTTTTACAATTTCAAAATTTAATTAAATTAATATACAGTTATTTATTATGATGTTAATTCCAAGTTTAAGATTTATAGGCACAGTAGTTGGTATCAATACTAGTGGTGAGATTATTAGCGGAGTCTTTTACGCCTCAATGCTGATGGAGAACTTTTAGTGTATTAAACCTGTCAGGTTTGCTACTACCGATAATTTTGTTGTTCTACGCGAATTTTTGCAAGTTGTTGTTCAATATTTTTAGACTGAAGCAATTTCCCAAAATCATCTGGTATTATTCTATCTGGATGTTTGTATTCAAAAACACGATCTAGTACATAATCACCTAGTTCTTTTTTGTAGTGAGATGATTCCCAGTACCATTTCATTTGGGTTTTTTTGTCGTTTAAAGGTGGAACTTTTTCAGTAGTAAAACTGTTATAACCACTAAAATCCCAAAGTGGAAATGGTGTTTTTCCATGTTTCTTGGCTTGTTGTTCATTGATTCGTACCATTTCGCGTTTCCATTGTTCAAATTTTTTCCATAAACCCACAGAATCAAGAGCCTCCCAAAGACGAGCATGAGATGGAGAAATTAAAATTCTTAAATCTACATTGTCACGATAAGCTATGTCGAGCAAACTACGGAAATAGTTTAGGGTTGATTGTTTTCGATTAGTGAATTGATATGGATTCCATACTTTGTTCATATAACTTTCTTCTACTGAACGAAAAGCTTGTAGATGTCCACCTTGTTTACGGATATTATTTGCATGAAAAGTCCAATGTCGTTGCCCGTTATGTAAATATTCTTCTTCTATATGTTGTTTAAATACAGTTTTTATACTGGAAAAAAATGTATCAATGGAAGCTAGAGTTAATAATTGGTTTTGGTTAAAATTAGATTCTTTAAAATCAACTTCATTTGGTTCAAATATATTAAACATACGAAAATCAACACCAAGTATGACTTGCTTTTGAAGTTTTATTGAATGAGCATGTTGAAAATAACGTAATATTTCATACATGTTACCACTACTTGGACCAATATTATACACAGATTTAACCTGCCATCCGGGATGATTAGGATCAAAACCAAATTCACTACGAGAAGTTCCTAAAATCACAGCTTCAGGCTTTTGTTCATAAACAGCCATTGCCTTAGCAAGACGTAAGTGGCTAGAAAATTCAGGCTTGTTTTTATTTATACCTTCAATTTCAGGGCTATTAAATATCCCATAAGGATTAATCAACCAATTGAAACTAATCACAGTTATTACAAAAATAATGCTTAAAATAACCAATATTTTTATATAGTTTTTCATAGTCGGATCCTTTAAAATTGAAAATACAAAAATTCACTAACACGAGTTAAACTAAGCACTGCAACTGTTGCAACTAAAGCCATACTAACAGCCCATGCTGGTGAAGCTTGCCATTGCCATCTTATTTTTCCATACATAAATTGTTGAGTATTTGGCATAAACCAAACTATTAATAAAGTAAAGAAAATATTAATAACCCAGAATTTATTAAAACCTGTCACCATAATTTCAAAACCTATCCCAAGATTTTCCAAAACAGCTAATGATCCAGCTTTTTGTAACCATGCTAACGGCAAAGAAAAACCATTAACCCCACTCATACCTTCTAAAACCATCATCGCGCCACCAAAACTTTCAGCTCGAAAAAATACCCAAGCTACTACAACAGCCATAAAAGTAATAAGCAGCGACAATCCTCTGCCCCACCAACTAGAACAACTTAAATCATGCCCCAAAGCGCGACGTAAAGTTCGCCATCCATGATTAATCATCAAATAAAAACCATGCAAAGCTCCCCACGCTACAAATGTCCAACCAGCACCATGCCATAAACCACCCAATAACATAGTTATCATCAAATTCACATAACGCCGCCACTTACCTTTACGATTACCACCCAAAGGAATATAAACATAATCACGAAGAAAACGAGAAAGTGTCATATGCCAGCATCGCCAAAAATCAATAATATTGATAGCTTTATAAGGAGAATTGAAATTCAGCGGCAAACGAACACCAAACATTCTAGCAATTCCAATTGCCATATCAGAATAACCAGAAAAATCAAAATACAATTGCAAACTATAAGCTAATGCACCAGCCCATGCCTCAAAAAAACTCAAAGTCAAACCCTGTTCAGCGGCATCAAATACAGGTGTTGCATAAACCGCAACTCCATCAGCTAAAAAAACCTTCTTAAATAAACCAAGAAAAAAGATAGTCAACCCAACAGCCAAATGATCATAATTTAACTTATAAATTGTACTCTTAGCGAACTGTGGCAACATTTCACGATGATGCACAATTGGACCAGCTATAAGTTGCGGAAAAAAGGTAACAAAAAGACAATAATGAAGAAAATTATACTCGCGAGTTTCGCCTTTATAGGCATCAACTAGATAAGTAATTTGTTGAAATGTAAAGAAAGAAATTGCTAAAGGAAGGATAATGGTTTCGAGATGAAAAGTACTACCACTTAAACTATTGAGGTTATCAACGAAGAAATTTGCATATTTAAAATAGCCTAATAAAAAAAGGTTGACACAAATACCAAAAAGGAGTATTATTCCGCGCGAAGCGAAGCGAAGCGAAGCGAAGCGAAGCGAAGCGAAGTGGATGGCTGGCTAAGCAAAGCAACCCCGGTTGCATAATTAAATAAAATGGATGCTAAAATTAAACCAAGATAAGCTGGATTCCACCAACCATAAAAAAACAGAGAAGCTCCAACCAACCAAGCGATTGCGATTCTATGATGCCCCCTACCACCGATACTAAAAAACACTAAAAGTGTTATTGGTAAAAATAAAAAAATGAACTCATAAGAATTGAATAACATAAATTTCCTCATTATTTAAGAACTACCGCCTGCTGATCACAAACGGATATGGCCATATATAATGGCCATCAAAATAAAATCAAGAGAATTGTTAGTCTTATTTCCCTAATTCATACAATTTCATTATAAAATACTTAGAACTTGGACAATTAGGATGTTTAGCCGCTCGACAAACATCAAAACCATAATCACGGATAAATTTGCGGGCAAATGCTATCTTACTGCCCGGTCCGCGTTGTTTTGGAGAATTTTTGCCTAACTTTTTAATGTAATCCCAAGGCATTTCATCAGTTTCTTCTGGATTTGCTAATTGAAAATTTTCATCTCCTAACCACTTTCTCATTGCTTCAGTATCAGCTAAAAACCAAGATTCCATTGCTTTACGAGCAATAACAACTAAATCAATATAAATTTCGATTTTGTGGCTACACATATTTCTATTGCCACCCGCATCCACAACTTCATCAAGAATTTCTAAACCACATTCCTGTTTCGCCCAATCTTTAAAAATGGCACTTTCTATTAACTTCTTATCTGAAATACCTTCAACCACAAAACCTACTTTTACCACGGAAATCCTCCCCCAAGCTCAACTAACCACATTTCATCAAGCTGTAAACTACGCACCACTGATTCACTATGAGTACTTACCCAAATAGGGCTAGAATGAGATGCTTGTTCACGGATCAAATTAATTAATTCAAAAATAGCTTGAGGGTGCAAACCACGTTCTGGTTCTTCAATTAAAGTCAAACCATATTTAGGAGTATCCAAAACCGCAACTAACAGACTAAGCGCATAAATAGTGCCATCTGACATCATATGAGCTGGAAATTTGGTACCTTGTTCTTGAAATAAAATAGCCGTACCAATTCCTAAGCGTTGTTGCTCAGTTTTAATTTGTTTAATGCCCGGAACTATGATTTCCATCCATTCTAAAATAGTTTCCCGTAAATTATCATCTTGTTCCAAACGCCGTAAGACACTAGCTAAATTATGACCATTAGGTTTTAATACTGATGAGTCTTGATCGGATTGTTCAGGAAAAGATGCGGAAAAAGGTTCTATACGATAGATACGTATATTTCTTAGTAATGCACTGAATGGCAATCTTGGTATCGAAGATAAACCAGAATACTCAACCGGAAAAGGATTCAGTTTGATCGTTTCTTTATTAATAAGAAATTTTTCGTTAATTTCTGGATCAGAATCTAAGGAATTTATTATTAATTGATATTTATACTGAACCTCTTCTTCATCTTGCCACTCAATTTCAAACTCAAATAGCCGCGCATAATCTTCATTTGCTTGAATAGAACGAATATTATCAAATCCCCCATACCAGCGAAGCGCATCTATTATACCATGACGCATAAAACGACTAACAAAATCCAGCGCATCAAAAAAATTACTTTTTCCACTGCCATTGGCACCAGCAAACACAGAAAAATCTTTAATATTCCTTAATTCCAGCATCTCAATACTTTTGAAATTAGATATTTTTAAATATTGAATATTTGCTTGATTCACACCATAACCTCACATATTATTAGAATAAAGTTCCGGCAAAACTTCCATCTTTTTATCCAATTTATGCTCAGAAACAGACAAATTATTCTTAACAATTTGCCAAAAATGATCTCCATTCCATTCAGCATTTTCCTTAGCATAAAGCACACGATATAACTGCTCCAACTCTTTCTGCACTTTTTCATCTTGAACAACATTAAGCCTTAATAAAGCTTTTTGTGCCTCATGAGGATTATTATCCTTACAAGCTTGTTTTAAAGTTTTACTATCTTTTTTGCGCCACCATCCAATAAAACTAATCAAAAACAACAAACCCAACACAGCACTTAAAATTTGCCAAAACCATAACCACCATAAACCCTCATTCGCTGAACGAACATAAATATTATGAGCAGGCAAACTAACAACGCGCTGCTTATTATTTATCGTATCCCACCAAACCAACTCAATTGCAGGCAACTTATAATAACCAGCACTATTAGCAACTAACACTACTTCCTGCTCCAATCTGCCAATAACCCCATCCTTATCAACTTTATTTTTTCGCTTAGGTGGTTCTGAATAACTACTAATATCAACAACATTAGGCACCGATAATTTTGGCAAAAACTCAGATACCAAAGCTTTTGATTTCAACTTTAACCTACGAATAACCGGCTCACCAACTTGAAAAAAAGGTTGCTTCAAAACCCATTGCTCTTCCAAACTAACATCCTCAGCTGGCAACCACCATAACTTATCATCATATGCCTTTGCTTTAACATCAAACTCCAGCGGCTCAGAATTAAAACTCACCTCTTCACCAATACAATACTCAAACAAAGAATCACACTCACTATCAGCAGTGCTTAACATACCATTAAATTCCATAGCCGGAATAGTAAATGAACCATCAGCAAAAATAGCATAACGCCGCTCACGCACCTCATATTCCAAACCCTCATACTGAGTTTTAAATGTAGAATCCTTACCTAATAACTCAACATGAGCATTCTCAATTTCCAATTTAGAAAATTGACCAGAATCAATAGGCACCCGATAATATAAACGCAAACTATAAATAAATTGAGCTTGCACATAATTACTCTCAGGAGTAACACTAGTTTTCAAAAAAATCTCAGCCGCTGGTTCAGCAAATAACGACTGACTCAAACACAACAAACTTAAAAATAACTTATATATTTTCATATTCTGAACGAATTTTCTTACGCCATAACTCCTTTGGATTATCATCAATGGATTGTAAAAATTGTTCTTGATCCTGTACAGTTTTTTTCTTATTCTCTGATTGTAATTGTTTTTTACTCTTACTATCTCGTTGTTGCCCAATAATAGGAGCATTTTTTGCCGCTATAGCTTCACCTTTTGGCGATTTATTAGCCGCACTTTTCTTACTATTTTTTGGAGGATTCTTCTCATTCGCTCCAGCACCCTTATCCTTATTTGGTTTTTTTGGCTTTTCAGTCAAAGTTGGTTTTTTATTAACAAACTGTTGCAACAACTTTTCAGCAATAGCTAAATTCGCTTTAACATCAGGATAATTAGGATCAAGTGCTAAAACCTTCTTATAACTAACAATAGCCTCCTTAAACCGAGATAAATGTACCAAAGCATTAGCTTTATTATAATACCCCATTGCACTATCCAGCGGTTCCCATATCTCAATAGCATCCTGATATTTCTTATCTTTATAAAAACTAACAGCTTTCGATAAAACCTCAGCCCTTTGCTGATCCTTACGTAACCATAAATCATCCCAATCAAAGGCATAAATAACTTGCTGATAAGCTATTAATAATACTAATACAATATAATTCATAAAAAATATAAGCTGGCGTAAATAATGAATCAATTATAATACGAATTTATAATATTGAAATGGTAAATATAAGTATGACAACAATTTTAGTTACAGGTGCCGCAGGATTTATTGGATCAACACTATCTAAACGTCTATTAGCAAAAGGAGATCAAGTAATTGGGCTTGACAACCTCAACGACTATTATGATGTGAATCTCAAAAAAGCGCGTTTAGCCCAAATAGAAAGTCACGATAATTTTGAATTTGTACAACTGAACTTAGAAGATAGAACCGGAGTTGCCGACTTATTTAAAAATAAAAAAATCGACAAAGTAGTTAATTTAGCCGCACAAGCTGGTGTACGTTACTCAATAGAAAATCCTCTATCCTATATAGACAGCAACATAGTTGGATTTACCAACATCCTAGAAGGCAGCCGTCATAATAATATAAAACACCTAGTCTATGCCTCATCCAGTTCAGTATATGGACTAAATACCACCATGCCATTTTCAGTGCATAACAATGTAGATCACCCAATCTCACTTTATGCAGCCAGCAAAAAAGCCAATGAATTAATGGCACACACATATTCCCACCTCTACCAAATTCCCACAACAGGACTACGCTTTTTTACCGTATATGGACCGTGGGGCAGACCAGATATGGCATTGTTTAAATTCACAAAAGGCATAATTGAAGGCACCCCAATTGATGTTTATAACCGAGGATTAATGCGACGCGACTTTACCTATATTGATGACATTGTAGAAGGCGTAATTAGAGTATTAGACAAAACACCAGAATCAAATCCTAATTGGTCAGGTGATACCCCTGATCCTAGTAGCAGTATAGCCCCCTACAAACTATACAACATAGGTAACAACAACCCAGTTGAACTAATGCACTACATTGAAACCCTAGAAAAAGCATTAGGCAAAACAGCCAAAAAAAATCTATTACCAATGCAACCCGGAGACGTGCCAGCAACTTACGCAGATGTATCAGATTTAGAAACAGATGTTGGATTTAAACCACAAACCTCAGTAGAAGAAGGAATAGGAAATTTTGTAGAATGGTATAAAAAATATTATGGCTAAAAAATGATATTTATGTCTAAATTCATCTGTTATAATGATGGATTTAGACAGCTTTGATCAGAGTAAACCAAATGAAACTCTTGTTGCTATTCTTATTTTATTTCTATCTCAACACATCTCTATTTGCCTTTGAAAATTTACATTTAAAATTTAAAATCGCGGAACTAAATGTTTCACAACAAGATTTTAAAAATATAAAATTAGAATGTAAAAATCTGCAATACACAACCCAACTAATAAATTGCTCCAATGGATACTTACACATAAGCTCCGACTTAATAGACAAACCCATAATTAAATTATCATTTAGTTACCATCTAAAAACGCAACAACTAAAATTTAATATAGAACAACTAGCTATAGCAGATGGAAAAATCAATATACAAGTAAAATCAATAAATAATAATTGGCAAACCAAATTGAATATTCATAATATTGAATTAACCCAATTATTAAACATCATAAAGAAATTCATTGACTTACCATCAGACTTCACTATGGCAGGGCGTAGCAATTTAACAATCAACTTAAATACTAAATTACAACAAGGCAACAAAGTTAAAATACAAGGTTTAATTAGATTAAATAAAGGTGAAATATACATAGATCCAATATATCTGAATATAAATAAACAACCGCTGAATATGGCAATAGATTTAAGTTTGCAGCCAAAAAAATTAAACATCCATAATCTTCACCTTACTCAAAAAAATATATTAGATTTACAAACTAATGCCTATTTCAAACTAGAAGATAAATTTGCAATAGAAAGATTATCAATAAAACTGAAACCAACTTACATCAAAAAGTTATATGACAATTATATTCAAGCAATGTTAGAAGAAGATAGTATTTTTAACCAATTAAAACTTCAAGGAATGATCAAAGCACAACTAAACTGGCAATCAAATAAACGCCACGCGCTTATAAAATTATATAACATCAATGTAGAAGATCAAAAAAAACGCTTTGGTATAAATAAATTACATGGAAAACTGCAATGGCATAGTAATTCACAAGGATATGCAAGTCATCTACATTGGTCAAACGCATACATTGCATCATCAATAAAACTTGGCAGAAGTCAATTACGTGCCAGTTTAATCAAAAATAAAATCAAATTATTAGCCCCTTTTTATCAACCTATTTTTGATGGAGCCATAAAAATTCAACAATTTCATCTTAACAATATTGGCATGGAAAATATGAATGGGCAATTACGTGGAGAAATAAAACCTATTTCATTATCAAAAATCAGCACAGCTTTAGATATTCCAAAATTAAACGGCAATATCTCTGGTAAAATTCCTTGGCTGAATTACCGCAATCAAGCAATAAATATTGGTGGCAGATTAAAAATGCGCATCTTTGATGGTGAAATTATTGCGCATCATCTAAGCATTAACAATCTCCTTAATAATATACCAGAATTAAAAGCTAATATTAAAATTAATAAATTAAACCTTAAAACCTTAACAAATATAACTGAATTTGGCGAAATTCAAGGACAATTATCAGGTTATGTACGTAAACTACATTTAATTGATTGGCAACCTGTATCATTTGATGCACATTTCGCAAACCCATTAGATGATGCTATTCGACATCGAATTAGCCAAAAAGCAATTCAAAATTTATCTAACTTAAGCGGCAATCTAGCAGTAAATATATTTTCAAATAGCATCTTAAAAGTTTTTGAAAATTTTTACTATAAACGTTTAGGATGGGGTTGCCGTTTAAGAAAAGGTATTTGTCACATGAGTGGTGTTGGTGCAACAAAAAAAGGTTATTACATTGTTCAAGGCGGGCGATTACCACGTCTTGATGTCATTGGTTATAATAAATCAGTTGACTGGAATCAATTATTGAATCGTATTAAATCTATCAGCAATACCTCATTACATTAAAACCTAATAAGGACAATTTATGATCTTTTATATTAGATATATATCATTATTATCATTAGGATTATTAATATCTTGCGTAACTATTAATGTATATTTTCCAGCAGCGGCTGCTGAACAAGCCGCTGATCAAATTATTAACAAAGTTTGGAATGATAAAACAACAAACTCATCTAATAATTATAATGATATTAATTTAGAAATATCAAGCCCCACCTCTACTGCATTACAAAGAAAAATGACTGCACGACATAAAAAATTAAAGAAATATTATAATAATGGTGCAATTGGTATCACAAATAATGCCTTTATTATGTTGCGTAGCCCTATGAAAGTAGCTCTAAAAAAACGTAATCATGTTAATCAACTAGTAAAAGCAGAAAATAAAGATCGTCTGCAACTATATGCTGAAATTGCATTAATAAATGGTCATCCTGAATGGGTAGAAAATATTCGCACTATATTTGCATCACGTTGGATTCAACGGGCATCACAAGGATGGAGATACCAAGATAATCAAGGAACATGGCAACGCAAATAATTATATGTGATAAAAATACAACAATGATATGTAAAGGATATTAGTTTTTTCTTTACAAAGTCTTGCATTTTTATGTCAGTTGAGTTAAGGTAAATTTATCTATCTTTTTTAAGATATAGAACATTCTTAAAAACTTGGTAAACATATCCAAGAAATACAAAATAATCTAGTAACGGAGATATATTTTATGAATAAACAAATACTAACATTAGCTTGTGCTGCTGGATTAGTAGCACCTATGACAAGCTATGCAGATATTAAAGTATCAGGCATCATACAAGCCGAAGCAATTAGTTATGAAGGTGCTGATGGTCAAAATGGTGTAACAATTAATAGAACTACCAGTCCAGCTACAAGTTTTGCAGCTAATGATCGTCAAAATTTCACTCATGACTCTTTAGGATCTATTTTGAATGAGGGTCCTAACCATATCATGTTTGATTTTGATGAAAAATTAGGTAGTGGATTACACGCTGAAGCACGTTATACAGGTGCTTTTAATACTTCAGGTAATTTTGGATCAAGCTTTATTGGTGAAGAAGCATGGGTTGGTTTAAGAGCTTCTTCTTTTCATGTTCGTTATGGTACTTTAGTTGGTGCTTATAAAGCATCATTTGAAATGGTTGATCCTTGGGCATGGACATCATTACAAACTCGTGGTACCGGTGGTGGTATGAGTGGTGATCATAGAATGACTGTAGATGCAACTCGTACTATAGTAACATCAGATAGTGCCACTAATGGTCAAGGCTTAACCAATGAAGGATTCGTACAAGGCGCACTTGAAGTAGGTGTAAATTTTGCTGGATTTTCTACTACCTTACAAGGTTTTGTTGATGATTCATCAAACTTAGATGGTGCTGGACTTGTTGAAATCAAATATGCCGCTCCTAATTTTGCAATGTGGTTATCTGGTGCTTATACCCAGTTAGATGATGTTAAAAATGTAATCGCAACAAATGAAGATGAAGGAAAAATCAACTGGAAATTAGGTGGTAGTTATCAATTAGGACCAATGGTAACACTTGGTCTTCAATATGAAGATGCTGAAATTGGTGCATTTGATGAAAATCCAGATGGTGGTAGCTACATTCTTGGTTCTCTTGAAGTTAAAATGAATAACATCAGTGTAGCTGGTTGGGTATCTGGTTATATGTCAGATATTGATGATAATGCTAGAATGACAGATGCTAATGGTAACTTTCTTGATGAAGATGCTTTAAGTTGGGCTGTTGGTGGTAAATATCACTTCGGAAAACGTACTATGGTTTATGCAGGTTATCGTCAAACAGATAGTGATAATAACTTCCGTGACGAAAATGTTGCAACTTTAGGTATTAGACACGTATTCTAAGTCTTTAAAAGACCTGACAGGTTTTTAAAACCTGTCAGGTCTATATTATTTAAGAATTTTTACCAAAGCTTCAATATGTTCATCATTATAATTTAAAGCCGGAATATAATGAAATTCCTCACCACCAGCCTCTAAAAAAATCTCACGATTTTCTCGATTAATCTCATCCAAAGTTTCCAAACAATCTGCTGAAAATCCCGGACAAACCACATCAACTCGCTTAATTCCATCTTTAGCCAAAGTTATTAGCTTATGGTCAGCATAAGGTTCTAACCATTTTTCACGCCCAAACCGTGACTGAAACACCACATTCCAATTTTCTATATCTAAACCTAATGCAACTAACTTAGCAGTTTTATGGCATTGATCTGCATAAGGATCACCAGCATTTACAAACCGTTGAGGAATACCATGAAATGAAAATAATAATTTATCAGGAATTCCATGTTGATTCCAATAACTTTTAATTTGTGCTATTAAAGCATTTATATAAGCAGAATTATCATGATAATCTGCAATAAACCTCAAATCTGGCACTACACGCCAAGTTTTCAAAACATCAGCTACCGCATCAAAGCTGGAACCAGCAGTAGTACCTGAATATTGTGGATATAAAGGTAATACTATAATACGTTCTACATTACGCAACTTTTCTAAACCACTAGCAATAGAAGGGTTTCCATAACGCATAGCTAAAACAACCTTAAATTCTTCACCTAGTTTTTTTTGTAGAGCTTGCGCTTGCACTTTACTTATACTTAATAAGGGAGAACCATTTTCGGTCCAAACTTTTTCATATAAACGCGCTGAACGAGCTGGACGAATGCGTAAAATAACTCCATGCAAGGCAAACCACCAAAAAACACGCGGTAATTCAGTTACTCTTATATCCCACAAAAACTCAGCTAAATAACGACGTAAAGCCTTAGCCGTTGGTGCATCAGGCGTTCCTAAATTAACTAACAATATACCAGTTAGCATGTTACAAAATGTCCTGCTATACCAGCAGCGGCAGCCATTGTTGGACTAACTAAATGAGTTCTACCAGCTTTTCCCTGTCGCCCTTCAAAATTACGATTAGAAGTAGAAGCACAACGCTCACCGGGTTCTAAACGATCAGCATTCATAGCTAAACACATAGAACAACCCGGAGAACGCCACTCAAAACCAGCATCAATAAACACTTTATCTAAACCCTCTTGTTCAGCTTGAAGCTTAATTAAACCAGAACCCGGTACCACCAAAGCCTGCTTAATATTAGTTGCCAACTTTTTACCCTTAACCACCTGTGCCGCTGCACGTAAATCTTCAATACGAGAATTGGTACAAGAACCAATAAAAATTTTATCAAGCTTAATATCAGTAATTGCCATACCACTTTTAAGATCCATATAATCCAAAGCGCGACGCATACCCTCATCATCAGCATCAGGAACTTTAGCATCAACAGCAACCACCATTTCTGGAGAAGTACCCCATGTAACTTGAGGTTTAATCAGACTAGCATCAATATTTATCACCTTATCAAATTTAGCCCCAGCATCACTATGTAAACTACGCCAATATGATTTAGCCATATCTGAATATTTATTCACATATTCAATAGTTGTATCATCAACTGCAATCATACCAGCTCTAGCACCAGCCTCAATAGCCATATTACATACCGTCATACGACCCTCCATAGACAAAACCTCAATAGCCGTACCACCAAACTCAATAGCATAACCAGTACCACCAGCAGTGCCAATTTCACCAATAATATAAAGAATAATATCCTTAGCACTAACATTGTTATCAACTTGCCCATTAACACTAATAAGCATATTTTTAGACTTTTTCTGCAACAAACACTGAGTTGCTAACACATGTTCTACTTCAGAAGTACCAATTCCAAACGCCAAAGCTCCAAAAGCACCATGTGTTGAAGTATGGGAATCACCACACACAAGCGTCATACCCGGCAAAGTTTTACCTTGTTCTGGTCCAATAACATGCACAATACCCTGACGAGGATCATTCATATTCAATTCAGTAATACCATAATCTAAACAATTTTTGCCTAAAGTTTCAACTTGTAAACGTGATATAGGATCAACTATACTTTCGACTCCACCATCACGAGCCGTTGTTGGTACATTATGATCAGGAACCGCAAAATTCGCAGCAACTCGCCAAGGCTTACGATTAGCCAATCGTAATCCCTCAAAAGCTTGAGGAGATGTTACCTCATGAATTAAATGGCTATCAATATAAAGTAAAGCCGTACCATTATCATCAATACGTACTAAATGCGATTCCCACAATTTATCATATAAAGTTTTTGCAGACATAATCTATATTATATATATATTATAAAAAAATAAAATTGTATTTTTAATTTAAAAGGTGTATAATTCGTTTTATTAAAAGTCAGACTCATTCCTAAGACACGTGGAGAGATGGCCGAGTGGCTGAAGGCGCTCCCCTGCTAAGGGAGTATAGGCTAATCCCCTATCGAGGGTTCGAATCCCTCTCTCTCCGCCACAAAAAATTACGCGCCCGTAGCTCAGCTGGATAGAGTACCTGGCTACGAACCAGGCGGTCGGGAGTTCGAATCTCTCCGGGCGCGCCATATCCCAAATAAGCAGGATTTCAATTTTGGAATCCCGCTTTTTTTATGAAAGAAAGCTGGTATCTGTATTGATGCCGGCTTATCTTTGTTTATATCTATATATTACACTAATTAAATAATGATCTCCCGAATTATTTGGAGTAACTATGGCAACAATCAACCAGTTGGTGCGTAAACCACGCAAGCTTCAAAAAAGCAAAAGTACTACACCAGCATTGGATGGATGTCCACAAAAACGTGGTGTATGTACTCGTGTTTATACAACTACACCAAAGAAACCAAACTCAGCTATGCGTAAAGTAGCACGTGTAAGACTGACCAATAGTATGGAAGTAACCACATATATTGGTGGTGAAGGGCATAACTTACAAGAACATTCAGTCGTATTAATTCGCGGTGGTCGTGTAAAAGATTTACCCGGTGTACGGTATCACACAGTTCGTGGCTCCTTAGACACATCTGGAGTTAATGCTAGACGACAAGGTCGTTCTAAATATGGAACTAAAAGACCTAAGTCTTAACCTAAAATACTGGAAATTATAATATGCCAAGAAGAAGAGTTGTCGCTAAACGTGTTATTTTACCAGATCCTAAATATAAAGATGAAACATTAGCAAAATTTATCAATATATTAATGATCAGCGGTAAAAAAGCGGTTGCAGAGCGTATGGTATATGGTGCTTTAGATAAAATTGCTGATAAAGCAAATGCTGAAGCCTTAGAAGTTTTTAATAAAGCATTAGATAATGTACGCCCAGTAGTAGAAGTAAAATCAAGACGAGTTGGTGGTTCTACTTATCAAGTACCTATAGAAGTTCGTCCAATTCGACGTACTACATTAGCAATGCGTTGGATAGTAGATTCAGCACGTAAACGTAGCGAAAAAACAATGGCACTTCGTTTAGCAGGTGAAATCTTTGATGCTTCTGAAAGCAAAGGCAGCGCTATCAAAAAACGTGAAGATGTACATAGAATGGCGGAAGCAAATAGAGCATTTTCACATTTCCGCTGGTAACAAATAAAAACTTTAAATTATAACTAGATATGGCACGTAAGACACCCATTGATCGCTACCGTAATCTTGGTATCATGGCCCATATTGATGCGGGCAAAACCACAACCACTGAACGTGTTCTTTATTACACAGGTGTTTCGCATAAAATAGGCGAAGTCCATGATGGTGCTGCTACCATGGATTGGATGGAACAAGAACAGGAACGTGGTATTACTATTACATCTGCCGCTACTACCTGTTTTTGGAAAGGTATGGCTGGACAGTTTCCAGAGCATCGAATTAATATTATTGATACTCCCGGACACGTTGATTTTACTATTGAAGTAGAACGCTCACTACGTGTATTAGATGGAGCATGTGCAGTTTTTTGTGCAGTCGGTGGAGTAGAACCTCAATCAGAAACAGTTTGGCGACAAGCAAATAAGTATGGAGTACCACGTATAGCTTTTGTCAATAAAATGGACAGAGCTGGTGCAGATTTTTTACGAGTAGTTGGACAACTAAAAGACCGTTTAGCAGCTAATCCTGTTGTATTGCAAATACCTATTGGTGCTGAAGAGAATTTTGAAGGGCTTGTCGATCTAGTTAAGATGAAAGCCATTTATTGGGAAGAAGCTAACTTAGGTGTTAAATTCGAGGAACGTGAAATCTCAAGCGAGATGCAAGATCTTTGTGATGAATGGCGCGAAAAGTTAGTCGAAACCGCAGCAGAAGCTACTGAAGAGTTGATGGAAAAATATCTTGAAGATGGAGAATTATCTCAAGATGAAATTCGTCAAGGTATTCGCCAACGTACTATTGCAAATGAAGTTGTTCCTACCATATGTGGTTCAGCCTTTAAGAATAAAGGCGTTCAAGCAATGTTGGATGCAGTAATTGACTTTATGCCTGCACCTACTGATGTTGCTAGCATACGTGGCGTTTTAGATGATAAAGATGAAACCGAATCCAGCAGAAAATCTAGTGATGACGAACCTTTTGCAGCTTTAGCATTTAAAATAGCTACTGATCCTTTTGTTGGTAATCTAACATTTTTCCGCGTTTATTCTGGTGTTTTAAATTCAGGTGATACAGTTTATAACCCATTAAAAGGTAAACGTGAACGGATTGGGCGTATTCTACAAATGCACGCCAATTCACGTGACGAAATTAGGGAAGTTAGAGCTGGTGATATTGCAGCAGCAGTTGGATTAAAAGACGTAACCACTGGCGAAACATTATGTGATAAAAATAATGTTATTACCTTAGAAAAAATGGAATTTCCTGAGCCAGTAATATCCATTGCAGTAGAGCCAAAAACTAAAGCTGACCAAGAAAAAATGGGCATCGCTTTATCTAAACTAGCGGCTGAAGATCCTTCATTCAGAGTACGTACAGATGAAGAATCTGGGCAAACAATCATATCTGGTATGGGTGAATTACACCTTGATATTATTGTTGATCGTATGCGTCGTGAGTTTAATGTCGAAGCCAATATTGGATCACCACAAGTTGCCTATCGCGAAACCATTAAAGCAACTATTGAACAAGAAGGTAAATTTGTACGTCAATCAGGTGGTCGTGGTCAATATGGTCATGTTTGGTTAAAAATTGAACCACAAACCTTGGGTACTGGTTATGAATTTGTCAATGAAATTGTTGGTGGTGTAGTTCCTAAAGAATATATTCCAGCAGTTGATAAAGGCATACAGGCACAAATGAAAAATGGTGTCATTGCTGGTTATCCGGTAGTTGATGTCAAAGTTACCCTTTTTGATGGTTCATATCATGAAGTTGATTCTAGTGAAATGGCTTTTAAAATTGCTGGTTCACAATGTTTCAAAGAAGGTGCTAAGCGAGCTAAGCCAGTTTTAATGGAACCAATAATGAAGGTTGAAGTTGTTACGCCTGAAGATTATATGGGTGACATTATGGGTGATCTTAATCGTCGTCGCGGTATTTTACAAGGTATGGATGATATTCCAACTGGTAAAGTAATTACTGCCGAAGTACCACTTGCTGAAATGTTTGGTTATGCAACTGATGTACGTTCTATTTCACAAGGACGCGCTAGTTACACTATGCAGTTTGAAAAATATGGCGAAGCTCCTGCAAATATTGCAGATGAAGTAATTAAAAAGAATCAGTAATATTATGGCAAATCAAAGAATTCGCATACGTTTAAAAGCTTTTGATCATAAGTTAATTGATCAATCAGCGCGTGAAATTGTAGAAACAGCAAAACGTACTGGGGCACAAATTCGTGGTCCCATACCTTTGCCTATCAAGAAAGAAAAGTTTACGGTTTTGATTTCTCCGCATGTTAATAAGGATGCTAGAGATCAATATGAAATTCGCACTCATAAACGCTTATTAGATATAATTGATCCAACTGATAAAACAGTTGATTCTTTAATGAAATTAGATCTAGCAGCAGGTGTGAACGTACAAATTAAATTAAATTAAAGAGGTTATAAAATGGCTCTTGGAGTTATCGGTCGTAAATGTGGTATGACTCGCATATTTACAGAAGACGGGTTATCTATTCCAGTGACCGTTATCGAAGCGCAGCCTAATCGTGTGACTCAATTGAAAACCAAAGAAACTGATGGTTATGAAGCTGTTCAAGTAACTTGTGGAAGTCGTCGTGCTAAGCGTGTAAATAAACCGGCAAGTGGACAATTTAAAAAGGCTGGTGTTGAAGCTGGACGTGGTTTCTGGGAATTTCGTATTGAGAATGAAGATTTAGATCTTCAGTTGGGTAGTGAAATTAAAGTTGATATTTTCAACGATGGGCAGTTTGTAGATGTGACTGGTACTAGTAAAGGTAAAGGCTTTGCTGGGGTAATCAAACGTCATAACTTTAGTATGCAAGATGCAACTCACGGTAATTCTTTAGCACATCGTGCCGCCGGTTCTATTGGTCAAAACCAAACACCGGGACGTGTTTTTAAAGGTAAGAAGATGGCTGGGCATATGGGTAATGTACGTCGCACAATCCAGAATCTTGAAGTTGTGCGTGTTGATTCTGAGAAAAATTTAATTTTAATTAAGGGTGCTGTTCCCGGCGCACCGGGTGAAGATGTTATTGTACGCCCAGCAGTTAAGAAGGTGAAATAATGGAATTGAGCCTACACAGTGACGCAGGGGTTATTAATGTGTCTGATGCAGTGTTTGATGTGAAATTTAATGAGACTTTAGTTCATCAATCAGTCACTGCTTATTTAGCAGCAGCTCGTTCTGGTACACGCGCCCAGAAAAGTAGATCTGATGTACAAGGCACAGGCGCAAAACCTTGGCGACAAAAAGGAACTGGACGCGCACGTGCTGGTACTGTTAAAAGTCCTTTATGGCGTAGTGGTGGTGTTACTTTTGCTGCTAAGCCTCAAAATTATGCACAAAAATTAAATAAAAAAATGTATCGTAGCGCATTATGTTCAATATTATCTGAATTGGCGCGTTCGACTCGTTTAATAGTTGTTGAAAATTTTTCAGTTGATACACCTAAAACTAAGAAACTGCTTGAAAAATTAAAGCCTTTTGATGTTAAGAATTTATTAATTATTACAGAAAATATAGAAGATAATCTTGCTTTAGCGGCACGTAACCTACATCAAGTAAATTTAAATGATGCAAAAGGTGTTAATCCCGTGAGTTTAGTGGGTTCAGAAAAAATTATAATTACTGTGCCAGCCTTAAAGCAATTAGAGGAAAGATTGGCATCATGAATCAAGCTAGGTTAATGCAAGTATTAATTGCACCACATGTTTCTGAAAAAGCTCTAAGGGTAGCAGATCGTAATAGACAGTTTGTATTTAAAGTATTACCAAGTGCAAATAAAGATGAAGTAAAGCAAGCTGTTGAATTATTATTTAAAGTTAAAGTTAATAAAGTACAAATTAGTTGTGTTAAAGGCAAGAAAAAAGTCTTTGGCAAAATTAATGGTAAACGTTCTAATTGGAAAAAAGCCTATGTAGGTTTACAAGAAGGTTTTGATATTAACTTTAGGGTTAGTGATTAAAAGGATAAAATAATATTATGGCACTTGTAAAAGCTAAACCTACATCAGCAGGCAGACGTTTTGTAGTAAAGCAAAATAATGCTTTATTACATAAAGGTAAGCCTCATAAAGCTCTGTTAGAAAAGAAGTCCAAGACAGGTGGACGTAATAATAATGGACGTATCACTGTTCGTCATCATGGTGGTGGACATAAGCAGCATTATAGAATTATAGATTTTAAACGTAATAAAGATGGAATTGAAGCTAAGGTGGAACATATTGAATATGATCCTAACCGTAGTGCTCATATTGCGTTAATGTTATATGCTGATGGTGAACGTAAATATATTATATATCCAAAAGGTTTGAATGTTGGTGATACAATTATTTCTGGTACTCATGTACCAATAAAAGCTGGTAATTGTATGCCCTTACGTCATATTCAAATGGGTAGTACAGTACATTGTATTGAATTAAAACCTAGTAAAGGTGCACAATTAGCTAGAAGTGCTGGCACATACGCTCAATTAGTAGCTCGTGAAGGTCAATATGTAACATTACGTTTACGTTCTGGTGAAACTCGTAAAGTTCTAAGTGATTGTCGTGCTACAATTGGTGAAGTTGGAAATTCTGAACATAATCTAATTTCTTTAGGTAAAGCTGGTGCTTCCAGATGGAGAGGTATTAGACCTACTGTACGTGGTGTTGCTATGAACCCGGTTGATCACCCTCATGGTGGTGGTGAAGGACGTACTTCTGGTGGTCGTCACCCTGTAACTCCTTGGGGCTTTCCAACTAAGGGTGCAAAAACTCGTACTAATAAACGTACTAATAAGATGATTGTTAGACGTAGATCGTCTTCACGATAAGGATTAAAAAATAATATGCCACGTTCCATTAAAAAAGGGCCTTTTATTGATCTTCACTTATTGAAAAAAGTGGAGAAAGCTATTGCAACTAAAAACAAACGCCCCATAAAAACATGGTCGCGTCGTTCAATGGTACTCCCCGAAATGGTTGGATTAACAATCGCTATTCATAATGGTCGTCTACATGTTCCTGTGTTTATCAGTGAAAATATGGTTGGACATAAATTAGGTGAATTTGCAGTAACGCGAACCTTTAAAGGCCATCAAGCGGATAAAAAATCTAAACGCTAAATTATAATTAATAATTGATATGGAAGTATTAAGTAAACATAAATATGTGCGTATTTCTCCGCAAAAGTGTCGGTTAGTTGCTGACCAAATTCGCGGATTACCGGTTGAACGAGCACTAAATATTTTAAAATTTAGTAATAAACGCGCAGCAGTATTATTGAAAAAAACATTAGATACTGCGATTGCAAATGCAGAAAATAATGAAGGTGCAGATATTGATGAATTGCGTGTTTCTAGTGTCTGTGTTGATGAAGGACCAACTATGAAACGTATGCGTGCCCGTGCTAAAGGACGGGGTAGTCGAATTTTAAAACGTACTAGTCACATTTTAGTGACAGTTTCTGACGCTTAAGAGAAAAATTATGGGACAAAAAGTACATCCTATTGGTATCCGTTTAGGTATAGTTAAAGATTGGTCATCTAAATGGTATGCTGATAGCAAGGATTATGCTGATTATCTTAATACAGATTTACAAGTACGCACTTTCATCAAAAAGAAATTAGCACGAGCCTCTGTAAGTGAAGTTCGTATTGAACGACCAGCACGTAATGCTAAAATTATTATTCATACTGCTCGCCCGGGTATTGTGATTGGTAAAAAAGGTGAAGATATTGATAAGTTACGGACCCAAGTTTCAAAACTTATGGGTATTCCAGTACATATCAGTGTAGAAGAAATTCGTAAACCTGAAATTGATGCCTATTTAGTAGCAGTTAATGTTGCTCAACAATTAGAGCGACGCATAATGTTTAGACGTGCTATGAAAAGAGCCGTTGGTAACGCCATGCGTTTAGGTGCTCAAGGCATTCGTATTAATGTTGGCGGTCGTTTAAATGGTGCTGAAATTGCGCGTACTGAATGGTATCGCGAAGGACGGGTACCTTTACATACTTTACGTGCTGATATTGATTATGGTGTTGCAGAAGCAAAGACAACCTATGGCATTATAGGTGTTAAAGTATGGATATTTAAAGGTGAAATTCTTGGTAAACAGGAATAGTTAATTATGTTACAACCGAAACGTACCAAATTTAGAAAACAGCAAAAAGGTCGGAATCGAGGACTTGCTCAACGTGGTAATAAAGTTAGTTTTGGTGAATTTGGGTTAAAAGCAACTGGACGCGGACGTATTACTTCACGTCAAATTGAAGCAGCACGACGTACTATTACTCGTCATGTAAAACGTGGTGGTAAATTATGGATTCGGTTATTCCCAGATAAACCAATTAGCAAAAAACCACTAGAAGTCCGTATGGGTAAAGGTAAAGGTAGTGTTGAATATTGGGTAGCTTTGGTACAGCCCGGTAGTATGCTTTATGAAATTGAAGGTGTTTCTGAAGATATTGCTCGTGAAGCATTTCGTTTAGCATCAGCAAAATTATCGGTATCAACTACTTTTGTAAGTCGGACGGTGATGTGATGACAGCTAAAGAGCTTAGAGAAAAAAGCAGTGATGACTTAAACAAAGAACTGCTTGATTTATTGAAAGAGCAATTTAATTTACGTATGCAAAAAGCTAATGAGCAATTAAATAGGCATACCCAATTAAGAAGCGTCCGACGTAATATTGCTAGAGTAAAAACGATATTAAATGAAAAAAAGAAGGGTAGCCTTGCATGACTGATCAAGCAAAAGTAATACGGACCCTTACTGGACGTGTAGTCAGTAATAAAATGGAAAAAACTATTACTGTATTAATTGAACGAAAAGTAAAGCATAGTATGTATGGTAAATATATAAAACGTTCAACTAAATTACATGCCCATGATGAAGAGCAATTATGTAAGGAAGGCGATCTAGTAGAAATTTTACAATGCCGCCCTTTATCTAAAACAAAATCTTGGCGTTTGCATAAAATTGTAACAGGGTCTGTTGCTTAAAATAGATGGAGTTTAAAAAATATGATACAAATGCAATCAATGTTAGACGCTGCCGATAATAGTGGGGCACGTCGGATTAAATGTATCAAAGTATTAGGTGGATCGCATCGTCGTTATGCAGGGATTGGTGATATAATTAAAGTCAGTATCTCTGATGCTATGCCACGTAGTAAAGTAAAAAAAGGTGAAGTTTATAACGCCGTAGTAGTTAGAACCAGAAAAGGTGTTAGACGTTCTGATGGTTCCTTAATTCGTTTTGATGGTAATGCTGCGGTATTATTAAATGCTCAGTTACAACCCATTGGTACTCGTATTTTTGGACCAGTAACCCGTGAATTAAGGGGTGAGCGTTTTATGAGAATTATATCTTTAGCCCCAGAAGTTCTTTAGATTTAAATATTAATATGCGTAGAATTAGAAAAGGTGATGATGTTATAATCATCACGGGCAAAGACAAAGGTAAGCGCGGTAAAGTAGTTCAATTTAGTCGTAATGATCGCGTTTTAGTAGAAAATATTAATTTAGTTAAGCGTCATACTAAAGGCAATCCTATGAAGGGTACCCAAGGTGGTATTCTTGATAAAGAAATGCCGATACACATTTCCAATGTAGCGCTTATTAACTCAACTACCGATAAGGCTGACAAAGTCGGTTTTAAATTTCTTGAAGATGGCACTAAGGTGCGTTACTTTAAGTCAAATGGCGAAGTAATAGCGGATTAAGATATAAATGGCAAGGTTACAAACATATTACCGTGAGACAATTGTTTCAGAATTAAAGGAACAATTTGGCTATAAAAGCATTATGCAAGTGCCAAAGATTGTACAAATTGTCTTAAACATGGGTTTAGGTGAAGCAGTTGGCGATAAGAAAATAATTGAACGAGCTGTAGCAGATATGACAGCTATTGCGGGTCAAAAACCTGTAGTTACTAAAGCACGTAAATCTATTGCTAATTTTAAAATTCGTGAAGATTGGCCGATTGGTTGTAAGGTAAATTTACGTAGTGATCGTATGTATGAGTTTCTTGATAGACTCATTAATATAGCTATTCCGCGTATTAGAGACTTTCGTGGTTTTAATACAAAGTCTTTTGATGGCCGTGGTAACTATAGTTTAGGTATTAAGGAACAAATTATTTTCCCTGAAATTGATTATGATAAAATTGATGTTCTTAGGGGTATGGATATAACAATTTGTACTAGCGCACCGACAAATGAAGAAGCTCGTGCATTATTAACTGCATTTAGTTTTCCATTAAAGAAATGAGGTTTTAATCAATGGCAAAAATGTGCATGATTAATCGAGAAGCTAAACGCATACGATTAGTAAAAAAATATGCTGAAAAACGTGCTGAATTAAAAAAAATATTAGCGGATGTTAATACTAGTGACGAAGAATATGAAAAGGCAAGAAAAAAGTTTCAATCTTTGCCTAGAGATTCTAGTCCATCTCGTATTCGTAATCGTTGTAGAATCACTGGTCGTCCGCATGGCTTTTATAGAAAATTTGGTTTAGGTAGAAATAAGTTGCGTGAATCGGCTATGCAAGGGTTTATTCCCGGATTGGTAAAATCAAGTTGGTAAGGATATAGATTTATGAGTATGTCAGACCCTATTGCCGATATGCTTACGCGCATTCGTAATGCTCAAGCGGTGACAAAAAAAGAAGTAGCAATACCAAATGCAAAAATCAAAATAGAAATTGCTAAAATTTTAAAAGAAGAAGGTTACATAATAGATTATAGTGTTTCTAATGATTTAAAAGCTATTTTAACAATTATCTTAAAGTATTATGAAGATAAACCTGTAATAAGTAATATTCAACGTGTTAGTACACCGGGTTTACGTATTTACAAAAATAAAGATGATTTACCTAAAGTATTAGCTGGTTTAGGTATTGCAATTATTTCTACTTCTAAAGGACTTATGACAGATCGTAATGCGCGTCATGCAGGTCATGGTGGTGAAATTATATGTACGGTCTCTTAAGATAAGGTATATAAAATAATGTCCAGAATTGCTAATAGTCCAGTTGAAATTCCTAATGGTCTTGAAGTTAAGCTTGACGAACAAGTAATTATAGTAAAAGGTAAAAAAGGCAGTTTAGAGCAGCAATTACCTAAAGAAGTTGAAATTAAGCAAGTAGATAATGTATTGACATTTGCAGCTCGTAATAATGTAAAAACAGCAAAAGCTTTAGCAGGCACAATACGAGCATTAGTCAATAATATGGTGCTGGGAGTCACAGCAGGTTTTGAAAAAAAATTAAAATTAGTTGGTGTGGGTTATCGCGCTCAAATACAGGGAAAAGTATTAAATCTGAATTTAGGTTTTTCTCATCCAATCAATTTTAATATACCTGAAGGTATTACTATTGAAGCACCAAGCCAAACAGAACTCGTTGTAAAAGGTATTAGTAAGCAACAAGTTGGACAAATTGCTGCTAATATTCGTGCTTTTCGTCCACCAGAACCTTATAAGGGCAAAGGTGTGAAATATGCTGATGAAGTCATAGTAAGAAAAGAAGCTAAGAAAAAATGATTAAAAAAATAAGTCGTTTACGTCGTAGCAAACGTACTAGAGCTACTATTAAAAGATTAGGTGAAACACGTTTATGTATAAATAAGACTCCACGTCATATTTATGCACAACTAATTGCACCAAATGGTTCTGAAGTTCTAGCTAGTGCATCTAGCTTAGATAAAGAATTTAAAAAAGATCATAATAATGGTGGTAATGTAGAAGCAGCTACTTTAATTGGCTCTATGATTGGTCAACGTGCTAAATCACTGAATATTACTAAAGTAGCTTTTGATCGTTCTGGATTTCAATATCATGGTCGTATCAAAGCATTAGCAGATGCTGCACGTAAACAAGGATTAAATTTTTAATATGGCAAATTACGATAATTCACGTAATAAAAGTGATGATTTATTAGAAAAATTAGTTTCTGTCAATCGTGTTGCTAAAGTGGTAAAAGGTGGACGTATCTTTAGCTTTACTGCTTTAACAGTTGTTGGAGATGGCAAAGGAAAAGTTGGCTTTGGTTATGGTAAAGCTCGTGAAGTGCCAATAGCAATTCAAAAAGCAATGGATAGTGCGCGTAAGAATATGCTTAATGTTCCTTTAAAAGGAACAACGTTACAATATCCTATTGTAGCTGAACATGGGGCGGCTAAGGTTTATATGCAACCAGCTTCTGAAGGTACAGGAATCATTGCTGGTGGTGCAATGCGTGCAGTTTTTGATGTTTTAGGTGTACGTGATGTATTAGCAAAAACTATTGGTAGTTCCAATCATAAAAATGTTGTACTTGCGATGTTTAATGGCTTAAAGAATATGGCTAGTCCTGAGTCTATAGCTGCTAAACGTGGTAAAAGTATTGAAGAATTATGAAAAAGATGCTAAGAGTAACGCAAGTAGGCAGTGTGAATAGACGCAAACCAGATCATAAGGCATGTGTAGCAGGCTTAGGATTAAGAAGAATGCACCATACTGTTGAAGTAGAAGATACTCCAGCTATACGTGGTATGATCCAAAAAGTGGTCTATTTGTTGAAAGTGGAAAAAGTTTAATCATGTATCTGAATACGTTAAAACCAGCACCCGGTACTAAAACAGTAGCAAAACGTGTTGGACGTGGTATTGGCTGTGGTTTTGGAAAAACCTGTGGACGTGGTCATAAAGGTCAACGCTCACGTTCTGGTGGTTATCATAAAGTCGGTTTTGAAGGCGGACAAATGCCATTACAAAGGCGTTTGCCAAAAGTTGGTTTTGTTTCATTAAAAGCCAAATTTACTGCTCAAGTGTGTTTACATGAACTTGAAGCAGTAAAAGAGGATGTAGTAACTTTAGTGAATTTAAAAGCCGCCAATATTATTCCACAAACTAGTAAACGCGCTAAAGTAATTGTTTCAGGGAAATTAACAAAAGCTATAACCATTAAAGGATTAGCGGTCACAAAAGGCGCACGCTCTGCAATAGAGGCTGCTGGTGGAACGATTGAAGATTGATTTTCAATTTTAAAAAGAGGACTTAAGTGGCTATTAATACAGCGAGTGAATTAGGAAAATTGGGTCGTTTAACCGAGCTAAAACAACGTTTGTTGTTTGTGCTAGGTGCAATAATTGTTTTTCGCATAGGTACTTTTATTCCTGTTCCCGGAATTGATCCGGTAGCATTAGCGAATATGTTTGAATCGCAACGCGGTACGATCTTAGACATGTTTAACATGTTTTCAGGTGGTGCTTTAGAGCGTTTTTCTGTCTTTGCGATAGGAATTATGCCTTATATTTCTGCATCTATTATTATGCAATTGTTGACTGTGGTATCACCAAAGTTAGAGCAATTGAAAAAAGAAGGAGATGCAGGGCGACGTAAAATTACTCAATATACTCGTTATGGAACATTAGTATTAGCACTTTTCCAAGCTACAGGTGTGGCTATTGCTTTAGAAAGTCAAAATGTTGTCATTGAATCAGGTATGGCTTTTAAAGTAACAGCTGTCATGACTTTGGTAACCGGTACATTATTTTTAATGTGGTTAGGTGAACAAGTTACTGAACGTGGAATTGGCAATGGTATTTCCATCATTATTTTCGCTGGTATTGTGGCAGGTTTACCTTCAGCAGTAGGTGGTACCTTAGAATTGGCACGTACTGGTCAATTACATGTATTAACATTATTGTTATTATTTGCGATAATTTTATTTGTAATAGCTTTTGTGGTATTTGTAGAACGTGGTCAGCGTCGTTTAACAGTAAATTATGCCAAACGTCAGATTGGTAATAAAATGTATGCTGGACAAAGCAGTCATTTACCATTAAAGTTAAATATGGCTGGTGTGATTCCACCTATTTTTGCTTCTAGTATTATTTTATTTCCAGCTACTTTAGGTGGTTGGTTAGGTAGTGCTGAAGGTATGACATGGTTAAAAGATTTATCTCAAACCTTGTCACCGGGACAACCATTATATGTGTTTGCATATGCAGTTGCGATTATATTTTTCTGTTTTTTTTATACAGCTTTAATATTTAATCCAAAAGAAATAGCAGATAATTTAAAAAAATCAGGTGCTTTTATCCCCGGTGTCAGACCCGGGAAACAAACAGCAGCATATATTGATACAGTAATGTCGCATTTAACATTAGCGGCTGCTATTTATATAACAGCAATTTGTTTGTTACCAGAATTTTTAACATTAAAATGGAATGTTCCATTTTATTTTGGTGGTACTTCATTGTTAATTATTGTTGTGGTGACAATGGACTTTATGTCGCAAGTACAAGCGCATTTAATGTCACATCAATATGAAAGTTTGATGAAAAATACTAATTTAGGTGGTGGTGATAGTCGGAATCCACTATTGCGTTAATACTATTCATCGGTTATCAATCATCAGATAACCGATAATTAAAATTTAGTTAAATATGAAAGTCAGAGCTTCAGTAAAAAAGATTTGTAGAAATTGTAAGGTTATTCGTCGTAATGGCTCAGTCAGAGTTATTTGTAAAGAAAAACGACATAAGCAGCGACAAGGTTAATAATAGAAATCATTAATAATTAAAAGAGAGTAATTTATGGCCCGTATTGCTGGTATAAATATCCCAGTACATAAACATACAGTCATTGCATTGACCTCAATTTATGGTATTGGTAATACTACAGCACAAAATATTTGTGATACCCTAGGTATTCCACATAAGCTTAAAGTAAAAGATTTAAAAGATGAAGAATTAGAGAATTTACGTGCTGAAGTTGCCAAATATAATGTTGAAGGTGATTTACGTCGTGAAGTTTCAATGAATATTAAGCGTTTAATGGACTTAGGCTGTTATCGTGGTATGAGACATAGACGTGGTTTACCTGTACATGGTCAACGTACCAGTACTAATGCTCGGACTCGTAAAGGTCCTCGTAGAGCTATTAAGAAATAACTTTAAATTAATAATTTATAATTAAAAATATGGCGAAGGCAGCACAGCGTTCACGTAAGAAAGTAAAAAAGAATGTAACTGATGGCATTGCCCATGTACATGCTTCTTTTAATAATACCATCATTACCATCACAGATCGTCAGGGCAACGCTTTAGGTTGGGCGACTGCTGGTGGTAGTGGTTTTCGTGGTTCACGTAAAAGTACACCTTTTGCTGCTCAAATAGCGGCTGAAAAGGTTGGTAATATAGTTAAAGAATTTGGTGTTAAAAATTTGGATGTCAGAATAAAAGGACCGGGTCCAGGACGAGAATCAGCCGTTCGGTCTTTAAATGCTAATGGATTTAAGATTATTAGTATTACAGATGTGACACCAATTCCGCATAATGGTTGTCGTCCTCCTAAAAGACGTAGAGTTTAAATATGGCAAGATATCTTGGTCCTAAATGTAAATTAAGCCGCCGTGAGGGTGTGGATCTATTTTTAAAAAGTCGTACACGCAGTTTAGATTCTAAATGCAAGTTAGAGAAATTACCGGGACAGCATGGTGATAAGCGTCCTCGTATGTCTGACTATGCATTGCAATTACGTGAAAAACAAAAAATACGCCGACTTTATGGTGTTTTAGAAAAGCAATTTCATAATTATTATGTGAAAGCAAGTAGCTTAAAAGGTTCAACAGGCGAAAATTTATTGACATTACTAGAATGTCGTTTAGACAATATTGTATATCGCATGGGATTTGGTGTGACTCGTGCTGAAACTAGACAATTAGTAAGTCATAAAGCTATTTTAGTAAATGATAGTGTAGTAAATATTGCTTCTTACCAAGTGAAAGCGGGCGATGTTATATCTATCCGTGAAAAAAGTCGTAAACAATTGCGTATTCAAGCAGCATTAAATAGTGCTAAGGAATATGGTTTCCCTGAATGGGTTGATGTTGATGTCGATAAAATGCAAGGGATATTTAAATCTACACCAGAACGTGGTGAATTACCAAGTGATATCAATGAACAACTGGTAGTGGAATTGTATTCCAAATAGGGGCAAGCCTATCATGATGGAATTATTAAAACCACGTATAGTTGATGTTCAACATATCAATGAAACAACAGCATTAATTACATTAGAGCCTTTGGATCGTGGTTTTGGCTATACATTAGGTAATGCTTTAAGACGAGTATTATTATCTTCTATGCCGGGAGCTGCGGTAGTAGAAGTTGTAATTGATGGTGTATTACATGAATATACCCCAATTGAGGGTGTACAAGAAGATGTCATTGATATATTATTAAATTTGAAGGGTTTAGCCATTCGCATGGAAGGTTGTGAAGAGGTAAATTTGCGACTAACTAAACAAGGACCGGGTCCAGTATGTGGTTCTGATATTATTGTAGATAGTAATGTAGAAGTAGCAAATCCTGATCATGTTATTGCTAATTTGACAAAAGCCATTGATTTCAATATGAATTTGAAAATAATGATGGGGCGCGGTTATCAGCCCGCTAGTCAAAGAATTCAAGATGATGATAATGAAACTCCTATCGGTACTTTAAAGTTAGACGCTTCTTTTAGTCCAATTTTGCGCGTATCTTACCAAGTTGAAAGGGCACGAGTTAAACAACGTACTGATCTTGATAAGCTAATTATTGACATAGAAACTAACATGACAATTGATCCAGAAACTGCTGTAAAAACAGCGGCTGGTATTTTACAAGATCAATTGTCTGTTATTGTTGATTTAAAAGGTGATGTTGAGGCAGAAAATACCACAACAGAAAAGAATGAAATTGATCCAATTTTATTACGACCTGTTGATGAGTTAGAATTAACAGTACGTTCTGCTAATTGTTTGAAAGCAGAAAGAATTTTATATATTGGTGATTTGATTCAAAAATCAGAAACAGAATTATTAAAGACACCAAACCTTGGTAAGAAATCTTTAACAGAAATTAAGGATGTATTAGCCTCACGGGGACTTTCTTTAGGGGCACGTTTAGAAAGTTGGCCTCCTCCCGGATTGGAGGATAATTCAAAAGATTCTTAATGAAACGAATAAAGGAAAATTATGCGCCATAGAAAGAAAGGTCGGCACTTAAATAGGACCAGTAGTCATAGAAAAGCAATGTTTAAAAATATGGCTGTGTCACTTTTTCGCCACGAAATAATTAAAACAACTTTACCTAAAGCTAAAGAACTACGTAGAGTAGTAGAACCTTTAATTACTTTATCTAAAGAAGATAGCGTTTCTAAACGTCGTTTAGCTTTTGCTAGATTAAGAGATAGAGAAATTGTCACAAAATTATTTAATGAATTGGGTCCACGTTATAAGGAACGTCCGGGTGGATATTTAAGAATTCTTAAATGTGGCTTTAGAACGGGTGATAAAGCACCAATGGCTATTGTTGAATTAGTGGATAGACCAATAATAGAAGAAGAAGAAACCGAAGTTTAAAAACTTGTGAAACCTTGAAATCAATTGATTTCAAGGTTTTATCATTTATTGTGAATTTTGATATAATTCGGCGGCACGTTGTTGATCAATTGTAATTTTAATTACAACGCGACGATTTAATGCTCTACCATCTTCTGTATCATTAGGAACAATTGGTTTACTTTCACCATAACCAACTGAACTCAATTTAATTGATGGATTTTTTGCATTGAGGTAATTTTTAATAGATTCAGCCCGTTGTTCAGATAGTGTCTGATTATAGTCATCTTCACCCCTATCATCAGTATGACCTTCAATAAGAACTATATTTTCAGGATATTTAGATAGTACATCAGCGAATTTATCTAATTTAGTATGTTCAGAAGGTTTTATACTAGCATCATCAAAATCAAAAAGTACTTTCATTTGAAAGTCAATTTTTTCATTGCCTTCTTCTTTTTCCACTTTTACCTGACTAACACCGGGTATTGTATTTAGTTCCTGAGCTTGTTTATCTATCCGATTACCAATAAACCCTCCGATTCCTGCACCTATGACGCTGCCAATAATTGCGCCTTCTTTTTCACGTCCGGGTTTATCTCCAATTGCAGCTCCAATTGCAGCGCCAGCTACTGCGCCAATTCCAGTTCCTTTTATGGCATTACTAGTACCGCAAGCAGTTAAATAACTCAGGCTTGTGATTAATATTGTCGTTCCTACAAATTTTTTCATCATTTTATCCTACAAGTTTTAAAAAACATATATAATATCGCATTAGTATTAGAAATAATTTTTTTATTTCTGTCAAGTCTTTTCTTCATTATGAGTAATTTTAATATGAAATATTTAGTTAAGTTTATGTTTATAGTATTATTGAGTACAAGTTCGTATTCACAAGCCTATAGTAAGGCAGGTTCTTTTGATTATTATGTTTTAGCTCTTAGTTGGCAATCGGCTTTTTGTGAATATCGGCGTGGTAAACCAGCCTGTCGTTCTCAAAAGAAAAGTGATTTTAGTGCCTATAACTTTGTTTTACATGGACTTTGGCCAAATAAGAAGGGACGTAATGGTCATCGTTATGGTTATTGTAATGTGTCTAAGTCTATCAAATGGAAGGATAAAAAAAGACGTTGGTGTAAGATGCCATCTTTGAATTTATCTAACAGTGTCAGAACGGATTTAAATAAATTTATGCCGGGTACTATGTCATGTTTACAACGTCATGAGTGGTATAAACATGGTAGTTGTTCTGGTTTGTCAGAGAATAAGTATTATGAAGTATCTAATCGTTTGGTGGATTTGTTTTCAAAAACTAGTTTTAATAAATTAGTTGCTAATAATGCTGGTAATTATATTCGACGTTCTAAATTATTGAGGGCGTTTGATCAAGAATTTGGTAAAGGTAGTCGCGCTTATTTGGGCTTAAAATGTAAAAGAGTTAGAGGTAAAAAATTGTTAACTGAAATTAGAATACGGTTACAAAAGGATTTATCTAAGATTGATAATTTCAAAGATGTGTTACCAACACGAAGGTTTAAAACTATGCGTGGTAATTGTCCATCTCGTTTTAAGATTGATGCTTTATGATTTTTGAAGAATTTGTATTAGAAAATGTTGGTATTTATAAGGGTCGTCATATTGTTAATTTGCTACCAGCTTCATCGAAAAAAGTTATTATTTTATTTGGTGGTTTGAATGGTAGTGGTAAAACGACTTTGTTAGAGGCTTTGCAATTGGTACTTTATGGTAAGTTTGCAAAGACTACGGTTAATTATTTAGATTATTTGGCGAAAATGATTAATCGTAATGTGGATCCTGTAGATGGAGCTAATTTGGAGTTACAATTTAGACATTTTAGAGAAGGTAAAGAAGAAGCGATTCGTATTCGTCGTTCATGGAGCTTGAATGGTAAGAATATTAAGGAAAGTGTTGAAGTTCAACGCGATGGAGTTTTAGATCCTGTGATTACTGAGCGTTGGTATGAATATGTTGAGGAATTTATACCGGCGCAAATTGCTAGTTTGTTTTTTTTCGATGGGGAAAAAATTGAGGCTTTTGCTAATCAAGATAAAGCGGCACTGTTGCTTAGGATTGGTATTCAAGCCTTGTTGGGTTTGGATTTAGTTGATCGTTTAGATACTGATTTATTAACTATCGAACGTAAACGTAAAGCTCAACTTCAATCACAGCAAACGATTGATGAAATTATGGGCTTAGAAAAAGAACTTAAACAGTTGACAATTGAAAATAAAAATATTAAACAAGAAAAAACTGAAATTAAATTAAGTTTAAAAGATTTAAAAATTACACAAGATAAATTCAAAAAAGAATATCGTCGTGAAGGTGGGGAATTATTTGAGCAAAGACAGTTAATTGAAAATGATTTAATAAATCGTAAACAACAATTATTGGAAAAGAATAAAGAGTTACGTGAGATTGCCACTGGTGATACTCCGTTGTTGTTGGTATCTGATTTGTTAAATCAAGTTGATGAGCAGGTATCTTTAGAACAAGAAGTTGAACATATTGGTATGTTAAATCAAACTCTTATTAAGCGTGATAATGCAATATTGAAATTGTTAAAACAACAACAAGTTGCTGGTTCTGCTTTATCTGTATTGAAAACATTTATAACAAAAGATAAAACTGAGCGTGAGGAAAAGTTAAAAACAGAATGTTATTTGAATCTTAATAGTTCGGCATTAGTGCGTTTAGAGAGTTTAGGAGATATTAAAAAATCAACAAAAAAATTAATTAAACAAGCTCAAATATTAACTGATCAAATAGAAGCTTATGAACGGAAATTAGATAGTATTCCTGATCCTTCTAGTTTAGATGGTATTAATGAAAAATTAAAGAATATAAAAGCAGAGATTGAGCAAAAAGAGTTTAAATTAGAACAATTAATACAAGAATCAGAACGTCTTCAAAATGATATTGTACGTAAAAAAAATGTTTTAAATAAAACTTATGAAGATAATGCACGGGAACAATTTATAAATGAAACTAAACGCCGAATATTAAAGCATTCTGAAACAGTACGTGAGACTTTAGAAAAATTTCGTATTGCTATGTTAAAAAAACATATTAATAAATTAGAAAGTTTAATTTTAGATAGTTTTCAAAATTTAATTAGAAAAGAGAATTTTATTAGCGGTATAGAAATTAATCCTATGGATTATAGCTTTAAACTTTATACAGGCAATAAGGAATCTTTAGCTACTGAGAATTTATCTGCTGGTGAAAGGCAGTTGTTAGCTGTTTCTATTTTATGGGGTTTAAGTAGAGCGTCTGGCAGACCATTGCCAGCTATTATTGATACGCCTTTAAGCCGCTTAGATGGTCAACATCGTCAGAATTTAGTTGAAAATTATTTTCCTCAAGCGAGTCATCAAGTTATTTTGTTATCTACTGATGAAGAGATTAATAAGAAATATTATAAAGAATTAAAACCTGCTATTGGGCGCACTTATCATATTTGTTATGATGAGGAATTACAATCTTCTGTTTTTAAGACTGATTATTTGTTTTGAAAATAACTTCAATAGTCTTTCCTTGTTCTTCAACTAATTCTCGTTTTCCGACTGCTTCCCAGTTTTTAATTGGCTTTTATAAGTGTTTAGATGCACTTGATAATTTGTAGTTAAGTATAATAGTATTAAGTACAGCGAATTACGTGGACAAACAAATTATTTAAATTAAACCAACAATTGGGTTGTGAGACATTATCAACATGGCAAGTTAATAAATTTGTATTGCCAGAATCAAATCCTGTAGATTCCTGCTGGGAAGTTTAATATGGGAGATAAGAAGCATGAAGTATCAGTTGATAAATTTGCTATGGGGATTTATCCGGTTACTTTTGCGACTAAGGCAAATTATAATAGCTGCTTACATGCAATCCCTGTAGTTGTTTTTTGTTTTGGATTTAGTACAACGGATTTACGGAATAAACGGATTTCTATTATTTTAGAATAATAATTCGTTTATTTTCGTTTATTCCGTAAATCCGTTGTACTATAAATTGTAGGAAGTTTGGAGTTCAAAGCGCAGCTTTGTAAAATCAAAGCTTTGCTTTGAACTCCTGATTGATAAAAAAGTTCATGATTAGTTGATTGATCATAGATTTTACTTTAAACTAGGCACTTTATAATATAAATTAATACGATTATGAATATATTATTAACCGGTGCCAGTGGTTTTGTTGGTCAAAATTTATTATCAGCCTTAGTTAGTGATGGGCATAAAGTAGTTGCTTGTGTTCGAGATACTAAAAAATGGCAAGCGCGTTTTCCTGAAATTGAGTGTTTAGCATGTGATTTCACTAAGGATCATTCTCCTGATGTTTGGGTTCCACGTTTAAAAAATATTGATCTTGTTATTAATGCTGTTGGAATTATTGTTGAAACCCGCTCTCAAAGTTTTGAGAATATACATACAAAAGCTCCAGTGGCTTTATTCACAGCGGCAAAACAAGTTGGTATTAATAAAATCTTACAAATCTCAGCATTAGGTGCTGATGACAATGCCGAAACTCCTTATCATATTACTAAACGTGCCGCTGATGATGCATTAAAAAGTTTGAAACTAAATAGCGTCATCTTTTATCCATCTATGGTAATTGGGCGCGGTGGTGATAGTACAACATTGTTTTCTGCAATGGCAAGCCTACCAATTATGCCAATCATAGGCAAAGGAGATCAACAATTACAGCCAATTCACATTGATCACTTAAAAGCTAACCTATTAGAATTATTAAAAAATTGGCCTACTGAGGCTAAGAGTTTTGAATTAGTAGGCGCGAAACCAATAAGTTTACTCAACTTATTTGCCTTACTAAGAAAATGGTTACAAATGAAGCCAACATTGGCTTTCTTTATTCCCATAATATTAATGAAATTTTCTGCCGCTCTGAATGATCGTTTAAATTTTGGTCCACTTACTACTGATAATTTAAAAATGCTGCTAGCCGGTAATTGCGGTAATCCAACTCCAATAAGCGAAGTAACCGGTATAAAACCTAAGAGCATAGAAGAAAGTTTACAACAAACACCTGTCACCAGTGCCGATATTTGGCACGCCCGCTTAATTTTCTTGCAGCCATTATTAAGAATAAGTATTGCTTTAGCATGGATAGTAGTAGCCTTACATTTGTTATTGATAATAACTTATACAGAAATAATGATGTGGATAATGCCAGTATTATGGCTAGAATTTTTTAGTCCAATCTATTTGTTGTTAATTGTTGCGACACTTATTATGTTAGTGTTGAAAGATAAATAGGAATACGAATTGCATATTAACAATCATAATGTATTTTATATAAAATATATTATTAGCTTATATTACATATATTATATTTTTAAATGACTATTATGCAATATAAAATATAATTTGTTTATAAAAAATAATATTTTAGCATATTCAAAATATTAAAAAAAACTGCCAATATTTTGACAACTATGTCATTTTAACATCACTATATAGTTATCATTCTTAATAATAACTATATAGTGATATAATATATATTATTGTTTTTTAAAATACTATTTTGCATAGTAAAATAATTGGAACAATTTATGAATGATTGCGGACTAATTAATTACTTAACTAATATAGGTAAATCATATTATGTTCCACATACCTTTTATCTATTTACTAGGCTTTTTAATTACCATTTCTTCTTGCATAATGGTATTGAATGTTGACAAACAGGAAGAGAATGATAATCCTGTGGCAACTATGAGCCAAGAAAATAAATTTGAAAATAAACTTCATAATAATCAATTTTTCTCGAAACCCTTATCAAATGAGTTAGTAGATCAGAAACAATCTTCTACTAGCAAAACATTTCTTCAAACTCGTGATATTAAGCATGTTAATAATATCCAGTCAGCCGTTGGTACTAATCTCAATAACATTAATGATTGGTCTTCAGAATTAAGTTTTATTGACGCTTTTAAAACTTCCAGACCATGGATTACTCAATGCGTGGAGGGCGAACAAGCTGATTGTTCTTCTGAAAAATCTTGGAATACTGAGGAAGCTGATCAATTAGATTTAGATCAACATGGTTGGGTACGTTCTTTACCAGCTCCAACTGATAAACCAACTTATTGGTTTGTTGGTACTTTATTATTCAGTAGTCTTGATGGGCATTATCCAGCCGGACAATATATTGTATTGTATGATGGTGAGGGTACAATTGAATATGATTTTTCCGCTCAGAAAAATGATAAAGCTTCTCGTCCCGGTCGTGATGTAATTAATGTTACTCCTAATGATGATGGTATTTATATTAAAATAACTGCAACTGATCCTAATAAAAATGGAAATTATATTCGTAACATTCGCGTTATTTTGCCGAATCATGAATCTATGTATCATCAAAATCAAGTATTTTATCCAAATTTTTTGGAACAAATTAAACACTTTAAAGTGTTAAGATTTATGAATTGGATGAATACTAATGGTTCTACTGAAGAAAAATGGCAACAACGAACTACAATAGCTGATGCACGTTGGAGTGGAGATGATGAATCGGCACCTTTAGAAGTTATGGTAAAATTATCCAACTTAAATAATTCTGATCCTTGGTTTAATATGCCACATCAGGTAGATGATGAATATATACAGAATTTTGCGAGCTTAGTTAAAACTAATTTATCTCCTAATTTGAAAGTTTATGTTGAATATTCTAATGAAGTTTGGAATTCAATGTTTGAGCAAGCTTCTTGGGTAGAAGAACAAGCTTCAAAGGAATGGGATCAAGCATATCCTGATGTAGATTCTTATACCAAACGTTTGAATTGGTTTGGTAAACGCACTGCGCAAATTTGTGATATTTGGAAAAAAGTTTGGGCGGAAAATTCAGAACGAGTAATATGTGTAATGGCAACCCAAGCAAGTAATGAATGGAGTATTACAGAAATTTTAAATTGTCCATTATGGAAACAAGAAGCTCCATGTTATCGTCATGGTATCAATGCTGTTGCAATTGCACCTTACTTTGGTTATTACCTTGGACTTCCTCAACATGAACAAGAAGTTACAGCATGGACTAAAGAGGCTGATGGTGGTTTAAATAAATTATTTCAAGAATTACAATATGGTGGGATTTTAAACCATGAAACATCTGGTGGCGCATTACAAGATTCTGCGAATCATATAGAAGATACAGCTAATGTTACAAAGAAAATGGGTTTAGATCTGATAGCTTATGAAGGAGGGCAGCATTTAGTTGGTGTACAAAATGTTATTAATAATGAAGCTATAACTGAATTATTTATAAATGCTAATCGTGATCCACGTATGGGAAAATTATATACAGAATATTTGAATATGTGGAAAGCAAAAGGTGGTAATTTATTTGTTCATTATACTAATTGTCGTAGTTCTAGTAAATGGGGTAGCTGGGGTACATTGGAATATATGGATCAAGTTACTACTCCTAAGTATGAAGCTTTATTAAAGTTTATAGGAGAAAGTCGTAAATCTATTCTTCAACCGCAATCATTTAATAAATTCAAATCTTTAGCTCCTGTTTCTAGTTCTTCTGTAAAAAATACTCATGAGTTTACAAAACTTACAACATCATCGGTGTTGTCGTATTCTTTCACGGCTTATGATATTAAGCCGTTAAATTTGGCTAGTAATCAGGATGACTTATTTTGGTTACAGAAGCAATTGGAAACTTTTGAGCAAAGTGAAGAGTATAATAAGGCTGTGGCAGCAGCTTTATTTGCTAATGCTACACGCTTATCAGCTATGTATGATGTGAATTTAGCCGCTGATTATTTAAATCGCGCTGAACAGGCTTGGTTACAGAGTCAGTCAGAGGGTGAGGATATAAAGTTATGGGCAGCCGCTGAATTGTATCGTGTAACTGGTGATAAATCTTATCAGCAATATTTTGAGCAGCAATGGAATCAGAATGTTGTTCCGCAGACTCAATTTTATAAACGCGCCATTTGGGCTTATTATCAAAGCAATTGGGAGAATGTTAATTTTCAAATACAAGTTGCTATTTCTGAGCATATTTTACAAGAGGCAGACGAATTTCTTGCGCATTCTCAGGAACAAACTAGTATCGAAACTGAGTTTGATAAAACTTTTACTTTGCTACAGGCTTGGGCGATAAGCGATAATGGCAGTTATCGCGATATTGCTTTAAGCTCTTTGCAAACTATAATTCAACCTTATTTATCATAATAGATGCAACTGTTATTCCATCTTTTATGATTATTTATCATAATTCATAAATTTATATTGGTATTTATGCAAACACTAGTCCAAAATATTCTTTACAAACAATTTTTATTTTAGTATAATAAGCATACTTTTAATATAAGATAAGAGGAATTGAGCTATGAAATATAAATCCATAGGAATTTTAACATTATGTTACACATTCAATAGTTTTGCTGGAGATAATGTCATTATTTATGACCAAGTGCCGACTAAGGCGCAATTACTTAGAGATTTAATGCCATACCAACCGGTTATGACCAGAAGTTTTGGTAGAACTCGTTCAATATCTCCTTCACCATGCAATATGCCTAATTTCCAAGACAAAATCGTTGGAATAACTATTAGATTTAAAGTCAATCAATTTAACTTGACACCTAAAGCTCGTGAATTTGCTGATCTTTTGGGTGATGTTCTTGCCGCTGATCAGTTATTAGCTTGCGATTTTGAAATTGAGGGTCATACAGATAGCTCTGGTCGTGCCTATCATAATACACGGCTTTCCAAGCAACGTGCCAATACTGTTGTATCTTATTTAATTAATGCACATAGTATTAATCCAGCGCGTCTCAAAGCTAAGGGCTATGGAGAATATAGATTGTTAAATGGCAAAAAGTATTCTACCAATCCTATAAATCGACGTGTGCAAATCAGAAATGTAGGAAAGTTTTAAATGAAGATTTATCAATCTATCCTGTTTTTGGCATTATGTTATACATTTAATAGTTTTGCTGATGATGTAAAAATGTATGATGGAATGCCTAGCAAGGCAGATTTGCTTAGGGATTTAATGCCACCCCAACCTATGCACTCTGAGCCTACACCGCCTATATCTAAGATTCCTACTAAGCCTGTACAATCAGTGCGTGATCCAAAACCTAGTTCAATTTGTAGTACGCCTAATTTCAAAGCAAAAAGTGTGGGAATACTCATTCAGTTTAAACGCGGTTCGTCTTGGTTAACAAGGCAAGGTCGTCAATATGCTGATCTTTTGGCTCAAGTTCTTTCCACAGATCAATTACTTGATTGTGATTTTGAAATTGAGGGTCATACTGATGCTTCGGGTTCTTGGGCTGCTAATAAAAGGCTATCCAGAAAACGTGCTCAAAGAGTTACAAATTATTTGATTTGGAAGCACAAGATTAGTAGATCACGTCTCAAAGCTATAGGCTATGGAGAAGAGAAGTTATTAGAAGCTTATCCTTCTTGGCACCCTAAACATCGACGTGTACAAGTTAGAAATGTTGGTAAGTTTAAAAGATAGATAAATAATAAAACCGCGTTTATGCGGTTTTATTATTTTTTACAAAAATCTATTAAATCTGGATCATTGGGTGCAGCGCGTAATGCGTTGTCTATATGTTTTTGACATCGTTTAATATGTCCTATTATCAAACTGCTCTTTGCTTTATTTTTATAAGATTCAGCAATATTAGTTAATCCATTCTTCGCTTCTTGATTAGTAGGGCAAAGCTCCAAAACTTGTTGATATTTTTCCAGAGCATTATCTCCAACTGGATAGATTATACTATATTCTTGCATGTATTTATGGGCATCTCTTAAGAGTATCTTAGTTGAAAATTGTTCACATGCTAAAGCTGGAGGTTCTTCTACTACTACTACAGGTTGAGGCTCCTTTGGTTGTTGAACTTGTTCTTTAATGATTTCTGTTTCTATCTCTGTATTTTGAGGTTTCTTAAAGAATGTTAGTGCAGAAATACTTGCTACCACAAGCACTAGAAAAATAATAATACTTTTTCCTACGAAACCCACTTTCTTCTTTTTCCTTGAAAAAAACTCATCTAAAAATTGAGCTGCTGTTGGTGTTCTATCATTTCTATTAAAAGCCAAAGCATGTAATAGAGCCTTATTTTGTTGACTATTTAAACTCTTAATCGGTTGAGGAGAAAGCTTCTCATTTTCAGCTTGATTAGCTTTTTTTCTTTGATAGGGATGTTTTCCTGAAAGTAATTCATAAGTTACACAAGCGAAACCATAAATATCATCACGAGGATCAGGTTTTAAACCTAAGAACATTTCAGAACTAGCATAAGAATCTGTTAATGCTCCTAAACTTCCGGGATCAAATCGAGTCGTGTCATCTTCATCAATTTCTTCTATTCGTCGCGCAATCCCAAAATCAATGACTTTGGCAATATTCAATTCATCATCATAAAGCACATTAGCAGGCTTAAAGTCCAAATGCGCAACACCATTTTGATGAGCGTGTTCTAATGCTTTAGCCATATCATTAATGATATATTCAGCTTCACTTAGGCTAATACCATTAGGATTATTTCTGATAAATTTATTTAATGGAATTCCTTCTAAAAATTCCATTACCATAAAAAACCTATCGCCAATGCGATCTAAGCCATAAGCTTTAAGTATATTAGTATGAGTTAATTTTTTATAGCGACTAAACTCACGAACCAATGCTTTAAGCGCATCAGGATGATCCTTAAAATCTCGACTTAAAAACTTAATAGCAACATAAGGATTACGCGAATCACCAGCTTCTTGAATCAAATCAACCGCTTTCCAAACCACGCCCATGCCACCTTCACCAAGCTTTTCTGTTAAACGATAATTTTCTCGAATAATAACCCCGGGTTCTAAGACAAATTCCTCACCACTATCCCATTGAGAAGGATGAGACCAAGATTTATTGATTGAATTATTTGATTGTTGATCGCGCCTTGAAGTGCTGGCAACTCTAGTTTTATACTCAGCCATAGTTATTTATATATATCCAAAAATTCTTGACGATAATAATTTAAGCCCTGAAGGGGCGAAATAATATAGCCTAGGGCAACGCCCTAGGTACGGAATTTAATTTTTTTAGCCCTGAAGGGGCGAAATAATATAGCCTAGGGCAACGCCCTAGGTACGGAATTTAATTTTTTAGCCCTGAAGGGGCGAAATAATATAGCCTAGGGCAACGCCCTAGGTACGGAATTTAATTTTTTAGCCCTGAAGGGGCGAAATAGATTGATGTTTTAAAACACCCCTTCAGGGCTAACATCAAATAATATCCGTTCCTAGGGCGTTGCCCTAGGCTATAATATTTCGCCCCTTCAGGGCTAACATAAATTAATATCCTCACCTAGGGCGTTGCCCTAGGCTATAATATATCGCCCCTTCAGGGCTTTAAAATTCTGTAGGTGTGTAACATGAGTTATTAAATACAACGGATTTACGGAATAAACGGATTTTGTTGAGAAAGTCAAGCAAAGTGTCATACACTTATTCGGTTTTGGTGTAATTTGGCACTCGAAACCTATCGCAGGATACACCCTACATGCTGGTCTATAGTACAACGAATTAAGAAATAAACTAATTTGTATCGTTTCGTTTATTTCTTAATTCGTTGTACTAACAAAACTGGTATGACCGCAATATGATGTAAAAAAACATTTTAACATTCTCAAACACAGCCTAGGAATAAATTCAAGATCCTTACAGGATTAAGTCTGCTGTCAATAAGCTAAACCGCTGGTCACAAGCCCAAAGACCTGACAGGTTTTTAAAACCTGTCAGGTCTAAAACCCGCCACTTGAAAGTTGACTAAGTACTAGGTACAAATTGTGAATTTGTTGGGCTTACTCCGCTTTGCTACGTGACTGCGTATCCTATCGTCAACCCAACCTACAGTGTGTAACATTAGTTATTAAGTACAACGGATTTACGGAATAAACGGATTTTGTTGAGAAAGTCAAGCTAGCTTGTGTATAAGCAAAGCATCATACACCCTACGTGCTAATGCATTCATACATATTATTCTAATGTATTCATAATTATTTGCCATGCTCTTTTATTAACTGCCCAAATAGAAAAAGCATCTTCTCTTCTTGTAGTGAGAAGCGCAAAAAATGACAAATATTCATCATCTTCCAATAGCGTACACCAAACTTCTCTTACTAATCCGGTATTTTTATCAAGAGCTTGATATACTACTTGATGTCCCTCAATAAAGCGTCCATTTACAGATAAATTATCGCGAGCCATAATTTCACCGAATTCAACACCCATTTCTTCAAGTTCATCCATAAATTTTATCAATTCTGTTTCTATATTGATGATATTTGCTTTTAAAACAACTTTAATACGAATTATTCCTATGATATTTTCATCAATATCTGTATGGTAAAGTTCTACACCAGCACGACTGTTGGGTTCAAATGAAGAAGGGCGGCTGAAATTCCAAGAAATAGGATAACTAAAGCTAAGCCAATCAGTTCCAATTTTACATTCTCGCCACGGTTCTATATCGCCTTGAGGTGCTTTAGTCATATTAAAGGAAGCAGAAGCTAAAGCAAATGTATCTTTCAAGCCATCATAATCCGAATATGGCCCAGCTGCTAAAAGAAATCCAACACGATTTCCGGTAATTCCCATCATAGCTCTCCCAAAAAATGTAGCACCTTCTATTTCAAATTCAACAAGGCTATCAACACGTTTTGGAGAATCTTCTTGGATGGTTTTTAATTTATAGTCATTCGCTAACACATAGCCTCTTAAAACATCAGCTGCTGCCATTTCTTGATGTAGTTCCATTACTTGAAGCAAAATAAAAGGTTTTGTATTTTGCATCTGAGGGCCAACAAACATACCTATTCCGGTCATTTTTTCGGCATTAATAACTGGACGTGACTTTAAGTGAATGGTCATGGGGTTCCAGTTTTTTGGCACAAGGACACGATAAGATATACTTTCATTCTCAAATGGTACATCTTGTACCATGTTGTAGTCTAGCTTGATTTTTTCGTCACTAATATTTTCCCCAAGAGGCAGTTTTGTATTGACCATGTTTGAATTTCTCCGTTAGTATAAAAATTATTTAAATCCAATTCCCAAACTGAAGCTTAACTTCGGTCCAAACCCAAGTTTTCCTCCTAATACAAATTTACTATCTTTAACCCCAATTTTCCCGCCAATACCAATACCAATGCCCGCTTCTCCTTCTGCCCCTATACTGATACCATGATCAAGCCATTTTGGTGCTTTTCCAAACCAAGGTAAACGTCCAACCGTATTATCCCAGATACTTTTTGGAGTGATATTCAAGGTACCAGAAGCTTTACCTTTAATTAAATCTGCTGAGAGATTAGCTTCAGCAATCGCTTCCTTTTTGTCAGGTCCCCATGTTATGCCAATCTTTCCTTTTCCTTCCAGTGAACCAACATCCACCTTTATATTTTTTGTTTGCCAACTTGTTATAGTAACATGAGCACTCATGTCAATAACATCTGCGGTAAATTCCTGCTTTTTGGGATCATAGGCAGCACCACTTTTTAATTCTGAACTGTAAGATCCTATCTGAAGATTATTGCTTTCATCCCCATAATACAGCAAACGGTCTTCATGCTTTGCCCATTCAGTGGTTCCTCCTACTTTTACACCTGATTCTGGTTTGTCATCAGCGTCTTTATAGCTTCCCCATCCTTTCTTCTGTGGGTAGGGCTTACTCCATTCATATTTGATTGAGGGTTTAACTACATCAAAAGCTTGACTTAACAAGTCTCCTTTAGGCTTTTGCTTAGCCCTTTCCTTGGCGGCTCTATCAAGACCTTTTTGTATGGCATTGTCTATGGCATTTGCTGTTTTACATATAATTTTAGTTGCCCCCGCAACTATGTCTCCAAATTTTTTCTTAACATTTTGGTATGCTTTATTTGCCATTTTACTGAATTTTATGGCTTTATCCTTAACCCAAGTTTCCGCTTGTGAGGCTTTTTTCTTAGTCCATTCTTTTACCTCATCAGTTTTTTTCTTAACCCAGTTTGCCGTTTTTGTCGCTTTATCTTTTATTTCAGTGTATTTTTGCTTACTCCAATCGGCAACATCTGAGGCTTTTTCTTTTACCCAACCAGTAGCTTTTTTAGCACCTGTAGCTAAAGCACCAGCGGCATCACAAGCAACATCAGTCGCTTTATTCCAAGCCGCTTTAAAAGCGTCACCCCAAGACATTTTTATCTCCTTCTAAAGCAGCAAACATTTCTTCAGTCCACTGAGCCATCCATTCTGATTTATCATCAGGCATATATTCTGATGATTTTAGCATTTCTTGAGCAGCAGGAAATTCAGTGTCAAATTGTTGCCCTAATAGCCAAGCTGTTGTTACATAATTGGCTATTTGGCGTTCTGTCTCTAAACCATAAGAACGCGCTTTAGTTACTTGTTCATGAATCGCTGGTATTAATTGTTCTCGTGGTACTTCTGGAGCATCAGGAAATTCACTATACAAAAAATCCGCAATTCGCGCTTCAAATTTTGTTAATTCTGCTTGTGAAAATGTATCCATCTGCTCTTGGCGAATTTGCATTATAATACTACTCCCGAAACAATAATCCTTTGTATATCAATTGGAATATTACCGCGCCAAACCAGATAAAACCTCTTTTCATCGGGCAATAGGCACAGAGTATCTAAATTCATTGTAGTTACTTGTTCTTTTTCCAATTGTATATTTAGCTTATAAGTGGGTAATTTAAAATTAACTACTCCTTCTGGCATCAGGTTCACTAATTCTACATTTTCATTACCTTTAAGATAGCCCTGCATTTGCAATTCTTCTGGTGCTGCATTATAAAAGTCCATTTTAAAATCATTAGGTGGATTTGGAGCAATTTCCTTTTGCCATTTTTCATCATAAGTACCTAAATATTTTACTCTGCTTGCTGAGCTTTTGCTAATAAATCCATATCCAGCAGGTTTTGCTTTGTCTTTCCAGCTTTGAATCAGAAAATTGGGATCTTCTATATTTGGTAAGGGGCAATCTTTAATTGATTTTTTTGAGTCTATATATCCTCGTTCATACACAATTTCCATTTCGCTAAATGGTTCTGGTTCTGAGGCTGTTACAAATCCAGCTCTAGTTTGCCAATACCGATCACCAGTAACAATCAGTGTCTTGGATACTTTACCCACTGTTAATGAGGTTTTTAGTCTTTTGACTTGTTTTCCATGTGGAGCATATGCTTTACCATTCAAAACAATATCTGCTCTGGGCTTAAAAGGTACAATATCAGACTCAAATTTGATACTGCCACCATCATTAAATTCATCAGCAAAGGCAATGGGAATTTGTTCAGCCGCTGCCTTTTGTCCTTGTAACATTTCAAAGGTTCCCTTGACTATAAGTAACATGATGTTGTTAAATGGTAAGGCTTCTACAACAAAAGGGGTGTGATTAATTATTTCCATAATATAAGTCTCTATTTAATGCAACCCGGGGCGCCATTGGCAACTGCTGCGGTACCAAGGACATTCACAACAATAGTACTTGCCTTAAATGTCTGAAATACAGTAGAAAATGATTTAGATATGGCATCAAATAAAGGATCAGCGTGCAAAGCCGATGGGTCTCCTAAATTAGCATTCATTGAAGCCCTTAAAGACATAGGAGAAAGCATAACTTCACCTGTAGAAGGTAAAGCAATCAATGGCATAGGAACATTAGGACAAGGAACATATGGCAGACTAGGAAAAGCCAATGTTCCAGTAATTCCCATATGCCAAGCTTGCCAAGCAGTGCCTAAAGCAGTAGAAATAGCCTTTGAATATTTAACTTCTTGTGGAGTATTTGTAGGTGCATCCTTAAAAATTAAAGGCATTAAAGGTGGACCAATAACATTTCCCGGTACAACCATTCCTACTGGGCTACCAGTAACTACGCCAACAATAGAAGCAGTTGTCATCCAATTACCAATACCATTCGATATTGCCTTACAAATACCCTCAATATAGTTTTCAAACATTCTACCAATTTGATTAGCAGTATCTACATGATATTTATTTAAGGTAGCTTCTCGAAATAAAGTCATTGGCGGATTAGGCGACGACATTCTTTCGCTAGACGAAAAAGCATCTGGATATTGCTTGCCCAAATCGCGCCAATTTGTTGGCAGATTAATGGCGTTTGAGGCAAAATTAACTTTTGCTAATTGAATTAGCATTGCATTCTGTGGTGCAGGCATAATACATATTATCCTTTTTGTGCAAGTAAAAGGTAAACAGAATAGACGCTTTTTAGCCGATCATCTTGAGGCAGCACCCATTCTAAGTGTTCAATTTCGCGAATTATCCGATAATCAAGTTCCATTTGCGGAAAAGATTCTCCAACAATAACGGATTTTAAAACTTCCTCATTTTCCAACCATTCAACAGGTTCAGATAATTCACTACTCCATGCAAACGGCGAGGTAAGCAACATCAAACCAGTAGTTTTCAATAAAGCATCCATTTGCCCTATCATAATCAGCGGAAAGCGGACATTATCAAGCAGATTTAAGCCACTAACAAAATCAAAAATACCTGCTGAAAATGGAGGTTCTAAAACATCAGCTACAATAAAAAAAACATTTGTTGGTAAATCGAAATCATATTCTGTGACTTGAGCATGACGACAACTGCGTTTACGTAAAAAGCGGATACTTTGTTCACGTTGAATTCGAGCCGCTGCGGAAACCAAGCTAAAATTTAAATCCATACCCACAGCCAATTTACTGTGACTAGCCAATTCAAAAGTATAAGCACCAGTGGCACAACCCATATCTAAGGAAAAATTCAACCGAGTATCCAAACATTCTTTCAAAGAATTCCAATAAGCAGCAGAACCATCATAATGAGATTGCAGATAAGTACTTAACAAAGAATCACATTCTGCAAAATATTCCAAAATCTCACATGATAAGTTTGCGCTAATATCAGAACCAATAGAACGCCACCATGCAGCCATATCCTTGAGAATAACTGGAACACCAGCAATAACAGGATAGCGGCTATGACAAGCAGTACAATCTAAGAAACCCTCAATAAAATAACCAGAATCTTCTTTAATACAATTAGCTATCCGCAAGGCATTACGACATGCAGGGCATATAAGTGTAAAACTATCAAGAACTTGTGGATTCATCCGCCTACAATCACATCAGGACTACCTTCAATCAAATTGCCGCTTCCGCCGCAGTGTTGATCCTTATCACCCATACGATGCGCGGGTTTATTATTAATCAACACAGTACCACTACCCTTAGCCGCAGTCCATGTATTAGAACCGCAACAAGCAAAATGAATACCCTTATCACCCACACGCACAGCAGGGCGATAATTAACTAACACATTAGGCGAACCTTGAACAGCGGGTCCAATAACAGGATGTGGACAAGCTGGGCAACCATGTCCATCTGCCGGGGCGAATGATTTATCGCCTAAACGACCTTGTGGTGGCATATTTTTTTTCCTCTTTTAAAAATTAACATAATTCTACCAGACAATAGATTTAATTTCATATTGACAATTGCATAACAATTGAATTATCATGTATAGTATTATTCATGAGGAAATAATAATTTATGGACCAAGTAAATCACACAGACACTACTTTAATAAAAACATATCAGCCTAAACGACCAATTAATAATATCAAAGCCGGTATGCTTATAAAAGATAATTATCGCTTGATAGAACCTATTGGTAAAGGTAGTATGGGTGTGGTATGGAAAGCCATTAGCTTAATTCAGGAACAAGGTGAATCACGTAATCCTTATGTGGCAATCAAGTTTTTAAGTAGAAATTTCAAACAACATCCAGACGCGCTTAAAGCATTAGTACGTGAATTGGCTCGTTATCAAAAGCTAAATCATCCTAATATTGTTCGTGCTTATGAGTTAAATCGTATGGGCAATACCATTTTTATGGTAATGGAATACCTTGATGGCATTTCATTAAAACAGTTTATTAAAGCTAATCAGCATGGAATTCCGCTTGAAGATGCAAAACCGATTATTCAAAATCTAGGCAATGCACTTTCATACATTCATAAAGAGGGAATTGCCCATTTAGACTTTAAGCCAGATAATATCATTTATGATCCAAAACAAAAAACCATTAAAATAATTGACTTTGGAATTGCACGGCTAATCAATAAATCAGAACGCGAGAAAACTCTATATGATCCCGGCAATTTAAGTGCATATACAAAAGCTTATGCAAGTCGTGAAATGTTTTTGGATTTCGATCCAGCACCAAGTGATGATATTTATGCTTTAGCTTGTGTAACTTATGAATTATTATCAGGAAAACATCCTTTTAATAAAGAAACAGCTCTCAAAGCTGAAGCAAAACAAATGCTTGCCAAACCAATTAAAAAATTAAATAAAAACAAAGCAGTGTTACATGCTTTAGCCTTTAAAAGGCAAGATAGAACACCAACTGCGGATAAATTTTTGCTGGAACTGTTTCCAGCAAAAAAGAAGTCTTCTAAGAAATATACTGTTATTGCAAGTATAATTTTGATACTACTTTCTATCTTTGGAGAAATGGATATGAATCATATAGAAGCTTCTTCTAATGATCCAAAACCATTAAAAATCTCCCAAGCTGTAGTAGCAAAACCAGAAAAAATATCCAAAATAGAACCAATAAAACCTGCAAATAAAGCAAAAATAACGCGCTTACTACAACAATGCAAAAAGCATTTTGATGCCAAACGTTTTACTACTGGTAGTAAGGGAACTGCTTATCAACAAGTATTAAAGCTTGACTCAAACAATTCTGATGCTAAACTTGGCTTAAAAGCCATAGAAAAATTCTATATCAAAAAAATAAAACAAGCCATATACAGACAAGATAAAAAGCAAGCTCAAAACTTTTTATATTGCTTAGGCAAAGTGAATAATAATTCAGTCGAATTCTCTTACCTAAAATTGCGTTTGAAACATATGTAAGCACAAAGGGCAACCATAAAGGATTGCCCCTACTTTTATTCATAATGATAATATATGGTTCCATTGATAAGTAGGATTTGACAAGCGTTTTTTAATTTGGTAGCATTTAAACACAATCTATATATAGATAACTATAATGGCTACATTAAAATATGTTAATATTTTTGTTGATGTTGATGATACCTTTGTCCGTAGCTTTGGATCTAAGCGAATTCCAATACCTGCAACGATTGAACATCTAAAAACCCTCAAAAATCAAGGTGCTAATCTTTATTGTTGGAGTTCTGGTGGTGCTGATTACGCTCAAAAAAGCGCGGCAGAATTTTCCATTGCTGATATTTTTACGGCTTTTCTTCCTAAGCCACAAGTCATGATTGATGATCAAAATATCAATAATTGGAAAAGACTTATTCAAGTACACCCCTTTTCATGTACCCAGAAAACACTAGAAGACTATCAAATGGAGCTGAAAGGACAATGATTACTCAATAATTCTAATGGCCCGCACCAGCAATGTAGCGATGATTCCCATCCATTTTAATTTTTGAATAGCTGGCAGTGAGACAACATTTTGTGTGGTTTGTGTTAGTGAGTCAGAGAGTGCTTTCTTAATTTATTCTGGTGTTACTTCTTCTTTAATGGATTGCATATAAGCAAGGATGTAGTTGTATATTATAACAAAATTCATGATATTTGCTTTGGTCTAATAACCCCTTGATCTTCTTCATATGAAGCCATTGACTCGTAGGTTGGGCTGACGAAAGGAAGCCCAACTAAACATGGTAGAATTGTTGGGCTTACTGTCGTCAGCCCAACCTACTAATGTTTAATAACATCATGGTTGTTGCATCCTACGCTTGCCGCGTTGGCAACCCATCTGAGATTTTATTGCCTTGTCTCGTGAAGATTTGTTTTTGATTTTCTCCTCATATTGAAAAGATACTGATGCTATCACTGTTTGAGCTTCACTTGGCAGTGATTTTTTTTAACTGCTTTATCAATTATCTGGGCATCTGAATCTTCAATAATTAATGGATAGGTTTTTAGAAATTCTTCTGCTTCTGTCCTCTTTTTGCCCAAATAAGGTTTGAGTTTGTTGATTAAACTCTGAGGCAAGTTAAGTGCATTCAAATCATTCTCATTTTTTTGACCCAAATCAAACCCGCCACTCTGACTTGTATGAACGTCAGGGACGTATCCAATGGTTTGACGGCCTCCTTCTAGTTGACTAATAAAGTCATAATCAATTTTATCAGGCATTTCTTTACTTTCCTATTATCACTAAAGCCACATAAAACTACAGAAATTGCATATAAGCAAGAATAACTTTCTAATTAGTCTGATTCAGTAGAATAACCTATGAATGGACCAAAAAACACTTCACCCGATTTAACCATATCAAGCAATTCTTTTTGAGTCGGAAAATAATCTGCAAATTCTTTCCAAGCATGTTCTACAAATATGTTCCATTTATAAGCATCAAGCTCCCTAATATCATCATCTAGGATATCTACAAATATATAATTTTTATTTTTAAGCTTTTTTACTATCTTAGTCAAGGCAGACTCTACGTTTTCTGCACCTGAATAACAACTTACATAGGCACCCACCATATCTGATGGCATATCACAGTTTTTATTTGGTTTCACATTGATAGCGATTTCATATAGTGGATATTCATTTTCATCCACTCTATACACCGTCGATGTTTCCCGCTCATTATCGGGTGTTTTGGAATTGCAATTTTTATTATCCATTATTTTCTTTCTACTTTTTTCTTTTTGTGAAGATTCGCATTGTTCTTTCCACTTGGCATATTTGCATCATCTTTCCCTCCGGTCGTTAGGAACACTTTTCCAGTTGTAAGGATTACATATTGCTTTGGTAAATTCACTTAGAGTATTACTTGCTACATGTTTTTGTAAGAATTGTCTAGTCTTTGGTGTATAATCTCCTCTATATCGTAAGTCAATCAAAATGTCTTGTATTGTAGAATTAAGCTTTTCCCAAGGAGTATATCCATATTTTTCCTGGACATCTGTCTTCGCATTAATTCTTTTAACATCATCTTTGTTTTCTTTATAGACAACATCAAATAGTTTATTTTTTTGATCTTCTGTAAATGCTATTTCCACATAAAACTACATTGATTGCATATAAGCAAGGATGTAGTTGTATTTTATAACAATATATCTGATATTTGCTTGGATCGAATAAGCCAGTGTAGGCTAGTTACAAGTCCAAAGACCTGACAGGCACACAAAGTCACTAAGTATCAGACCTGACAGGTTTTAAAAACCTGTCAGGTCTAAAACCCGGCATGGTTGATTATATACTCATTAATCTCAAGCCCCACCATTCTCCTTACTCAACCCCAACAACTTTCTCGTTCATTTGCTTTTACTAGCTATGTTAATCTTGGACGCTATTCATATTCACTAAAACCACATAAAACTACAGGGATTGCATGTAAGCAAGGATGTAGTTGTATATCATATGAAGCCATTGACTCGTAGGTTGGGCTGACGAAAGGAAGCCCAACTAAACATGGTAGAATTGTTGGGCTTACTTCGCTTCGCTACGTGACTTCGTATCCTGTCGTCAGCCCAACCTACTAATGTTTAATAACATCATGGTTGTTGCATCCTACGCTTGCCGCGTTGGCAACCCATCTGAGATTTTATTGCCTTGTCTCGTGAAGATTTGTTTTTGATTTTCTCCTCATATTGAAAAGATACTGATGCTATCACTGTTTGAGCTTCACTTGGCAGTGATTTTTTTTAACTGCTTTATCAATTATCTGGGCATCTGAATCTTCAATAATTAATGGATAGGTTTTTAGAAATTCTTCTGCTTCTGTCCTCTTTTTGCCCAAATAAGGTTTGAGTTTGTCGATTAAACTCTGAGGCAAGTTAAGTGCATTCAAGTCGTACTCATTTCTTTGACCCAAATCAAACCCGGTTGCTATGGTAACGCCACTCTTACTTGTATTAGCGCCAGGGACGTATCCAGTGGTTTGACGGCCTCCTTCTAGTTGACTAATAAAGTCATAATCAATTTTATCAGGCATTTCTTTACTTTCCTATTATCACTAAAGCCACATAAAACTACATAGATTGCATATAAGCAAGGATGTAGTTGTATTTTATAACAATATACCTGATATTTGCTTGGCTAGTCAGTGTAGGGCTTTTTCTTCTCCGCAAAATCGTGAAACTTATCACTGATTGCTTAATTGCCCTACGCACCTTTATTTGTGCCACGCCATCTATGCTTGCTAGGCGAAGGATTCATTCAAAAGTTCTAAATATTCTTGGGGCATTAACTCATCGGGGAGTTCGGCTTCAAGTGGTAATCCATCATCCCATCCAGTTTTTATCAAATATAGAAGCAAGCCATTGTAATCTATTATAATTTCTTTAGCTATTTCTGGATTATCATCTTTGTATCGAGACCATCTTCCCACTAGATGAACTAAAACAGTTCTAATATGTTGTATATCTTCATCTTTTAGCATAATATAACCTATTTATTAACTTTGGTGACACATTTTTCTATCATTGCTGAAATATAGTCCTCTAAAAAACCATTTTCATGAGGTAAATTAACCCCACATTTTCCCCAAAACGTAGCACAATTGTAAATGTTTGGTGGAAAAGGCACATCTTCTTTTGGTAGCCTATAGAGAGATCCTATACCCATATTTTTAATTTCTTCAAGGATATTAAGGTATATTTGTGTTTCTACTAGAACAGTTAAATTATATAATTCCAGTTTTTTTCTTTTTGGTTTATTATAGAAACCTCTGGCTACTTTTTCAAAAAGTTCTGTATCATCTGTCAATTGTCCCGGCACTGCTTCCCTGTTTCTTACTTTATTGTACATATCTGCCAAATCCATGTCTTTGGTAATAATAGGACCAAAACCATATATTTTATTTCCATCTACGGACAATCCAACATGCCCAGTAGCTATTAAAGGTTGATCTGAGGATGCTAATCGTCTATTACCTTGGAAGGCATAAATTTCTACTTTTTTTTGGTTCAACACGTTTTTCGCATTTATCAATGGGCAACTTTTACTAGGGTGTGTCCTACACTGGCTGCACCTGTCCTACGCTCACTGTCTTGGTAATTTTTTATAGCTTCTCCTCTCCAGCATTCCGAACCATTAAAAATTCTAAATTTGGCAAGGTATAAAGTCCTCTACCTATTTTAGTTGACTGAGATATTCACGATGAATATTATATTCATTCAAATCACGTGGACGAAGAATCCCTTTTTCTCTCGCAAGAGATTTAATTAGACTGTATTTTTGAGATTTTTTTGACATAATATCGGTAATTATAATTAAATACCTAGATTTTGTCAAAATCAAGATTCACTAAAGCCACATAAAACTACAGGGATTGCATATAAGCAAGGATGTAGTTGTATTTTATAACAATATACCTGATATTTGCTTGGCTCGAATAACTCCTTGATCTTCTTCAGAAAGACCTTGTTCTTCATCAAACGGATCCATTGATAAGTAGTAATCACCGTCGGTTGTAGGGAATAATTTATAGCGTTCTAAATAATAAAACGCGCTTGTATCATCGTAATAAAAGGCAAATTCTTTTATATCATGAAATTCTAGTCGGAGTTTTTCTTTATAACTTCCTTGTCTTGGTTCAAAATCCAATTGAACAGCAAAACTACCTGATGGTTCGGTTGAAAAATTCATACCAGTCATTTTTGCGTCCAATAAGGCGTTATTTTCTTTAAGTTCCTTTATTAAGGTTCTTGCGTCTTTTTCCTTTTTTGCTATGTGACATATTTTGGTTTCTTTCAGTGTTGCACAGTTTTTTTCTTTCGGAAACTTATCTTCAGCTTTTTTATCTGAATTGGTTTTAGGTTAATCTTGGACGCTATTAAGATTCACTAAAGCCACATAAAACTACAGGGATTGCATATAGGCAAGGATGTAGTTGTATATTATAGACTTTCAGAAAAATCAAAACTATCAAACCTGACAGGTTTAGCTCGTCAGCCCAACCTACTCATGTTTAAGCAGCACTCCAAACCTATCGTTTATACACTACACGGGCTAGTTACTGACCACGCTGGATTTCAACAATATGGTTTCGATCAAAATCGATCTTCACAGTTAGATCGCCACCAGTTACAATTGTATCTGGCTCTGGTTGAGGCTCGAAATACACAAAGCAGTGATTGTTTTCTACCCATGTGGAGAGCTTCATGTTTCTTCTTCTATCTCCTCAATAGGTAGCAGGTTATGCTTTATCACCGTGAGATGATCGACTAAGGATACATATCTAATATTAAATAAAGCTACTCTGCCACGCAATCTGTCATTCAATCTATACCTAAGTGCATCTATTTCGTCCTTAAACATAGTTACATCAATTTTTAGAATAAAAAACAGTTTTAATTTTAATTGTTCTGGATGTTCTGGAAATTGTTGAACTGGTAGTGGCAAACACGCTGAAAACTCTTGTCCTTTGCCAGTTTTTGCCCAACAGCTTGCCAACATAAGTAAACTATCAGTTGCCTTATCCACCAGATTATCAAGTAAATGGTTTGGTAAGCGTTCTTCTGTGGTTAAATGAGCATAGTCTTTTATTTCTATTAGCCACAAGCGATTTTGCTCTTTTTGCCACCAACCAAAATCCATTTCTTTAAGTTTTTGCCCACTGAGCTTTTTATAGACTTCACAATCTTGAAAACGAAAATGCTCCCCTTTAGGCAGATTCAATTTCAAACCAGATTCAATATAAGCTGTCATCATTCAAAATCCAATAGCACATTTTGTTCATAAAGTTCAAGAGAAACATCTATAATTGGATTTGATGGCATTCCATCTTGTAGGTTGTATATGTTAGGTATTACTCCGTTTTTATCAGTACGAGAAAGGGAACATAAGCCGATTGATTCATTATGTTTTCTAGCTAACCATTCAAAGCGTCTAAGTACGAAATAACTATGGGTAGCTAAATAAATTGAAATACCCATTGATGCCATAATAAATAGCGTATCAACTAAGGCAATTATTAATTTTGGATGTAGATTAGTTTCAGGTTCATCTATAAATAAAATAGTGCCTTGTTTAAGAAGACGATTACGAATCAAGCTACTCAAGATACCTATTTTCTTAATACCTTCGGCGGTTTGAGACATTCCATATTGTTCATGCGCTCGCTTAAAAATAAAGCTTTGTTTATCAACCAATATTTTACCTTCTATCATTTTATCCAGTTTTAAGGCTAATGCTTGCAAATCAGGTTGAATTTGCCCCTTTGTCATGGGTAAACGTAGTGCTTTGATTAGATCATAATAGGTATCATCAAAACCAGCAATTTCTAATTGTTCACGAGTTGCTGCAATGGCATCAAATGTGGTCAAAATTTCTTTGGCTGGAATAAATAAGGCGTTGAATTCTGGAAATTGGCAGTTTAATTCGCTGAAATTTGAAATTGTAGTCGTGTTTTCTTTTCCAAGTGTGAAATAGAGATTTTCATTGAAAAAATTGGCTTCTACTTTCAGTTTGGATTCACTTTGACTAATAAGCGTGTTGAGTTCCCAATTAGTGGGTTGAAATGTCCACAGTAATTTATTGGCAAGTCTATCTCCCCAAGATTCTGATTGGAATTGTCCTTTGCGTTTGTTGTATTGCTCAATACTACGGGCGATCACATAAAGCGTCTTTAAAAGATGTGTTTTACCAGTGTCATTTTCGCCAATAATTAGGTTAAGAGATTTATGTGGTTGCCATTCCAGTTTTCGGAAGACTGCCAAGTTTTCTAAGGTAATTTGAGTAAACATTTATGAAATAAATAATTATTTATATATTAGGTGATAGCTTTAGTCGGTTTTTTTATTCCACATAAAACTACATAGATTGCATATAAGCAAGGATGTAGTTGTATATTATAACAAAATTCCTGATATTTGCTTGGCTCGAATAACTCCTTGATCTTCTTCATATGGAGCCATTGAATCGTAGGTTGGGCTGACGAAAGGAAGCCCAACTAAGCATGGTTAGAATTGTTGGGCTTACTTCGCTTCGCTACGTGACTTCGTATCCTGTCGTCAGCCCAACCTACTAATGTTTAATAACATCATGGTTGTTGCATCCTACGCTTGCCGCGTTGGCTGCCCATCTGAGATTTTATTGCCTTGTCTCGTGAAGATTTGTTTTTGATTTTCTCCAATAATTTAGCTTCTTTCTTACGCCTAGTAGGATATTGATCACCAAAATTTCTCAGTTCATGAATAGCTATCATCCAATTTTGAGATGATACTGCTTTCCAAAACTTTGGGGTACGAGTATTTAAATTAACTCCATATTGAAAAGAAACTGATGCTATCACTGTTTGAGCTTCACTTGGCAGATTAAAGAAAGCTAGTTTTTTCTTGTTGTGAGGAGAAGCGGAGTATTTAATATTTAATTTTTGGGTATGATTTTTTTTAACTGCTTTATCAATTATCTGGGCATATGAATCTTCAATAATTAATGGATATGTTTTTAGAAATTCTTCTGCTTCTGTCCTCTTTTTGCCCAAATAAGGTTTGAGTTTGTCGATTAAACTCTGAGGCAAGTTAAGTGCATTCAAGTCGTACTCATTTCTTTGACCCAAATCAAACCCGGTTGCTATGGTAACGCCACTCTTACTTGTATTAGCGCCAGGGACGTATCCAGTGGTTTGACGGCCTCCTTCTAGTTGACTAATAAAGTCATAATCAATTTTATCAGACATTTCTTTACTTTCCTATTATCACTAAAGCCACATAAAACTACATAGATTGCATATAAGCAAGGATGTAGTTGTATTTTATAACAATATACCTGATATTTGCTTGGCTAGTCAGTGTAGGGCTTTTTCTTCTCCGCAAAATCGTGAAACTTATCACTGATTGCTTAATTGCCCTACGCACCTTTATTTGTGCCACGCCATCTATGCTTGCTAGGCGAAGGATTCATTCAAAAGTTCTAAATATTCTTGGGGCATTAACTCATCGGGGAGTTCGGCTTCAAGTGGTAATCCATCATCCCATCCAGTTTTTATCAAATATAGAAGCAAGCCATTGTAATCTATTATAATTTCTTTAGCTATTTCTGGATTATCATCTTTGTATCGAGACCATCTTCCCACTAGATGAACTAAAACAGTTCTAATATGTTGTATATCTTCATCTTTTAGCATAATATAACCTATTTATTAACTTTGGTGACACATTTTTCTATCATTGCTGAAATATAGTCCTCTAAAAAACCATTTTCATGAGGTAAATTAACCCCACATTTTCCCCAAAACGTAGCACAATTGTAAATGTTTGGTGGAAAAGGCACATCTTCTTTTGGTAGCCTATAGAGAGATCCTATACCCATATTTTTAATTTCTTCAAGGATATTAAGGTATATTTGTGTTTCTACTAGAACAGTTAAATTATATAATTCCAGTTTTTTTCTTTTTGGTTTATTATAGAAACCTCTGGCTACTTTTTCAAAAAGTTCTGTATCATCTGTCAATTGTCCCGGCACTGCTTCCCTGTTTCTTACTTTATTGTACATATCTGCCAAATCCATGTCTTTGGTAATAATAGGACCAAAACCATATATTTTATTTCCATCTACGGACAATCCAACATGCCCAGTAGCTATTAAAGGTTGATCTGAGGATGCTAATCGTCTATTACCTTGGAAGGCATAAATTTCTACTTTTTTTTGGTTCAACACGTTTTTCGCATTTATCAATGGGCAACTTTTACTAGGGTGTGTCCTACACTGGCTGCACCTGTCCTACGCTCACTGTCTTGGTAATTTTTTATAGCTTCTCCTCTCCAGCATTCCGAACCATTAAAAATTCTAAATTTGGCAAGGTATAAAGTCCTCTACCTATTTTAGTTGACTGAGATATTCACGATGAATATTATATTCATTCAAATCACGTGGACGAAGAATCCCTTTTTCTCTCGCAAGAGATTTAATTAGACTGTATTTTTGAGATTTTTTTGACATAATATCGGTAATTATAATTAAATACCTAGATTTTGTCAAAATCAAGATTCACTAAAGCCACATAAAACTACAGGGATTGCATATAAGCAAGGATGTAGTTGTATTTTATAACAATATACCTGATATTTGCTTGGCTCGAATAACTCCTTGATCTTCTTCATATGGAGCCATTGATAAATAGCTCGTAGGTTGGGCTGACGAAAGGAAGCCCAACTAAGCATGGTAGAATTGTTGGGCTTACTCAACTTTGCTGCGTGACTGCGTATCCTTTCGTCAGCCCAACCTACTCATGTTTAAGCAGCAAGCTATTGAATAAAAATTATTTTACATAGCCAAACACCGCCTTGGAATAAATTCAAGGTCCCTACGGGATAAAGTCTGCTAAAGCAGACTAATTTATGAACCAGTGTAGGGTGTATAAGCAAAGCGTCATACACCGATTAGGTTTTGGTGTAGTTTGGAGTCCAAACATTAAATTCAACACATGATGATGGTTGTACGTGGAACCCCTACGCTTGCTACACATATTTATTAAAATATGTGCGTAAAATTAAACATAATTTTCAATCTTTTTTTTAGCCCCCACTTTTATAGCACAATTTATTTTACTCTGACCCCAATTATTTTTGTAATTATAATTAAATACCTAGATTTTGTCAAAATCAAGATTCACTAAAGCCACATAAAACTACATAGATTGCATATAAGCAAGGATGTAGTTGTATATTATAACAATATACCTGATATGGGTTTTTCTATCATAACTCATTGATATTACCTATAAAGTATATTATATTCTTCATAAATATCCATTTTTTATAGTTCCCACGCTCCAGCGTGGTAACGCATGTCTCCGAGTACCAACAAAAACACTTGACGCTGGAGCGTCTGTACATGCGTTACCACGCCGGAGCGTGGGAACGATAAAACGCCTAGTGGGGCTTGCGTAGTTCCCATGGTCTCTGCACTGGAAATTTGACACCACGATCTTCTAGCATCTGACGAACTTTTTGTTGCCACTTATAATTTGATGATTCTGGATCGATACTACGTTTCTGAACAATGAATGCAACAGTTCCGCTTGTGGCATCCATGATATTAAAATTCGCACCGCGCTCTATCAAATAAGCCACTTGCTCAAATTGATTCAGGCTTGCCGCTCTATAAATAGCTGTTTCTCCTGACTTATTAGTCAGATCAATATCCGCCCCTTTGTCAAGCAATAGTCTCATATTTTCCCAACGTCTTTGTCCGATGGCTATGAACAATGCGGGCTCACCAAGATGCTCTTTTATATTCGGATCAGCACCACCTTCGAGTAAAATTATTAAGAATTCTAAATCTTCGGCACCTGCTGCTAGACTGGCAGCAGAAGCGCCATTAGGTGCGATATAATTTGGATTCGCGCCAAGTTCTAAAAGAGCTTGCATGCCCTGTTTGTTTTGTGTTCCTAGTGCCCACATGAGTGGTGTCATGCCTTCTTCACCAGCATGATTGACATTAACGCCGGCTTTTGTCAGTTCTCGAATTGTTTTGAGATCACCACGCGCTACTGCCTGAGCGAGTTCTAATACTTCAGACTCTTTAAAAAAATCGTTTGCATTCATCTTATTGACTCTTACTCCCTTGTTGCATGCAACCAATATAAGTAATGCACTTATTGATAAGCCAAAATATATCAGAATATTCCAATTCATGCTTAAAAAGTGCCTTTTAAAATAAAAATAGGATAGGCTGATAATAACTGACGTATCGGAGGATGTGTTTATGGTGCACGTTTAAGTCTAGTTATGGCACTGTTTTCTTGAGCACTTGTCCATCCAGCCTCTAAGTTTTTTATGAGTCTATCCTTTGTGGACTTGGGTAGCTTCGCCAACTGTTCGTTTGATAAAGAGTTAACTATATCCAAAGCTCTGTCATCTCTATTTGCCCAATCAGTCGCATCAAGAGCGTCTTCTAGTAATGTTCCATCCGTGTCGGGGTTATAGCTTTTATAAGCTCTTTTCAGCAGACTCGTTTCTTCATCACTTGTCCAGCCTTCTTCCAACTCTTTGATCAATCTATTTTTTGTGGAAGTCGGTAAATGATAAAATTGCTCATCTGATAAAGAATTGATTATCTCTCTTGCTTTGTTGTCTCTAGCAAAAAAGTTAGCGACATTATCAATCAAGGGTATGTCGGTTACTTTTCCAGTCCTATCAAGCGATGCTTTTATTGGCGTATTGATTGTTTCTATATCATCCATTTTCTGTTTTTCTAAAGCGTTAATAATGTAATTCATCCCATGTCTATCAATGGTTCCAGCTTCCCACAACCACTGAGAGTAACCTTGCTTATCTACAGCAGGAAGCTTGTGAGATTGACCAACCGCCTCATAAATTGGCAGTACCTTCTGTACTGTTGTCAATATTTCACCCTTAACATAAAAAGCATCTATAATGTTATCCCCATCAGAACGCTTTTTACCAAAGTCTTTTATTGAATTTGGATGAAGTCCCGCAGCATTAAAGCTATAACCTTTTGTATCCGTGACTATGCTCGCAGCAGATGTCAATCCGCCGCCCAAGGAATGACCAGCGATCTCAAAATCATCATAAACATTGTCAACAGCTTCAGCTAATTGAATCGCTTGATCATATTGTGTTGATTTAAATCCTAATAGTTGTTGAAAATTGTTTTTCCAACCAGGAGCGTTATCAGTACCTCGATAGACCAATACCACACTACCATCAATTTCAGATTTGTAAAGTGCCGCACGAAATCCAGAATCAGGGTCTTCCCATGTCTTACCTTGCAATTCGGGCGGTAGAGGATTAGGTTCTTCCCCTAAACGCTTCCAACCCACTGGCGGTCCCCCAGGAGCGCCCGAATCACGATAAATATCATCAGCGAGTTTCGCCCTTTCCACGGCGCGGTTATTCAATTCTAAGCGTTGGACTGCGGCCTCCATTTCCTCCCTCAACCCACCTGTGAATTGTCCCGTTTTATTTTTACCTTTTTCAATTATTTTCTTTCTTTCCTCAAGCCGTTTCTTTTTGGCTTCCAATTCCTGAAACGGTGAAACCGTTGGACAAATACTAACAAGAGCGCCTACTTTTTTCTGTTGACTAGGTTTGGCACTTTCAAGCTCACCCCCATGCTTTACATACAAATCCATCCACTCCTGACGCAGGGCTGCCTGCTTAGGACCAGTAACACTCAGCGGTTTACCCTTCAACTCAGGATGTTTGGCATAAAATTCAGCATTAGCCTTTTTAACGCTTGCTTTATTTAAAGGTCTTTTAGCTCGTCCGCTCATATCAAACCCCTTACCATTTCTAGTTCACGCTCATCAATTACATCCATTTTAGTGGTGCCATCCAACTCTTTAGCGTGAAGGATTTCACTAGCCCAAGCAGTGTTTGGATTCGTCTCAAAGTTTTGATCGTACATAACCATAAATTCAAGATAGCGTCGGACATCATCCTCAAGTGTTATCTGGTATTGCTCCGCTTGCTTGATACCCTTTTGGATAAGAACACGTAGTTCCCCCTCAGATATTTCTCTTGTTTCATCAGGAAAATTATTATTTAGATGAACAACCATGCTATTTTCAAACGGTTTGAGCATCGCTTGGCTAAAAACATCCATTTGTTCTTCACGAATTGTCAACATAATCACGATATCCGAGTTGGTATTCGTTTATTTCAATCCGACCATCACCCTTACTAAATTCCAACAACATCCCCCCATCTTCACTTTCCGCCATATAGCTACCAACTTCCCCAAAAAATTGCATGATTTCTTGAAAATTACAAGTAGGCAAAAACATTCTCAATACTCGTGGGTCATAAAATCTAAAAAATAGTTCTTCACCTTCTGGATCTTTTACTTTTAAAAATTGCCGAAGGTGTTCAAATAGTTCTTCTAGTTCCATTTCTGCACTAATAAAAATTCCCCAGCTTTTGCCCCAACCTTCGTCTAGCATCCAAGCTAATAAACGTGATTCCATTTCTACTTTAACTAGATATGGGGCAACGTCAATTAGTTCTGCTTGTGGTGTGTCAAAAAATAGGGATATATATTCTGGATCATCTTCTAGCTCGAATAGTTGTGCTGGTATTTCTTCTACACATGCAGCATCTAATATTATGTATAGTTGTTTGTCTTGGGCGAAGCTTGTTTGGTATAGTATTTCTCTAATATTCATTATTATTTACCACATGTTGCACAAAATGGTGTGCCATTCTTAGCCGCTTCTTTTAACGTTAATTTTTGAGCCATTAGGGTTGGAAAATCTAATGCTATGGCTTCCCAGACTTTTTCTACTGGGGGAACTTTAAATTGTTCTCCGGGTTTGGCATTGTCGGCTTCTTGAGGTTGTTTTGGGGTTTTGGGTTTGGCTGCTTTGATTTTGCCAGCAGAGCCGCCACTGTTGATTTTTATCATTGGACCCTGAATTGTTACGCCGCTGGCGTTTATTCTTACAAAGCTGCCTCCAGCATTTAGGGTAATGTCCATGCCGGCATCTATGACTATTTTTTGTCCTGCTTTGAAGTGAATTTGCATTCCAGTGTCATTGAAATAGCCTTTGCCTATTTTTTCATGGAGGCTTTTTTTAATTTCACTAGATTGATGTCCAATTACTTGGGTAGTGTCATTGCCTTTTACTGTTAGATTATTGTTTTTTTCTATTAGGTGTTTGGCGTTTTCTTTGACTGTTAGGTTTTGGTCTTTTCCAATGTGTTCTCTGCGGTCATTTTTTATTCGCAGGTCATAATCTTTTTCGGCATGAATAAATACTTGTTCTTTGCCTTTTTTGTCCTCTAGGCGAATTTCGTTAAATCCTCCTCCGCCTTTTGAGGAGTTGGATTTTATGGTGCTTTTGGTTTTTTCTGCTGGTAACGGATATGGAGGTTTATTAGTTCCATGATAAACTCGTCCTGTAATAATTGGTCTATCTGGATCACCTTCAAGAAAGTCAACTATAACTTCTTGTCCAACTCGCGGAATATACATCGCGCCCCAGCTTCTGCCAGCCCATAATTGGCTTACTCTAATCCAAATTGAGCTGTTCTCATCCATTCTGCCTTCTCTATCCCAGTGAAATTGGACTTTAATTTGTCCATGTTCGTTGGTATAAATTTCCTCACCTTTGGGTCCAACTACAAATGCTGTTTGGCTGCCTTCGACAACTGGTTTAGGGGTAATTATATCTGGGCGGTAGGGAACTTCAAAGGGAATACATTCAAAACTACTAGAAAAAGTGGTACCACCTTCTCCGGCGGTTTCTTCGAGAACTTGTGGTTGGTTGCCTGATACTTGGTGTTGAGTAATTAAATATTTGTTATTAAAAGAATCTCTAGGGTATTCTTCCATGCTAAAGAAAAAACCAGCGGCAAATTGTGTACAAGTAGTTGCGCCATTAGCAACTTTTTTAACTGTTTGATATTCTTCTAAGCGTACTTTGGCTAGATGTTTGCCACGTTCAGGCTCTTCAAATTTACCCGGATAATCATAAACTTCTAAATCTTTATTTTTAGTGGCGGTTTGTTCGCCTTTTAAGTTTAATGCGGGTTTTTTAAAGTTGTAATCTTTTAAACTTACTTTGCCTGAAATGATCTCTTGAGTATAATTAAAACTATAAATATGTGCTTCATCGGCAACTTGCCCGGGGCGAGGTTCGTGGAAAATTATCTTATTTTCTCCCTGAATCGCTAGATGAGCCGATGAACTATTCCCCATTACTAAAATATGTTTATTGTCTTGATGTTCAAAAAAGTAAAAAATTCCTTCTTCTTCAAGCAGACGACTAATAAAATCAAACTCTGATTCCCGATATTGAACACAATATTCACGTTTAGGAGGCTCATTTTTTAACACAAAACGATATTCATCACCCGGCACACCTAATTCATTCAGAATTTTTTGAACAATATCACGCACACTCATTTTTTGAAAAATGCGGCAATTATGTCGGTGCATTAAGTACCATATTTTAGGCACTAATGTGATGTTATAAGTAGTAAAACGCAAACCACTAATAGCTTGTTCAAAGCGGCTGATAATACCATGAAAATAACGTGGTTCTTCCTCTTCATACTGTTGTAGAGTTAAGGAACCTGCTTGCCCAACAATTGCTTCAAAGTCTAATTCATCATTTTCCGCCACTAATTCTAAATCAATGCTGAATAGTTGAGAAATTCCCTCAGTGACTCCAAAACTAACTACACGCAATTCGTCATTAGAACCGCTTAATGTAAATAGATAACGTTCAATATTGGCTGGTAAAGTTTGCATATCAGTAGGGGCAATCCCTTGTGGATGCCCTTATTAGTTAAAATGTTAATATTTAAGTCTTAGGTGCTCGCCAGTCATCGCTACCTTCGGTTCCGGCTACTACATGTTTCCATACAATCTTACGATATGTCATACAAAGGGTTTCTTCATGATCCCGATAATCCAAGCTAACATCAGTAGCTAGTGTCATATCTCCTTCTATATTAATAAGAAGTGCATCTGTAAGTGTGTGGGTAAAGTAGTGTTCTTGAGTACCATCCATTGTGGTACGATACCATTTAATTTCGACTTCTGTCAATCGTTCACCACTGCATAAAGCTTGAAACAACAAAGGAGATGCTTTGTCATAGCGTTTCTTAAAGCATAGTGGTTTATGTACCCGTTGTCCAGTAGGTTGACCAGTTTGAGGATCACGAGGAATCATTAATTCGTGATTAAATTGAATCACAGTGCTTTCATCTGTATGATCTTGTTGATATTTGTTACCAACACTTTCTGGGGTATTACAACCTGCGGTGATAAGACCTTGCTTGGATCCAGTGATTGTTATATAAGCAACTTGAGGCATTGTTTAGCTCCAATTTATGAAATATTGAGTCAATAGGTTTAGCTATATATGTGCCAATTGGTCTATTTTGTTATATATATTTGAATTTAATGCTAAATTAGCACATTGTAATTTAATCCTATATTTATTTAGTGAGAAAATTTTTGCGCACTAAAATCAAAAATATGGATTTTGTCTGAAATTAATTTCATGTTAATTAAAAGCTAACACCAATATTTTACTGCTATTTATGATGTATATATATCAGCACTTTTTACAAGTGAGCAAAATTTTGCTCAGTGAGAAAATTTTTGCTCACTAGACCTGACAGGTTTTAAAAACCTGTCAGGTCTGATAATTTTTATAGTTAGTTAATGACCTAAAGACCTGACAGGTTTTAAAAACCTGTCAGGTCTGATAGTTTTTATAGTTAGTTAAAGGTCTGAGAGTTTTTATTTTTCTGAAAGTTTATAGAAACTAATTTTTCCTACTAAGCTTCGACGTGATATGTCTAATTCTTTGGCTGTGAGGGTTTGGTTCCATTGGTTGGTTTTTAGGGCTTTTTCAATTATTTGTTTTTCGTAGTTTTGCAGGCTTGCTTTTAATTTGGTTTTTGGAGTGACGCTTGTGTGTTTGCTTAGTTTTTTATCTAAATGTTCTGGCATGATGTTGTTGCCTGAGCAGAGTAATATTGTTCGTTCAATAATGTTTTGTAATTCTCGTACATTGCCCGGGTAGTCATAATGTAATAATATATCAAAGGCTGCTGTGGAAAAACTTGGTAATGCTTTGTTGTAACGTGTTGCATATTGCTTTAAAAAGTGTTGCAATAGGGCTGGTATATCTTCTTTACGCGCTCGTAGTGGTGGTAGTTCAATCGGAAACACATTTAGGCGGTAGTATAAGTCTTCACGAAATTGCCCTTCTTTAATTAGGTTTTCTAATTTGCAGTGTGTTGCTGTGATTATACGTAAATTTATTGTTTTAGTTTCTAGTGATCCTAATGGGCGTACTTGTTTTTCTTGTAATACTCGTAATAGTTTTGCTTGTAAGTTAATTGGCATATCACCAATTTCATCTAAAAATAAAGTGCCTCCATTTGCTGCTTCAATTAATCCAATTTTATCTTTAATTGCACCACTAAAAGCTCCACGCTTATATCCAAATAGTTCACTTTCTAAAAGGTTTTCTGGTAAAGCGGCACAGTTTTGGGTAATAAATGAACCTTTGTTGCGGTTACTATTTTTATGAATAGCCGCTGCTATTAGTTCTTTTCCAGTGCCAGTTTCTCCACGTATTAATACTGTTGCATCTGAATCTAAGACTTTTTCCATCAAATTAAAAACTTGTTTCATAGCGGCACTGTCGCCAATAAAAGTATCCCTCAAGTTGCTTTGTTTGGCTATTTTTCTTTTTAATTCAATATTTTCTGTTTCTAACAATTTAATCAAACTAGCATTTTCTTTTATTAATTGGGCATTGTCTAATGCCACCGCTGCTTGTGAGGCAAAGGCTTTGACTAAGTTTTCTAGTGTTTGTGGAAATGGCTGGATTTTTTTGTCAGGATGGTAGTTGATTAATTGTAAAATACCGCTGGTAATATTGGCATAACTACGTAGTGGCACTGTTAGCAGTGATTGGGTTTTATAGCCTATTTGTTGATCATATTCATATATATCACTAGTATCAAATCCAGAGTAATGATAAATATCAGCTATATTTATAAGTTTGCCGGAGAAGGCGCAATATGCGCAAATATTCTCCATATTATTTATTGAAATATGCTTTAAATCGTCAATGGAAACAGCTATTAATTGGTTTTGTGATACTTGTGGATACAGGTAGCGTTTGGTTTGATCAAGAACATAGAGCCGCCCAGCTTGGGCATTTGTGATTTGCCGTGCTGTGCTGACTATGTGATTTAATAGCTGGTTTAATTCTGGTTTAAACAATCTCAAAATCCCCGTTGTCGTCAATTCTAACTTCTAGTGTATCTGCTAAATTTTCTTGACTCATTTGTACTAACATTTCGTTAGCTAAACGGGGTAATAGGTTGCGGTTAATTATGTGATCAATGTTGCGAGCACCAGTTTCTACTTCGGTGCAGCGTTTAACTATTTGTTCTACTACTTGATCTTGATAAGTAAATTGTATTTTTTCTTGTAAGCGTGTTGCTAATTGTTCTAATTTAGTATGAACAATTTCAGCCATAGCTGTATGATGAATTGGCATAAATGGAACTATTTCCATACGCGCTAATAATGCTGGTTTAAAGTGCTTACTTAGGGTGGGACGTATTGCTTCTACTAATGTTTCTAATGATGGATTTTGTTCTTGGGAGCATGTTTGCGTAATTATATTATCAGCTAAATTGCTAGTTAGAAAAATGATGGTGTTTTTGAAATCAATAAGCCTACCTTCGCCATCTGATAATACTCCTTTATCAAATACTTGATAAAATAAGTTCATTACTTCTAAATCGGCTTTTTCGACTTCATCTAATAATACAACTGAGTAGGGTCTTTGGCGCACTGCTTCGGTCAATATTCCACCTTCGCCATAACCCACATAACCCGGTGGTGAGCCAATTAGGCGAGATACGGTATGTTTTTCTTGAAATTCAGACATATTTATGCTAACCATAAACCGTTCACCACCAAACAGTAAATCGGCTATACTTAACGCGGTTTCGGTTTTTCCCACTCCACTAGGTCCAACTAATAAGAATACTCCTAATGGGGCATTTGGATTATTTAATCCGGCTTTGGCTGCACGAATACCTTTATCAAAGGCGGCAATTGCATTATTTTGCCCCTTAATACGTTTAGCCAAATCTTGTTGAAAAGATAAAATTGATTGTATTTCATCCTTCACCATTTTACCAACTGGAATTCCAGTCCAATCAGCAATCACTTGATTAACTACTTCTGGTGTTACTTCATAGTGAATAAGTGGCTTATTGCCTTGAATTTCTGATAATGCTATCATAGCACTATCTAGTTCTGATTGATCTTTGCCTTTACGTAAATCCAGAACAGTATTTACTGCCGCTTGTTCTTTTTCCCAGCGTGGTGTGATTTGTTCTAGTTTTTGCTTGAGTTGATCTATTTTATCAGTTAGCTTGGTTGTAGATTCATCTTCAGTGCGTAAATGAGCTTCAATGTCCCTATTAATAGCAGCTAATTCTCGTTCTAAAGTTTGAATTTGACGTTCTAAATCATCTATATGTGCTGGTTTAGCGGTGATACTGATTTTAACTCGCGCTGCCGCAGTATCTAAAACATCTACAGCTTTATCGGGCAATTGACGACCAGTAATATAACGCGCTGAAAACTTAGCAGCGGCTACTACTGCATCATCGCGTATATAGATGCCATGTGCTTGTTCATATTTATCGCGTAATCCTCGTATAATAATTACTGCTTCTTCAGCTGAAGGTTCATCCAATTTGACCAGTTGAAAACGTCTAGCTAAGGCAGCGTCTTTTTCAAAATATTTTTTGTATTCTGACCAAGTAGTAGCGGCAATAGTACGAAGTTCACCTCTTGCCAGAGCAGGTTTAAGTAAATTAGCTGCATCACCGCCACCAGCTTGCCCACCGGCACCAATTAAGCTATGTGCTTCATCAATAAACAAAATAATTGGTTTAGCTGATGATTTGACTTCTTGAATCACAGATTTGAGGCGATTTTCAAATTCACCTTTCACACTAGCACCAGCTTGTAATAAGCCTAAATCTAGTCCATAAATTTCCACATTTTTTAGAACATCAGGAACATCACCTTCAACAATTTTAAGTGCAAGCCCTTCAACCACTGCGGTTTTACCTACACCAGCTTCCCCAACAGCTATAGGGTTATTTTTACGACGGCGGCTGAGAATGTCAATTATTTGGCGAATTTCTCGATCACGACAAAATACTGGATCAATTTTTCCAGCTCGTGCTTGTCCAGTAAAATCAATTGCATATTTACCCAAGGCTGTATCTTCGCGATGACGCTGTGTAGTTTTTTCAGCAGTAGCTTGTTCTTTAGAAGCTGCTGTGATATCTAAAAAATTGCGGCGCAAATCATCGCTAGGAATTTCTGTTAAAATATCAAAATAATCGGCTTGCCCATAGCGGCTAGAATTAGCAATTAAAGTGGCAATTAATACTCCAGAGCGAATTTCATCCAATTTCATTTCGACTGAAGCACGCATCCAAGCTTCTTGAATTAATTCTATCAATAAGGGTGAAAATACGGGCTTACTGGTATTTCCAGTTTTATTAATTTCTATGGCATGTTGTAAGCTTGTTTCAACTTTGACGAGATCAATATTATAATGATGTAATATCAGTTGAAAATCTCGATCCTGATCTTCAATCAACATAAGTAGTACATGCTCAATAGACACTTCATAATTACCACGAGTGAAACAAAGCCCAGCCGCGCCTTCCATAGAACGGGTGCAATAGGTATTGAGTCGATTGAATAAGGATCTTAAATCTATATTTAACATTTTTAATTATGACTATAAAATTTAGTATTGTGGAACCCCAAGATTTACCAGCTGATCAAATACCAATGATTAGCTTTGATACTGGCGGAAAAATAGGTAATGAAACTGCAAATGACTGGATATTACTTGATGATTTTGTATCACGTAAACATGCAACAATTCAATATAAAAATGATGCTTATTATATAATTGATCATAGCAGTAATGGTACTAGTATCCTCAGTATGGGTAATTCTGAACCTCAGTTTTTTCAAAATGAAGAACATCAATTAAATAATGGTGATATTTTATATATTGGTGATTATGATATTCAAGTGAATATAGAAGCTGATAAACTTGAACCACCAAAACCAAAAGCAAAACCCAAACCAACTAATAATGATGATTTTATCAAACCTATACCAGAGGTGTCAACAAATCGAAGCATACAAGAACAAGATTATGATATTATTCATGCGTTTTTAGAAGGTGCTGGCTTAGATTTGCCAATTGAAAAACTTGACCCTAATTTAATGAGAAATTTGGGTCAAGCTTTTAGAGAAACTATAGAAGGGCTTATTAAACTGGTTGAAGTAAGAAAAAAATTCAAATTTGCAAATGATATAGAAGAAACTAGATTTAATGGCAAAATGAATAATCCATTAAAAGTCATTCAAGATCCTAATATGGCTATAGAGATAATGTTGTTGCAACGTAAAGGCTATCTTCCAATGCTTGATGCTATTCAAGAGGGATTTGAAAATGTGGAAGCTCATTTGCTAGCTATGGGTGCGGGCATTATGGGTGGTTTGGACAATACTATGAAAGAATTTTCCCCTCAAAAAATAGAAAAAATTGTAGCACAACAAAATAAATTATTTAATTCAGATGGTTCTAAATGGAAACAATTTGTTCAACTTCATAATGAATTAGAAATCAACGATTTGCTGAGTAAAGCCTTGGCTGAAGCTTATGAAGAGCAAATAGCACGCTTGAATAGACGTAATTATTAAATTGTGAGGAAAAAATATGAATAATTCAAAAGTTGTTTGGTCTGAAGGTTTATTTATTCGTCCACAACATTTTCAACAACAAGATCGTTATTTTGAGTATTTATTAGAATCTCGTTGTAGTGGTTTGCGCCCTTATACTTGGGGAGTTGAGTCGCTTTCTATTGATCAAGAAATGTTGTCTTTAGGTAAGTTTGCTTTGCAAAAGTGTCGAGCTGTGTTACCAGATGGTATGGTTGTAAATATACCAGATGAAATTGCTTCTCCTTCTCCTATTGATATTGAAGATAATTTAAATAATGAAATTGTTTTTCTGGCTTTGCCGCTTAATAAGAGTAATGGTTTAAATCGTTATGCCACCAAAGAATCTTCAGTCGATGATATTAATATTAATGTTGCTCAGTTGCGTTTGCGTTTTGTATTAGAGCATGAGATGCGAGGTGAGTATGCTTATGTAGGAGTTGCTAAGATTAAGGAAGTTAGGGCTAATAACGTTATACTTGATGAGGATTTTATAGCACCTAGTTTGAATTGTCATGCCATATCTAAATTAAGTGGTTATATTAAAGAATTATTAGGATTATTGCGTTATCGAGGTCAGGCATTGGCATTACGTGCTACTGAGAGTGGACGTGGGCTTGCGGAAATTAGTGATTTTATGTTGTTGCAAACGGTTAATCGTTTTGAGCCGCTGTTGTGGCATTTTACTGAGCTTGCCACTATTCATCCTGAAAGTTTTTATCGTGAAATAGTGCAAATGGCGGGTGAATTTGCAACTTTTACTCATGATAATAAACGACCTAAGCAGTTTCCACCTTATCTTCATTATGATTTACAGGCAACTTTTAAACCAGTGATGGATGATCTGCGGCAAGCTTTGAGCCTAGAAATTGATCAAAATGTGTTTGCTATTCCCTTACAATATCGTGGACCGGGACAAGCTGTGGGTCTTTATGTTGCACCTATGGCAGAAACTATTGGTGAAATCAATGTGCATGATTTGCTTGATAAGGCGCATTTTTTGCTAGCTGTCAAAGCCAAGGTTTCTAATGAGGTATTAGTTAATGAATTTCCAAAACAAGTGAAAATTGGGGCTGTTGAGAGAATACAGCGTATGGTAAAATTAAATTTACCCGGAGTTAGAGTCATTGTGACACGCGCTGTACCTCGTCAAATTCCAATTCATGGTGGTTTTGTATATTTTGAATTGGATCAGGAAAATGATTATTGGAAAGATATGTCCAATTCTGGCGGATTGGCTATTCATATTGGAAATAAATTTGAGGATATTGAATTAGAGTTATGGGCAATTAAGAATGTACAATGATGATATAACGAAAATAAAACGACCAAGCCCGGGGAGGCGACTAAGACAACGATATTCTGCTCCTGTAGTGGTTAATAATGGGCTGAATTCTTTGATTCAGGCAGCAGGAACTTTGTTATCACTTGCTTCTCAGCTTAGTAACCAAATTCATGATCCCGGTGTGGTTCAGTTGCGTAAACAAATAGGAACGGAAGTTCAGGATTTTGTTCGCAAGGCTAGAGATGATGGTATTGATAATGAAAAACTCAATAATGCCAGTTATGCTTTATGTGCTTTTTTAGATGAAACCGTAATGGAAACTCCGTGGGGTGGGGATAGTTTTTGGTTAGAAAAACCTTTATTAGTTGAATTTCATGGTGATACGTGGGGTGGGGAGAAGTTTTTTGATATTTTGCAAGATGCTCGTGATGATCCATCTCGCAATTTAGACTTACTTGAAGTTATGTATTTGTGTTTAGCCTTTGGTTTTGAAGGAACTTATAAACTTGTTAAACAACATGAAGTAGAAAGAATTCGTCAAGATTTATATGATCAAATTCGCCGACATCGCGGTGAATTTGATCCAGAACTGTCACCTCATTGGCATGGAGTCGAAAAACGTGACAATTTAATACGTCATATCCCATTATGGTTAATTGCTGTTGTGATGTTTGCAAGTTTGGTTATGACTTATACAGGGTTTCGATATGAAATCACTAATAAATCTTATCCAGTTGATATTCAATTGCAAAACATTAAGCCAAAATTGATGTTGGTTAATTTACCGAATGTAGAAGAACCACCTCCTGCTCCTCCACCTGAACCAAAACCTTTTGATGGCGAATATAGAAGCTATATACTAAAATTTATCACTAGAGGTGATCGTTTAACAAGCTTACACAAAGAAGTTTTGCAGAAATTTATTGATCGTGTGAATGCTAATGGTGATTATAATAATATTGGGGTTAGAATTATTGGTCGTGCTTCGCCTATACCACCGGGTGCTGATGTTTATAATCAGAGATTATCAGAAAAACGCGCTCAGAGTGTACGCAGATATTTGAAGGGCAGACAAGACTATAAATTGCCCACAGTCAAAATTATTTCGGTTGAAGGCTTAGGTGCTTATAGAGAACCATTATTGCCTAGAGATGGTTATAATGAAACTTATAATGAAATTAATCAGTCTGTACAGGTTTTGGTTGTTAGCCAAGAAAAGGAATAATCATGTTTAAATTTCTTCAGAAAAAATGGGTAATTTTTTCTTTCATCGGTGTATTTGCCCTATCTTTGTTGGTTTGGTTTGCTGGACCTTTTTTAATTGTTTCATTAGGCGATTCTGTAAATCGCTGGCTGACTATTTTGCCTTTGTGGTTGATTTGGTTGACTATTGTATTATTATTATATTTTCGAGAACGCAAAAAAAGTAAAGAGATGGCAGAAGATATTGTTTCTGTCGCTGATGAAGAAATAGCCTCGCTGCAAAACCATTTTAAATATGCTTTAAAAACTCTTCGCCAAGCCAGTGGTAAAAAACGTTATGGTGATCAATATCTGTATGAGCTACCTTGGTATGTTATTATTGGACCACCCGGTTCTGGTAAAACTACAATTTTAAAAAATTCTAAACTTAATTTTCCCTTGGCTGATGAATTTGGACCAGATGCGATTCGAGGTGTGGGCGGAACTCGTGATTGTGATTGGTGGTTTACTGATGAGGCGATTTTACTTGATACTGCTGGTCGTTATACTACTCAAGATAGTGATGAGTCGGTGGATAAGCAGACTTGGCAAGGCTTTTTAGGTTTATTGAAAAAATACCGTAAACGCAGACCAATCAATGGTATTCTAATTGTGTTGAGTATTACGGATATCATGGCACCAGATGAATCAACCAATCATATTCGTGCGATTAGAAAACGTTTAACTGAATTAGATAAACAGCTTAAAGTTCGTTTCCCGATTTATGTGCTGTTCACTAAATGTGATCTGATGGCAGGTTTTATGGAATTTTTTGAGCGTCTTACGCCCAATGAACGAAGCCAAGTTTGGGGGATGACTTTTCCGCCTGAGCAAGAAAATGTGGTTAGACAATTCCCTGAAGAGTTTGATCAATTAATGACTAAGCTGAATACTCAATTATTGCAGCGGGTGGCAGAAGAAAGAAACTTACAGCGACGAGTTTTAGTTTATAATTTTCCAGCACAAATCATTTCTCTAAAAAAAGGGCTGAATGAGTTTTTACAAGGTTTATTTCGTCCAACTAGGTTTCAATCAGCACCATTTTTACGCGGCGTTTATTTTACTTCTGGCACTCAAGAAGGTTCACCTATTGATCGCATTATGAGTGCGTCGGTGCAAAGCTTTGGTTTAGAATCACACGCATTACCAGAACAACATGGTAAAGGGCGCAGTTATTTTGTTAATCGTTTATTTAAAAAGGTTATTTTTCCTGAGTCAGATATTGTCGGTTTAGATTTTCGCTTTGAAAAACAACGTTTATGGTTACAACGCGCTGCTATTGTTGGTGTGTCAGCAATCATTCTGTTAGGGGCTTATGCTTGGTGGGTAAGTTATGATAATAACCGCAGAGAGATAAGTAGTATTGCCAAAGATGTCAAACAATATTGCGCAGAAAGAGAAAACAGTTGCAAAGGTAAACATGAAAAACTAGCAAAAGTTGATTTTAAAGGGGTATTACCTGCTCTCGATAGTTTACAACATGCTGATAAAGTATATCCTGAAGAAGATAATATACCAATATCAATGCGACTTGGTTTATATCAAGGTTATCAATTAAAACCTTCGGCACATGATGCTTATGAGCGTGTTCTTAATGGAGTTTTTATGCGACATGTTGCTGTACATATATACAATCAACTGGCTGAATTTGATCAAAATGAGGAATTATTATATCAAAATCTTAAAGTTTATTTAATGCTTACAGAAAAACATATTAATAAGCTTGATCCAGAACTATTAGAACTATGGATGAATTATGAGTGGGAAAATTCCAACAATATTACTAAAGATGAACAAATACGCTTAGCTTCTCATTTAAAGACCAGTTTAAATAATATTATCCCTATTAAACAGACTGAAATAGCAGACACTAAATTAGTGGAAAAAGCACAAACAATATTACAGAAGAATGATCGTGCTTTACAAATATACTGGCAAATAAAGCAACTTGCTAAAGAGAATAAATTACCTAGTTTTAAGCTTAATAAAGAAGTTGGTGCATCAGTAAGCGAAGTTTTTTATAAGAACTATAATGATATACCCGGTTTGTTTACTTATGAAGGTTATTGTGGTTTCTTTAAAAAAGAAGTCAAACGTGTTGTCAAGGATCGCCTGAAAGAGAATTGGGTTTTGGGGCTTAAACAACAAAACCTGCTGAATAAAACTCAAACTAAAAAGCTGACACGAGATGTAGAAGAACTTTATTTTGATGAATATATCAAACAGTGGAAAGCATTAGTCTATGGAATGAAAATAATTTCACTGAAGGATATTGACAGTATGGTACGTATGCTTGATACAGCTTCGATACCTAATTCACCTATGCGTCGTTTATTGCAAAAATTGCAAAAAAATACTATATTGGTTTGTGAATCTGTTACTGATAAAATTGTTGATGATCAGGCACTAAAAATCGGTCAAGCATTAGGTAGTAGTACAGCAGCTGCTATATTGAATCGTAAACGAAGATTAGATCAAGCGAGAAAAAAGAAAAAAGACAAAGATATTGCTTTAGTGGTAGCAGATGTATTTGAACCGGTGTTTAAGCTAATTGAAGGAGAAAATTTTAAAAAAGAAGCCATTCATCCTTTATTAGAACAACTTGGTAAAGTACGTGATTTATTAAACAAGCCTTCTGAAGAGATAAAACGCACTAAACGTAATGATGCTATTAGTGATTTAAAACGTCTTGCTCAGAGAATGAAACTTAAATCGCCAGTAAAAGAGTGGGTGAATTATTTAATTATTCGTTCTAACTATTTAGCAAATAATATTGTTGATCATAGAGAAGCGACTGTTGCAGCACTGTTAGCCGCTGAAGAACGCGCACTAGCACGTCAAGAGACTGAAGCTGCACGTGAAAAGGCACGTAAAGAGGCTGAAGCTGCGGCAAAAGCAGCCGCTGAAGCAGCCGATGCGCGTGAAAAAGAACGTCAAGACAAACTTAACAAGCTAAATAATCAATGGCAATCTGACATTGTGGCTGAATATAATAAATTAAAGGGATATTATCCTTTATCCAAGCAAGGTGAAGATATACCTTTAGCAATATTTGCCAATTTTTTTGGAGCTGATGGAGTCTTAGATAAATTTTTTAATGATAATTTAAAAGCTTATATTAATAAGGCAAGTTGGCGATTTAGCGATAATCCATTAGCTTTATCTCGTGATGTATTAAGATTGTTTAGACAAGTAGATCTTATTAAAGATGCCTTTTTCCAAAAAAATTCAGAACCTTCTGTGAGTTTTTATATCAAACCACATTATTTGGGTGGTAATGATGTAAGTCAATTTAAATTGCTATTAGGTGAACAAGAATTTATTTATGCTTATGGTAAAATACGGGAAACTAAGTTAAAATGGCCAACTAATGGTGCCAAAGCAGAATTTATTACTGGCGAGCAATCACAAGTAGCAGTAGAAAAGTATGGTGAATGGGCATGGTTTAGAATGCTTGAGACATTGCAATTTGTTGATGGAAATAAACTAAGTTTTCAGAGTGAGGATGGAAATGCAGTAATGCGATGTAAAATGCGAGTTAATAGTATAGCTAATCCTTTTTATTTAGTAGATTCCAATGTATTGTCTTCATTCAACTTACCAGAACGCTTAAATTAAATGAATGGTTTTTATGGTAAATTACCTTGTAAAGGTGATTTTATTCGTAGAGGGTTAGCTAAAGATTTTGTGCAGCCTTGGGATACTTGGCTACAACAAGGTTTAGCTTGTAGTCGTGAACAATTGGGCAAAGATTGGGATGAATTGTATTTAGTCAGCCCTATCTGGCATTTTCTGCTAAGTGCAGGTTTGTGTGGTAGTTCGTCTTGGTTGGGCTTAATGATGCCTAGTGTTGATAAAGTTGGACGTTATTTTCCATTAACAGTGGCTATAAAATTACCATTTCAAATATCTGAGAATAGTTTAACTGATACTGCGATTGTAAATTGGTTTGCCCAAGCGGATGATTTAGCTCTTTCTACACTTGAAGAACCTTTTGATTTTGATCAATTTGTGTTAGATATATCCAAACTCAAGTTGGAGAATCTTGATGCAGCAAAATTTAAAGGTAGATATAGTATTTGGTGGGATGAGGAAAATAAAAGGATTTTATATAATGGATTACCACCGAAAAAATTTTTTTATGCATTTATATCATGACATTAGAAGAAATAGGAAAAACTGCCCTTAGTAAAGATGCGCCTGATCCAAAACAAGTGCAATATGAAAGTCCAGAATTTGAGAAATTAACTCAAGAAATTGCTAAGTTAAGCTCTCTTCATGGCGAAACTGTTGAGTGGCGCGATGTGATTGAAACCAGCACTATTATTATACGTGATAAATCTAAGGATTTAGAAGTTGTGACTTATCTTTGTCGTGGTTTATGGGAACGCGATGGTTATGCTGGTTTACGTGTTGGTTTTACTATTCTTCGAGATATTATTCAAGAATATTGGGACATCGCTTATCCGCCTAAGAAAAAAGCGAGAATGCGTGGTGGTAAAATCAGTTGGTTAGCTGATAGGGTTGGTAAACTATTACCTGATCATGAACCCAAAGATGAAGAAAAAGATACAATTAGTGCTTGTCTGGAGCTAATCAAAGAGATTGAAACTATTCTGAATGAGAAGTTAGGTGATAATGCACCTGTTTTAAGAGAATTGCGTGAACCATTTGAAACTTATCAGAAAAATTTCAGTTTTATAGCTAAAAAAGAAGAAGCACCCTCTCCTCCTACTCCTCCTGCACTGGATATTCCTGCTACTCAATCAGTAGCATCTGCTAATGACATTAAAAAAGCATTTAAAAGTTGTCATAGCACAGTCTATCAAGTAGCTAAGCTAAAACGTGCAGAGAAACTATCTGATCCGCTTCCTTATAGAATTTTACGTGTTTCTGCTTGGATGAGTATTGAAAAAATGCCATTTTTGCAAAATGGAAAATTTGTGGTTCCCGCTCCACCTCAAAATCAAATTCTTCAGTTATTAGAGCAACAAGAATATGCGACTTTAATTGAGGCAGTGGAAAATATGTTTGCAAATCCTGATGTGCAGCCAGCAAATGCTTATTGGTTGGATGCGCATCGTTTTACTGTTACTGCACTTGAGGCACTTGGATCACAATATGATAATGCAAAACAAGCTGTTATAGAAGAACTAGCAGCATTTTTGCGGCGTTTTCCTAAACTTCCAGAATTGTGTTTTAATGATGATACGCCCTTTGCTGATGCTCAAACTAAGGTTTGGATAACTGAACAAGTTTTAATAACTAATTCACCAGAACCAGAACCAGTTAGTGGTGGTGGTGGTGAGAAGGAGCTTAAAACTCTTAAAGAAGCCAAACAGTTAGCCAGTCAAGGTAAATTTGCTGAGGGTTTGTTGGTATTGCAAAATGCAATACAATCGGCAAAAAACCAACGTGAAAAATTTGTTGGGCTGTTAGAACAAGCACGTTTTTGTTATGATATGGATCATGTTGAATTAGCAAAGCCTATGCTTGAATTTTTAGAACAACAAGTGGCGCGTTTTAATTTGGAAGAATGGGAACCCACGTTAAGTGTAGAAGTGGCTCGTTTATTATTGATGTGTAAAGATACTAATAGGCAATTGTATGCACGTTTGTGTAGATTGGATGTTGCATCCGCCTTAACTTTAGAAAAGAATGTGACAAAAATATGATGTAAAATAATATTTGTAGGGTGGGTAGAGCGGCAGCGAAACCCACCGTTTCAGCAACATTCTACATTGGTGGGTTTCGCTGCCTGTCTCTTATACACATCT
>NZ_MCBX01000035.1 GCF_001723685.1 Candidatus Marithrix sp. Canyon 246
GCTAAACAGCGGCTGGATACTTGGTTATTGGCTCGTGAAGGTTTAGTCTCGATTATTATTGGAACACGTTCTGCTGTATGGATACCATTATCTAATATCGGTGTTTTTATTGTTGATGAAGAACATGATTTATCTTATAAACAACAAAGTAGTTTTCGTTATTCTGCTCGTGATGTTGCAATTGTAAGAGCTAAACAAGCTGGTGTTCCAATTTTATTAGGAACTGCAACTCCTTCATTAGACAGTTTATATAATGCTTTACAACAACGTTATCAGCATTTTGTGTTACCGGAACGCGCTGGTGCTGCGATACATCCTAGTTTTCACATAGTAGATATGCGTCAACAAAAGAACGCTTTATCTCCACAATTAAAAAAAGCAATTAAGCAACGTTTAAAGAAAAGGCAGCAGGTATTATTATTTATTAATCGACGAGGATATGCTCCGACACTAACTTGTTATAATTGTGGTTGGGTGGCTACATGTAAAAATTGTGATGCTAATTTAACTTATCATAGTAATAATCAAAGACTTAATTGTCATCATTGTGGTGCATCTCATTTAATGTATAGCCAATGCCCATCTTGTCAATATTTAAAATTATCCTTATTAGGGCAAGGTACTGAGCGTATTGAAGAAAATTTAGAACAACAATATCCCAGCGCACGCATTTTACGTATTGATAGTGATACCACAAGTCGTAAAAATGCAATACAAGAATTATTAAATGCGATTCATAATGGCGAAGCTGATATTTTAATAGGAACTCAAATGTTAGCAAAAGGTCATCATTTTCCAAAGGTGACATTAGTTGGAATTATCAATATTGATAGCGGCTTATATGGAATAGATTTTCGTTCTACAGAACGGATGGCACAATTATTAATACAAGTAGCCGGGCGTGCCGGGCGTGCCAATGAAGCAGGGGCAGTAATCATTCAAACTCATCATCCTGATAATCCATTATTAACGCGCCTAATTCGTAAAGGTTATAATGCCTTTGCCCAAGCGGCTTTACAGGAACGTCAACAAACCGAATTTCCGCCTTATGCACATTTAGCCTTATTACGTGCAGAAGCCAAAACGCTAGACTTAGCAATGGAATTTCTAAATAAGGCAAAAGCACAAGCGAAAATAAATGAACAAGTACAACTATGGGGACCAGTAAAAGCACCAATGGAAAAACGAGCAACTTGGTATAGAAGCCAATTGCTATTACAAGCTAAAGAACGTAAACTATTACATGAATTTTTATCTTGGTGGCTGCCAACATTGCAAAAAATGGCTGGTAGTAAAGTAAGATGGTCATTGGATGTTGATCCGCAGGATTTGCTTTAGAAT
>NZ_MCBX01000036.1 GCF_001723685.1 Candidatus Marithrix sp. Canyon 246
GATTACTGAAAAGCGTTGAGCGATAAACCACGTCTACCACGAGGTAAAGCTAGGACTTCTTTGGCAACTTCAATGAACAATCAATATAAACCGAGCTTTGTATTTCAAATCGAGGAGGCAACTAGCGATACTTGATGCTAAAAATACGAACATTTCATAGCTATGGACACTATGATGAAACCAGAATTTAGACACTCAAACAGCCTATCGAGATAGTGATCGGCCAACTCGGATTCAGACCAGACCCGAGGACGGTTGAACAGACAGTCTTTACCGCTCGACTATACCTTCAGAACTATGCCCCCTACGAAATTAACAAATAGCTCGCATACCTCACTAAAAACACACCAAGGAATTTAAAAGATTTACCAAGCGAATTTACTCCATATACACTTCAAACTAGCAGAGCATTTATCCTCATATGCCTTTAAAACTTACAGAAACTAGACTAACCCCATCAAAGTAAAACTATGTCAGCCTCAACCCCAATAAATTCAACCAATTAAATCCATCTTACCCGTTGAGCTTACGACTGAAGAAGTGCTATATTTGCATCTTTTTACAGCCACATGATCGAGCCTGGAAAAAGCATAATGGGTACATTTTCTAAAGATTGCACCGCCTACACTCCAAGCTTTGATGAATGGGTGATGTCTCGAGAGATCATGTGCTGGGGGACAAATGCCGGAACAGCATCAATCGCCTTTCAGAGATGGCGGCATTTCAAAGAGGCATTTGCCCCAGAGCTGATTCGGAGGGCCGTGTCAGAAAGCCCAATTCCTGTGCATTCCTGCTTGGACCCCTTTGGTGGGTCAGGCACGACCGCTTTAGCATGTCAGTTTTTGGGGGTCCACCCTCGTACTGTAGAAGTAAATCCTTACCTGGCCGATCTGATTGAAGCAAAGCTCCAAGAATACAATGCACTTGAACTGAGTGATGACTTCAGATTAGTTGTCAGCAAATCTTATAGTTTAACTCCGGACACTCAGTCTCTTTCGGAAAATATGCCGAAAACTTTTTTTGAACCTGGAGATAAAGACCGCTGGCTATTCAACACTAAGATATGCGAAAGGATTTCATGCCTTCTTCAGTCAATTTTATACATAGAAAACCCAGCACACCAACGCTTATTTAAAACTCTATTAGGCGGTGTATTAGTAGAGGCCAGCAACATCATCGTTAACGGCAAGGGTCGACGCTATAGAAACAATTGGAAAAGTAGAGTAATTCCAGAAAACCATTTGGATGATCTTTTCCAAGAGTCTGTGAAAAATGCAATTGGTGATATCACACGGTATAGTGGAAGGCTATGTAAATCGTACTCAATTACACGAGGGG
>NZ_MCBX01000004.1 GCF_001723685.1 Candidatus Marithrix sp. Canyon 246
AACGCTTTTTAAATAATTTACGTAAGCGTGTTTATCTTGGTGTGGGGGTTTTAGGGAAAGAAATTGGTTATAAAATTGAAAAGGCATAAAACATGAAAAAATTACCCATAGGCATTCAAACATTTTCAGAAATAATCACAGAAGATTATTTATATGTAGATAAGACTAAAGAAATTACTGAATTATTGCAAGGAGGTAAATATTTATTTCTATCTCGCCCTCGCAGATTCGGCAAATCTTTACTAATTTCAACATTAGCAGAAATATTTTCAGGCAATCAACAACTTTTTCAAGGCTTATATATTTATGATCAGATTGACTGGCAATCTTATCCAGTTATTATTATTGATTTCAATAAAATTTCATACACGAATGACGAAGTCTTTAAAACATCATTATTATCATTTTTAGATAAGGCTGCCGCTAAATATGACATTAAACTATCTGATATATTTATTAAGGATAAATTTGGAGAATTAATAGAAAAAATCTCAGAAAAGACTCAGAAAAAAGTTGTAATTTTAATAGATGAATATGATAAACCAATAGTTGAGCATATTGATGATATAGAAAAAGCAATAAAAAATCGTGAAATAGTGCGAGATTTTTTTGGTATTTTGAAATCTTCTGATCCATTTCTACGCTTTGTATTCCTTACTGGTGTCTCTAAATTTTCTCGTGTTTCGATTTTTTCTGAATTAAATAATGTAAGGGATATTACATTTTCAAGACAATTTGCCACATTGTGTGGATATACACAAATAGAATTAGAAACTAATTTTGAGTCTTATATTCAAAATCTTGGCACTGTTTTAGAAATCAAAAAACCAGTTTTACTAACTAAAATTAAGACTTGGTATAATGGCTATTCATGGAATGCTAAAGATAAAATGTATAATCCGTTCTCAATTCTTAATTTATTTATGGATCAACGCTTTAGTAATTATTGGTTTGCAACTGGCACTCCAACTTTTTTAATGAAGCTAATCAAAAAAACAGAACTTGATACCACCGAATTTGAAAATAAAAAAGTGTCTGAAATTCTGTTTGATAGTTACAATCTTGAAAATCTAAATATATTCGCACTTTTATTTCAAACTGGTTATTTGACTATAAGTGAAATCAATCAAAAATCCAGAACAATTCAATATATATTAAATTATCCTAATTTTGAAGTAAAACAAGCTTTTATGACTTTTCTATTTAGTAATTTTACTAAAAATGATTTAGGAGATATTCAACCAGCGGCAGAAGATTTACTTGATTGTTTAGAAAATGATGATATTGAAGGTTTTATAAATATAATCCGTGCCTTATTTGCCAAAATTCCATACAACTTACATATCAAGAAGGAAGCTTATTATCATTCTTTATTTTATATGGTAGCAGTGTTAATGGGTGTTGAGATTGATTTAGAAATATTAACAGATAAGGGGCGTATTGACGGCGTATTGGAATTTGAGAACAAGATTTATTTGATTGAATTCAAATATGCTGAAAAAGGCACTAAAATGGATAATTTGACTAATAAAGCTATTGCGCAAATCAAAGACAAAAATTATGGAGAACGCTTTTTAAATAATTTACGTAAGCGTGTTTATCTTGGTGTGGGGGTTTTAGGGAAAGAAATTGGTTATAAAATTGAAAAGGCATAAAACATGAAAAAATTACCCATAGGCATTCAAACATTTTCTAAGATTATAAAAGGCAACTATCTATATGTTGATAAAACTCAACAGATTGCTGAATTAATTGAATCAGGAGAATATTTTTTTCTCTCTCGCCCTCGCAGATTCGGCAAATCTTTTTCAGGCAATCAACAACTTTTTCAGGGTTTATATATCTATGATCAGATTGACTGGCAATCTTATCCAATTATTATTATTGATTTCAATCTAATATCTAATACTAATGATGAACTATTTATGTCGGTACATATAAATCTTTTAACATATTTACATAATATTAAGTACAGCGAATTACGTGGATAAACAAATTATTTAAATTAAACTTTATTAGTTTATCCACGTAATTCGTTGTACTTATTTTTGTTAATAAACTTTTGCGTACCTACTTAAAAGCTAATTATTGTCATATTTAGATGATATTGCCGCTAAATATGATAAACCAATAATTGAGCATATTGACGATATAGAAAAAGCAACAAGCCACGCTATGTGGATATACACAAACAGAATTAGAAGCTAATTTTGAGTCTTATATCCAGTTATACTTGGATAATAAATAATGATGATAAACCATCTGATATTACAATAACAACAGAAGCGGTTATTATTGGAGGAATAATAAGTGGTAATATTAAGAGTGAAGGTGTGATAATTAATAAAAAAGATCGCGCTTTACTGACAAATGTGATTCTCACACAAGATGTAAAATTAGCTGCTGATGTATCTCCTAATTAGAAATTGATGTATTTGCACCACCGGCTATACAAGTACCTGAAGCATTACAAATGGCTTTAAAAGAATTTAAAATTGACATTGATGATATTGGTAATATTCAAGTAACAGAATAACATATCCTAATGGAGCAAAGCAATCTATAATTAGAAAAACCTTGTGAACTTAACTCAATATTTTAATGGCAACCACAATGATAAAACTCTTTTCCAACTCGTTTAATATGTTCAAGTAAATCTGAATTGTCTATTTGATTATATATAGAAACATCAAATGTGTAAGGTAATAATAAATCATCTAGTTCAAGATTAATTTTATTAATTAATTGTAAATTCAAATTTTTGCCTTTAATAGTTAAATCAATATCAGAACCATGTTTATTTGTACCTTTTGCTCGTGAACCATATAATATAACTTGTTCTATCTCAGGAAAAGACTGAAAAACTTTAATAATTTTATTTATTGTCTGTTCTTTTAATCCAAATTTCATTTTCATCTATTTCTTTTTGCATTAAGCTTTGCATTACTGTTTGTAATTCAGTAAATAAGGGGTAATAAGTATTTATAATCGCTGTTACTATATCATGTGCTGTATCTTCATTGTAAGTATGGGAAGATTGATTTCGACTTTTGATCATATCCATCCAAGCTTCACCATCATAAATGAGTTCAACTTTAAATGCTTCTCTGGTAGCATCTCTTGAACCTTTAATACTATTATTACCCTGATATGCTAAATAATCTTTTAGAGTGTTCCACGCTAATTCATGGGTATATTCAAAACCTTGTATCATACCTTGATTTTCTAAATCAGATAATTGTCGTTCTATACTAATTTTTACCGCTGCTTCTAATTGAGCTAATGCTTTTTTGTAATTAGAAAAACGTTGTATCCATCTTATATCTTGATTCATATCATAACTCCTAAATTTTTATGTCGGTACATATAAATCTTTTAACATATTTACATAATATTAAGTACAGCGAATTACGTGGATAAACAAATTATTTAAATTAAACTTTATTAGTTTATCCACGTAATTCGTTGTACTTATTTTTGTTAATAAACTTTTGCGTACCTACTTAAAAGCTAATTATTGTCATATTTAGATGATATTGACGATATAGAAAAAGCAACAAAGTTTCCATTTTTTCTGAATTAAATAATGTAAGGGATATTACCTTTTCAAGACAATTTGCCACGCTATGTGGATATACCTGTCAGGTTTAATTGCATCAAAACACCCACAACAAATAATTAACAAACACCAAAAACAGATAAAAAACACTAGTAGATAAAGCGGATAAACCACGCCAATACATTCTAAATTTAGTCGATTCTGATTCAGAAAATGTCATTGGATAAACAACATTGGCTGGAAATTCTAAGGATTCAAAGCTGTTATCAAGGGCTGTTTTATCATTTAAAAATTCAGTCAGTTTCGCTGAAGCGGCTAAATATCGAGCCTGTAAACCTCTAAAAAAACCCTCCAACAACCAAAAACCAATAATCACAATAGCTCCCAAAGAAACCATCTCTGTATTATTACTACTAAATGCCCAACCTATGAGGGCAATCCAAACTGTGATGCAGCCTGCCTTGATTTTGGACAAAATTTCATCCAAGCGACTTATATGCCGCTGTAATTCATCAGCACCTTTTTCTAGCATGGTTTTTTGAAATTCAAATCTATTTGTATTTTTCATGATTTCTATAAATAAAATTTAGTAAAACTTTTTTTGGCGAAAAATTCTCATCTGTCCGTCTATAAAATATGTAGTCTAATTTCAATGTTTACCAATACAAAAAGAAAGGACAAGTTATTATGAGAAAACGACAGATACTTATATTCTTGATAGCCATCATACACTATCAGGCTTTTGCAACTAATCATATTGTTAGTATAAATGAAATAATGGCAGGATTAAATGGTGATTCTAATGTGCAATTTGTTGAAATGTCTGTTCCTTTAGGACAACATTTATGGGGTCCACAAGGGAGTGAATCAGTAGGTAGAACTATGTTGGTGTTTTTTAATGCCAATGATCAGCAAACTGGTCGTTTTGTTTTCCCTAGTAATCCTAATGTAACTCAGTCTGAACACATTATACTTATTGCAACTCAAGCATTTGCTGATTTGCCGGGCGCACCTACACCTGATTTTATTATGCCTCGTGAAATTATACCTATTACTGGTAAGGTTTGTTTTCAAGGAAATTCTGATAATCCCGGTCACTTTGGAGTAAATCTATGCCTTTCTTATGGTGGTTTAACTTCATTACCAATTTTAGGCGCACGTAGTTTATCCCGTTTTCAAAATTTTCATAATCATGGAAGTCATAATAATGCTGATTTTCAATTAGATAATCCTACACCTGCAACTACACAAGTCGGAAATGATCATGATTTTTTAGAAAATCATGATGGAGAAATAACTCTAACTGAATCAAGCATTAAGGAACAGGGTCATAATGTATTTATGAGGGAAACCTTTGAGGGTAATGGTCGCACCTGTAATACTTGTCATATTAAGCCGCATTTGGGTCTAAATCCTGAACAAATTGATGCTTTACCTGCCACTGATCCATTATTTATTGCTGAATTTAATCTTAATACTCTGCAATTAAGTGCTAAATCTCAACCTAGCGATTTGCGAGGAATTATAACTGATAGCAATAGTAATACTGCAAAAATACTTTCTGGTACCAATGATACTTATCTTATTTATGGTGGTAGTAATTTAAATGGTACTGTCACAGATAGTAATGGTAATACTGGTTCAATCAGTCAATTTACTGCTGGTGGATTGAATCAATTAGAAAATCCTACTTTAATGAAAGGTCAAAATCCCAGTGGAATTAAACGCGCTTTAATTTTAGAAAATGTTAATGGTACAGATAAGCCTGAATTTATGCGAAATTCTCCACATCTTCTTAATGTCGGAGAAACTGGACCATTTGGTTGGAGTCCACCCTTTGGTGGTGCTAATACCTTGCAAGATTTTGCAGCAGGAGCAGTTAAACAGCATTTTCCTAGAACTTTACAACGTCAATTTGGCAGCGATTTTAGAGAACCATTGCAAGCAGAATTAGATGCAATGGACGTTTTTATGAAACAAGTAGCTGTCTCCAGCCAACGTGATTTAGATAAATTAGCAACTACAGCAGCTCAAAAACGTGGTCGCGATTTCTTTGAAGGTGTTGCCAAATGTTCTGTTTGCCATAGTGGTGATGTATTAGCACATGCTAGTGGCGAATTTAATACTCAGGAAGGTGTAAATGAAGATTTTAATACTGGGGTTGCCAAGCAAGCTATTAATACTACAGATGGTTTACCAACTGAACAAGCACCAGATACACCTGCTAATAGTAGAAAATTTAATATTTCTTCATTATTAGGTACTTGCATGACCCGCCCTTGGTTTCATGATGGTTCAGCGGCAACGCTACGAGACGCTGTAAAATTTTATGATTCAAGTGAATTTATCACTTCACCCGCAGCCGGTAAAATTGGTGGTGCCCCGGGTTTAAATGACAATATGATAAATGATATTACTGCTTTTCTACAAGCTTTAGTTGATTTACCAGTTGATTTTCCATTATCTCTAAGCTTTACAGAGCAAACAGTTAATCAATCATCACCACAACAAACAGTACAAATTACCAATATAAGTGCAGATGGTGTGCGAATTATCAATGCTCAAATGGTCGGTTCTCATTCTAATAGTTTCAATCTTGTAACTTCAGTATCCACTACTCTTTTTAATACTGGTCAACAAAAGTCACTAAATATAGTATTTGAACCTAAACAAGCAGGAGCATTAACAGCCATTTTAGAGCTTACTATTGAAAGTGATAATGCTAACGCGCCATGCGCTCCTTATAAAATTGGTATTAGCCTAACAGGTGAAGGTAAAGTGCCTCCGGGTGATGGTATATTTAATATATCTGGTACTCCAAGTGATTTAGAAAATATTGGAATAGCAGGTGTTGAAATAGTTCGTAATGGTAGTAACAGTGGCGCAGTTTCTGTAGATATTGAAATTACAGGTGGTACAGCTTCATGCCCTGATGATTATGAATTAACTATGGGAGGATGTTTAACTGGTACATTAAATTGGGCTGATGGCGATAATAGTCCACGTCGTCCATTTGTAATTAAAAATGATACTCAAAATGAACCAAATGAAACGATTACATTTAAATTGTTAAATCCCGGTAATGGTGCGGTATTAGGAACTGATATAGCAAAAACCTTTACTATTATTGACAAACCAGTGGGTACAGGCACTGGAAATACTGCTGATGAACTAATTCCTACTTATCAAATAGGTCAAAACAAGGTTAATATTGGGCGCGTTACTATTAAAGAAACAGTAGCAGGCTTACTACAACTCAATAAAACCATTACATTTACCTTACCAAATGGTACTAATTGGGAAACAGCTCCAAGCATATCAGGAACTAATGGCATCAGCTTCAGTGAAGCCCAAAATTTCACATTAGGTGATACAACAGTAACTTTCCTAATAACAGCAACATCTAATGATTCTCCATCAGAAATTACCTTTAGTGGTAGAAATGTTATGAATATTGGAAATAACTTTACAGCAGGAGCTATTAAGGTTGCCATAGCTGGTAATTCAGGAGTAACACATGGTGAAGTTCAAATTGCTATAGCAGGTGATAACACCACAACAGCTACAACAACACCAGTAGTAATTAACAGCAATACAGCAACAAGCAATCCTTCACAAACTGCATCAGCGATTTACATAATTAGTAATAAGAACCCAGAAAAAGCAGGTGATATTACTTTCAATAAATTTATGATGGAATTATATCAACCACTTACAGACAAACCTACAGGAGAATATGCAATATTTTCTGCACCAGCAGGAAGCAATTTCACATTAGAAGTATTGCCGGGATTTAATGATGTTCGTATTCCACAAACGACAATAAATGCCTTAACTAATATGGCACAAGTTCAAATAATATCTATTATTCCTAATCGAGTAGCCTCAACAGAAGGATTTAAATATCCAGTATGTTCAGCCGCGAAAATTGGTCAAAACAATAATAGTCTGCCAGCCTTTTCAAGAATACAAGAAACTTTATGTATTCCTAATATTAAAATAGCTAATGTGGTTAATTTACCAGATGGTAATAACATTCAACTAAGACAAGAATGCCAAGAAATAACAATGGATATGTCAACCACACAAAACGATATATTAAAAATCAAACAAATTAGAAAGATTCCTACAAATAATTGTCAATAACTGGAGCATCAAAAATGAACATTAAAAATAAAGTACTATCTATAGCAATAGCAGGTTGTTTAAGTGCAAGTTTAACTGGATTAGAAGCAGCACCATCAGCAACATACAACGCAATAGCAAATGATCTGACCAAATCAGGCGAGATTACATTTGAGAAATTTATGATTGAATTATATGATCCGCTAACAGACGAACCAATTGGAGAATACGCCTTATTTGAAGCACCTATAGGATTCTATGATGATGGAACCAATAGTTTCAAATTAGACATACTTCCCGGCTTTAAAGATGTTCGTATTCCAATGGAAACAATTGACGCATTAGGCAATGTAACCAGTGTAAGTGTAGTATCAATAATACCCGGCGGCAATTCTCAAAATATTACCATTCCAGTATGCGCCGCTGCACAAATTGGAGCCACACTAACAAGCGACGTAGCTGGAACAAGCTTCCCAGCATACTCAGCAGCTCAACATAAATTTTGTATTCCGAGCCTAGCAATTCCTAAAGTAGCAGTGTTACCCGGAGGAAAAACCATATCAGTAGCACCAGATTGCTATGAAGTAACTTTAGATACAGCAACTACACAAAAAAATGGTGTATTAAAAATCACAAATAATGTACCTATTGATAAAAACCTTTGTCAATAACAATCAAACCTGACAGGTTTTAAAAACCTGTCAGGTTTTTAGAGACTAGACTCAAGCTGATCCAAGTAATCCTGTTTCTGGCAATCCTAAAGCTATCAAATTTGGTAAACAACTATTTTTTGATAAGCGTTGGGTCAATATAGGGAAATCCATTGCAAGCTATGAAGAAACCATTATTTCAAAAAATTCTTCTTTTGACAAATTTGCTGATCAATTACAAAATAATGAATCAAATTTTCAATGAATTTAACTGCAAAAGAACAAAATGAACTAATTGAATTTCTCAAAACATTAAATGGTGAAGCATGAAATTTTAGATTCTCTAATTGACACTATTATTTTTATTATTCATTTGCAATAACATTACAATTTTATTAGCATTTATAGTAAATTTGCTTATTATTAGTGGCAATATATAATCTATGAATATTTACATAATATTAAGTACAGCGAATTACGTGGATAAACTAATAAAGTTTAATTTAAATAATTTGTTTATCCACGTAATTCGTTGTACTTATTTTTGTTATATGATAAACCAATAGTTGAGCATATTGACGATATAGAAAAAGCAACAAAAAATCGTGAAATCATGCGATATTTATTTTGGATATATTGCTTATATTAATTTATCATTAGCAAAATATTCACGAATACCTAACATAATTGCAGTCGCAATACGACGACGATAATATGGACTATTAATTTTTCGTTCTTCTGCTGGATTCGATAAAAATGCAGTTTCCACTAAAATAGAAGCAATATCTGGAGAACGTAAAACCACAAAATTTGCCCTTTGTAATCGACTAGAATGCACTTTACCCACCTTAGATAAATGTTTTAATACATTTTCACCCAAATTCGCACTATCTTTTAAGGTACCTACTTGAGATAAATTTAATAAAATTTCGGCTAATAAATTATCCTTATCATGTAAATTAATCCCAGCAATTAAATCCACCGCATTTTCTTTCTCTGCTAACCATCTAGCTGCTTCACTACTAGCACCTTCTTGCGAAAGCATAAAAACTGATGAACCTTGCACTTTATGATTATCAGGATAGGCATCAGCATGAATAGAAACAAATAAATCAGCCTTATATTGCCGCGCTAATTCAAGCCGCTTATGTAATTTAACAAAATAATCACCATCACGAATCATAACTGGGCGCATACCAGCCTCTTTAGCAACTAAACGTTCTAACTCTTTTGCTATAGCTAAAACCACCTTTTTTTCCTGAGTACCATTCCAACCAGTAGCACCGGGATCCTTGCCACCATGCCCTGCATCAATTGCAATCACAAATTCACGTTTAGCTTTAGGAAGAGGAGGAAGAGGAGCTTGATTATAGTCAGTAGTGATAATATCTCTTGATTTAGTACCCCATTTATTTAAGTCTATAATTAAATTATTTCCCTTAAAAAAACTCTTACTACGCACTCGTGTTGTTAAATCTAAAACCACTCTTAAATCATTGTTATTACGTATTGCACTACGAATATTTTTTAGAAAAAAATGATGCTTATTGTGTATTTTATTAATTAAACTAGTATTTGTAAGATCAATAACCAAGCGATTAGGTGATCTTAAAGCAAAAACCTTATGAGTTGTAGAAGAATTAAGTTTAAAAACTAAGCGCATATTATATTTGCTTGGCTGCAAAATTTGCATATCCAGCAATTTCACTGGGCTAGCTAAACTAGATACAAAAAATGTCAACAAGAATAAACTTATGAATAATCGCATTTTATCTTCCAAAAAAAACCCCGTAATTTACAATATTATTAGTTTTGAGTCAAGATAAATATTAGATTATGCTTGAAACAGTTGATAATGTATAATACATTAACCACTTATAATTACAATCTAGGAGTTATTTATAATGCAAGAATTTAAAATTGCACCATCTATTTTATCAGCAGACTTTGCGCGTTTAGGTGACGAAGTCACTAATGTCTTAGCTAGCGGTGCTGATATTGTTCATTTTGATGTCATGGATAACCATTATGTACCCAATCTCACAATTGGACCATTAATCTGTGAAGCTCTAGTAAAGCATGGTATCACAGCACCCATTGATGTACATTTAATGGTCAAACCAGTGGATCGTATCATTCCTGACTTTGCAAAAGCAGGTGCTAGTTATATTACTTTTCACCCTGAAGCCAGTGAACATATTGATAGAACTTTACAATTAATTCGTGAAAATGGCTGTAAATCAGGATTAGTATTTAATCCAAGTACACCACTAGATTATCTCAAGCATGTCATGGATAAAGTTGATATGATTTTATTAATGTCAGTAAATCCCGGTTTTGGTGGACAATCTTTTATTCCAGAAACCTTAAATAAATTACGTGAAGCACGTAAAATCATTGATGACAGTGGGCGTGATATTCGCTTAGAAATTGATGGTGGTGTAAAAATTGATAATATTGGTGAAATCGCAGAAGCTGGTGCAGATACCTTTGTTGCAGGTTCTGCCATTTTTAATACTGATGATTATAAATCCACAATTGACGCAATGCGTTCAGAGTTAGCTAAGGTAAAATAATGCCATTAACAATCCCAGAATTAGTTTTAGTTGATTTAGATGGAACTTTAATTGATAGTGTTCCAGACTTAGCCTATGCAGTTGATGCTATGATGAAGCAACTTGATTTACCAGAACGAGGTGAAGAGAAAGTTCGGAACTGGGTAGGTAATGGAGTAGAACGATTAGTTAAACGAGCTTTACTTGATCAACTAGACGGTGAACCAGATCCTGAATTATTTAAATCAGCAATGCAGTTGTTTGATATATTCTATACTGAATGCAATGCGCGTTATAGCAGAGTATATCCCGGTGTACGCAAAGGTTTAAATTGGTTAAAATCACAAGGTGCTGTATTAATTTGTATTACTAATAAAGACGAGAAATTTACTATTCCTTTATTGGAATCATTAGATTTACATCATTATTTTCGAATAATACTCAGTGGTGATAGTCTGCCAAAGAAAAAACCAGACCCATTACCATTGTTACATGCAGCTAAAAAGTGTAAAATAAAACCCAAGAATTCTCTAATTTTAGGCGATTCTATAAATGATGTTCAAGCAGGGCGTGCCGCTGGATTTAGTGTGGTATGTGTCAGTTATGGTTACAATCATGGGCAAGATATTAATCTTGCAAAACCTGATGCCGTAATTGATTCATTTATAGACTTATCTTCTGTATTTGAAAAGTAGCATTTAAAAAATTGGTGGGTTTCGCTTCGCTCTACCCACCCTACTGTGAAAAATAGATGTAGGGTGGGTAGAGCGAAGCGAAACCCACCGAAAAAAACTAATGACACCAGAAAAATTTTCTCAATTAGCCAAATTAGGCTATAACCGTATCCCCATCAAACGCGAAGTATTAGCTGATTTAGATACGCCTGTTAGTGCCTATTTAAAATTAACCCAAGATAAGGCATATTCTTATTTATTAGAATCTGTACAAGGTGGAGAAAAATGGGGGCGTTATTCCATAATAGGTTTGCCTGCTAATACCATAGTGCAGGTGTATAATCATCAAGTTAAGGTTTATAAAGATGGTTCTATTATTGAGGATACGCACACGCCTGATCCATTGCAATGGATTGAGGAGTTTAAACAAAGTTTTCGTGTTCCAAAATTAGCTGAATTACCAACTTTTAACGGTGGTTTAGTAGGTTATTTTGCATATGATACAGTACGTTATACCGAGCAGCGTCTGGCAAAAACTTCACTAACCGATCCGTTAAATACTCCAGATATTTTATTAATGCTGTCTGATGAGTTAGTAATTTTTGATAATCTGAAAGGTAAATTATATCTTATAGTTCATGCTGATCCAAATCAAGAAAACGCCTTATCTACTGCTGAACAAAATTTAGATGCCTTAGTTGCGCGTTTAAGAGACACATTAACTTTTCAATCTACAAAAACTAGCACCATTAATGAAACTGATTTTAAATCAGAATTTAAACGTGAACAGTTTGAACAAGCCGTTATTCGTGCAAAAGAATACATTGTTCAAGGCGATATTATGCAAGTGGTATTATCACAACGCTTATCAATTGATTGTGAACTTCCACCCCTAGATATATATCGAGCTTTACGTTGTATAAACCCTTCACCTTATATGTATTATCTAAATTTAGATGATTTTCATATAGTTGGCTCATCACCAGAAATCTTAGTACGTTTAGAAGAACAAAAATTAACAGTTCGCCCCATAGCAGGAACCCGCCCCCGTGGTGCCAATGAAGAACAAGATTTAGCCTTAGAAAAAGATTTACTTGCCGATCCTAAAGAATGCGCTGAACATTTAATGTTAATTGATTTAGGTAGAAATGATGTTGGCAGAGTATCTGAAATAGGCAGTGTCGAATTAACTGAAAATATGGGAATAGAACGATATTCTCATGTCATGCACATTGTTTCTAATGTAATCGGTCACTTAAAACCATCATTAACAACTATAGATGTTTTAAAAGCCACCTTACCAGCCGGAACACTCAGCGGCGCTCCTAAAATACGAGCTATGGAAATTATAGATGAATTAGAACCAATTAAACGCGGAATTTATGGAGGCGCGATTGGTTATCTATCTTGGCATTCTGATATGGATACCGCAATTGCTATCCGTACCGCAATCATTAAAGACAATAAATTATATATTCAAGCAGGTGCCGGTATTGTAGCAGATTCTGTACCCGCAACAGAATGGGAAGAAAGTATGAACAAGGGGCGTGCAATATTTAAAGCAGTAGCAATGGCAGCCGCTGGTTTCACACAAAAGGAAATATAAATGTTATTAATGATAGATAATTATGATTCTTTCACCTATAATCTAGTACAATATTTTGGTGAATTAGGCGCAGAGGTACAAGTTTTTCGTAACGATAAGATAAATATAGAACAAATAGAACAACTTGCGCCAACACATATAGTTATATCACCCGGACCCTGTACACCTGATCAAGCTGGAATTTCTATTGCCGTTATTAAACACTTTGCTGGCAAAATACCACTATTAGGAGTATGTCTTGGACATCAAAGCATTGGACAAGCTTTTGGTGGTAAAATTGTTCAAGCCCAACAAATTATGCACGGTAAAACTTCAGCAATTTATCATAATAATACTAGCGTATTTAAAAATTTACCCGATCCATTTGAAGCCACACGTTATCATTCACTAGTGATTGAACCAACTTCATTACCAGATTGTTTAGAAATTACTGCTTCGACTAAAACCCAAGAAATTATGGGTATTCAACACAAAACATTAGCTATAATGGGCGTACAATTTCATCCAGAGTCCATCTTAACTAAACAGGGTCATGCCTTACTAGAAAACTTTTTAAAACAATGACTTTAATCATAATTGCAGGAATATTCGGACTGGTAATTGGTAGTTTTCTGAATGTAGTTATTTATCGTTTGCCTATAGTTATAGAGCGTAATTGGCGACAAGAATGTGCAGAATTATTACAAATTGATCAAACCAAGGTTAGCAAGGTTTTTAACCTAAGTCTTCCACGTTCACATTGCCCACACTGTCAACATCAACTAACAATATTAGAAAATATTCCCCTTATTAGTTATCTTTGGCAACGAGCTAAATGTACATTTTGCGATAAAAAAATTCATTTTAGTTACCCATTAGTTGAAGCAATAAGTGCAATCTTAGCCATGATTACAGCATGGCATTTTGGATTTAATTGGACTTTATTAGCAGCATTAACACTTACTTGGGCATTAATAGCCGCTAGTGGCATTGACATAAAACATCAAATATTACCTGATAATATCACCATAAGCTTTTTATGGTTAGGAATAATATGTAACTTATTTGGTTTATATACAGATATTGAATCCAGCGTCATAGGAGCAATAATAGGTTATTTATCGCTATGGACAGTCTATTGGATTTACAAATTAATAACCGCTAAAGATGGCTTAGGTTATGGCGATTTTAAATTACTCGCGATGTTAGGAGCTTGGTTAGGATGGCAAGCTTTACTACCTATAATCTTAATAGGCTCACTAGTTGCAGCAACAGTTGGTAGTGTATTAATATTTTATTATGGCAAAGATAAAAATATACCTATTGCTTTTGGTCCATATTTAGCCGCAGCAGGTTGGATAACTTTATTATGGGGTGATATAATTACTCACAATTATTTAATATGGATAAGCCAAGCTTAAAAATTGGACTTACGGGCGGAATTGCAAGTGGAAAAACTACGGTTTCTAATTTATTTGCTCAATTAGGAGTACCGATTATAGATGCTGATGTGATTTCACGTTCTCTAACAGAACCTGAAACTACAGCATTTAAACTCATCGTCCAAACTTTTGGTGTTAAAATACTACAAGCAGATGGTCGTCTGAATCGAGCAAAATTAGCTAAAATAATTTTCTCAGATACTGAACAGCGCCATCGCTTAGAAAAAATTTTACATCCTAGCATTCAACAACTTATGTTAGCAAAAGCTGCTAAAATAAAAACAGCTTATTGTATATTAAGCATACCCTTATTAATAGAAACTAATCAAATTAAACTAGTAGATCATATTCTTGTAATTGATTGCCCAATTGACTTGCAGCGTCAAAGGATTATAGATCGTAATGGTATTAGCTCCAATCAAATTGAACAAATACTTATGAGCCAAACAACTAGAGAAGCGCGACTTGCTATAGCAGATGATGTAATTTTGAATGACATTAGCTTAGAGCAATTAAAATCAAAAGTCTTAGCTTTACATAAGGATTACTCCAAAACATGAAAAAAAAAATCCTTTATGAACACCCATTAAATGAACGCATTAGAATTCTATTACGACTAGAATATCTATTTGAACATATTATGTATCGGTTAAAAGGACCATCTGAATGGGATAGTCGCGCCGTTATTAATAGTATTATTGAAATCTTAGATTTAACCAGTCGTATTGATTTTAAAGCAGAACTAATTAAAGATTTAGAATATCACATACAAATATTAGAACAATGGCAAAGTTTACCAGATGTTGATAATGAACGATTAAATAAATTAATCAATAAAACTGGAATACTTATAGATAGGCTAAATGAAGCTGGTGAAGTTCTAGGAGAAAAAATATTACAACATAAATTAATTAGTGTTATTAAACAACGTCGTAATATTGCGGGTGGTACATCTAGCAGTGATTTACCAGCTTATTATCATTGGTTACAAAAGTATCCTAAACGACGACAAGATGACTTAGCTCATTGGTTAGAACCATTAGAACCATTACGTGACGCAATTGATTTAAATTTATACTTAATTCGCAGTAATGCTATGACTACACCAGAAATTGCAGCTGGTGGACTTTTTCAATCAAAATTAGATTCACCTACCAATACTAATTACCATATAATTCAAGTATTAATGCCAATTGTACATGCTTGTTATCCAGAAATTAGCGGTGGAAAACAACGATTTACCATTCGTTTTTTTGAAACTAACACAGTAGAGGAACGACCCTTGCAAACTCAGCAAGATATTAATTTTGAATTACGCTGTTGTATGGTCTAACTCATAATAAAGGGAAATAATATCGATGGATAAAATATTTAAAATAGGCATATTTGGTTTAGCAGCTAATGAACAAAGTACATTAGCTAGTATTTTTAAGCTAGCCGCATCAAATAGTCGCAAATATCAGATTGTAAACCCAACTGAAAGAGATACATCTGATATCGCTCTTGTGGATCATGACGATGAAGATGCTGTAACAGAATGGCGTAATTTTAGTAGTAATAATAGCCAGATTCCCGTCGTTTTTGTTACTAAAACAACACCAGAAGCAGCAGACTCTACTGAAGTTTACTTACGTCGCCCATTAACATTAAAACGAGTATTAGAAACGCTGGATAAGATGGTTATGGATGTTTATCAATACATCCCCGGGGTTGTGATTGATGATGAAGAAATATTAGAAGAAACAAATGCCACTTTATTTAGTGCAGTAAAAAACCATAAGCAAAATTTTGGTGTCAAAGCATTAGTTGTTGATGACAGTCTTGCAGTGCGTAAATCTATGGATTTATTATTAGGGCAATATGGTATAGAAATTGAATTTGCTGAAACAGGTGAAGAAGCATTGGAGTATATAGAAGGTAGTTTATGCGACATTATCTTTTTAGACTTAGTATTACCGGGAATTGATGGTTATAAAGTCTGTAAGGAAATTAAAGCTAATAAAGAAGCTAAACATATTCCTATTATTATGTTGACAGGCAAAGGTTCCTACTTTGATAAAATCAAAGGAACAATGGCAGGCGCAAACCTTTATTTAACCAAACCAGTTGAGCAAGAACAGCTTAAAGAAGTTATTAATGAATATTTACCTAATTTAAATTAAATTATGTTTCGTATAATATTAATCAGTTTATTTTTATACGGTTGCGATTTCGCAACTGAAGAAAAAAATGATAACAAACAACTTAGATTTAGTTTTGCAGTTGCCCCTCAGATTGCTTCGATGCCTTGGCATTTAGCTAATGAAGAAGGCTTATTTAAACAAGATAACATTGATATACGATTTATCTCAGCAAATTATGATGCAACCATAGATAAATTTATCAATAAAGAAGTTGATGCAATTGTAATATCTAATATTGATGCTGTTGCTAAAATTGTGAAATCTAATATTCCAGCAGATGTAATTTTGATTACTAATCATAGTATGGGTAATCATGCAATAGTAACATCATCAAATAATCAGAATAAAAACTTTATATTAAATCATGATTTGACATCTAATTATCTCCTAGATCGTTATTTAATTAGAAACCAAATAGCTTTTGATAGCGTCAAAACAACTAAAGTTATGAAACTTGAAAAATATATTTCTGATAACACTGTTAATGGAATTGTAACTCATAATCCTAAATTATACAAATTAACTAATAATTTTGGAGCAAAAATATTATTTGATACTCATAAAATCCACCAAGAAATATTTGATGTGGTGCTAATACATCGCGAAACTTTAAATAAGTTTCCTCAATTTGGACAAGCTCTATTAAAAGTATGGTTTTCTATTATGAATAGATTACAAGCTCATAAAAAGGGCGCAACTTTAGATGTTTTAGCAAGTTTAGCTCATTTATCTCGCGAAGCTTATGAAGCACAATTAATCACTACACCTTTAAATGACACAGCAATTAAAGCACTTGCGGCAATTCGTAATAATAAAATTAGAAAGTCTATGCGCCATTTACGTTATTTTGTTGAACGTCATAAATTAACAAATAATAAACCATTTATTAAATGGATTTCTTATCCCGGGCGTACACCAGCTTTATTACATTTTAGCGGCAAACATTTACAAAATTTTGTATATGTTAGCTCCTAGTCAAGCTTTAAACCGTTCCTTTTTACATCAAACTGATGAATCTATTCCAACTGAAGAAGTTTCACGGAGATTAGGTTTTTTAATTGGTAATTTAGGCTTTGTGATTGCAAACAAAACCATGAGTGAATTATCAGAAATGTTATCTATTTCTCCAATTCCATTTACTGCTAATTGGTTTATAGGTTTAATGAATTTACGTGGTAATTTAATACCAGTATTTGACTTGTATAAATTATTAGACTTTGAACATGCAAAAGTTAAAAAACCAATGTTAGTAATTTTAGGAGAAAATGAGACAGCAGGAGCAATTGTGATTCATAGTCTGCCAACACACTTAAATTTTGTCAAAAGCGAACAACTCACTCATCTTCCACCATTACCAGCTATTCTTCAACCATATATGAATAATGGCTATGATCAAAATGGTCAAATTTGGTTACAATTTGATCATTTAGGTTTTTTTCAATATCTTGCGAGTAAATTAACAACATGACTCTTCGACAAAAGATGTTTATTGGATCAGCTTTATTAGCAGTGATTCCAGTTTTAATTACGGCTATTGTCACTAGTGAAATTGCTGATACCTTAGGCAGACAAGCATTAACTGAAAATGCTAGAAATCATATTACCTCCTTGCGAGATGCTAAGAAAACTCAAATTGAAGAATATTTCAATTTGGTATTTAATCAAATACAAGTTTACGCAGAACTTAGAACCACTGTAAATGCTATGCGTAAATTTAAAAAATACTACTATAAAAGTCAAGACTTAATCAATATTAATAAATATAAATCAGCATTAAAACAATATTATATAAATGACTTTATAAATGAATTCAATGCCTTAAATGCGAATGATGTGCCTGATATGTTAGAAGTGATTAATCAGTTAACAGATCATCAGATTGCCTTACAATATCATTATATTGCAAATAATCCGAATCCTCTAGGTACCAAAGAAGAATTATTAGCTGCATCTGATAATTCTAGTTATACACAGATACATCGTAAATATCATTCTTATATACATAGTATTCAAAGACGTTTTGGTTTTGAAGATGTGTTTTTAGTCAACAATAGCGGCGAAGTTGTCTATTCAGTATTAAAACAATTAGATTTTGCGACTTCCCTCAAAAATGGACCATATGCTAAAACTGGTTTAGCTCAAGTTTTTGAACAAGCAAATAAGCCTTCTCATACTCAGGGAAGTATTGCTATAACAGATTTTACCAAGTATTTACCTTTATATAATAGTTCAGCCGCATTTATTGCTACACCAATTTATGATGAAAAACAAAAAATTGGAATCTTAATATTTCAATTATCTATTAATAATATCAATGATATTATGACCAATCATCGTGTATGGCGATTTGATGAATTTGGTAAAACTGGAGAAACCTATATTGTTGCTACTGATGGCACTATGCGCAATGATAGTCGCATGTTAGTTGAAGATAAAAAAGCCTATTTAGTTGCAGCTCAACAAGCAGAATTAACAGAGACAACAATTGATAACATCAAGCTCAAAGATACAACCGTGGCTTTACAAAGAGTTGATAATCCCGGAACTCGTGCCGCTTTTGCTGGTGTTACTGGTTTTGATCTTTATGAAGATTATCGTGGAGAATTTGTATTATCAGCTTTTGCTCCTATCAATGTACAGGGATTACAATGGGCGATTTTTTCTAATTTACAAGAAGAAGAATCATTAGCACGTTTAGAAGCCTTAACAGCTAAAATTTATCTTGGAGCAATTCCTATTGCTTTAGTAATTTTGTTGGTTGGTGGAGTTGCAGGTTTTTACTTTTTTGGTCGTATTGTAGTAAAACCAATTAGCCATATGGCATCTACAGTTAATAAAGTTGCAAAAGGTGATTTTAAAGCTCGTAGTCATATTAAAACCGGTGATGAATTAGAAACATTAAGCGCAGCCTTTAATGGTTTATTAGATGATCGTCTAATGGCTTTGGCTAGAGCAGAAGAAGAAAATGAACAATTAAACAACTCAATAATTAAATTATTACAAGCATCTCATCAATTGAGTTTACAACGCGATCTCACGGTTCAAGTGCCTGTTACTGAAGATGTTACTGGACCTTTGGCAGATGCTATTAATCAAATGGCATCGGAAATGAGTAAAGTTTTACTTAAAGTACGTACTATTACTGAATATGTAGAATCAGCATCTGTACAGGTTAAAAAACAAGGTGATAAAGTATCTATAGTTGCAGAAAAAGAACGGAAAGAAGTTAATGTGACTATGAACGAACTTTCAGCCGCTGCTGAAGTTATGAATAAAATTGCTGAAGTAGCACAATCATGTAATGAAATTGCTAATAAAGCCACTCAGACTACTCAAACCGCATTAGAAACCGTTAATAGCAGTGTTAAAGGTATGGGAGAAATCAGAGAAACAATTCATGAAACTGAAAAACGCATTAAACGTTTAGGAGAACGTTCTCAAGAAATTAGTAGTATTGTTGACCTCATCAATAATATTGCAGAACGTACTCATGTACTAGCGTTAAATGCCAGTATGCAAGCCGCCGCTGCCGGAGATGCTGGGCGTGGTTTCTCTGTAGTTGCTGAAGAAGTACAACGTTTAGCAGAAAGTTCTCGTAATGCAACATCGCAAATCTCAGCCTTGGTGAAAAATATTCAAATGGAAACCAATGATACCATTGCTACTATGGATAAAAGTATTGGTTTAGTTGTAGAAGGATCACAATTAACCGAACGCGCTGGTGAACAAATGACTGATACCCAAAAAACCACTTCTAATTTAGTAGAAGTTGTAGAACAAATAGCAATGGCTTCTAGGCAGCAAGCGCAAGTTAGTAATGAATTATACGAACGAGCAAAAAACATTCAAGATAGTACACAAGAAACAGCAAGAGAATTGGAAGAGCAAACTATGCAAACTAATAGTTTAGTTAATTATTCTCAACAATTAATGCAATCAATTCGTGTATTTAAATTACCTATCAGTAAACAATAAGCTTGACAATGGAAAAAGATATATTGGAGATCGTGTGTCAACAGATTATTGAATCGAGTGAAGGATTAACTGTTGCCCTTGAGAAATGTTTATCTATGGCTAATGATAGCCCAGAATTTTTAGAAGCAATTGAAGAATATACTAATAAAGTACAAGAAATTTGGGATGTAGCTGAGTTAGCTGGTCTCAATGGATTGCTTGATGTTTGTACATTTATTAATGATAATTTAATGGCCTTTCTAATTGCAGATGATACTACAAAAGCACTGCATTATTTTGAACAATGGCCATTAAAGGTATTGGAATATTTACAATCAAGCAATGCGTCTGAATTAATTGCTTTTATGCAAGAGACCGCATGGCCAATGCCTTTGGAATCAGAAGCCGCTAGTTATTTATTAAAATTGCTGGTCTCAGAAGAAAAAACTCATAATGATCTTCAGCCATTAAAAATTCCAGAAGAAATTAAAGATATTTCATTAGGTAGCACTGAAGTTATAGAAGCACTTAGTCAAGAAATTGAATCAATTCAAAGTGATTTACAACAAGCTCTGGATTCAATAGATGAATATACTGAATTAATGCAACGCATCTATATAGCAGCAGAAATGTTAGAAATGAAAGGTTTACAAAGTATTTGTTTGTTTATTATTTCTAATGTTAGCTTTTTGCAGGATGCTACTGTTGCAGAGACAAAACAAGTTACAAGTCTATTAGAAAAATGGCCTAAGTTTGTATTAGATTATTTTACAGCACCTACGGATAATATCATCGAACTGGTGAATTATTTGCGTGATGCTACATGGATTCATCCATTAACTGATGATGACGCTTATACTTTATTAAATCAATTAACAAAATCACTCGTAATTCAAGAACTTGAAGAACAAACTATAGTAAAACGTCAAACCAAAGCGGTTCCAGATGACGTTTCTTTAACTATTCCGTCAGATATAAATCAAGAACTATTAGAAGCTTATTTAGAAGAAACACCTCAATTAACAGTAGATTTTTCTGAAAGTATCCAATTTATAATTGACAATTATAATCTTGATGAAATTAGACGCGCTCAACGTCTAGCACATACACTAAAAGGTTCTTCTAATATTATTGGAATCAAAGGTATTGCTAATATTGCTCATAATTTAGAAGATATTTTAGTATATTTTACAGAACATAACACTAAACCACCTAAAAATTTAACAGACACTTTAGTAGAAGCAGGCGATTGTTTAGCATTAATGGTTGAGACTTTATTAGGTCAAAATCAGGAACAACCACAACTAGCATTAAATGTATTACAAACATTATTAGACTGGGCTAATAATATTGATAAGGGCAACATAGAAGCACCTTCAGTTTCCAGTACCCCTACTCCCGTTGCTACTGTTTCTTCTACACCTGTAACGGAAGAAGCTCAACCAGTTTTAAGAGTTCGCACTAAGACTATTGATGAATTAATGCGCTTAGTTGGTGAACTATCTATATCAACTAAACAAATTCAAGAAAGATTAAAGCATGTTCTACTAAATACTCATAGATTAACAGAACAAAATTCACAGATTCAAAAAAAAAGTTTCGAGTTAGAACATCTAGTAGATGTACGTTGCATAACTAATGTCTTCCATAATATTAATAAAATTGAAAATATAGAAGGTTTTGACCCTTTAGAATTTGAAGCATATAATGAATTGCATTCTATAACACATGGTTTTATTGAATCTATTGCTGATAATCGTGAATTAACGCAAACTATTTATGAGGAATTAGATGATTTAGAATCTATAGTCATAGAACAAGAACGACTAAATAAAGACTTCCAAACCAATCTGATGACAACTCGCATGGTGCCAGTTAAAAATCTGATTACCAAATTAAAGCGTAATATTCGACAAACTAGTCGTACAACCGGTAAAGAAGTAGAACTAGAAGTTATTGGCACAGAGATTTTAATAGATAGCGACATCTTAAATAATTTAGCCGATCCATTACAACATATATTACGTAACGCCATTGATCATGGAATAGAAATTCCTGAACAGCGTCATAAATCAGGAAAATCTGCTACAGGATTAATTAAATTAAGTTTTTATCATGAAGGCAATAATATTGTTGTTAAATGTCAAGATGATGGTCAAGGATTGAATTACCCTAAAATTCATGCAACTGCACTAGAACGGGGTTTAATTACTCAACATCAAGAACTGACTGAACAAGAATTAGCGCGTTTAATATTAATGTCGGGTTTTTCAACTAAATCTGACGTTACACAAATGTCTGGGCGCGGTATTGGTATGGATGTAGTACATACTAATATACGTGAAATGAAAGGAACACTAGATTTAAGTTCTGAAACCGGTAAAGGTACAACCATTTCAATGAAACTACCTATGACCTTGGTTACAGTACATGTATTATTAGTACGTGTTGCTAATCAACATTTTGCTATTCCTAGTAATTTTTTAGAATTAGCAATAGCACCTAATGTAGGAACATTCCAACACATCGGTGAACAAATACATTTTAGATTAGAAAAAGAGATTTATGCACTGAGAGATTTAGCTAATTTATTAAATATATCAAGAGATAAAGCAGTTCTCGAACAAGCAGAAAAATATCCAATTATTTTAGTACGTGAAGAAACTGGAATTACAGCTGTACTTGTGGATGAAGTCTTAGACACTCAAGATTTAGTTATGAAAAGAATGGGTAAATATGTAAATAACATTCACGGCGTTACCGGTGCTGCGATTCTAGGTAATGGTTCTATTGTACCTTTACTAGATTTACCAGAATTATTACGTAGTTCTTTATCAGCATCTTATACTACAGATCATAAGAATCAAACTATGACTCAATCTTCTACCATAATAACACCACGTGTGATGATTGTGGATGATTCTCTAAGCGTTAGAAAATCATTATCACTTACAATGGAAAAAGCAGGATTTGATACTGTATTAGCAAAAGATGGAATTGAAGCTATTGAAATAATTAAAAATACTATGCCAACCATAATGTTAGTTGATATGGAAATGCCACGTATGAATGGTTTAGAACTAAGCAAATATATTCGCGCTCATAAAGAAACTAAAAATATACCTATTTTTATGATTACATCACGTACCACAGAAAAACATAGAGAGCAAGCAAAATTAGTTGGTATTGATCATTATTTTACTAAACCATATAATGATAAGGATTTATTAGATATGATTGAGAATGCTATTGAATAATATATATCTGATATTAAAATTTGATGATAGATATTTATTAGTACCTCAAAGTGATATTGAATTAGTAGAAACTATTAGTACTTTTACTCAATATGGATTAGAAGCAATGGTTTTTAATTTAAATAAAGATTTATTAATACAAAATTCTAATCAATGTAAATTTATAGTGTTATTTAAAAGTACAATGGTGGCACTTTTATGTGAAGAAGTAGAAAAAATAAAAATTGATGAAACTGAGATTCAAGAATTATCACCTGTGATGAGATTATCTAAATCCCCAATTACACATTTAGTTACATATAAAGATCAAATTGCTTGCGTTTGTAAAGGTAAAACTTTAGTAAAATATTTATTAAAATTATGACTACTAGTAAAGCTTGGCTGTTAGATTTTGGTTATGGCTTACAAGCTGCGGTTGGATATAATGAAATGTGGCAAATTTTAATGTCACCAAAAATATTTGAAATACCTTGTACACCAAAATATTGTAATCAAGTTTTAGTGTTTCAAGATCGTATCTTGCCGTTGCTTGATATATCCTATTTATTAATAGGCAAAAAGTCAATTAGAGATGATGTAGTAGGTATTGCATTGTATCAGGATGATGCTAAAAAACCTGTCAAATATGCAGGAATCAATTGTGCGAGCATACCACAAAGTATTAATGTTAGTGATGATCAAATGTGCGAGTTACCAAGCGAACTGCAATACTGGAAACCTTTTTGCTTATCTTGTTTTTATCGGGAAAATCAAGCAATTCCAATTATTAATCTTGCTTATATATTTTCATTAGAATTTAACTCTTTACAATTTGGCTGGAAGTAATGGCATACTTAATGCTTTATGAAAATTTAATTAATTAAATTTTTATATAAAAAAATGAATACGCTTTTTTTTAAAATACGTTTATTAGCGTTAATAACACTTTTAATAAGTACAAATATTGCAATATCAAAAACTTATGGACCAATTAAAGCAAATGAAAAATTATGGAATATAGCATATACTATACGCTCAGATAAATCTATTTCCAGAATACAAGCTTTATTAGCGATATTAAAAGCTAATCCTCAAGCATTTTATAAGTCATGCAATATAAATAGTTTAAAATCTAATCAAACTTTAATAATACCGTCACGTGCTGAGATGTTAGCCTTGACAGTTAGGGAAGCTTCAAAAGAGTTTGTACGACAAAACAAAGAATGGAACAACAGCCAAAATATTATTTGCCCTACTATAGTAGAAGAAAAAGCAGCAATCTCAAAACCGGAACCGATAGCACCACCTGTTCCTAAAGTCGAAGATAAACAACTAGTAAAGACTAAAACAGAGAGTATAAAACAATGGTTTGAAAAACAAGAATTACCTAGAATTATGGGAATTGTAACCATAGCTATATTACTTTTATTAGCCTTTTTAATTAGCAGAAAAAAACAGTTACTAACTGATGATAAATCAGAAATTAATAATTTTTCAGATTATGACCCTAAAGAAAAAATGCCTTTAACTGGTGGCGCTGCTAAAGCTAATAAGCAAAAACCTTTAGCAAGTTTAAAAAATCCTTATGATGAAATTAAAGATAAGCTTGAAAATGTTAGAACTTATTTAGCTGGAGATGATGCACGTAGGGTTCAAGGTATTTTACGCGATGTGATACAAGAAGGTAATTCAGAACAACAAATAGAAGCTAAACAACTATATAAAATAATTGAACAAGTAAATGGTTTGAAAAAGAAAGTTGACATACAACAAAGTAATTTACTTGAAGCTCGTTTAGGAGAAGATGATCCATCTTGGAAAGAAATTGTGAAAAAAGGACAACAAATGTCAACATCACAATTTTTACCAGAAAATAGTGATGGTGTATTTAAAGTGATAGATAAAATCTTTGACTTACTGGATTATGAATTAAATGCAAGAGGTAAATTGATTGAGGCTTATACTAATAGATACCAAAATCAACAACAAACTGAAATTGATGAATATAAAAGCCTGAAAAAAAGAGCAGTTGCTAATGATATTGCAGATAGTGCAACCGAACAAAAAATTTCACAACAAGCTACACGTTATCTTTGATAGAACCTTGTATGGTCGGTTCCGTAAACGGAACCGACCCTACCTTGTGTGTATAAGGGAGTGCGCTGGAGCGTGTGAACGAGAAGGCGTAACATCAATTAACTAATCTTTCCAATCATAACTCTTAATTTTAACCATCATAGTATAACTAGCATAGCCACGTGTTGATCTCAGAGTAATTTTAACTACATTGCTTTTACGATTTTTTGACCAACCGGGAGAAGGCAATTTGCCATACCAAGATTTTGCCTTATTTTTTAGAGTTAAAAATTTACCACTACGGTTTTTGTAAATAGCAAGATCAAAAACAGCATTGTTTCTAATTGATGAAACTTGCACTTCCATCCATTGCCCAGCCCCTGCTTTTAAAAAATGTCGACTAGTAGTGCCATGTAATATTTCACCTTCAATGATGTTAGAACTAGCTGCATAAGTTGGAATAGCAACCAAACTATAATTAATAGTTAATGTTAATAACAATATATATTTATTCATATGAATTGCTCCTTAATAAAATTAAATTTAAATATATACCTTGTGAATCAATTAATCAAGCATTATAATGTTAGATTTCTAATTTTAATTTAATTAAGGAGACAAAATCTTCAATGCCATCAGTACGTGTCAAAGAAAATGAACCATTTGAGGTTGCTATCCGCCGTTTTAAACGTTATTGTGAAAAAGCTGGAATTTTAGCTGAAGTACATCGTCGTGAATACTACGAAAAACCAACTTCAATCCGTAAACGTAAAGCTGCCGCTGCTGTTAAACGTCAGAGTAAAAGAATGAACCGTGATCTTTTGCGTCGCGAACGTATGTATTAAGTTATGACAGAATCTCTCAAACACAAAATTACTGAAGATATGAAAAACGCCATGCGTGCTAAGGATAAGCCACGTTTAGGTGTGATACGTTTAATGCAAGCCGCGATTAAACAAAAAGAAATTGATGAGCGTATTGAATTAGATGATACTCAAGTCATAGTAATCTTAGATAAAATGCTCAAACAACGGCGAGACTCTTTGGCACAGTTTCAAAAAGCTGAGCGTCAAGATTTAGTTGATCAAGAAGCCTTTGAAATTGAAATTATACAAACTTATATGCCGCAAGCTTTAACTGAAGCTGAATTAAAAGATTTAATTGAAACTGCAATCAGTGAAACTGGAGCAGCTTCTATGAAAGATCTCGGTAAAATAATGGCACATCTCAAACCTAAAGTACAGGGACGTACTGATATGAGAGCTTTAAGTGCTAATCTAAAACAACGTTTGAGTTAGATTCCCTTCCCACCCTTCGGGGTGGTTTAAAAAAATGCGTATTCCTCGCAATTTTATTGATAGATTAATTAATCGTATTGACCTTGTTGATTTAATAAATAGTTATATATCATTACGTAAAACTGGTATAAATTATACCGCATGTTGCCCATTTCATAATGAAAAAACACCCTCATTTACAGTTAGTGCTGAAAAACAGTTTTATTATTGTTTTGGTTGTGGTGTACATGGTACAGCTATAACTTTTCTGATTGAATATCAGCATTTAACTTTTGTTGAAGCTGTTCATGAATTAGCTTCGAGACTGGGTATAGAAATGGAATATGAGCAAGGTAGTTCTGTGAAATCTTATGATGAGTTATATCAATTAATGATAGAAGCTTCAAAGTTTTTTAAGCAACAATTACGTAATTCCACCAAAGCAATCAATTACTTAAAAACACGAGGGGTTAGTGGAGAAATAGCGCGTGATTTTGGTTTAGGTTATGCACCAGCAGAATGGGATATATTGTTAAAAACATTAGGTACAACTCCTGAAAAACGAACTAACTTACTCAAAACTGGCTTGGTCAAACAAAATGACTCTGGACGGCGTTATGATAGGTTTCGTGATCGAGTGATGTTTCCAATTTTAGATAAAAGAGGGAGAATTATTGCATTTGGTGGGCGCACTCTTAACCAAAATAAAGAAATACCAAAATATATAAACTCTCCTGAAACCGAACTTTTTAAAAAAAGACATGAATTATATGGTTGGTATTTAGCTAATAAACTACATCCTTTAAAAAACATTATTGTAGTTGAAGGTTACATGGATGTTATAGCTTTATCACAAGCTGGAATCAAAAATGTAATTGCAGCTTTAGGTACAACAATTACTGAAGATCATATAAAAATTTTATTTAGTCGAGTATCAGAAATTATTTTTAGTTTTGATGGAGATAAAGCAGGGCAAAAAGCTGCTTGGCGAGCTTTAGAAACTTCATTACCATTAATTCATGCTGGGCGACAAGTGAATTTTTTGTTTTTACCATCAGAACATGATCCAGATAGTTTAATACGTAAAGAAGGTATGCAAGCTTTTAGCACTCGTCTCACGAGAGCAATACCTTTATCAAATTTTTTATTTGATACATTAATACAACAGGTTAATTTAAATATTCCAGAAGGACAAGCTGCTTTAATTAAAAAAGCCAAAGCCTTATTAACACGTTTGCCTAAAGGACCTTATCAAGAGCAAATGTGGCAGAAGTTAAAACAAATCACTTATCAAGCACCACAGAAACGTAGAAGAAATTTTAAACATTTTAAACAAATAACTAGTTTAAGAGAACTTTCATTAGTACATCAGGCTATAGTATGCTTATTGCATAAACCAGCATTATCTCAATCAATTGAAAATCCTAAACAATTATATGGTTTGAAAGATAAAGATATAAAACTACTACATGGATTAATTGAATTAACATTAAACAATCCTCAATTAACTTTAGATGCAATCTGTGAACATTGGCGCGATACTGAATATGCAGAAACTATAAATAAATTATCTGCACAAAAAGCATTATTCACAGAAGCTCAGATTAATATTGAGAAAGATTTTTTAGGGGCGATCAACCGCTTGTATAAAGATTACATGGCTCAGCGTATGAAGTATTTAACGCATAATATTACATCTTTGACTGCCGAAGAAAAACAAGAATTGAAATCTTTATACAAATCTCGTGGTCAAAATTCACAATATGAGAACTGATAACAAGGTTATGAACCAAGAGCAACAACAATCACAATTGAAGGCACTCATTGCAAAGGGTAAAGAACAAGGTTTTTTAACCTATCACGAAGTAAATGATCATTTACCTGATGATATTGTCGATCAAGAACATATTGACAATATTGTTAATGTAATAAATGAGATGGGTATTCCAGTACATGAATTTGCACCTGATGCAGATGTATTGTTAATTTCTGGCACTCCCGTTGCTGATGATGCTGCTGAAGAAGCAGCGGCTGTTTTAACTAGTGTTGATGGTGAATTTGGGCGTACTACTGATCCTGTACGCATGTATATGCGTGAAATGGGTACGGTCGATTTATTGACGCGAGATGGTGAAATTAATATTGCTAAACGTATTGAGGAAGGAACTTATCAAGCATTATCAGCACTTGCTACTTATCCTGAAGTAATCAAAGATTTCTTAAAGTATTATGATCTAGTTAAAAGTGGTGACATAAGAACTTCTGAAGTAATATCTGGATTTAGTGACTCTCCACATGTTGATATGCCTATTGATATTGAGAAAGCAGTCAATGATGATGATACTACTCTGATTGATGAGGAAGATTTTTTGAATGATGAGGAAGTTAAACTTCGTTTTACCTCTTTAACTCTATTACATGCTCAATTATTGGATATAGAAATCAGTAAGGGGATTTATTCAGATGAATATAAAAAATTACGTAAAATCATTGCGGATTACTTTTTGCAATTTAAGATTGTACCAAAAATAGTAGATGAATTAACCTATAAATTACGTAATACTGTTAGCTTAATTCGCCAATTTGAGCAAAAAATTCGAAACATTTGTGTTACTAAAGTTGGAATCAATAAAACTGAATTTATTGCTTCTTTTAAGAAAAATATTACTAATAAAACTTGGGTTGATGGTTTATTAAAGAATGATAAAGCTTATGTACCAAAATTAAAATTTTATGAAACAGAGTTAAGATCATTACAAAATCAGCTGATTTTTTTTGAAACTAAATGTCGCTTTAAGCTAATTGATATTAAGGATATTCATAGACGCATGTCTATTGGGGAAGCTAAATCACGACGCGCTAAAAAAGAAATGATTGAAGCTAATTTACGTTTAGTTATTTCGATAGCGAAAAAATATACCAATCGTGGCTTGCAATTTCTTGATTTAATTCAAGAAGGTAATATTGGGCTTATGAAAGCTGTAGATAAATTTGAATATAAACGTGGTTATAAATTTTCTACTTATGCTACATGGTGGATTCGTCAAGCAATTACACGCTCAATCGCTGATCAAGCTCGTACCATTCGTATTCCTGTTCATATGATTGAAACCATTAATAAATTGAATAGGGTATCGCGACAAATTTTACAACAAAAGGGGCGTGATGCGACTCCAGAAGAATTAGCCGAATATATGGAAATGCCGGAAGATAAGGTGCGAAAAGTTCTGAAAATTGCCAAAGAACCTATTTCAATGGAAACTCCAATTGGAGACGATGATGATTCGCATTTAGGTGATTTTATTGAAGATCTTAGTCTTGTAAGTCCAGTTGAATCAGCAACATTTGAAGGTTTGCGGCGTGCCACACAAGATATGTTATATGGTTTAACACCTCGTGAAGCTAAAGTATTACGAATGCGTTTTGGAATTGATATGAATACTGATCATACTTTAGAAGAAGTGGGTAAACAATTTGATGTAACTAGGGAACGTATTCGTCAAATTGAGGCGAAAGCTTTACGCAAGCTTCGCCATCCAAGTCGATGTGATCCTTTACGTAGTTTTTTAGATTAATTGATGTGAAACAATGCCATCAGCCAATTTGGGTTCAAACCAAGTTGATTTTGGTGGCATTACTTGTTCTGCATCAGCTACTGCCATAAGGGCTTGCATAGAAGTAGGATATAATGCAAAAGCCACTGTCATTTCTCCACTATTAACTCGCTTTTCTAATCCAGACAAACCACGAATACCACCTACAAAATCAATACGTTTATCACGACGCAAATCTTCAATACCTAGAATTGGATTTAGTATCTGATCAGTTAATAAGCTAACATCAAGACTTGCTACTGGATCATTGTTAGGAATTTTATCTGAGTGTATCTCTAATTTATACCATTGTCCATTTAGGTACATACCAAACTCACCATTATTTTGTGGTTTAATTGGTTCTTTATGTGCATTAATACTGAATGATTGGCTTATACCGTCTAAAAATTGATCAATAGTTAATCCATTTAAATCTTTGACAACACGATTATAATCAAGAATCTGCATTTGATTATCTGGAAAAATTACACTCAAAAAATAATTATTAGCTTGCCGTTGTGCTGCGACTCGTGACGCTGCTGCTGAACGATGATGTCCATCTGCGATATATAAACAATCCATACTATCAAAAGTAGAAGTAATGAGATTTATATCAGATGAATTATCTACAATCCATAATTTATGAATAACACCATCATCAGCAGTGACATTAACTGTAGGAGTGTTTGTTGTTAGTTTAATTACTAATTCATCAATAATGTTATTGTGTTTATAAGTTAAAAAAACTGGACCTGTTTGGGCATTTAATGCGTCAATTTGACGTACTCTATCGTCTTCTTTATCAGGGCGAGTGAACTCATGTTTACGAATACGATTGCTGTTATAATCATCAACACTTGCAACAGCAACTAAACCAGTTTGTTGATGTTGATCCATAGTCAAACTATATAAATAATAACAAGCTTGTGTATCTGGTTTTAAGATGCCATTTTTAAGCATGTTTTGCAAATTTTCTGCACCTTTAGCATATACTTCTTCACTATAAGGATTAGTATTTACTGGTAAATCTATTTCCGGTTTAGAAATATGCAAAAAACTCCAAGGGCGTTTATTTGCACGAATACGTGCTTCTTCAGTATTTAAGACATCATAAGGTGGTGCAATTACCTGACTTGTATATTCAGGTAGAGGGCGTAAACCGGCAAAGGGACGAATCAATGGAATTACTCCTGATAGGAAAATTTATAACTAAAAATTAGGTATTTAAAATATGCGTATTAATGATCCTGTTTTCAAGAATAGAGTAGTGATTGGTAATGAACAGTTTCCAAAAACAAATTGGATATGGCTTATTATGATTATTCTGATTGTTACTATAATAGGAACAGTAGTTTATTTATATCCTTTTAATATAAAGGAAATAGAGTCTAAACCTGAACCTGTAAAAATAATACCACTGATAGAACAAAAAACATTAAAACAAGATGAACAATTATCTGATGAAGTGAAAACTTTATTAATTCAAGCTCAAAAACAAATTAAAAGAGGGCGATTAAGTAATTCAAAAACCAATAGTGCTTATGTAATATATAAAAAACTAGTGCGTCTAGCACCAAATAGTATAACGGTACAAAATCTATTAAATGAGATTATTAATAGTTTATTTACACGGGCTGAACGACAGATGAGTAAACAACAATATACTGCTCCAATTAAAAATAATGCTTTACACACTTATCGGAAAATTTTAAAAATTCAACCAAATAATATTAAAGCAAAAAATGGAATAATTGAAATTGCTAATGCTTATTATAAGTTAGCCTTCAAAAAACAACAACAGAAAAAATATAAATCTAGTTTATTTTGGATTGAAAAAGGTTTAGAAGTTGCGCCTGATAATATTAATTTAAATAAATTAAAAGATACTTATGCAAAACACATATATAATAATAACAATAATTAGTTATTTTTCTATATTAGTTTTAATTTCCTTTTTTACTGGAAAACATGATGATAATAAAACTTTTTTCCTAGGCAATAAGCAATCGCCTTGGTTTGTAGTGGCGTTTGGGATGATTGGCACCAGTCTTTCTGGGGTAACTTTTATCTCAGTGCCGGGTTGGGTAGATAGTACTCAATTTTCTTATATGCAAATGGTATTGGGCTATTTATTTGGTTATTTAGTTATTGCTACTGTATTAATGCCTTTGTATTATCGTTTGAATTTAACTTCTATTTACGGTTATTTAGAACAACGTTTCGGTTTTTGGTCATATAAAACAGGGGCTTTCTTTTTCTTATTATCTCGAACCATTGGTGCCGCTTTTCGTTTATATTTGGTTGCAATGGTTCTGCAATTGATTGTTTTTGATGCGTGGCATGTTCCTTTTTTTGTTACAGTTATTATTACTATTCTGTTAATTTGGCTTTATACTTTTAAAGGTGGGATTAAGACAATAATTTGGACTGATACTCTGCAAACATTATTTATGTTGTTAGCAGTTATTATGACTGTAATCTTGATTGTAAATCATATGGATTTAACTGTTAAAGATTTATATGATAATGAATATTCACAGATATTTTTCTTTGAGGATTGGCGCGATCCTAAATATTTTTTCAGGCAATTTTTGGCAGGAGCTTTTATGGCGATTGTGATGACAGGGCTTGATCAAGATATGATGCAGAAAAATCTTAGTTGCAAAAATCTGAAAGCGGCGCAAAAAAATATGTTTTGGTTTAGCATAATCTTGGTGTTTGTAAATTTTGTATTTCTTGCACTTGGAGCTTTATTATATCAATATGCAAATCTAAAAGGTATAACAGCAACAGGCGATAATTTATATCCAATGATTGCGATCAATGGAGAATTAGGGATAGTAGTAGGCTTATTATTTATTTTAGGTTTAATTGCAGCCGCTTATTCAAGTGCAGATTCTGCACTAACGGCATTAACGACTTCTTTTAGTATTGATTTTCTAAAGCTAAATGAACACCAAGTGAAACTGCGCCAATTAGTGCATTTTGGATTTTCAGTGCTATTAATAATTGTAATTTTAGTATTTAAAGCAATTAATGATCAAAGTATAATCAGTATGTTATTTACAGTCGCAAGCTATACTTATGGTCCATTATTAGGCTTATATGCTTTTGGTTTATTTACTAAATGGCAGATAAAAGATGGTTATGTACCAATTGTCGCTATACTTGCGCCGCTAATTTGTTATATTTTGAATATAAATTCTGAACAATGGTTTGGATTCAAATTTGGATTTGAATTGTTGATTGTTAATGGTTTATTTACTTTTTTTGGTTTATTGTTGTTGATTAAATTAGAAACAAAATTTTCCGGATGAGATAAAAATGGTATATGCCCTGCTGGTTTGATAATGGTAATTTCTAAATCTTGCCACCAAGCTTGGCAGGTAATCCAGCTTCAGGAATTATGACGTAATGTTTGAACTATTAATTCACAAGATGTATATTAGACATTTAAATTTAATTTTTATTAAGGAGTAATTCATATGAATAAATATATATTGTTATTAACATTAACTATTAATTATAGTTTGTTTGCTATTCCAGCTTATGCCGCTGATTGTGGTTTGGTTACCACTAAAGGCACTTCATTAAATATTCGTCAAAAAGCAAGTCGCTCATCAAGAGTAATTTACAAAGCTAGTAAGAGTTCTGCATTAAGAATTTTATCTACTAGGGGTTCATATTATAAAATCAAGTTGAATAATGGCAAAATTGCTTATGCTAAGCGCAATTATATTACTCGTTCTAATGACTGCGGTGTAGTTAGTATTAACAGTGGCAAATTAAATGTTCGTTCTAGCAGAAGAATAGGTAGCAGAATTATTAGTCGTATTAGTCGTGGTTCAGCAGTTAATATTTTACATTTTTACGATTCTTGGAATAAAGTAAAACTGAATAGCGGCAAAATTGGTTATGTGAGTAGTAAATACATCCAGTCTGGAATGGCGAGTAAATCTAAAGAAATCAAATTTCAACGTGGAAGTAGCTCTAACACAATTGAAGGTGCAATAGTACGTGGCACTACTAATGAACATTTTTTAAAAGCAGGAGCAGGGCAAGTGATGGAAGTACAAATTTTATCACTTGAAAACAATGCTGTTTTTGATCTTGCGATTTATAAAAACCGTCGTGGTAAATATGTAACATTAAAAAATGAGGCAAAATATTGGTATGGTGAATTGCCTTATCCCGGGCTGGTCAAGAAATGGTAAAACCAATGTGGTTAAAATCATTGTGGGATCAATACGTGGTAATGCTAGTTATACTATGACAGTTACAATTAAGAATTATGATTGGAAAGATTAGTTAAAATCGAAACAAAATTTTCCGGATGAGATAAAAATGGTATATGCCCTGCTGGTTTGATAATGACAATTTCTAAGTCTTGCCACCAAGCTTGGCAGTCTGCACCTACAGCAACTGGTACAATTTTATCTTTTCCACCTAAGCATAATAATGCTGGGCAATTAATCTGTGATAGTTCTGTTCGCAAATCAGTATCTTGCAATAATTTTAAGCCTGCTTTTAAAGCCGCTGTTTGGGGTAGTTTATTAGTTTTTAATAGTGTTTGTAGATCGCGTAACTGTTGACGTTCTGTAACTTGTAAGGCTAAAAAACGTCGTAATGTAGTTGCAGTATCATTTGTTAGTTGTTCAGCAAATTGGTTTAATACTTTAGCACAGTTGGCATTATTCCAATCTTTGCCGCTAACAAATTTAGGTGAGGTGGCTACTAAAACTAAAGATTGCACTGATTTTGGATGCCATCTAGCTACTGCCATTGCCAATAAACCGCCTAATGACCAACCCAACCAGATAGCATCAGTAGGTAATTCAGCGGCTAATTTTTCAGCTAGTAGTTCTAATTTATATTCAGACATTGGGCTATTTCCATGCCCGGGTAAATCTACTAGATAAACGCAATATTCTGTTGCGAGTTGAGCCGCTAAATCATTCCAAATATTATGATTAAAGCCCCATCCATGTAATAATATCAAGGGCTTACCTGTTCCAACAGTTTTTATGAATAAACTCATTGTAATGGAATTAATCCACCTTCAGGAATTACATAAGTATCAGTCTTTTCTAAGTTCATATTCACTTTCCAATAACTGGTATTACCATCTAATTCTGTCAATTCTGCACGTGGTATAATAATACTATTATTAGCTTCCATAGTTGCTTTAAGACCATCTGTTTCTGTTGCTGCTTGGTTATTTATTAGTTGAAAAGTTAATGGATTGCCATTAATTAATTTCATATCAAATGTACGTAATTCACCTGATTGTGTTGTAATAGCATTTATTTTCAATATAGAAGTACGTACATCAAAATATGCCGCATATGATTGTGGACCCACAAATTTTCCGCGTCTATAAACCGTTCCAAAAGATACACCTCTTAACCAAGTAGTTGCTTGCCCTTGTGGAGTTATACGATCCTTTGCAATTGGTTGGCGTATTAATTGAGTATTGAAAGCTACACCACTGTCAGGAAACATATGAACAATCGCACTATCATCACCATTGTAACTAGGAACGCTTTTTTGTCCTTGAAATTCTGATATTTTAGCAAATTTACCAGTATTGAGGTTCATTGTATAGACTTGAAGTGTTTTAGTTTGATCTTTATAAACATCAAAAACTAGAAAATTATCACTAGTTTTACTTAAACTAGGAAAGCCAATATCTTCACCTTGATCAGGTTCAACCACATTCTGAATAGCACCAGTATTGACGTTCAAAGAATAAATTGCCCAGTTTTGAAAAGTACGCCCATCTGCACCACTAAATTGATTTAAAGCATCATATAATAATACACCATTAGCATTAAAAGTCATTGAATCAGCAGCGACAATACTATAAACTGGCTGTTTGCTGTCAGAAGGTGCATATAATTTATAGGTTTTTTCTGTATCAGCCTTCATATCTACTACAGTAATTTTTGGTGTAATTTGTCCATTAGCATCCAACAATACAAAAGCAACATATCTACCATCAGGAGACATTGCTACAGAATGATGTGTACCGGGATTATGACGGCAATCTTCTGTACCGGTGGCAGTATGAATTAAACATAAATCATTTTGTGAAGTAATAAAAGCAGCCATTTCACCACTACCATCAACTGCAATACGAGTAGGAGCTACAGTACTTTGAGAAAGAACAATTGGTTGTTGATCAGTAGGTTTTTCATCACGGCAAACATGAACACTACCATCTTGTAATAAACAAGCAAATAATAGTGCATCTTCACCTTGAACTGATGGAAAAGAAGCTGGCGGTGGAGTGCTAGCAGTATTTGCAGTAATTCCAACTTTATCAAAAGCCTCAGCGGCTTTTTGAACTTGTGTAGAATTTTCTCCAAATAATTTTTTAGCAGAATTTAATACAGCTAACCTAGCGTCAACAAATTGAGAATTTTTTAATAAATGGTTAGTAAGTGCGCGATAAAATATTTTTTCAGCATCCTTAATACCAATGCTTTGAGCAAATAAATAATAAGCATGATTAATAATACCATTATTAATATGTACTCCGCCATTATCACCATCTTCTGTGTTAGGTAAATATTGATAATTGTTCATGTGTGATGGTTGACTATGATCTTCAGGGCGGCTCATGCTACGAATTATTTCACCTACTTGGGTACCCAATAACCAATCATTTTTACCACTATTTTGACGCGCTTCAACCATTTCACCAAATATATCAGCAAAGGCTTCATGTAATGCCCCTGATTGATTTTGATAAACCAGATTTGCTGTATGTTGAATAACGCCATGAGTCAACTCATGCGCAACTACATCTAAGCTAGCAGCAAATGGTTGCCCATCACCAAAAAACATAGCTTTACCATTCCAGAAGGCATTTTTAAAATTACGTCCAACTCGTACTATAGCTACCATATCACCAGCTTTTCCATCTAAGGAATTACGTTGATGACGTTCTAAATAATAATCATAAGTATTAGAAAGATTATAAGCAGCACTAACTGCATCAGGCAAAAAACCGATATTTGGATTATTTGATCGTATTAATGGCGCATTAAAAGGTTCTGAATCTGGATTATTCATCCAATCATAAACTAAAATGACACCCTTTTTTGTAGCAGCGTCATACATAGGTTTACTAGTATTAACCATTAAATATTGACCATTTTCTTCAAACAGATTCAATGGTCGGGTTTGACCTAATAAATCTACGCCTGATCCAGTAATAGCGGCATTATGAATTTGGTTAAATTCCGTTAAAATATCAGCATTGAAAGCATCAATAATTATCATAAGTTTTTGATCTAAGCTAACTTCTAATTCTAATCGCCAAGCAAGTCGAGCTGATGAATCATTATCAGGTAAATAAATAATTAATTCCGGTTTTTTACTTACTTTAGTATTACTAGGTTTGCCATTTAATGCTTTTTCTTGCGCCATATCGGCAGTAACTACAGGTTTCACATTAAATGGACGACGCTGTTGATTCAGATATGAACCATTCATTAAAGTCACATTACCATTGTTATTCAAATGAATGCCGATTTCACTAGGCCATATAGCTAAACCTTGATAACTTTGCTCAAAACGCAAACGGCTACCACCAGTTAGTTCATCCTTAGTAGATTTAATCATGGTAAAATTTTTACTAGGATTTTCTATTTGTAGTAGAGAACTATTTTTTTTGAGAAAATTAACTGCGGTTGTTAAATCACGTGCTTTTATAGAACGAAAACTGCGCTTACTTGCAGCTTCAAGATTTTTGCCGCTAATATATCTAATACTACCATTAAGGTTTCTAAGTATAGAATCTGATCTAAACCTGACAGGTTTTTGAAACCTGTCAGGTTTGTTTTGAATAATTCTCTGATTATCTGTTTTATTTAATTGATAAAAACTAGATTGCATTTTTTCCAGCAAGGAATCTGCATTAGCTGTAAAACTTAGACTGAATATAATTAAGGGGATAAAGAGATAATTCATGATTGGTTAATTCCTATTTTAAAATGATCATTCAGAATTATGATGTACAAATTCAAATAATGCAAATTAAAAAACCTGACAGGTTTTTAAAACCTGTCAGGTTTAGTAAGTTTACTACGCTGGTGCGACAAAATCTTTTGGAGCTTCTGAACCTTCTCCAAATAAAAATTTTTCCATTTCTGCTTCTAACATTTTGCGCGTTTTTGGATCAGCTACTGCTAAACGATATTCGTTAATTAACATCGTTTGATGCTTTAGCCACATTTGCCAAGCTTCATTAGAAATAGTCAGGTAAATTTGTTTACCTAATTCACCCGGATAAGGCGGCAATTTTAAACCTTCAGCTTCTTTACCTAATTTTGCGCAATTTACCATACGACTCATAGTGACATTATTCCTATATTTATTAAATCAAAGTGTTAATTTGGGGATTAATTTAAAATTACCACCCTTAGCAGATACTGCAAATTCTAAATCTTGAATTGTCATTCCATATGTTTTCATTTTACCAATTTTCAATCCTCCATTTATATCTAAATCGCGTAATATTTCTAATGGTAACAATAAAGGATTATCAGAAGAAGAAGGAGAAGATGAGGAAGGAGCTTCGGGAGGTAAATAACTATCAATATCAATTTGATCTAAATATAAATTAAAAGCAATTGTCGCTTGCTTGATATTTTTTAAATATAAATTACCTATTAAATTAGTTTTATCAAGTTTTATCTTTAAATTTTCTAAATTCAATTGAGAGCCACTAGCTTGTAATTTAGTATTTAATGATAAACGCCTTAATACTTTGGCATCTTGAGTTTTTGGAACTTCTTGATTTAAAGCTTTCAATAAATTACGTGGATTAAAAGGTGCGACTGCCAATCTTGCTTGTGCTTGTATATCAGTAAACATTTTTGTCGCTTTAATTTTACTAACTAGCAACTTAACTCCTAATAAATTTAATGATAATGCTTCTGATCGCAAATTTTCCTTACCAAGATCAAACTTAATAAAATAGCTTTGCAACTTATTATTATCAACTTGCACATTCAAATTTTTGAATACCATTACTTGCTTTTTACGCAATTCAAATTCGGTTTTTAAACTTGCATATTTTGTTGGAAATGGTAATGAGACTTCTAACTTTTTCAACAATTTTTGTGGATTAAAAGTAGGTACATGCAATGTAGCATACATTGTAGGTTCAGAAAATAAATCATTAATATTTAATTGAGTATGAAGATTAACTCCAAAAGCGGTTACTTTTACAGGGCTAGAAATTAATTTTTGTCTTTCTAAATCCAGCTGTAATCTTGAAGTATATAATTTATTTTCATCAACTAGCAAATTTAGATTTCTAAAATCTAAATTTTTCATATTGGCATTAAAGTTAGTATTTAAACTCACTTTAGTTAAAGGCAACTTAATATCCATACCTAAAGTTTGCAATAATTTAGGTACATTTAAATTTGCTAATTTAATATTACCTAAAAAACTTGGATTACTAAGAAATTGTTTAACTTTTAATTGCCCATTTAAACTAGCATCCATCAGCTTAAATTTCAATTTATCAATAATTAAACTTTCTCGCTTTAAATCCAAATCTACAAAAGTGCTTACCGCTAGAGTTTGCTTACCATCGGGTAAAGATTTACCTGCAATTGTCGCAATCATTTCTAATGGATTTAAAGCATATCTTTGAGTTTTAGGATTAAAACTAAGTTGACTATTAAAATCAAATTTAATTTTAAAGGTTTTTTTACCCCAAAAATCAACCGTGGTTTTTAGTTGAAATTGAATTGGCTTATTTTGAATTATGGCAGATGTATTTAAATTTAAATTAGATAATATATAGCGTGAGCCAGCTTGTTGATCATCCCAAACCATATGAGAATTATTTACTGATAAACCATTAATATTAAAGTCTTGCATAGTTTTATCATCTGATTTATCGCCCTGTAAAGCAACTAAATCTTCCCAATTAGTATGACCATCCTGTTTGCGCGTCAACCTAACTTTCATTCCATCTACAAAGATAGTATCAACTTCTAATTGCTTACTAAATAATGGTAACAATTTAACACGCACATGGGCTTCATTTAATGAAGCAAATTCAACCGTGGTATCAAAACCGGGCGCATTACCTAATTTTACTGTAGCCAATTTTAAACCTAGCCAAGGAAAAAATGTGAGACTAATATCACCATCAATAGTTAAACTACGCCCAGTCTGTTTCTCAACTAGTTGAGAAATTTGAGTTTTATAATCATTTGGATTAACAACTAAAACAATAACTAAAACTACAGTTAGTACAAGTGCTGTTATAACAACTAATAATTGCAATATTCTTTTCAAGAATTTATTCATAAATTGCTGTGACACGCCAAACCCAACCTTGTAAAGTCATTTCAATATAAAGAGGATTATGACCTAGATTACCTAATCTAATCATAAAACGAATTGGTGATTCAAAGAATATAAAACTTGTATGTTGCCACAAAGAACCGTTAATTTGACGCAAACTTGCAAGTAAATTAGGATAATTAATCATATGATTAATAGCGGCATCTGCAAGAACATCAGGTAAAAAACTACCATTTTTACCCTGAAGCTTTTGCATTTTCCATTGAATATTTTCCTTACGAACTCTACGTATAGATTCAATATCTACCAATTGCTCAAATACAATCATATTGTTGGTTGAGACTGCATTATCCAATCTATAAAAATTTAGATAAGGCCATAATATATATATTGTTATTATTGATAATAATATTTTAATTATAATCTTCATTAATTTATCCCTATAAAAAATAATATTATATTATAGAGAATTTAGTTACAATCCGCAATCGCAAACTATTGATAACCACAGAAACACTACTAAATGCCATTGCAGCGGCAGCTATTGCTGGGTGTAATATAAATGGATATAAAATTCCCATTGCGATTGGTATTAGTATGATGTTATATCCAAATGCCCAAAATAGGTTTTGTTTTATGGTTCTTATGGTGGCATGACTTAGTTTAATTGCATCAACTACCGAATTTAAATTGCCTTGCATGATGGTTAGATCGGCGGTTTCCATCGCAATATCGGTTCCTGTGCCTATGGCAATTCCTACATCTGCTTGAGCTAAAGCTGGAGCATCATTTATGCCGTCACCTACCATTGCTACTAAGCCTTGGGTTTGTAATTGTTTGATGGTATTAGCTTTATCTTTTGGTAATACTTCTGCTATGACTTCTTGAATTCCAACTTGTTTAGCAATTGCGGTGGCTGTGGTTTTGTTGTCGCCGGTTAGCATTATGACTTTTAAGCCTAATTTTTGCATTTCGGCTATTGCTGCTTTAGAAGTGCTTTTTATTGTATCTGCAATTGCTATGAAACCTACAAATTCATCATTTATTGTTACTGAAACTACTGTTTTTCCTTCAGCTTCAAGACTTGCATGGTGGGTTTCGCTTCGCTCTACCCACCCTACTAAATTTTTATTGCTTGCATGGTGGGTTTCGCTTCGCTCTACCCACCCTACTAAATTTTTATTGGTTAAATTTTTATTGGTTATGTAGGGTGGGTAGAGCGAAGCGAAACCCACCATATTATTACCAATAGCTATTTGTTTATCTGATACTGTTGCTATTATTCCTTGCCCACTAATAGCTTTAAATTCTGATGGTTCAAATAATTTTAAGCCACGTTCCTTGGCACATCTGACAATCGCTTCACCAAGTGGATGTTCACTACCACGCTCTGCTGATGCCGCTAGTTGTAAAATTTCATTGCTTATCGTTAGATCTGTTACTGTTGCTTGCCCTTTGGTGATGGTGCCAGTTTTGTCTAAGACGATGGTTTTTAGTTTATGAGCGTATAATAAGTTTTATAACTACTAAACTAAGAAGAGTACAAAAAGAGAAGAATTTAAATTCTAATGGTATATTAGAAATAGACGAAGAAGTATTTGGTGAATTGATTATCAATGCTTTGGTTCATAGAGATTACTATATAAATTCATCAATAAAAAGTATAAATGATAAGCCCCGGAAAATTGACAAACTATTGAAAAAATTAAAAGTGGTATATCTATTCATCGCAATCCCATATATATTTTATAAATGATAATTATAATTTAGGTGTATTATTCTTAGAATTGCTGACAGGTTTTAAAAACCTGTCAGGGAATAATGTTTAATTAAATTATGAATAGACTTTTTGAGGATAGCATATAGCTATTTTTATTAGTTACGAGATGGATATTGACCTATAATACAGATTATATAATTCATAAATCCATTTGTATGCAAAACCTGTTTGCGAAGATCTGGCAAGGCAAAAGTAGTCCTACCATCACCACCATAAGTATTACCTAATATAGAATAAAGTGCTGAGTTTTGTCTGATATTTAATAATTGACCTTGAGCTAATGCCCAGTTCCTTGGAGCAAAATTACCTGCAAATAATTTAACTTCTCCTAGCATGGGTTCTGCCTGAATGGCTTGAAGAGGAGTAAATGCCAGAAGAAACGTTAATAAAATTCCTAAAGAAAAGGATTTACGCATAGTTTTATTTTTCATTTGATTTATATATATCCTATAGAAGAAAAAGACGATAATTTTAGTTCATTTAAATTAAATGTCAAGTTTTTTTTCTAAAAAAATTTCAAGGCGTATAGTTACCTTTTTAATCGTAAACTATTCATAACCACAGAAACACTACTAAATGCCATTGCAGCGGCAGCTATTGCTGGGTGTAATATAAATGGATATAAAATTCCCATTGCGATTGGTATTAGTATGATGTTATATCCAAATGCCCAAAATAGGTTTTGTTTTATGGTTCTTATGGTGGCATGACTTAGTTTAATTGCATCAACTACCGAATTTAAATTACCTTGCATGATGGTTAAATCGGCGGTTTCCATCGCAATATCGGTTCCTGTACCTATGGCAATTCCTACATCTGCTTGAGCTAAAGCTGGAGCATCATTTATGCCGTCACCTACCATTGCTACTAAGCCTTGGGTTTGTAGTTGTTTGATGGTATTTGCTTTATCTTTTGGTAATACTTCTGCTATGACTTCTTGAATTCCAACTTGTTTAGCAATTGCGGTGGCTGTGGTTTTGTTGTCGCCGGTTAGCATTATGACTTTTAAGCCTAATTTTTGCATTTCGGCTATTGCTGCTTTAGAAGTGCTTTTTATTGTATCTGCAATTGCTATGAAACCTACAAATTCATCATTTATTGTTACTGAAACTACTGTTTTTCCTTCAGCTTCAAGACTTGCATGGTGGGTTTCGCTTCGCTCTACCCACCCTACTAAATTTTTATTGCTTGCATGGTGGGTTTCGCTTCGCTCTACCCACCCTACTAAATTTTTATTGGTTAAATTTTTATTGGTTATGTAGGGTGGGTAGAGCGAAGCGAAACCCACCATATTATTACCAATAGCTATTTGTTTATCTGATACTGTTGCTATTATTCCTTGCCCACTAATAGCTTTAAATTCTGATGGTTCAAATAATTTTAAGCCACGTTCCTTGGCACATCTGACAATCGCTTCACCAAGTGGATGTTCACTACCACGCTCTGCTGATGCTGCTAGTTGTAAAATTTCATTGCTTATAGTTAGATCTGTTACTGTTGCTTGCCCTTTGGTGATGGTGCCAGTTTTGTCTAAGACGATGGTTTTTAGTTTATGTGCTTGTTCTAAGGCTTGACTATTTTTAAATAAAATTCCTTGTAATGCCCCTTTACCGGTGCCAACCATAATCGCTGTTGGAGTTGCTAAGCCTAATGCGCAAGGGCAAGCAATTACTAATACTGTTACCATTCTAATCATACTATCTGTAAAGTCAGCACCTATAGCTAACCACCAGATTAATAAAGTAAAAATAGATAATATAATTATGGCTGGTACAAAAATACTTGCGACTTTATCTGCTAAATTTTGAATATCTGGCTTACTACCTTGGGCTTCTTGAACAAGGCGAATAATATTAGCCAAAGCGGTATCTGCACCAACTTTAGTTGCAATTATTTTTAGTAATCCTTGTTTATTCAGTGTCGCGCCAATGACATTATCATCTTTAGATTTTGACACTGCCAAACTTTCACCAGTTATCATACTTTCATCGACGCTAGATTGCCCTTCAATGACTTTGCCATCAACCGGAATTTTTTCGCCCGGGCGTACAATGATTAGATCACCTACCAGCAATTTTTCAATGGCTATATCTTGTTCGATTCCGTCACGTATTACTTTGGCGGTTTTAGCTTGAAGCCCGATTAATTTTTCAATAGCGGCACCGGTTTTAGTTTTAGCTTTAGCTTCTAATAATTTGCCTAATTTAATTAGGGTAATAATAAGTGCCGCTGTTTCAAAATAGACATGTTCACCCCAAATTGGATTTAAAATCACCGCTAAGCTATAAAAAAAGGCAACAGAACTACCCATTGCCACCAATACATCCATATTAGCAGCACCATTTCTAAGCGATTTCCAAGAACCAACATAAAAATCCCAACCTACATAGAATTGTACAGGCAGCGTCATGGCAAACATTAACCAATTCACCCAGCTAGCATGTGCCCATTCACCAATCAAACTAAAATCGCGACTCATGCTTAATACAAAAAGCGGCAAAGTAAAAATTAAGCCAATCCAAAATTTGTTAGCAATATCATTTGCTTCTGCTGGTTTTTCTACAGCAACATCATAACCCGCGCGTTTAATAGCGGCAACAATGTCAGCAGGAGAAACTTGCTTAGGAGAATATTCAATACTCGCAGACTCGGTTGCATAATTAACATTAGCAGCAACAACACCCGGAGTTTTTTTTAATAAGCTTCGTTCAACAGTGCGCACGCAATTGGCGCACATCATTCCTGTTATGTTTAAGTTTATTTTAGCCATTTATGTATGATACTCACTTTGGAAGTTCTAATTAAGAAATTCAATAACAGGAACCAATTCACAAACAATTCCGTCAACTTGGAAACAATCATAACTATCATAAGTTATAATCTTACCTTGTTTTAAACCAAAATTTTTACATGCTTGTAATAAGCCCTTAATTTCACGTTTTTTAGTTTCTGGATCATCTAATTGATAACAGACTTGAATCACATTCAGCAGATTTTTCACGGTAATAAAACAGCTTTTCTAAATTTGAAAGTCGGCGTTTCAATTCCCAAAAAACTATTTCACCCTTGCAGGGCGTTTAGAATTAATAAGAGTGTGACCTTAATTTGATGTAACATCATGTTTGTAGAGTCAATGCCATTGACTTAAGTGTTTATAAGTTTATTTTCAATTTCAGGCGAATGTTTTTTGAAAAAAAACTTTTGCCTCGAAGCAAAAAAACTTTTGCCTGAAATGTAGGCTGGGTTAGATTTTTTTACGCAGTAAAAAAACGTAACCCAGCAAAGCGTGATAAATGCTGGGTTACGTTATTGAGCTACGCTCAATAAGCTAACCCAGCCTACAATGATATAATCTTGACATCAAATGAAGGTCACACTCATTAATAAAGCCTTTTAATAAGGTTTTTATGATATTATTTCTTTTTCAGAAAGAAATACTTTGTAATCGTATCTCGTAATTGATGAAGCTTAGCATGAAAAAAATGACCAGTATCTGGCAACATCACTAGTTCTGGTTGATAAGTTTGAGTTGCTATCCATTCAGTTACTGCTTGCGGTGATACTATTTCATCTTCATTACCTTGAATTACTAAAGTTGGTATATTAGTTAAAGCTAATCCAGCCATTTCAAAACGATCTATTGCTGGTGCAACCAATAATAAGCGACTGGCTTTCAGATCACGAAAAGCCCGTAATACCACATAACTACCAAATGAGAAACCAGCTAAATATAATTCTGTTGGTGCATATTTTTGATTTAACCAATCCACAATCGCAGCTAAATCTTCAGTTTCACCCATACCCTTATCAAATTTGCCGCTACTTTTACCAACTCCACGAAAATTAAAACGCACGGTTCCAATACCTAAACCATTGAAAGCTTTAGCAATCATATAAACAACCTTATTATCCATAGTGCCACCATACAAAGGATGAGGATGACAAACCACAGCAATAGATGAACAATCAACTGGAATATCCACTAATACTTCCAAATCACCAACAGCACCATTAATTATCAATTTTCAACCGCTCCACTATACGTCCATTTTGTAAATGTTCAGAAATTATTTCATCAATATCTGCTTGATTTTTATAGCTATACCATATAGCTTCAGGATAAACTACTAAAACTGGACCTTTTCCACAACGAGCTAAACAGCCAGCGGTGCTAGCCCTAACCTTACCAGCTCCAATAATATCTAGTTCTTTAGAACGTTTTTTGACATAATCGCGCATAGCTTGAGCGTCATGATTTTGACAACAACGTTGACCTTCTGCACGTTGATTAGTACAGAAAAACACATGATGATTATAATAAGAATTATTCATAATTAATATTGATTCAATCACTCTTGAAAAAGAGTAAAAATCAAACCATTTAAACTATTTATTTATTTTGAAAGTAATTTTATTATGGATGTTTTAGATAGAATTAAAGAGCAAGTCGAAAATAACCCAGTTGTCATTTATATGAAGGGTACGCCACAAATGCCTCAATGTGGCTTTTCTAGTCGTACTGCTCAGGCATTACAAGCTTGTAATATAAAATTTGGTTATATAAACGTATTAGAAGATCCAGAAATTTTTCAAAATTTACCACGCTATGCAGATTGGCCAACATTTCCTCAAGTCTATGTTGAAGGCGAATTGATTGGTGGTTGTGATATAACTTTAGAATTGTATGAGAAAGGCGACTTAAAACCTATGCTTGAAAAAGCTATGGAAAAAGCTGAAACCGCAGCAGCATAATAAACATAGACCTGACAGGTTTTTAAAACCTGTCAGGTCTTTAGTATTTATTTACTTATTAATTTCATCAGTAATTTTGTGCCATTATAATGCCAATATTCTTTTGGATTCACTCCTCGATTTTGACAATCTTTCACTAAACTATCATTTATATATTGTAGTTTAGCTTTGGCATGTTTACGGTTAGATAATTTCTTATCTATTATATTAAATACTCCATATTTCAATTCTTCACAGATTACCCAGCCTTGTGGCATATGTTCTGTAATAAATTCTTTGCCTAATATATTCATTTTGTTATCTCCTGCAAAATTTATTAACCTTATACTTAATAAGTATAGCAGTGTTTATGCCAATATCAACTTATTAGAATCAGTGCGTTTAATTTTTTTTAAATTTTTTTGTTATAAAAAACAATCTGTTAATTAATTATTTTATTAAATACTAATATTAGTAGTTGCTAATATGCTAATGAGTGTGTATAATGCGTTCCATCAACTGAAACAAAGGAACTAAACAAATGAAAAATTTAACTAAAGCAATTACATTAGCGGCCCTTCTTGGTGGCGCAGTATTAACTATACCAGCTCAAGCATGGTGGGGTGGTCCTTGGAATGGTAATGGTTATAATAATGGATATAACAATAATGTTATGGATAACATGATGAACGGTAGCGGTTGGGGTGATATGAACTTCAATATGTCTATGAATGGACGTGGTAATGGTCGTGGTTATAATAACTATAATGGTTCTAATAGCTATAATGGTTCTAATAGCTATAATGGTTACAATGGTTATGCCCCTTACTATGGTGCCCCTGTAGCTCCTGCTCCAGCAAAAAAAGAAGCTGCTAAATAATCATACTTGATTTTAATAAAATCGACCTTAAATATAATATTATCATTATAATAATGATATAATTAAAATAATTAATACTTTATAATTGGAGACAAATGCAATGAAAAATTTCGTAAAAGCTATTGCTATTTCAGCAATTCTTGGTGGTTCTGTTTTAGCTGCTACATCTGCTCAAGCATGGTGGGGTGGTAATCCTTGGGGTGGTTCTCCTTGGGGTGGTTCTCCTTGGAGTGGTTATAACAACAATGGTTATAACAATGGTTACAATGGTTCTAACAATAACATGATGGACCAATGGATGAATGGTAACGGTTGGGGTGACATGAACTTCAATTCTAAGTTCAATGGTCGTGGTAATGGTCGTGGTTATAATAACTATAATGGTAATAACCGTTATAATGGTCGTGGTAATGGCTATGGTTATGGCGCAGCTCCTTATGGTTATGCTCCAGCTCCTTATGGTTATGCTCCTGCACCTTATGGTTATGCTCCTCAAGCTCCTCAAGCTCCTAAGAAATAGTTTTCCCCTAAAATCCTCCCTTCCCCAAAAGGGAAGCGGGGGATTTTTTATCGTTTAATTAATACATATACTGCACCAGTTCCACCATCTGAAGGGCGAGCTGAACAAAAAGCTAATACTTCACCACATTGTGGTAGCCATAAATTTAATTTATTTTTTAAAATTGGCTGTTTTGCTGTTGAACCATAACCTTTCCCGTGTATAATTCTTGCACATCGAATGTTACGATATTGACATTTTTCTAAAAAATTTCTCACTTCTTGTTGTGCTACCAGCACTGTCATTCCGTGCAAATCCAATTCTGCTTGTATATTAAATTGTCCACGTCGCAATTTGTTAATTATATAATGCTGTATTCCCGTGCGTTTAAATAATAATTCTTCTTCTGTTTCCACCTCCCTTATATTGTGATCATATAAAATATCTTTATTGATATTTTCTTGTTCTTCTATATAAGCTTTTTTTTTGGAAAGTGGTTTTGTTAGAACGATTTTATCATTATGTAATGGTTTAACATTTTTCATCGCATTTCTAAAAAATGCTAGATCATCATCTTTGTTCTCTGCCACCTCTTTTCTCCTAGCTATTAACTAAATTAGCTAGTGCTATACCGGGATCAGGTGCTTTCATAAAAGCTTCACCAACTAAAAATGTATTGACATTTGCTTGACGTAATAAGGCAATATCTGCTGGTGTATGAATTCCACTTTCGCTAACTACAATATATTGTTCTGGTATCTTGTCTAATAATGAAATTGTAGTATTTAAATCAGTGTTAAAAGTACGTAAATTACGATTATTAATACCAATTAAAGGTAATTTTAGTGCAAGCCCACGTTCTAATTCTTCTTCATCATGCACTTCTATTAGTACATCCATATCTAAATGAGTGGCTAAGCCTGCTAAGTCATTTAGTTGAGCGTCACCTAATGCTGCTACAATTAGTAAAATACAGTCTGCTCCAATAGTTCGCGCTTGATAGACTTGATAAGCATCAATAACAAAATCTTTGCGTAATATCGGTAGCTTGCAGGCATTATGTACTTGTTGTAAATATTCATCCGCTCCTTGAAAAAAGTGCTTATCAGTTAAGACTGATAAACAAGTTGCACCATGTTGTTCATAGCTTTTTGCTATTGCCACTGGATCAAAATCTGCTCTTAATATGCCTTTACTGGGAGAAGCTTTTTTTATTTCAGCAATGACAGCAGGTTTTTTTGCTTGTAAGGATTTTACAAAACCACGTGGTGGAATTTCATTAGTTGCTAATTTTTTTAGTGGAACTTTTTCTGCTTGTTCTTGAATTTCTTCTACTTTTTTTTGCAGGATCTGTTTTAAAATATCTGGGGTTTTATTCATAGTTGTTGTGTCAATTCTATCCATTGAGCCAATTTGTTACGCGCACTACCATTGCTAATTACCGTTTGTGCCTGTTTAATACCTAGTTGCAAATTCTCGCTTAAACCGGCTGCATAAATAGCGGCTCCAGCATTTAGAATTACTATATCTCTAGCAGCACTGGCTTTATTATCTAATACGCTTTGTAACATTGAGACACTTTCTGTTATCGAATTTACTTGTATATGGCTTAAATCAGCGCGACTCAAACCAAAATCTTCAGGCGCGATGGTATAAGTGCTGATATTGCCATTATGTAATTCAGCAACTTTGGTAGGGGCAGCAATACTTATTTCATCTAAGCCATCTTCTGAATGAACTACTAACACGTGTTGACTATTTAGACGCTTTAATACTTCTGCAATTGGTTCTACCCACGCATCACTAAATACGCCCACAACTTGATTAGGCGCACTAGCAGGATTGGTTAATGGTCCTAATAAGTTAAATATAGTACGTACAGCCATTTCTTTACGTGGACCAATCGCATGTTTCATGGCACTATGATGTAGTGGCGCAAACATGAAACCGATACCTAGTTTATTTACAGATTCTGCTACTTGTTCTGGTTTTAGTTGAATATTAACACCTAATGCTTCTAAGGCATCAGCACTACCAGATTTACTAGATACAGAACGATTACCATGTTTAGCAACTTTACCACCAGCGGCTGCTACAACAATCGCGCTGCAAGTAGAAATATTAAAAGTTTGCATACCATCACCGCCAGTACCTACAATATCAACTAAATTGGAACTATCGACAGATACTGATGTGACTAATTCACGCATAATTTGCGTAGCGGCAGTAATTTCTTCGACACTTTCACCTTTCATGCGCAACGCGATTAAGAATCCACCAATTTGTGCCGCTGTAGCTTCACCAGTCATAATACTGCGCATGACAGATGACATTTCTGCTATAGTTAAATCATGATTTTCTATAACAATTTTTAATGCTGATTGTATATCCATTTTATATTCCTATTAAATAAATTATATATTGTAATGCAGATAGACTTAATTTGTATTGGGCATAAAATGCCTAATTGGATAGATACTGGTTTTAAAGAATATGTAAAACGCTTACCAGCTAACTATTCACTAAACCTAATTGAAATACCGCTACAAAAACGTGACAAAGATCAACGAATGTTAGCGGCAATAAAAAAAGGTGCTTATATCATAGCACTAGATGAAGCAGGAAAAATGTGGGATAGTGTAAAACTCAGCCAAGAATTAGCTAACTGGATGAATGAATATAATTCAGTAGCTTTACTAATAGGTGGACCAGATGGCTTATCAAGTGATTGTTTACAAAGGGCTAATCAACATTGGTCATTATCTAAATTAACCTTACCTCATACAATAGTGCGAGTTATGGTAGCCGAACAATTGTATCGAGCATGGAGCTTATTGAATAATCATCCTTATCATCGCGCTTAAAAGTATCAGCAATAATTTGTCCTTTTTCGATTATCAAAAGATGATCCGCCAACCGTACAACTTCTTCAATTGCATGACTAACATATAATATTGGAATAGATAATTCCTTATGTAATTTATCGAAATAAGGTAAAATATCCGCCTTACTATAACTATCAAGTGCTGCTAATGGTTCATCCATTAATAATAATTGTGGGCTAGTTAATAATGTGCGAGCAATTGCAACTCGTTGACGTTCGCCACCAGATAAATTTTTTGGATAGCGTCTCAAGAAAGCCGCTAATCCTAATAATTCAACTACTTCATCGAAACTAACTTGTTGCAATGAGCTAGGTGTGCGACGGTAGCCATATTCCAAATTTTTTTGAACAGACAAATGGCTAAATAAACTCGCCTCTTGAAAAACATAACCCAAAGGGCGTTTATGAGTGGGTAAAAAAAATGATTTATCTTGCCAACACTGATTATTTACTTTTAAAAAACCGTTTCGCGCACGCTCTAAACCAGCAATGCAACGTAATAAGGTAGTTTTACCTGAACCCGATTTACCAAATATAGCAGTAATACCAATACCGGGTATTTGCACATCAACATTTAGATTAAAATCACCTTGTTGTAAATCAAAACGTCCGTATAACTTACACATACAAAATACTATGGATATATTATATTTATTAATTCCAATATCATTAATCTTAATCTCAGTGATTATATTAATTTTTTTATGGGCAATAAGATCAGGACAATTTGATGATTTAGAAGGTCCTGCTCATAAAGTTTTAATGGATGATGATGATCTGCCTTCGTCAAAAAACTAAGCAGATCTTTAGAAATACTTATGCAGTTTTTCTGGTATAACGACGTTTGAATTTTTCTACACGTCCAGCAGTATCCATAATTTTTTGTTGCCCAGTATAAAATGGGTGACAAGCAGAACATACTTCAATAGTTAATTCTTTATTAGCAGTTGAACGAGTGGTAAATTGATTACCACAACTACATGTAACATTAATATCATTATAGGTAGGATGAATATTAGTTTGCATAATTTTATTATTTATTTGACCAAAAAACGGTTAATTTTACTGAAAATTTGAAATAACAGCAAGTCTTTCCTGAAGCAGGTATTTAAATATGGAACAAGAACCACGGCAAATGGCCGAAATAATCGAACAATCTTTACGTGAATTTAATTCAGCTATGCAACATAGAGAGCAAGCGATAGTGAAAATTGGTAATCAAACAGCTCAAATGATACGGGTTAGTATTATTGGATTAATCTTAGTTTTATGCGCTGTGTTTGCATTGATCGCTATTTTACTATCAGATATGGGGAATATAACTAAAAGCTTAGATGATGTAGTACATCACATGGGGAATATCAATAAGAATATAGTATATATGGCAGAAAATATGGATAATGTCAAACAATCGGTTGATTTAGTTAGAATTTCAATTGATGGGGTAGATAAACATATAAAGGTAATGCCATTAATGCAAGTTTCTGTAGGTCATATCAATGATAATATTTTCACAATGAATCAAGGCATTAGTAATGTCAATGCTAATATAAAGTCATTAAATAATAATTTGACTGTGATGAGTGTAGATATGGCACGAATAAATCAACAGTTTAGTAGTTTAAATCATCAATTGGGAGGAATGGGGTTTAATATAGATAGAATTGCGGCACCTATAAAAATGTTACCCTTTCCTAGGTAGATATAAATGAAACAAACCATCCTCGACAGCCAAGAAAAAGTTTGGCAATGCAGCCCCTTTGTAGCCAAACATTGCCAACAAAATCCTGATTTATACAATGATTTAATTGAAACTGGCGATTTATTATCTGATCATATTGATTATTCTTTACGGCTTGTAGCTCAATTATCTGATGTTGATGATGAAGCTACTTTAATGCAAATTCTGCGTTTGTTTCGGCAACGCGAAATGGTACGTATTGCTTGGCGCGATATTGCCGCTTGGGCTGATTTGACAGAAACCTTGAAATCATTGTCTAATTTAGCTGATGCTATGATAGAAGCCACACTTAATTGGCTTTATCCACATGTAACTGCTCAACTCGGTACGCCTTATCATAAAAATATACCTATGTCTATGACCGTGCTAGCATTAGGTAAACTTGGTGGGCAAGAATTAAACTTTTCTTCCGATATTGATCTGATTTTTGCCTATTCTGAAGCTGGTGAAACTGTTGGTGTCAAGCGTCCGCGTAGTCATCAACAGTTCTTTTTACGTTTAGGGCAAAAATTAATCATGGCACTAAATCAAATCACCGCTGATGGCTTTGTATTTAGAGTAGATATGCGTCTCAGACCATTTGGTGATAGTGGACCATTAGTCACTAACTTTTCCGCAATGGAAGATTATTATCAATCTAATGCTCGCGATTGGGAACGTTATGCCTTAGTAAAAGCACGAACAGTTGTTGGTGATGATTCCCTACTTGCTAGCCTACGCCCCTTCATTTATCGCCGCTATTTAGATTTTAATGCCTTTGAATCTTTACGTAATCTTAAAGCTAAAATTGATCAACAAGCTAATCGTAAAGGTATGACAGATAACCTAAAATTAGGCAGAGGCGGTATTCGTGAAGTTGAATTTATTTGTCAAGTATTTCAATTAATACGCGGTGGGAGATTAGTTGATTTACAACAGCGTCACTTATTAACAACCTTAACACAATTAGAAAAACATCAACTTTTACCTAAAGAAGTAATTGATCGCTTACGTAAAGCCTATTATTTTTTACGTTTAAGCGAAAATCATTTACAAGAAATTGATGATAGACAAACTCAAGCCTTACCAACAGATGAAGCTAATCAAAAGCGTTTAGCTTACAGTATGGGCTATGAAAATTGGTCAGAATTTATGATTCAATTACAAGATCATAAACAACATGTACAAGCAATATTTACCGAAGTAATTGCACCAGAGGTTCCGAAAGCAGAAACAATTGATCATTGGCAATTAATAAATCAATTAGATGAAGCAGAACTAATAACCAAACAATTAAAACAACTATTAAATTCTTCTCGAATCAATAAACTAAGCAAAAATGGACGAGACAAAGTAGATGCTTTAATTCCGCAAATCATAGCTGCCGCTGTTGAACAAGATAATAAACATGAAGCGATAAATCGTGCTTTAAAATTCCTTGAAGCAATAGCACAACGTACAGTTTATCTAAGTTTATTAATAGAACGCCCACAAGTTTTAAAGAAATTAATACATTTCTGCGCCGAAAGTGCATGGATTACAGAACAAATTACTCGCTATCCGATATTACTAGATGAATTACTAGACGAACGTAATTTCAATCCTGACAAATTTGAAATACACTTGCCTGTTGACGACTTAGAAATGCAAATGGATACTTTGCGCCAATTCAAACGTGCCAATGTATTACATATAGCAGCGGCTGAACTAAGCGTAGAAATAACAAGCGATTATTTAACTAGCCTTGCAGAGACATTAGTACAAAATTCCTTAAAAATTGCCAAAGACCATTTTCATGAAAAAAATGAAGGATTTTGTGTAATAGCTTATGGCAAAGCAGGAGGAAAAGAATTAAGCTATGGCTCAGATTTAGACTTAGTATTTTTATACAATGATCAGAATCAATCCAGATTTTTCCTACGCCTAGCCCAACGCCTGATTCATATTATAAGCACCAACACCCCAGCAGGAGTATTATACGAAATAGACTCCCGATTACGCCCCAACGGCGCATCAGGTTTATTAGTAAACAAGCTAAAAGCCTTTGAAAGATACCAACAACAAGACGCATGGATATGGGAACACCAAGCCCTAGTGCGTGCCAGAGCCATAGCTGGCGACGCTGAAACAATGACAGAATTTGAATTCGCCGTAAAATACTAAGCCAAAGCTGCGACATAGAAAAATTAAAACCAGCAATTATAGAAATGCGCGACAAAAGTGGCAAACAATTTGACTTAAAACAAGGAAAAGGCGGCATAGTTGACATAGAATTCCTAGTACAATACGGCGTACTACGTTGGGCATCAGAATACCCAGACTTGTTAGACACAACAGGAGTATTGCCATCACTACAACTATTTGCAGAACACCAAATATTGGATGAAGAAGCTACACAGCAACTAAGTGAAGCTTATAGAATATATCGTGCTGCTACACATCAACTGGTATTGCAAAATAAAAAGGCTCTGGTTGCAGATGATAAATATGTAGAACATAGAAAGGTGGTTGGGAAATTGTGGGATATTAATTTGTTTTAAGACAGCAACGATATGTGTTATAATATAACAATTTAACTATTCAACAAATATTGTATCGTACCTTAGCCTAAGTAGAAATACAGCTTAAACAAGCTATGAAACCAAAAGTTTATATTGAAACCTCGATTCCTAGCTACTTGACAGCTAGGCCAAGTAATGATATTCGCGCTATGGCAAACCAAAATACTACCATCGAATGGTGGGAAAACCGCAAAGCGGCGTTTGAAGTATTTATATCAGAATTTGTCATAGCTGAATCATCACAAGGACATCCAGAAGCATCTGCTCGACGAATGGCTGTACTTGAAGGTATTACAGCATTAGAAGTTGCTGATGAAGCAAGAGCATTAGCCAAAGCATTAATAATAGAAGGACCGCTTCCAAAAAAAGCGGAGATTGATGCTTATCATATTGCCGTTGCTACTGTAAATGCTATGGATTATCTGCTGACTTGGAATTGTACACACATTGCAAATGCAGTTATGCGTCCGAAAGTTGAGTCTGTCTGTCGCAGTCATGGTTACGAACCACCAATCATCTGTACACCACAAGAATTAATGGAGGGATAATCCTTATGTGGCAAGATCCTATTGTTAAAGAAACACGTCAATTAAGAGAACAATATGCAGCACAATTCAAACATAATTTGAATGCAATTTTTGAAGATATTTGTAAACGACAAGCAAACTCAAAACGAAAACTTGTCACTTTTCCTCCACGCAAACCAGAAATTCTAAGAAAAATTGCATAACAAAAACAACGAGGGTGTAATTGAAGAGGCGCTTGAAATAATAGAACATCTATTTGCTGAAGCAAAAGATACTCCAGATGATGAATGAAGATATGCCAAAATAGATATTTTTATTATGCAAGCAAAATAAGTAGAGACAAGGCACGCCTTGTCTCTACTTATTATCTGAAAAGTTCCTGTGTTAAAAACTTTTTTAGTGTTGAATTTGTTTTTATATCCTTACGTAGTTTATTAAAGTTATGATCATACACTATAATATCCAAATCACGGACACTTGAATCACCCGCTCCGGCAATAATATAGGTATTATCCTTATATACCACTACTTAAATATTCACCATTAGCTTTATCACGACATCCTGCGTCTGTCTGATGCGTAACTTGCTATAGGTATCATTAAAGTGGCTACACTCGCTGTGAGACCTTAACATCAAAATTTTATCACAATATAAAATAAAGTAATTTTATTTAGCGATATAGCTATTTATATCTTAAATAAGATTATTAATACAATCAAGATATTAAATTAATTCGCTCACTAAAAAGTTGGACACAAGAACAGTTTGCAGACAAATTAGGAATCACTACTCATGCCTATGCTAAGATGGAACGAGGTGAAACGGATGTGAACTTTTCAAGATTGCAACAAATTGCTGAGATAATGGAGATGGATTTGCTACAGTTACTCACTTTAGATGAAAAAAATATATTTAATTCCAGTTATGATTATAATTTGCAAAAATAAGTATAAGGTTTAGGTTCTAAATTAGACTTACAATTATTGTAGCATTTATATATGGGGATTGATTCTTGTGCATGTAATTTCAAAGAAACCATTTTTTCAAGCATCAAGTAAGCATCCAAATGATAGAGATGCAATCATGGATACATACAATGTACTGAGAAAAATGGAATTTGACTCACCAAATATAGTGAAGCAAATATTTGCTTCACTTGATAACTTTAAATACAAAGATAAATGGTGGGTAATTGATATAGGAGGTAATAATTTAAGACTTATTGCAGCAATCCTATTCTCATGCCAAAAAATATATGTAAAGCATATTGTTACCCATGCCGAGTATGATAAACTTTGTAATAAATACAGGAAAGGAGAACTATAATGTTAGCTATAAAACCCAAAAACCTAACAAGCTCTTTTCTAGGGTTTGCATCTGAAGCATCAAATATCCTTCATATAAAGTCTGAAAAAGATTATGAAGAAGCACTTGAAATAATAGAACATCTATTTGCTGAGGCAAAAGATACTCCAGATGATCCATTGAATGATTTAATAGATATTATATCAAGATCAATTGAAAAATATGAATCAGCCCAAGAAGATATTGTAAACTTCGAGAATGAAGTTAATAATATTAGTCAAGAAATATCACTACTTAGAATATTGATTGATCAACACAAATTAACAATTTCTGGGTAAAAGCTTGTGTTTTGATAATAAGTTGGCAATTGGTGGTGAGTATTTATAGTAAAATTTAACAAAACTTTTTCCTAATGAAGTAGTTAAAAGTTTTTGGTCTCGAAACTCTCTTAAGATCATTACTTTTGGAGCAGTTGGGGAGTTATAGACGGCTGTGACTATGAAACAGCCACTATTCTTATTTGATTTTTTTACTTGCTGTTGATTTTCATTTACTTCATTTTCATGTTCATTTAACTCTTCTTGTATTCGCACAAGATTTTGTTGAGCTAATGTATGTCCTTGCTCTGCTGCTTTTCTATACCATTTAAAAGCTTCTGTATAATGCTCTTTGTTGAGATATATGTCACCTAAGTCTGCTTGAGCTTGCATATCTCCTTGATTGGCTAACTTTATTAGTTCCTCTTCTGTTTTTCCTTGACTTTGTTCAAACTCATTAAGACTATTACCACAGTTAGCACAATAACAAGCTTCATCACTATTGTTTGCTTGACAATTTTTGCAAATTTGACTCATTTTATATTCTCCTGTTTGGTTTTTACTAAAAACTATTTGATGATTTAAACCTACTAATTAATATATAATGAGACATGAATAAAAAAATTCGGGATAATTAAAAAATTATAATGAACCAAGAAAATATACCTCAGACCAATCAAGCCATCCTCGACAGCCAAGAAAAAGTTTGGCAATGCAGCCCCTTTGTAGCCAAACATTGCCAACAAAATCCTGATTTATACAATGATTTAATTGAAACTGGCGATTTATTATCTGATCATATTGATTATTCTTTACGGCTTGTAGCTCAATTATCTGATGTTGATGATGAAGCTACTTTAATGCAAATTCTGCGTTTGTTTCGGCAACGCGAAATGGTACGTATTGCTTGGCGCGATATTGCCGCTTGGGCTGATTTGACAGAAACCTTGAAATCATTGTCTAATTTAGCAGATGCTATGATAGAAGCCACACTTAATTGGCTTTATCCACATGTCACTGCTCAACTCGGTACGCCTTATCATAAAAATATACCTATGTCTATGACCGTACTAGCATTAGGTAAACTTGGTGGGCAAGAATTAAACTTTTCTTCCGATATTGATCTGATTTTTGCCTATTCTGAAGCTGGTGAAACTGTTGGTGTCAAGCGTCCGCGTAGTCATCAACAGTTCTTTTTACGTTTAGGGCAAAAATTAATCATGGCACTAAATCAAATCACCGCTGATGGCTTTGTATTTAGAGTAGATATGCGTCTCAGACCATTTGGTGATAGTGGACCATTAGTCACTAACTTTTCCGCAATGGAAGATTATTATCAATCTAATGCTCGCGATTGGGAACGTTATGCCTTAGTAAAAGCACGAACAGTTGTTGGTGATGATTCCCTACTTGCTAGCCTACGCCCCTTCATTTATCGCCGCTATTTAGATTTTAATGCCTTTGAATCTTTACGTAATCTTAAAGCTAAAATTGATCAACAAGCTAATCGTAAAGGTATGACAGATAACCTAAAATTAGGCAGAGGCGGTATTCGTGAAGTTGAATTTATTTGTCAAGTATTTCAATTAATACGCGGTGGGAGATTAGTTGATTTACAACAGCGTCACTTATTAACAACCTTAACACAATTAGAAAAACATCAACTTTTACCTAAAGAAGTAATTGATCGCTTACGTAAAGCCTATTATTTTTTACGTTTAAGCGAAAATCATTTACAAGAAATTGATGATAGACAAACTCAAGCCTTACCAACAGATGAAGCTAATCAAAAGCGTTTAGCTTACAGTATGGGCTATGAAAATTGGTCAGAATTTATGATTCAATTACAAGATCATAAACAACATGTACAAGCAATATTTACCGAAGTAATTGCACCAGAGGTTCCGAAAGCAGAAACAATTGATCATTGGCAATTAATAAATCAATTAGATGAAGCAGAACTAATAACCAAACAATTAAAACAACTATTAAATTCTTCTCGAATCAATAAACTAAGCAAAAATGGACGAGACAAAGTAGATGTTTTAATTCCGCAAATCATAGCTGCCGCTGTTGAACAAGATAATAAACATGAAGCCATAAATCGTGCTTTAAAATTCCTTGAAGCAGTAGCACAACGTACAGTTTATCTAAGTTTATTAATAGAACGCCCACAAGTTTTAAAGAAATTAATACATTTCTGCGCCGAAAGTGCATGGATTACAGAACAAATTACTCGCTATCCGATATTACTAGATGAACTACTAGACGAACGTAATTTCAATCCTGACAAATTTGAAGTACACTTGCCTGTTGACGACTTAGAAATGCAAATGGATAGTTTGCGCCAATTCAAACGTGCTAACGTATTACATATAGCAGCGGCTGAACTAAGCGTAGAAGTAACAAGCGATTATTTAACTAGCCTTGCAGAGACATTAGTACAAAACTCCTTAAAAATTGCCAAAGACCATTTTCATGAAAAAAATGAAGGATTTTGTGTAATAGCTTATGGCAAAGCAGGAGGAAAAGAATTAAGCTATGGCTCAGATTTAGACTTAGTATTTTTATACAATGATCAGAATCAATCCAGATTTTTTCTACGCCTAGCCCAACGCCTAATTCATATTATAAGCACCAACACCCCAGCAGGAGTATTATACGAAATAGACTCCCGATTACGCCCCAACGGCGCATCAGGCTTATTAGTACACAAGCTAAAATCCTTTGAAAGATACCAACAAGAAGACGCATGGATATGGGAACACCAAGCCCTAGTGCGTGCCAGAGCCATAGCTGGCGACGCTGAAACAATGGCAGAATTTGAACAAATTCGCCGAAAAATACTAAGCCAACCCCGCGACATAGAAAAATTAAAACCAGCAATTATAGAAATGCGCGACAAAATGCGCCAACAACTAGACAAAAGCGGCAAACAATTTGACTTAAAACAAGGAAAAGGCGGCATAGTTGACATAGAATTCCTAGTACAATACGGCGTACTACGTTGGGCATCAGAATACCCAGACTTGCTAGACACAACAGGAGTATTGCCATCACTAAAACTATTTGCAAAACATCAAATATTGGATGAAGAAGCTACACAGCAACTAAGTGAAGCTTATAGAATATATCGTGCTGCTACACATAAATTGGTGTTGCAAAATAAAAAGGCTTTGGTTGCAGATGATAAATATCTTGAATATAGAGAGGCGGTTGAGAAATGGTGGGAGGTTAATTTGAAAAATTATGGAGCTACAAATGTCTGATTTTTTAATAGTATCAAACAAGGTATCACTGAGGCTATTCAATATTCAGAGGGTAAATGTCCAAAGGCAATTGTACATCAGTTTTCATATATTTATGTTAAAAATATACACTATAATTTAGGCATTACTCAGAATATAATTTTCTCGTTAGCTTGCGCTGACGAGAAAAAGGGGGGCTTCATGATAATTCTTATTAAGGAACAAGTCTAATAGTACAACGAATACTTTGGTGTTATTATTAACGACTAGGTAACAATTTTAAGTAAAAATTAAATGATAGAAATACACTGGATATTATATTATTTATTGCTAGGCTCTGTTGTTGGCTTTATGGCAGGTTTATTAGGTATTGGTGGTGGCGCAATCATGGTGCCAGTATTAACTACAATGTTTCTAATACAAGGTATCCCTGTTGAAAATGTTGTTCATCTTGCTTTAGGTACCTCAATGGCATCTATTGTCACTACTTCAATTTCAAGTTTACGCGCTCACCATGCCAAGCAAGGAGTAATCTGGGATGTGGTAAAAAAAATGAGTTTAGGAATTATTCTGGGAACATTTCTAGCCACTTTTCTAGCTTCTTATCTAAGCTCAGTTTATCTTGCTATTTTTTTTGCAATATTCATGGCTTATGTATCAATTCAAATGTTTTTAAACAAAAAACCAAAGCCAAACAGAGAATTAGCAGGAACACTAGGCTTATCTGTAGCAGGCTCAGGAATAGGAACAATATCAGCCCTTGTTGCAATTGGCGGAGGTTCTTTAACTGTACCTTATCTTATTTGGCAAAATGTAGAAATAAAAAAAGCAATTGGCACCTCAGCAGCAATTGGATTGCCTATTGCAATAGCAGGAACACTAGGTTATATAATAAATGGATGGTCATTATCTGTTCCTGAAAACTATACACTTGGTTTTGTACACCTACCTGCGGTACTATTTATTTCAATCGCAAGCTTTATAACTGCTCCATATGGTGTGAAATTAGTCCATATATTACCAGTAGCAATGATTAAAAAAATATTTTCCCTGCTAGCAATTATTCTTAGCATAAAAATGCTGAATTCCATTTTATGAGAAGCGTATAGGGATAATTAATGAAAAAATTATATTCTGAGTATCAAAGTTGTTATTTCGCCTATTGGCTAACGCGCCATGGTTTACCTGAAGAAACTATCTTACAAACACTAGCTAATGCGAAGTTAGATATAATTCCTCATCAAATAGAGGCTGCATTATTTGCTTTACAATCGCCTTTTTCAAAGGGTGTTTTGTTAGCTGATGAAGTGGGTTTAGGTAAAACCATTGAAGCTTGTTTAGTGATTGCTCAGCGTTGGGCAGAAAAAAAACAAAAAGTTTTATTAATTGTGCCAGCTTGTTTACGCAAACAATGGGAACAAGAGCTTTGGGATAAATTTCACCTACCCAGCTTAATATTAAAAAAAGGTATTAAAAACCCTTTTGATCAAAAAAAAATTATTATTTGTTCCTATGAATTTGCTGCCCAGAATGATAAATTTTTACAGCAAATAACATGGGATATTGTGGTTTTTGATGAAGCTCATAATGCAAAAAAGTTAAATAATACACTTTCATCTAATTTTAAATTGTTATTGTCTGCTAGACCATTACAAAACTCTATAGATGAATTATATGATTTAATTTATATTATTGACGCAAATTTTTTGGGCGATATTAATAGTCTTAAAACTATTGTCTATCGCACCCTACGAAAAGATGTGCAAGACATTGGGAATATTAAATTCACACAGCGTTATTCAATAACACAAGATTATAAAAAAAATCGCAAAGGTGAAGCCTTACTGCTTGCGTTGCCCAAAGCAATTGAAATGAATCAAAAAATGGGAGGAAATGATAAAGTTGTTATTTTTACTGAATCAGTGCAAACTCAGCAATATATCAAAGAATTATTAGAAAGCGAAGCTTATAAAGATCAGTTAGTGCTATTAAATGATAATACGCCTGATATGACAGCGGCTATTGTTGATCATTTTAAACATAAAGCAAAAATATTAATTTCTACTGAATCGGGTGGAGAAGGTATTAACTTACAGTTTTGTTCTATTGTTATTAATTATGATTTACCTTGGAATCCACAGCGTATAGAACAACGTATTCAGCGACTGCATAGTTATGGACAAAAAAATGATGTCATTGTAGTGAATTTTATTAATCGTGACAATCGCGCTGATTGTAGAATGTTTGAGCTTTTCAAGAAATTCAAATTATTTGATGGTGTTTTTGGTGCAAATGATGAAATACTAGGAACTGTTGCTAATAATATTGATATTGAAAAAAGAATTCATGATGAGTATTTTAATAAATTAGAAGAATACTTTAAACAACAATTGGAGATCAGTGAAAAAAATACAGCTAAAAATATATTAGATAATTTTACTCATAATGTGAATCTAAGTCGTTGGGTAGTGATTAACAATGGTTTGCAGAAATATCAAAGAATGTTAAAGCGATTAGCGCAAGCTGAATCAATTAATATTAAAGACTCATTAGCTAATAACAATGTATCTTTATTACAGTTTCATAATAAATATCAAGAATTACCAAAAGAGGTTTATTTAGATAAATTTATTGGATTTAAGGGCTATTTGCAATTAAATCTATTAGAAATTAAAAGTAAGAAACGTCGTGTTGAATACTTATTAGTCAATGTTTATTCTGATAACAATGACTCATTACCTGAAAATTTTGGAGAAGAATTATTATTAATTCCTGCAAAACTAGGAGAGAAGAATGTTTATTTTTCTCCTGATGTTATAAAACTAGAGCAGTTAAAAGAAGAAAAGACAAAGAAGTATTTAGCTAAGGTTGAAGCAGATAACGAAAAATGGTTTGATCAGGAAGATATTAAATTAGAAAACTGGCGTAAGAATCAAATCAGCGATTTTCAAACAAGCTTGGAAGATTTGGATACGGAAATTCGTTTAAAGAAAAAAGACTTAAGAAACTCAAAGGAAAAAATAGAATTAAGAAAAGAAATCAGAAAACTTGAAAAATACAGGGATAATAAAATGATGGAATTTTATGAAAATAAAAAAGACATTGATAATCAAGCAGATAAATTGTTAGATGATGCAGAAGAAAGCTTGGAATTAAGCCATAAAATTACTACAATCTTTACTATTCGTTGGGAATTATTAGCATGAATATGAGTAAAGAAATTCGTGAATTACTTTATCAAATTCGGCTTGGTGAAGATTCTAGCATAGAATTTAAGCAATTAATTTTTAAAGCTAATAAAATACAAGCACCGAATAAAAAAAGTTTAGCGGATGAAATTGCAGCGTTTGCAAATAGCACAGAAGGTCGTATTATTTTGGGTGTGGATTATATTGAAAAAAGTCTCTTTGTACATCAAAGTTCTAATGGTTATTTTTATCGTTATGGTAGCGCAAAACGACAAATGCCTCCTGATTTTTTAGCGCGTTTATTCCAACAGCGTAGCCAAGTCAGAATTATTTATTTTGATGAACAAGCTGTACCTAATACCATATTTTCTGATCTTGAACCTGAATTATATCGCCGTTTTTTGCCTGAAAATGAGCAAAGCGAACGCACAAAATTAGAAAAAATGCACTTATTAACATCATAAAATATCAGTGTTTCAGGGGTGTTAATGTGTACATCTAATCCACAACAGTGGTTGCCCAATGCCTATATCCAAGCTGTACACTATGCTAGCACTACACGAGATGCCAATTATCAAATTGACGCGCAAGATTGCAAAGGAACTTTAGATCAGCAAATATCACAAGCCTTGTATTTTGTTGAAAAAAATATGTTAATTCATGCCCAAAAACAACTTGGACGTATTGATCAACCACAATATAGCTTAAAAGCGGTATTTGCGGATCGTCTGCAAATAAATTCTCCCGGCAATCTCAGTAATAGTTTAAATATTGAAAGCATGGAAGCTCGTCAAGTAACCCGTAATCAACTATTAGCCAGTTTATTAGCGCGTTGTTCAGTCAATCATAAAAATATTTCACGTCATTATCTAATGGATAAAAGAGGTGAAGGTGTACCGATTATTTTTTCTGAAAGTTTAAAGATATCAGGGCGTAAACCACATTATCGTCTTTTAGATGAAACAGAATTAGAATTAACTATATGGGCTGCTAAAATGAGTTAATTGTCACAATACAATCCGAACCACCTCAACATCCTCATCCTCAATCTGCCTTTTAATATAATCACGAAACCGTGTTTCTATTTCTGCCGCTGTAATTGGCAAGCCATCCCGCTTTATAAATTGATATAGTTCGTCATAATTTATGTTTATTTGCTTTAGTTTGGATAGGCTGTTTAATAAGGCTTTTATAAAATTACGGTTTATTTGTTCTGGTAAGGTGCGGCTGATTAGGAAGTCTTCTAAATCTTCGTAAGTATGGGATTTTTCTATTTCTAGCAGTAGGATTTTTGTCCATTGTTGATATAGGTTGTTTAGTTTGTATTTTAGTTCCATTAGGCTATATTCTACTGAAATAGTTTCCTGAGCTTTATACTGGCAATGGGGGCAAATGGTTGTTGCTGTTAAATCCTTTGTTGTTAAGGCATTACAGCTTTGAAATTCTAATAGTTTTTGTTCAAATTCTATTAGTTCTTGATGTGGTAGGATGGATATTGGGCTGAGTTGTTTTAGCTTTTTTAGACGCTTGTCATTTAATAAGTCTTGTTTGATTTGTTCTGTTTCTGGATTTAAACGTGCTTGTTGGTGTAGTAGTATATAAGCTTTTATATATTGATTTTTTAAGGCATTTAGCTGTTGTTGGCTATGATAACTAAAGCCGCTGGCATTACGTTGAGTCACATCACTAATTTTCTGACATAGATAATCTCGTAGCTGTTGCATTTCTATTATCCATTCATGTTGTTCAGGTAAATTGGTAGCTGCTACATTTAAATAAGTTACTGTTGGGCTTAGTTCATTTAAGATGGTTATTAATTGCTTGATATTTTTTAATATCTTTAATCCACTCCATTGAGCTGTGATTTTACTTGCGGAATATTTTAAATTCTTAAATTTTACTGGTGTAGTATAATTTAATAATGATTCTAAAAAGTTGTTGCTGGTTGATAATGATTGTTGATAATATGATTTTTCGGCTGAACTTAATACTGGTTTTCCCCAAAAATATAAGTCACTATTTAAATTATGTTGAACTGTTACTATTTGATTTAACAGTTGATTTATTCTAATTTGTAACAGTTCTACTGCTGTTTGATCATATTCTGTTATTGCTATATCTAAGCCACTGGGTAATTCTAATAATTCAAATAATGCCTTCAGCGCGAATAAATTAAAATCTCTATGCTTTTCTAGGTGTTTGAATGTTAAGAGTTCTTTAATTGGTCTAGCAGCAATATATTCAAATTGACTAGCGTCATAGCTTTGTTTTGTTAATACTAAGCTTATTTCTCCAACATATACCAGTGCCGCTATTAAAATAATCACCAATTCTGGTTCCAAACAATAAGGAGTGACAGTAATTACTGAATATAATTCGCCTTGATTTAAAACCTTTCCCGGTGGTTTTTGATATACCAGTTCTAAAATAATTTCTGCGTATTTGCTGTTATAAGGTACAAGTTGCTGTTTATCATCTAATAACTTTAAGGCGGTTAAAATACCAACAGCTAGTTTACTACGAGTCTTAATATTAAGACAGCGTAAAGTTTCTTGAGTTATTGTGGCAATATTTTCATGGGAAACCAAGGTTGGAAAATAAGGATATTCAGGAGCCAACAATGAAAAATAACTATCTAAATAACTATCCGCAACAATATCTACCAAATCACGGAAATTATCTAGCGGCATCCAATTGGATAATTTTTTATTTTGTACCTCAAAATCAGCCTTATGAGCCTGTAACCATTGCACTAATTCAGCTAAATATTGTTGTGATTTATACTCATAATCTTCAGATGAACTCAACATTAAATCATTAGTGGCACTATATAAAGCTAATAATTTTTCAAACTTTTCATCTCTGACAGTTAATTGAAAATAAAGCTCTTTTCTGCCAAAACACAAGACAAAACCCCATTCAGCTTCAGCAAAACTACCTAAGCGCGTAACTTTATGAGAACGCCATTCTAATTCATAATTATCATCCGATACTATTTCCATCACTTGTCGTAATGCAGTATAATAGTCGCGCTGAATTTGTGATTGCTCTAAACTTTCAGCCCGTTTTTCAATAATGGCATCAATATCAATATTCTTTTTAATATCAAGATAATATTGACCATTATGTTGATTATACGAAATAAATTGACGATTAACAGTGTTTATAATTTCCTGCAACACCAATTCAACTAATGACAACAAATCATCAGCTCGATTACCGCCTAAATCCTCAATACTGCGATGATACAAACACAAACTATCCCTTAATTCTTGCGCCGTAACACCAACCGGAGTATTAATATCATGAGTTGTCAACCTATGCACCGACAAAGCATAAATAATTCGCAATGCCATATCTTGATAAATGGGGCGAGTAAAAGCTTTTTTGAGTCTATTTTCTAAAACTTGACTGGATTCAATTACTTCACGAATTTCGGGCAAAGAGCGAAAACAAGGATTTTGTAGTAAAATATGCCAATAGCTATCATAAGTAATTAAGCCGGGATGATCAGTAGGAACTTGTTGTTTAAGTAGAGACTTGACACTATATTCGATGGTTTTGAGGATTTCGCGTTTTTCGATGACAGTGATACGTCCAAAAATATCAATATAATCAGGATGAACCGGAAATAGATCAATAAACTCATTGATATTACCATAAAAACTAGCAAAACCACTGAGATAATCTCGAATTTTTTGCTCTTGAACAGCAGTTTTTTTCAATAACCGCTGAGAAACTACATATTTTATATCCTGACGAGTAATCAACAATTGTTCAAATCTATCCTTCACTCTACGCAAAGCATTAGCAACAAACTCAAACCGAGGATTATCAAAAATAGCCTCCTGCACACCAGCGATAAAACGAAATCTCGAATGTTTACAAACCTCACCAACTTCGCGCAAAAAATTAAGATCAAAAATCAAAGCCTGATCACTACGAGAACGCAAAAATTCCAACAACTCATCAACCACCACCAACAAGCCTTGCCCCGGAAACTGCCGCTCAAACACCAACATCATATCCGCAAAAGCGGCTTTATTATTGGTAATAGAACTAGCGGCAGGAAACTCAAAATTAAGATCAAATTGAGATAAAAACCGCTCCAACTCTGAAAACAGAATATCCCGCAAAGACATAGTAGTGGCACCAATCTCAATCCGCAAAACTCGAAACTGCCCAGCAATAGCCTTAGCTGCTTTCCTAACTTTAATATTGGTTAATTCATTGAGCAAATCAGCATTTTCAGCAATACTAGAAATAACAGCCATTAAATGCGACTTACCAGTGCCATAATTGCCAACTATTAATAATGCCTTGTTATCATGCACAAAAACTAACTTGACTAGGCGTAGAGCCATTTGCTTGGAAATTACATAACTTGCTACTAACTGCTTGGCTTGATTGGTATTGTTGGCGGCTTGGAGTTCTATTACTGATTCTATTGAGTTGAATTGGAATAGGTTGTTGTATTGCATTTCTTGGTTAATTATTTAACTTGCTATTGTTTACAAAAAATCCGTTTACTCCGTAAATTCGTTGTACTATTGATTTGACATAATTGTTATTAAGTACAACGGATTTACGGAATAAACGGATTTTTATTTAAATTAAATCCAAGAATGAATCCATCAATAGCTGATTCTATATACAGGATACATAGATAATATAATAGTTATAGCCTAAATATTGTTACATATATCCTGCAATTTCTTAAACTCAGCATCGCGCAGCCCGACTAAAACACTTTCCCCTGAGCCAACTGCTAAGCGTATTTCTCCATAACGAGCATTCTCGTAGCATTTAGCTTGTCCTTCTTGAAAGAAAAATGATTCCGCACCTAACCGAATATCATTCCCCCGTTTGCGGAACTGTAGTAGAAATTCATCTGCTACTAAGACTGTGCTTTCTTCATAAATCCTTTTGAAATTAGCTACTTGTTTATCGTCTATACTTATCACTAAATAGCCATCTCGCTCTGCCGCTTTTAATGCTGGTTGGCTGACTATATCATAACGCAATTCCATATAATCCCCTTGCATCAATGAACGAGGATCACGGGGTGCTAATTTCAATAATACAGTTGTGCCTTTAGCAAGCAGTTGTTCCTTCTCATAAATTTTAAAATTTATCACTGCTAACACGATTATTGCAATAATCAATATTAATGGATGACGCATATTATTGTCCTCCTTCTGATAGTGGAAAAACCCATTTCAATATAAAACGTAGCCCTAGCAAAACTAAGCCTGCGCTCATTAAGCTAATAGATTTCATTAGTAATGTTATGTCTAAGTAATAGTAGTAAGATATCAAAAATATGTTTAGAAAAAATATTGCTAATCCAATTAAAACGCGATTGCCTCGTTGAAATCCCAATATAAGCACGATAATAGAAGCTATTATGCCGGGACTTTGATAGAGCAATAATCCAACTAATAGGGTGCCAGCAAAGATAATATAAGTTTTCATAGAGAATGTGATATTGTTGCTGCGCAGAATATAATATTCTAAAGCTAGTAGTAATACTGTTAAACTAAAGCTTGAATACCACCAAGTCACTGGTGAAATCAACTGACTATTTGGTAAAATGGATGATGGGACTAATATAATCTGCAAGGCTATTATAAAAGCGTAAGCCAAAGGTTGATGCAAGCTCGCCATAACTTTATCTGTTAAGTGGCTCGCCTCTGCTATCCAGTACCAAATTGCACCTATTGCTATCAAGAAAATCAAGATATGAATTCCTAGGTAAAGTTTTAAATCATAGATTAGTACTAAGACTGCCGCTGTGGCTATTAAGACAGAGAGAAAACGAAGAATATGATCTGAATAAATTTTAATCAGTAGCATTTCCATAAATAATATGGCTAAACATACTGTTACCACATTTTTGCTCTCACCAGCAATACCAACAATCAACATAACTTGTCCGGTTAAATTTAAAGCTAAAGCTAATTGATCTAAGAATAAAATGTGACCTTTTGAATTATGTAAGATAACGGTGCCAATTAGCAATATTAATCCGACGATTATTGCCGATATTGGTTCTTCAACCAAATGGCTGAGAGCAATAAAAGCTAGAAATGGTATAACAGATAGCCAAGCACTGACTGCTATCAAGGCACTAACAAACCAAGGTGTTGATGCTTGTTCCAAGGATACATTCAAAGTTTTGGCTATTTCTGCTGGAGCTTCGTTTGGTAATTGCTTTTGTGCTATTAAATCGTCAATCACGGCGGCTAGTGTTAGTTGTTTACTCATTATGATGCCTCCTTCTGCCAAGTTTGAGCAACATGTTGCAGCCAATTGGTTGCTAAACTAGCTTGTCCAATAATTAGTAGAGCTAAAATTAGCATATTTAATACATTATCAAATGGCAACAATTGATATGCTAAGCTTGTAAGGACTATCAATAATCCTAATAGGCAAACTGCTAATAATAATAAATCCTGCCGCTGGTAACGGTAATACCATAAAGCTAAAGCGGTAGTTGCTACATATAAGCCGACTACCAACATTAATAATAAATCGTTTTGCCAGTACTTACTTACAATTGCATATAAGGTGGGTATTATCAGGACAATTAAAACAATGCTGAAGATAATTACGCCTAACCAGTGTCCACGCAACCAAGATATGTTGCGTAATTGAATATTTTCCCAAACTAGCATTGCGGTTCCGTTGACTATAAATAGCAATAAAAACAATTGACTACATATTCCGTCGCAAGACTGATTAATTACTTGTTTATAGTAGAGAATGAGACTTAGATTGAGTAGCACTAGCAATAATAACCATAGAGGCGCAAAGCGACCAAGCAATACCCAAGGGATAATCAAAATAGCCCAAGTCATAAATAAGCTAAAAGCATCTGCACCAGTTTGATAGGCTTGACCATAAACAGCTAATAATGCGCCCAATAATACGGTTGTTGCTAGTAAAGCAACTTTAGCTTCGAGCAGTTCAATTCCTCGCCAACTAGCAAAAATAGCTAGTATCAATATACTCGTTTGAAGTAATCCGAATTTGCTAAAATAACTCAAATCTGCCCAATTATAGGCGAAGAAAAAAATTATCCCTACTACTACTAAAATAGTACCTAGCAGTAATAAAAGATTGTCAATAATTTTTCGCCATGCTTTAGCATCGGGAATAATTTTAATTTTACGTAAACTATATTCAAGTGCATAGCTGGTTAATTGATTTGCTCGCGCTAAGCTGTAAAGATGATTCGAGCTAATCGGAATTTCTAGTGGATTTTTTTGCATAAGATTGTTTGCTTTTGGATTCTAATTATCAAAGATATCTATTATACCTCAAAAATTGCCCAGCAATAGTTTTAGTTGCCTTTTTACATCATTCACAAAAACTAACTTTACTAGGCGTATAATTTGCATGAAAATAACATAACTTGCTACTAATTGCTTGACTTGATTGGCGGCTTGTAACTGAATGACTGATTCTATGGAATTGAATTGGAATAAGTTCTTGTATTGTATTTTTCAGTTTTTGATATATTCAATACAATTTATATTGAGAAACTATAGAAGGTACTTAAAAATGATTATTAAAGTGATGTATTTATTTGATTCAAAAATTTGTAAATCAAAATAACGGGGCTAAGCGACGTTAAATTGCCTATTATCACCGATCCTACAAGGCTCCCTAATAAGGCAAATCAGTAAGTAAGATTACCCCTTAATCATCAGATATATTGAATAGATAGGAATTACAGACAGACTAAATAAAAGGAATAAAAGTGTCCATGTGCCGGGTAGCTCAGAATTATTAAATGCTTCTAAAACTATGTATAAGAATGCAAAAATATTTACAACAAAAATGAACAAGCCTTTTCCACGACGACTTTTTCTCTTTTTGATTGTTTCTTGCTTAGGAGCTTCAGTTTGATTTGTTAAATAGTGTCGTAACCATATGCCAGCCAGAGTGAAAAAACCAGCTATAAGGGCTGCCAAGATTTCCATGTTTCACCTTTTTTAGATAAATAAATTTTATGTGTACTATTCTTAATAGTAACATAGTTGATTTATTTATTCAATAGACTAAAGAAAGTGAACAAAACATCCTCATAACTTTTCTGCAAGATCGTTGGCTACGCGAAACCAATGTCATCAATCATCGGCTTGCCTGAATATACTAAAACGAAAATATTTTCTCTGCTGTGAGAAAATCATCCTTTGTATCAATTTCTATCCATTTAAACCCTGAAATATCTAAAGCATAAAAAGCTAGGTTTTTTTCAATTAATCTTTCATAGGCAGCTTCATAATATTCTTGATGATTTTGTTCATCTTGCATCATTATTTGTAATTCTGTAAACAATAACTTTGCTGTTTCACTATCAATTTTTTCAATTCCTATTGATTCACCAATCGCATCTTTAGGGTTCACGCTTTTACTGGCTTTAAGTACCCGGTTTTTATCATCAATAATTACCTTAATTTCTTCAGCATCAAGATTAATATCTTTGTCAAAGCATAAACAATTTGCATATTCGGATTCAATCAGCTTTTTAAGTATTTGTTTATCAAATACCACATCCGCATCAAACTTTACAAAACCTGAACTACCGATCAAATCCTTGGTTAACATTAAAGAAAAACCAGTATTTGTCTCAGCGTATTTATCATTTATAACAAAATGGGCATTTAAATCTGGAAATTTGCTTTTAACATGATCTTTTATCTGCTCTTCTAAATATCCAAGAACAAAAATAATTTCATTGATTCCACAATCCTGAATATGAGATATCATCATCTCCAGAATAGTCTTGCCTCCAACTTTTAACAGACTTTTTGGACAATTATTTGTTAATGGTCTAATTCTGGAACCAACTCCAGCGGCTAATATTATTGCTTTCATTTTATTTTCTCATTGGATCAAGAAGTTTTTCTTTTGCCTTGTGAGTCTGATATCCTCGTTCAAATAATCTCCAACAAGCTATTAAAACCTGACTAACAGCTAAAATCCACAACACCAAGATCATTTGATTAAATATTGCTCCTATGCTGGTAAAAATCACAAATTCCGCTTCATCAACCCAAAATATACTCCGATTTTTGAGCCAAAATAATTTGATTTTGCCTAAAAAGCTGGTTGAAAGTTTTTCGTATTCTCTTTGCTTGATTATATATAATTCTTGTTTTCTTTCTTTTGCTTTAACTAAATATTGAGAATCTTGATTAAATTGACTAAAAATTGTCTCAAGTTTAATGTAATATCTTAAATTAAAGAAAAAACAAGCGGTAAAACCAAGGAAGATATAGATAACATTATTAGTTGTAATATAAGCACTATAGGCAAGACAAATTGTAATTATATATATTTTTAAGACATCAACCACTTTATCAAGATAATTACCAATATCAGAAGATAATTTTTTAGTTCGTGCTAACTGCCCATCAAGGCAATCTCCTATATAGGCTATAGGCAAAAGAATTGCTGTATAAAATAGGTGATATGGAACATCAATAAAGATAAATAAACAACCCAATACATACAAGAAAAAAGAAAACAAAGTAACCCTATTTGGTGTAATCCACTCAAATCTTGAAACGAATGGCAAAATCATATTTGCTATTTTGGGCATAAATAAATCTGCCCAATTACTAAAGTAAGGTGGTTCAATAATTATTTTTGCTGTAGGTTTTGTATCACTCATTATATGACTTCCATTTAGTTTTGGCAATCCATTAACTGGCTATTTAAATTCTCTTTTTTGATTGAAACAATTGTTTTTGTTTCCGTATGATTGAAACTCTGCAAAACTTCTCGCTGGGTATCTAAAAAAAACTGGATGTCATCAAAAGATAACTCACCAATATTACCTACCTGAAACACTCGGTTTTTAAAACAACCTTTTCCTTCATAGATAATAATAGATTTATTACGTAACTTTTGACGGAAAATATTCACATTAATGTGAGAAGGTATATAAACAGTGGTTAAGACTGAACACATTTTTGTCTGATCAATCACAAATTTAAGACCTAAATTCAACATACCTTGTCTTAAAATATTTGCTTTACGTCTAATGTTAGCATAGCGATTAGAAACCCCTTCATTTAGGATATTGATCAATGCTTGTTCCAGAGCAAAAAACAGGTGAATCGCAGGTGTATTTGGTGTCTGTGAAAGAGTTTTGATAAACTCATAAAATTTGTATAAATTCAGATAAGTGGTTTTAATTGGAAGATTTTTTAATTTTTCAAATTCTTCTGTTTTTCCGACCACGAAAGATAATCCTGAATAAGAACCAATAGCTTTTGAACTCGAACTTGAACAAAATGCGATGTTACATTTTTCCATATCAATAACTTCTGCGCCAGCACTACTCACACAGTCCACAATAAACATAGCACCATTTGCTTTTGCTAATGCGCCAATTTTTTCCAAAGGATTCAACATTCCCGAACTGGTCTCATGATGAACCATAGCCACGATGTCAATTTGATGTTTTTGAAGATAAGCTTCTATTTTTTCCAAATCCAAGCTTTCTGCCCAAGCAAATTCCAGCAGAAAGGTATTTTTATTATGAATCTTAGAAATGTTGAATAGCCGCTCGCCAAACTCACCATTGGATAAAATCAGAATATTTTTATTCCCAACCACTGAAGAAAGTATCGATTCATTCGCTGCCGTCCCCGAACCGGTAATGACTACAGCCCGATAATAGGCAATGGTCTTGATTTCAAATAGTTTCAGTAGTTTATTTTCAATACTTTGTAATAAACAGTCAAAATCTGTCTCTCTATGACAAATATCCTCTTTACAAATGGCCATTTGCACGTTTTTTGCTACATTTACTGGTCCCGGTGTAAATAGTAAATATTTTTCCATATATAAACTCCTACTAAAAAAAATTAACCTTCCTATGAGTTGGGGTGATATTTTCAATATAACAAGGTGTAAAAATATAGTTGAATTGCTAAGCTGTAGCGTTTTATGCTATATTTGATTGTTTTGAGAATTTAATGGATAATTTAGAAAAAAGATTTACTGAAATCATTAGCCGTCATGGTACTGCTATTTGTGAAAATTTTGATTATTTTAAATCTTTATTACGCTGCGAAACTAAGTCTGATCATGTTCCTAGTAAGTTAGAACTTACTAAAGAGTTTATGCAGGCTTATGATTTTATGGATAATGATGATCAATGTTTATTTATTACTGGCAAGGCAGGTACTGGTAAATCTACTTTGTTAGAATATTTTAAACTACATAATGACAAAAAATGGGTTATATTGGCACCTACTGGCATTGCTGCTCTTAATGTAGGTGGTGCTACTTTACATTCTTTTTTCAGATTGCCGCCTCGTGCTATCACTCCTGATGAAGTTAAAACTGTTGCAGCTCACCGACGTAAGATTTATAAATCTATTGATACTATTGTAATTGATGAAGTTTCAATGGTAAGGGCTGATATGATAGATGTTATTGATCGTTTTATGCGCTTAAATGGTAAAAATAAGCTTAAACCATTTGGTGGTGCGAAAATGATTTTTATTGGTGATTTATTTCAACTGCCTCCAGTGTTGTCTAAGAATGATGAATCATATTTATCTTCAAATGATTATAAAACTCCATTCTTTTTCAGTGCCAAAGTTTTTTCTGAAGTTAATATGGAATTTATAGAATTAACCAAGGTTTATCGGCAAAAAGAGCAGGATTTTATTCATTTACTCAATAGTATCCGTAATAATCAAGCCACTTCTAGCGATATTCAACAAATCAATCAGCGTTATCAGCCGCAATTTGAATCAGATCTCAATGATTATTATATAACTTTAACCACAACTAATAAAATTGCCAATGAAATCAATACGGCGCAATTAAAAAAATTGCCCGGTACCTTGTACCAATTTGAAGGTGAAGTTAAGAACAAATTTGAAAAAGGCAGTTTGCCGACTGATTTAATATTAGATCTGAAAGAAGGCGCACAAGTAATGTTTGTCAAAAACGATGCTGAAGATCGTTGGGTAAATGGAACCTTGGGCGTAATCAAGAAAATAAGCAATAATCATATTGAGGTTAAAGTTTCTGATCATCAAACTTATAATGTTAAACCGATAAAATGGCAAACTTTATCATATAAATTTGATGAAAACACTCAAAAAATGGAAACTGAAGTAATTGGTTCATTTACACAATATCCGCTGCGACTGGCATGGGGTATTACTATCCATAAAAGCCAAGGTAAACAATTTGATAAGGTGATTATTGATTTGGGTTGGGGAGCTTTTGCTCATGGGCAATTGTATGTTGCCCTGAGTCGTTGTAAAACTTTAGAGGGCTTAATACTCAAAAGCCGAGTGCGCCCTAAAGATGTGATTGTTGATAATAGAGTTATAGAGTTTGATTGTCAATTGCAGCCTGAATAAAACTCAAAAACAATGGATGCCCATCGCGAGGTGTGGAGGTAAATTCAGGATGAAATTGGCAGCCGATAAACCAAGGATGATCTTTATGTTCTATAACTTCTGCCAAGTTACCATCTGCTGACATTCCCGCAAACATTAAACCAGCTTCTTGTAATGGTTTCATGTAATTGTTATTAAATTCATAGCGATGGCGGTGGCGTTCACGGATTTGTGCTTTGCCATATATTTTGTAAGTCTTACTGTTGGTATCTAAGTTACAAAATTGTCCACCTAAACGCATAGTTCCACCCTTATCAGATTGTTCATTTCGCTGTTCGGTTTCACCAGTTTCTGTCATCCATTCAGCAATTAATGCTATTACTGGATTAGTCGTATTAGGATTAAATTCAGTACTATGCGCATCAATTAAGCCGATTGAACGGGCAAATTCTATCACCGCTACTTGCATTCCTAAGCATATTCCTAAATATGGAATTTTGTTTTGTCGTGCAAATCGCGCTGCACTAATTTTACCCTCAATACCGCGTTTACCAAAACCACCGGGCACTAATATCGCATCAACTTCTGCTAGAGCTGGTGTTTCAATTTGTTCTGAATCAAAATAAATTATTTCAACTTTTGTATGTAAATGTATTCCTGCATGAATTAAAGCTTCATTGATTGACTTGTAAGCATCGGTTAATTCGACATATTTTCCTACCATGCCAATTTTGACGCTACCTTTAGCTTGATCCATAGCCGCTAATACTGAATTCCATTCCGATAAATCAGCAGCCGCTGTATTTAATTTTAATTTATCACAAACTATTTGATCTAAGCCCTCCTTATGTAACAATAAAGGTACTCTATAAATAGAATCAGCATCAACTACTGGAATCACAGCTTCTTTATCAACACTAGTAAATAAAGCGATTTTATCGCGTTCACCACTAGGTATTTCACGACTAGAACGACACAATAAAATATCAGGCTGAATACCAATAGAACGTAATTCTTTAACTGAATGTTGAGTAGGCTTAGTTTTAAGTTCACCTACAGATGGAATATAAGGCAATAAGGTTAAATGGATATATAATGCACGTTCATGCCCCAACTCTCTACCAAGCTGACGAATAGCCTCTAAAAAAGGTAAAGATTCAATATCACCTACAGTTCCGCCAATTTCTATCATAGCGACATCATAACCATCAGCACTATTGACAATTGACTGCTTAATTTCATCAGTAATATGAGGGATAACCTGAACAGTGCCGCCTAAATAATCACCGCGCCGCTCCTTACGAATGACATTTTCATAAATACGCCCAGTAGTAAAATTATTATGTTGCGTCATTGTTGTACGCACAAAACGCTCATAATGCCCTAAATCCAAATCAGTTTCTGCACCATCATCAGTAACAAAAACTTCACCATGTTGAAATGGACTCATAGTGCCCGGATCAACATTAATATAAGGATCTAATTTAATTAGAGTCACTTTAAGCTGGCGTGCTTCAAGAATTGCCGCCAAAGAAGCGGATGAAATCCCTTTACCTAATGAAGATACAACTCCACCAGTAATAAAAATAAATCGTGTCATGAATAAAAAAATTGAATTTTGTTTAGAAAAAATTTGTCAACAAGGATGTTGTTGTGTGTATAAAGTTATCAAACAACTAGAAAATGGTCAAATCATTGATGACATTAAAGAATTTGATCTAGCTGAACGTGAGAAGATTTTGTTGGAATTGAAACAAATTATGAATTGTTATAACTGACAGGTTGTAAAAACCTGTCAGGTTTATGATTAATGATCAGGTATTTCAACCTTTTCACCTAAAAATTTAGGTTTGGTTTTTAAAATATATAAATCTAAAACCGCTTTAAAACGAGCGAAATATTCACGCAATACTACTTTTTTACCAGCACTAAATGAAAGGTCTCTAGCATTAAAACCAATCGCTTTAATTCCATAATAATCACTTATAAATATTGCTCTTTTATTATGAAAAGCTTGAGATACAATAATTATATTATCTTGTGAGAAAATTTCCTTACAACGCACAACGGAATCCAAGGTACGAAAACCGGCATAATCTAAGCTTATTGCCTCTTTAGGAATCCCTTGTGCCATCAAAGATTTTTGCATATCTACAGGTTCGTTGTGGTAAATAGTACGATTATCACCACTAGCTATGATATGTTTAATTTTGCCAGCTTTATACAGTTTCACTACTGCATCAATACGATACTTAAAATAACGATTAATACGACGATAGCGTAAACGTTTACTTGTACCTAAAACTAAAGCCACACGTTTAGCAGGAATAGCATTAACATCAGAATAAAGGCGATCTTTAGTTTGATATTCTATCCATAAGTTACTAGCAAGAATAATCATTGTTAATAGTATTAATAATAATAATAGCCATTTGATTACTGAAAATATTTTTTTAATCAGGAGGTTCATAACTAGAATTATAACGAAAAAAAATTATTTTTCTAGCATTTCTTGTGCTAAAAAACGTAAACCATTAATATCAAAGCCTTTTGCTAAATCGGTAATTTTCTTAGCCATTGGAGTCAGTTCTGAATCTAGTTGTTTAGCAAAATTTATAATCCCTTTTATATTACCAGATTTAGCTAAAGCGGTTAAAGTTGTGGCTTGTTCAGTTGACAACATTACTAGTGGCTGTTCTTCTGTAACTTCTATATTATTCTCTTGCAAGGTTTCATAAATCCATTCTACATTTAAAAATCGCTTTAGAACATCTAATAATTCCGATTCACGAATTGGCTTATCTAAAAATTCATTACAACCAACATCTAAACTTAATTGATGATGTTCTTCAAATACACTAGCAGAAGCTGCAATAATGGGAATGTCTTTCAATGCAGTTATCTTTCTAATTTCACGAGTTGCATCAAAACCATCCATTTCTGGCATTACTAAATCCATTAAGATTAAATCAGGTTGATGTTCAGCAGCTAATTTAACTCCCTCAATACCATCAACGGCAGTAATAATCTTGAAACTTAATGGTTCTAACAAATTTTGAAGTATCGCACGATTTTCCCAATTATCATCAACTACTAAAATTTGTAATGGAGTTTCAGAATTTTTATATCCAATTACCTGTGGTATATTAATTGACTTTGGTTCTTCAACCATAGTTGATATAATTGGTAACTCCAATTCTACCCAAAAAGTAGAACCTTGCCCTAATATACTATCAACATGTAATTTTCCACCCATCCTATCTATCAATTTTTTAGTAATAGATAAACCTAAACCAGTACCTTGCTCTTTAGAGTTTTTATCACCAGCCTGTTGAAATGGTAAAAAAATATTTTTTAATTCTTCTTTAGCGATTCCAATCCCTGAATCTATAATTTTAAATATAAATTTATTGTCATAAAATTCAACGCTAAAACTAACTTGCCCTTGTTTAGTAAATTTAATTGCATTACCTAAAAGGTTAATAACAATTTGTCGTAAACGTTTTTCATCCCCACTAACACCAATAGGAAGATTGTCAGAGAATTTGTAAATAAATTCAATATCCTTTTGCTGTGCCCGCATTTTGAATAATTCAGCTAAACTATTTAAAAAAGGTTTTAAATGAAATTCTGCGGGGAAAATTTCCAATTTACCTGCCTCAATTTTAGATAAATCTAAAATATCACTAATCAGTGTTAATAAATAATCCCCGCTGCGTTGAATAATGGATATACCGGTTTTTTGCTGTTCATTTAATGTTCTATCTTTAATTAAAATTTGTGCATAACCTAAAATACCATTTAAAGGGGTACGAAGTTCATGACTCATATTAGCCAAAAAAGCACTCTTTGCCTGATTAGCAGCCATAGCTTGATCACGCGCTTTTGCTAACTCTGTTTCATGATTTTTAATTTGAGCTAACATATCATTAAAGCTATCTACTAATTTACCTAACTCATCATTATTAATTTTTTTCGCAGATAAAGAATAATCTTTAAATTTTGATACTGCTTTCATAGTTGCTAACAAACTATCAATTGGAGCAGTAAGCACTGTTTGAAATTTAAAAGCTAAGATTAGAGCTAATAATAATGATAAAATTATAATGATAGTAATAATACTTCCAGCCCAAAATAGATGTTGATAAAAAGCTTCTAAATCTGATCTAATATATACAGTACCTACAAATTTTTGTTTGTTTGTATAAATTTTTCTAAAAATATCAACATAGTCTTGACTAAAATTAAAAATATAGTTATTTTTTATTGTCTGACGTTCTGTCAGAATTGGAACATTAGGTAATGACGTTTTATCGACATCTTGTTTAAAGTAAGTGACGAATAACTGATGTTTTTTATTGAATATTTTTGCAAACACAATATGCTTATTTGCTTTTAATGCTTGCATATTTTCTTCTACCGCAAAATTATCCTTAAACAGTAATCCCGCAGTGCTATTGATCCCTACTAATTCAGCAAGTACAAATACATCAGTCACCATATTACGACGAAAAGTCAATGTATCATTAGTAACAAAAGCTACTGAGGCTAAGAATAACACTATTCCACTAGTTAATAGAATTATTACTCTAAGTTTATTTTTAAGTGAACTATTATCAAAAATCCGCATTTGTATTTATTTATTATTAATCCCAATGAAATATTAATTCTTCAGTTATCGTACCAATTATAATTTTAAAATGGTATTCAATGTGCTAGTTAGATAATATGGCAAATGAAACATAACCTCACATTAACGAACTAAATATATAGACATGATCTACCATTTCATTTCATTTAAAGCTTTTCTACGATTAGCTATAACTGTCATTTTATTAACATTTCTAGTAAATACTAGTTACGCAAGACCAAATATTGCTTATGAATATCAACTTAAAGCAGTGTTTTTATATAACTTTGTGTATTTTGTTAGATGGCCACCTATTGCTTTTAGCAAAAAATATGCTAACTTTAATATTTGCGTTTTAGGCAAAGATCCTTTTGAGAAGGAACTGGATATGGCTGTAGAAAATGAAACAGTTGACAGACGTATTGTAAAAATTATACGTTTAAAAAATATTACCCATGCTAGTAGCTGTCAAATTTTATTTGTTAGCAAATCAGAACGAAACAATTTAAGGAAAATCTATGCTTATTTACAAAGATATCCAATTTTAACTGTAAGTGATATAAAAAATTTTGCTATAAAGGGCGGAATGGTTGAATTTTACAATGTAGGTAGGCGAGTGCGTTTTTATATTGCACCTAATAATGCCAAAGCGGTTGGATTAAAAATTAGTGCTAATTTATTATATATTGCGAAACTTGTAGGTTATGAAAAAAATTACTAGTTTATTATTATTGCTTGTCATGTCTTGTTATGCAAGTGATGAAAATCGTATGACTATTCATGATTTAAAGAAATTGTCTTTAACTGAATTAATGGAAGTGGAAATTTTTAATCCTAGCGGCAGTTTGGCAGCGCGAAAGGTACAAAAGTTAAGCGAAACACCAGCAGCTTTATTTGTTTTGACTCAAGAAGATATTCGTCGTGCTGGCATTACTAGTATTCCAGAAGCATTAAGAATGGTGCCGGGCTTACAAGTGGCAAGAATGGATTCTAGTCAATGGGCTATTAGTGCCAGAGGTTTAAATGAGCAATTTGCTAGTAAATTACTGGTTATGATAGATGGACGTACAGTTTATAGCCCTTTGCGTTCTCAAGTTAATTGGGATGTTCAAGGAACTTTAATGGAAGATATTGATCGTATTGAAGTTATTAGAGGTCCGGGGGCTTCTTTATGGGGCGCAAATGCTGTTAATGGAGTTATCAATATTATCACTAAATCAGCTAAAGATACACAAGGCACTTTAATTACTAGTACTTTTGCTAAAGGTGAAGAGAAAAATATTCTAGGAATACGACATGGCGGTAAATTAGGTGAAGATGGTCATTATCGTGTCTATGGTAAATTTTATGAGCATGATAGTGTTGTTAATGATAATTGGCAAATGAAACGTGCTGGTTTTGACATCGATTGGGATTCATTTAGTTTGCAGGGTGGGATTTATGATGGATTTATGAAATTAAATTCTGCTAGTTTTACAAATCCAAATGAACCAATAAATGCTACAACTACAGTCAGTGGTTTACATTTATTAAGTCGTTGGCAACACGGCAACATGATTTTACAATCCTATTTTAATAGGATGAAACGTAATGGAACTTATTGGGATTCAACTCATAATATCTATGATATAGATTTTCAACATAGTTCACAACTGAGTGATAAGCATGAATTTATCTGGGGTTTGGGCTTTCGTTATACTGATAGTTTAATTGATGGTTCACAGCTTATAACTTATATTCCTAATCATAGAAAAGATAACTTATTTAGTGCTTTTGTTCAAAGTGAATTTAGTCTGACAGAAGATTTACGCTTGATATTAGGTTCAAAATTTGAACATAATGATTATACTGGTTTTGAAGTTCAACCAACAATACGTATGTTGTGGAATATCAATGAGAAACATAGTATGTGGGCTGCTGTATCACGGGCTGTGCGAACTCCAGCTCGTGTTGATGAGGATTTACAAATTAACGTAATTATACCTAATAGCCCACAGATATTAATTAGAGGTAATCCTGAAGTTAATTCTGAAGAATTAATAGCTTATGAACTAGGTTATCGTTTTAATCCCACACCTAATTTGTTAGTTGATGCTAGTATCTTTTATAATGATTATGATCAACTTCGCTCGACAGAAACTAGCTTTCAGCCGTTTCCAGTACCAATGATTTTGAATAAACTTGACAATCAAATGTTTGGTTCTACTTACGGCTTAGAATTAGCTAGTCATTGGCAAGTAACAGAAACTTGGAAATTAATTGGTAGTTATAGCTATTTATATACTGATTTAGATGTCAGAGCTAATAGTAACTATACTGGTTTTAAATTATTAGAACATAATTCACCAACAAATCAAGCTGGTTTACGTTCATTATGGAATATGACAGATAATTTAGAATTAGATGCTGCTTTATATTATGTTGATGAGGTTGAATCTCAAAAGTTACCACAATACACTCGTTTTGATTTACGTTTAGGATGGCAGGCTAGCAAAAATCTAGCTATAAGTTTAGGCGGGCGTAATTTATTGGATAGTCAGCATAGTGAATTCGGTGGTTTTGCAAATAGTAGCAATTTACTTTATACCAATGAAATACCACGATCATTTTATTTACAATTGCAATATAGGCATTAAATACAGAGCATTATGTGGAAAACAATTAGATATAATTTACTTACTGGATTACTCATATTACCCGTAATGTCTTGTTATGCAAGTGAAGAAGATCTGATTATTATTAATAAGTTAAAGAAAATGTCTTTAACTGAATTAATGAATGTTGAAGTTTTTAACCCTAGTGCGAGTTTGGCAGCGCGAAAGGAACAAAAGTTCAGTGAAACACCAGCGGCTTTATTTGTTCTTACTCAAGAAGATATTCGTCGCGCTGGAATTACTAGTATTCCAGAAGCATTAAGAATGGTGCCGGGGGTACAAGTAGCAAGAGTGGATGCTAATCAATGGATTATTAGTGCTAGAGATTTTAATGATCAATCTTCTGGTAAATTAGTAGTGATGATAGATGGACGTGCAGTGCATAGCCCATTGCGTTCTCAAACCAATTGGGATTTTCAAAGTACATTAATAGAAGATATTGAACGTATTGAAGTTATTAAGGGTCCCGGGGCTGCTTTGTGGGGCGCAAATGCTGTTAATGGAGTTATCAATATTATCACTAAATCTGCTAAAGATACGCAAGGCGTTTTAATTACTAATTCTTTCGGTAAGGGTGAAGAACAGAATGTTTTAGGAGTAAGATATGGCGGTAAAGTAGGTGAGAATGCTCATTATAGAATATATAGCCAATTTTATGAGCATGATAGTTTTGTTGATGCTCTAGGTGCTGATCAAAATGATAATTGGCAAATGAAACGTGCTGGTTTTAATATGGATTGGGCAGCATCAGAAAATGATAATTTTACTTTAGAAGCTGGGATTTATGATGGATTTATGAAATCCAATAGTTTTAATATGATATCCACTGAACGCTTAAATTCTACAGATAAAGTCAGTGGTTTACACTTATTAAGTCGTTGGCAACATAAAATGGATAGCGGCGAAATGATTTTACAATCTTATTTTAATAGGGTTAAACGTAATCAGATTTATTTGCAGTCAACTCATAATATCTATGATATAGATTTTCAACATCGCTCACAACTGAGTGATAAACATGAATTTATGTGGGGTTTAGGTTTTCGTTATACTGATAGCTCAATTGATAATTCAGAGTTTACCAGTTATATTCCTAATAATAAAAAATATAATTTATTTAGTGCTTTTGTTCAAAATGAATTTATTGTTACAGATGATTTACGTTTAATAATAGGTTCAAAATTTGAACAGAACCATTCTACTGGTTTTGAAATTCAACCAAATATACGTATGTTGTGGAATATAAATGAGAAACATAGTATGTGGGCTGCGGTATCACGCGCTGTTAGAACTCCATCTCGTATAGATCAAGATTTACAATTGAACATAATAATACCTCATAGTCCTAAGTTGCTAATTAGTGGTAATCCTGAATTAAATTCAGAATAATTAATAGCTTATGAATTGGGTTATCGTTTTAATCCCACAAATAATTTGTTAGTAGATGCTAGTTTATTTTATAATGATTATGATGAATTGCGTTCTATAGAAACTAGCTTTCAGCCATTTCCAATACCAACTATTTTTAATCAATTTGATAATCAAATGTTTGGATATAGTTATGGATTAGAATTAGCTAGTCATTGGCAAGTAACAGATGCTTGGAAATTAATTGGTACTTATAGCTATTTACATACTAATTTAGAAGTAACAACTAATAGTAACTATACTGGTTCTGAGTTATTAGAACATAATTCACCAACAAATCAAGTTAGTTTACGTTCATTATGGAATATTAAAGATAATTTAGAATTAGACGCTAGCTTATATTATGTTGATGAACTTGAATCTCAAAAGCTAGCAGGATACACTCGTTTTGATTTACGTTTAGGATGGCAAGCCAACAAAAATTTGGCTATCAGTTTAGGTGGACGTAATTTGCTTGATAGTCAGCATAGTGAATTTGGTGGTTTTGGAAGTCCCGGTAGTGCAATTTATACTAATGAAATACCTAGATCGTATTATTTACAATTCCAATATCAGTATTAAAATTCCAGACTAAAAATGTTACCAAGAGAATTAACCAAGGAAATTTTAGCAGGTTTTAATTCCGCAGATGTAGTCTTTTTACTTGGCACACGGCAAGTTGGTAAAACTACTTTGACTCATTTAGTAGCAAATTTTGCCTCTTGAAGGAATGGATGAATATGGTTGAACCTTTGAATTTTGATGAATTCTTATTGTGCAATGATAGAATTTGAAAAAAAATATACTTCTTACTGATTTTAAACCTGACAGGTTTTAAAAACCTGTCAGGTTTAGATATTATCTATTTTCTGCCTCTTCTTTTACTTTTTCTACTACTTGGTGAAGTTTTAGCTTTATCGTAAATGCTGCTGCTACCAGAATTACTTCTTGAGCTTGGTGTTGTGCTGGTACTACGTGTAAAACTCTTGCGACTAGTAGCTTGACGTTGTTGATAAGCTGATGTCTGTTGTTGTTGTACTTGTTGATGTTGTTGGTAATTAGAATTACCAGCTAATTTACTAGCAATCAAACCACCTATTAAGCCAGCAGCAGCACCTGCTAAAATAGTTTCTCCTAAGCTTAAACCCGGGCTACTTGCTTGTGGTGTTTGTGTCAGATTAGAAGTACCATTTTCAACTTTTGCCGCTTCAGCTTCAGCTAGTTTTTTCAGTTCTTCTTCTGTGAGCATACGCTCATTGCCTTCCATATCCTTTAAAATAGCACGAGTTCCAGTAGAACTAGGATGCTTTTCTTCAATAATATAGGAATCAGGATCTTTAGCTGTTTGTTTAATAACTAAAAATTGACCTTGTTCAGACTTTGTAGCGTCACTTATGGTGCCATTAGGATTAGCTGGCGCCTTTTCTTCAGCATCATTACAAGCTTGTAATCCAAATCCAATAAATATAAATAGAGGTATGTATTTTTTCATCATATTATTAAGTTGAGTTTTTTGTAAACGTTAATTATATAATATCTAATTCTATTATATTCAACATTATTTTTAACTATGTCAAATATTGTTATTATTGGGGCTGGATTTGGAGGTTTAACTGCGGTTAAAACTCTGCGTAAGCAAGGATATAAAGATAGCATAACTTTAATTTCTCCACGCCCAGAATTATTTTATTATCCCAGTTTGATTTGGGTGCCTGCTGGTTTACGTACTCAAGATGATTTAACTATTAATTTAGAAAAGTTTTTTAAGCGTCATAAAGTAGAACATATTGCGGCTAGTGTTACTGGTTTAGATCCTGAAGCGCGACAAATACAGACTGATACTGATACAACAACTATAGCTTTTGATAGTTTGATCATAGCGTCAGGTGGGCGTTTTCTGAAAAAATTGCCCGGCATTGAACATGTTTATACGCCTTGCGAAGGTTATATTCCTACCAAAGCTTATAGTGATCGGCTTGCTGAAATGGATGGTGGAACTTTAGCCTTTGGTTTTGCAACTAATCCTAAAGAACCGGGGGCAATGCGCGGTGGTCCAATTTTTGAGTTTTTATTTGGAATTGATACCTTATTAAGAAAGCAAAAACGCCGTGATAAGTTTGAATTGGTATTTTTTAGTCCAGCACCTGAACCGGGTAAACGCTTAGGCGCAAAAGCTGTTACCGCTTTATTGGGTGAAATGAAAAAGTATAATATACGTACTGATTTAGGCCACAAAATGAAAGGCTTTAGTGCGGATGCTGTACATAATGAAGGCGGTGATATTAAAAGTGATTTGACCATGTTTATGCCCGGAATGACTGGTAATGAATGGGTTCAAAATAGCGGCTTACCACTTTCAGAAGGTGGATTTATTAAAGGTGACGCTCAATGTCGTGTACCCGGCTTTAAAGACATTTATGTAGTAGGTGATATTGGAAGTTTCCCCGGTCCAGATTGGATGCCAAAACAAGCTCATATGGCTGACTTACAAGCAGAAGCAGCGGCAAAAAACATATTATCAGAACAAAAAACTCATGAGTTTAAAACTGAGTTGGTATGTATTGTTGATACTCTGGATAAAGGAATGTTAGTTTATCGTAGCCCGAAAAAAACTCGACTTATGCCAAAATTAAGATTATTTAATTGGGCAAAACGCTTCTTTGAATGGCATTATTTAAGAGATTATCGTTAATTTACGAAGGATTTTATATGGAACAATTTAGAGGTACCACGATTTTATCTGTGCGCCGTGATGGGCAAGTAGCCATCGGCGGCGATGGGCAAGTTTCAATGGGTAATACTGTTATGAAACATAATGCCCGTAAAGTTAGACGTTTATATCATAATAAAGTTTTGGCTGGATTTGCTGGTGGAACCGCTGATGCTTTTACTTTATTTGAACGTTTTGAGGGAAAACTGGAAAAACATCATGGTAATTTAACTCGCGCTGCTGTTGAATTAGCTAAGGATTGGCGTACTGATCGTATGTTGCGCCGCTTAGAAGCCTTGCTAGCTGTAGCAGATCATACGGCTTCTTTTGTTATTTCTGGTAATGGTGATGTTATAGAACCCCAAGATAGTTTAATGGCAATTGGTTCAGGTGGACCATTTGCGCAATCAGCAGCACGAGCTTTATTGGATAATACTGATTTAACCGCAACAGAAATTATTGAAAAATCATTGAATATTGCGGCTGATATATGTATTTATACCAATAATAATTTAACCATTGAAACTTTAGATATAAAATGACACCAAAGCATATTGTTAGTGAATTAGATAAGCATATTATTGGTCAAGACGCTGCAAAACGAGCTGTTGCTATTGCTCTACGTAATCGGTGGCGACGTATGCAGTTAGAAGAAGATTTACGCAACGAAGTTACTCCAAAAAATATTTTAATGATTGGACCAACAGGCGTAGGTAAAACCGAAATTGCTCGCCGTTTAGCTAAATTAGCCAATGCTCCTTTTATTAAAGTCGAAGCCACAAAATTTACTGAGGTAGGTTATGTTGGACGTGAAGTGGATTCTATTATTCGCGATTTAACTGATATGGCAGTAAAAATGAATCGTGAAGAAGCTATGGTTCATGTACAAGATAAGGCATTAGATGCCGCTGAGGAACGAGTTTTAGATGCTTTATTGCCATCAGCGCGTGATAGCGACAGCAATGAAAACTCATCTGCAACGCGACAAAAATTTAGAAAAATGTTGCGTGAAGGTAAACTTGATGAGAAAAAAATTGAAATTGATGTAAATGATTCGCGTGTAGGTGTAGAAATCATGGCACCTCCGGGCATGGAAGAAATGACAAATCAATTACAAGGCATGTTTCAAAATATGGCAGGTGAACGCACTAAAAGTCGTAAAATGCTAATTAAGGATGCGATGAAAGTGCTTCAAGAAGATGAAGCTGCTAATTTAGTAAATGAAGAAGAATTAAAAACGCAAGCAATTGAACGTGTTGAACAAAATGGAATAGTATTTTTAGATGAAATTGATAAAGTAACAACGCGCTCCGATGCTAGAGGTGCTGATATATCGCGTGAAGGAGTGCAACGAGATTTATTGCCACTAGTTGAAGGTTCAACTGTAAGTACAAAATATGGTATGGTTAAAACTGACCATATTTTATTTATTGCTTCTGGAGCTTTTCATTTATCGAAACCATCAGATTTAATTCCAGAATTACAAGGTAGATTACCAATTCGTGTAGAATTAAATGCACTTGATGCGGAAGACTTTGTTCGTATTTTAACAGAACCAGACGCCTCATTAACTGAACAATACATTGCTTTAATGAACACAGAAGATTTAAAGCTAGAATTTACAGAAGATGGAATTAAACGCATTGCAGAAATGGCATGGCAAGTAAATGAACAAACCGAAAATATAGGTGCCAGACGTTTACATACAGTGATGGAACGTCTATTAGAAGAAATATCATTTGAAGCCTCAGAAAAACAAGACGAAGCGGTTATTATAGATGTTGACTATGTCAATAAACATTTAACTAAGCTGGTTAATGATGAAGACTTGAGTCAGTATATTTTATAAATTTGTAGGGGCAATCCTTTATGGTTGCCCAATTGCTAGCAGGATTATTAAATGATAACAGAAATAAAAAATATATAGATGATTTATTATCCTATTCAGAATTTAAATCAAATCTATAAAATCGCATACCCTAATAAACCTTATGATTTTAAAAACAAAAATTAATAAATTTATTGGAATAAAATTTCACAATTTCTTATGTATATAGTAATATGTTAGTAGAATTTTCGGTTTCCAATTACCGTTCAATTGGAGATGAACAAATATTAAGTTTAGTACCTTCAGAACAACAACAGTTAAATAACATTCTTGAAAATGGTAAATATAAGGTATTAAATGCTATTGGAATTTATGGAAATAATGCAAGTGGTAAAAGCAATCTACTTAGTGCAATTGAATTATTAAATAAACTACTCTATTTATCCGCGCGTTCAAATTCAACAACTAAACTGCCATATCAACCTTTTTTACTAAGAGAAGGATATGAATTAAAACCAACCAAGTTAGAAATTACCTTTATTATTGATGAAAACCGTTATCGGTTTGGGCTTGAGTATAATAAAGAAGAAGTTCTTAGAGAATGGCTTTATTGCTTCGATGCAACACATCAGGAAGTTATGTTATTTGAACGAGAAGGTGACATAATTGATGCTTCTGAAGACTATAAAGGTTCTCCTGAATTAATTAATGCTGCTATTGAAGCTACAAGAGATAATTCCTTATTTATTTCAACCTGTGATATGTTAAATGTTTCTGGTGCTAAACTAATTTTTAAATGGTTTGATAAACTGCTTTCTATTAATGGCATAGAAACTCAACGTGAAGAAATTAGAACTGTTCACTTGTGGGAAAATAAGGAATATAGAAAAAAAATTAAAGAATATTTAATGTTACTTAATTTAGGTATTCATAATTTAGACATTGTAATTGAAGATTTTGATGTAGCAAAGATGTCAGATAACTTAGATAAAAACATTAGAAATCTATTAGATAAAATTCCCGGTGGTCAAATAATTAAAACAATTACAACTCATAAATTATACAATAGAGAAGGTGCTACAACTACTGAATCTGTGAATTGGAATTTAGATGAACATGAATCAGAAGGTACAAAAAAAGTATTTCATTTAAGTGGTCCCATCATTAGAACTTTGAGTGAAGGAGGTGTTTTAGTTATTGATGAAATTGAAGCTAAAATGCATCCTATTATTACTATTAATTCAATAAATATTTTTTTAAATAAAGTCACAAATCCGTATGGGGCACAAATTATTTTTGCTACTCATGATACAAATATACTGACATATTGCCCACTTAGGAGAGACCAAATCAATTTTGTTGAAAAGAATAATTGGGAAGCTACTGAGATTTATGCTCTTTCAGATTTTAAATATTTTGATGAAACAAATGACTCAGGTGTTCCTGATGTAGATAAAGAAAAAAGATATTTTGAAGGTAGATATGGAGCTATACCTGCTCTAGGTCCTTTTATTGAAAAATTGGAAAAATGGTATGGCTAAAAAGGGAACAGGAAACCAACTTCATAAAAAAGGCGAAACCAAAAGACCTTCACGACTCAAAAAATATCCTAATTCTTTAATAAAACCAGTTGTTATATTACATGAAGGAAAAAATGATAAAGAATTATTAGAACTGTTAATACAAAAATTAGAATTAGATATTGATAGAATAGGATTCTTAGTTATGCGTGGAAAAAGTGATTTTTTTAAATCAGAACATCTAAATTATCAAAAGATAAAAGATAGTATTGAAAATGAACAAATTAATAAACTTTTATTTGTTGTCGATGCCGATTACGAAGATAAAGATCAAAAATATGGTGGCTATAAAAATACCAAAAATGAGTTAAAAAATATCATTGATGAATTAGGAATTACTGAATATTCAGATATTTATATTGTTTGTGATCCTACAACTAAAGAAGGATATTTAGAATCATTAATACTTTCTACCATCCCTGAACAACATAAAAAGTGTATAGAAAATTTCTTATCCTGTTCAGAATTTAAATCAAAAGATAATCATAAAAGTATTTTAAATCAAATCTATAAAATCGCATACCCTAATAAACCTTATGATTTTTCACACAAAAAATTTGATACATTAAAACAAAAATTAATAAATTTATTGGATACTTCACATGAATGACTGTTTAATTATTGGCGGTGGCATCAGCGGCTTATTGACAGCTTTACAATTACAAGACGCTGGTTTAAAAGTAACTTTAATTGAGCGGCAAAATACTGGGCAAGAATCATCTTGGGCTGGTGGTGGAATTGTTTCTCCTCTTTATCCTTGGCGTTATTCTGATCCTGTTAATGCTTTAGCTAGTTGGAGCCAGCAACATTATCCTAGTTTTGTTGATGATATAATAGCTAAAACTGGAATTGATCCAGAATTACATCATACCGGTTTATTGGTTCTTGATACTGATGATTATTCTCAGGCTCGTGCTTGGGCTGATCAATATAAGGTTAATTTAGAATCTCTTGATAATGTACAAGCATGTGAACCTCAATTAAATCCTAATTATCAACAAGGTTTATGGTTGCCTGATATAAGTAATATTCGCAATCCGCGTTTGCTTCAAGCTTTAAAACAAGCTTTGATATTGTCAGGAGTTAAATTATTAGAACATCAACAAGTCAAAACTTTACGACAAGACAATAATAAAATTGTAGGGGTAGAAACTGAACAAGAATTTATTGCTGCTAACCGAGTAGTTGTAGCAACTGGTGCTTGGAGTGCTAAGTTTATTGAAAATATTGATGTTAAACCAGTCTGTGGGCAAATGATATTATTTAAAACTCCACCAGCTTTAATTTCACGGATAGTATTAGCTAAAGATCATTATGTCATTCCACGTCGCGATGGTTACGTTTTGGTAGGTAGCACCTTAGAACATGTTGGTTTTAATAAAAATACTACTACTGCCGCCAAAGAAGAATTAAAATCAATTGCATTTGATTTAATACCCAAATTAGCAAATTACCAAGTGGAAAAACATTGGGCTGGTTTACGCCCTAGTTCACCAAATGGTGTGCCTTATATTGGCAAACATCCTGATATTGAAGGATTATATATTAATGTTGGGCATTTTCGTAATGGAATTGTATTAGGTTTAGCCTCAGCGCGACTAATAGCTGATATAATTTTAGAGCGATCAGCTATTTTGGATGTTCGCCCTTATGAAATTTTAGACAAACCTGACAGGTTTACTTGTTCTTAATTAATTAACAGGAAAACCAATATCATCTAATAAATCAGCAATTTGCTTCCAATCAGTTGCTGATTCATCCCATTCAATTGTGACCATTTTAGTATCAGCTTCTGCTTTTACTTTAATAACACCCTTTAATTCACTGAGTTCGCGTTCAATTGTATTAGTGCAATGTTGACAACTAATATTAGGAATATTTACTGTTTTACTGCTCATATAATAAGCCTTTTGCAACTTCAAGTCGTTTGTCTTTTCCTGCTAAAATTTCAATTAGTTCCAGAGCAAATTCCATTGCTGTCGCAGGGCCTTTTGAAGTTATTATTAGTCCATCTTTAACCACCGACGCATCAGATACATTTTCTAATATGCCGGGATAACTGGTAGCAGATTTATTTTCTAATAAACCTGCATTTGCCAAAACTTTTGGTGCAGCACAAATAGCGGCAGTATATTTACCTTGTTGCTGCATGTCTTGCAGTATCTTATGAATACGAGGATCACGATCTAAATTATCACTGCCGGCTAAACCACCCGGTAAAATAATCATATCAAAAGATTGTTTTAGAACATCATCTAATGTGGTATCAGCTACTAATACCACACCACGACTAGCTATCACTGGTTTATCATCTAATCCCGCAGTAACTACTGTAATTTCAGCACGACGCAGGATATCAATGATAGTAACAGCTTCTAGTTCTTCGCAACCTTGTGCTAAAGGAACAAGTACAGTCGCCATATTTAATTATTTCTAATTGCTTTCATACCTTTTAGGTAAGTAAGAGCTTCATAAAGCAGATAATCTTCTTTAGCCAAAGCAGAACCTAACTTCTTAGGATCTCTTCTTGGCAACACGATTTGCTTTTTCTTCTTATAACTACCATTACTAGTATTACTTTCTAAATGACCAGCCAAATCAGACTCTTTAATTCTAAAACCTGATGATTTCTCTTTTGATTTTTTATCTGCTAATACAACATCAGGCTCTATGCCTTTAGCTTGTATAGAACGACCAGCTGGTGTGAAATAACGAGCTGTAGTTAATTTTAATGCCGCGTTATTATTCATAGGTAATATGGTTTGCACTGAGCCTTTTCCAAAACTTTTAACGCCCATAATTACAGCACGGTTATGATCTTGCAGTGCGCCTGCAACAATTTCTGACGCTGAAGCTGAACCACCATTAAGTAATACAATAATTGGAGCACCATTTAACAAATCATCTGGGCGAGCTCTAAATCTAAAAGAAGCATCACGAATACGCCCTTCAGTATAAACTATCAAACCACTTTTCAGAAAAGCATCAGAAACTGCTACTGCCGCATTTAATACACCACCGGGATTATTACGTAAATCCAAGATTAAGCCTTTTAACTGATTGTTATTACCTTCTTTTAGCAGTTTAATAGCCTTGCGTAAATCTTTACCTGTCTGGCTTTGAAATTGACTAATACGAACATAACCATATCCTGATTCCAAGCTACGACTTTTAATACTTTTAACTTTAATAATTGCACGAATAACTTTAATGTTTAAAGGTTTAGTTTCACCTTCACGAACTATGGTTAAAATTATTGGACTACCGGTTTTACCACGCATGATTTTAACCGCATCAGCTAGAGTCATGCCTTTTACTGATTTGTCATTTAAACGAATGATTAAATCACCAGATTTTATTCCAGCACGTTGTGCAGGTGTATCATCAATAGGTGCAATAACTTTAACAAAACCATTCTCCATACCAACTTCAATACCAAGCCCACCAAATTGACCACTGGTACCAATTTGTATTTCTTTAAAAGCTTGAGGATTTAAATAAGTTGAATGCGGATCAAGACCATTAAGCATACCTTGAATGGCATATTCAAGCAGAACTTTATCTTCTACATTTTCAACATAATCAGTTTTAATTCTTTCAAAGACTTCACTAAATGCCCGCAAGTCTTCAAGTGGCAAATTTAACATAGGGTTATTATAAGAACGGTCAGCAAAAACTGTTGTTCCAACTACAATTAACCCACCAAGTATTGCGCCTAGAAAGACGCTAGGTAAATAACGAAAGATTATTTTCATTTTCATATTCCTAATTATATTAATTAATGTAACCAATTACGTGGTGCTTGAGGTTTAGCTTGATAACGAATTTCAAAATATAAGCCAGATATTTTATTACCACCACTATTACCTACAGTTGCAATAATATCATTAGCTTGTACCCAATCACCCATTTTAACATATAGACTTTGATTATGAGCATATAAACTCATATAAGATTGACCATGATCAATTATAATTAATAAACCAAAATTGCGAAACCATTGAGCAAATATTACTTGCCCGGGTGCAATAACTCGAATCTTATTTCCTAATGGTGCTGCAATCAACATACCTTGCCATTTTAAACCAGCAACTAATTTATCGCCAAATCGTTTTAAGATTCGCCCTTTTACTGGTGGTGCGAATTTACCTTTTAAACCGGGTAAATTATCAGTTTTAGGTACTGTATCTAAGGTAGATAATAAGGTCTCTAAATGGCGTTTATTTTCTTGTAAACGCTTTAGCTCTGTGCTTTGATTTTCAAGCGTATTAGCTAGTTGCGCTAAAATTTTTTTACGTTGTTGATAATTGAATATTAATGCTTGTTTTTTCTTAATCTGTGTATTAATAACATTATTAATATCAGCTTTTTTTAACTTAATTGTATCTTTAAGTGTGATTAAATTTTCTAAAGAAATTTTAATTGTCTGAATTTGATTACTTTTAGTACGATTTAAATATTCATAATAAGTCAACATTCTACCAACAGTAAAAACATCTTCTTGATTTAACCATAATTTCAAATAATCTTGCCTTCCCATTACATAAGCGGCAGTTATTTGTTTTGCTAAAACTTTGCGTTTTGCTTGTAATTTTCTTTGTATTTGATTTTCTTGTTTTTTTAACTTATATAAGGTTCTTTGTTTGTTTGTCAGCGCGTTTTGTAATGTGTGAATACGATTTGCAATATCACCTATTTGTTCTTCTTTCTGCTTTAACTTCTGTTGCAATCTCCCATATTGACTACGAGCATTATACATTTGCGCTTTAAGTTGTTTGATGCGTAATTCTAATTCACGGATTTGTTCATTAGACATGGTAGATGTTGAAACTACCATTAATATCAATACAAATATTAGTTGATTACTTAGCTTTGCCTTGATTTGCAACTGCTTGCATAGCTTTTTCAATATCCTCATTATCACCTAAATATTGACTTTTAATAGGAATTAAGTCTTTATCTAATTCATAAACTAAAGGAACTCCTGTAGGAATATTTAAATTTATCATATCTTCCTTCGATATATTATCTAAATATTGTACTAAAGCTCGCAAACTATTTCCATGCGCTGCAATAATAATTCTTTTGCCATCTTTAATGTTTGGTGCTATACTTTCATGCCACAACTCTAAAACACGATCAGCAGTCATTTTTAAATTTTCAACTACTGGTAATTGTTGCTTGCTAAGATTGTGATATCGTGGATCATGCCCGGGATAACGTTCATCAGATCTATCAAGTGCAGGCGGTAATTCATCATAACTGCGTCTCCAAATTTTAACCTGATCACTACCATATTTGTTAGCGGTTTCAAGTTTATTTAAGCCTTGAAGATTACCATAGTGTCTTTCATTTAAACGCCAATCACGATCAACTGGAATCCACATAGCATCCATTTCATCTAAGGCAATCCAAAGAGTTCTAATAGCTCTTTTCAAAACTGAAGTATAAGCTATATCAAATGTATAGTCTTTTTTTAATAACTTGCCTGCATTTAAAGCTTCTATTTTTCCTTTTTCTGTTAAATCTACATCTGTCCAACCAGTGAAACGGTTTTCTTGATTCCACACACTTTCACCGTGTCTTAATAAAACAAGTTTATACATGAATAATTTTTTCTCTGCTAACATTAAATTTTTTCAAGTATAACAAATTAATTTTTTTTATGAAAGTAGTTTGATATATTCTCAAATGCTGTTAAAATAAATTATAATATAATGTAATAAACCGGATTTATAATTATGATAACTGCAAATTTTAGTGAGTTTGACATGAAATCAATGTCAAGCGCGTATTCAAATCTAACCCTAATGGCTCATGATGATGATATTGAACGAGCTGCACGTTCAATGAAGGCTATGTCTCATCCATTACGTTTAAAGATTTTATGTGTTTTGGGTGAGAATGAATACAGTGTTCAAGATATTGTTGATAAGGTAGGCACTTCACAAAGTAATATTTCTCAGCATTTGGCAATTTTGCGTGATAAAGGTATTTTAGGATCACGTAAAGATGCTAATCGCGTCTATTATCATGTCAGTGATGTACGTACTTTACGTTTAATTAGTATGATGCGCGAAGTATTTTGTTCTACTTTCTGTGGATGATGCTTGAATCAAAGCTTGATAATACCCAAAACTGTTAGCTTATATTAACTGAGGTTTTTTATGACAATTGAACGCATTGTAGTTATTGTTGCTGGTTTTTTTATTTTATTATCATTAACTTTAAGCCATTATCACAATCCTAATTGGTTATGGTTTACTGCATTTGTTGGTTTTAATTTATTTCAAAGTGGTTTTACAGGTTTTTGCCCATTGGCTATGATCCTGAAAAAATTAGGTTATAAATAATAGTAGTATTTATGGAACAATTTGTGGAATTTGCCGGTAATCATCCCGGTTTAGTGGTGGCATTTAGTGTTATTCTAGGTTTATTAGTATGGTCTTTTTTAGGTGAGTCAATTAGTGGTATCAAGTCTTTATTACCACAAGAAGCTACCTTATTAATTAACCATGACAATGCTATTATCCTTGATGTTCGTCAAGATAATGAATATGTAAATGGACATATTATTAATTCCATACATATTCCTTTAAACGATTTGGCTACTAAACTTCGTAGTTTAGAAAAATATCGTAATCGCCCCATCATCGCTAATTGTATGAGTGGTAATCGTTCTAGTAGTGCTTGTCGTACATTAAAAAAACATGGCTTTGAAAAAGTTTTTAATTTAAAAGGCGGTGTTACGGCATGGCAAAATGCGAATTTACCCCTGAAAAAAGGTAAGAAATAATATGCAACAAGAAGAGTTTGGCATACAAAATATTTATGTTAAGGATATTTCTTTTGAAGCTCCTAATTCTCCAGAAATTTTTATGGAAGATTGGAAACCAAAAATGGAGTATGAAATATCAAATGATATTAAACAGTTAGAAGAAAAGGTATTTGATATAGTATTAAATATTACTGTAACTGTTAAAAGTGAAGAAAAAACAGCTTTTCTTGTAGAAGTTCATCAGGCAGGAATTTTTGTTGTTAGTGGATTTGCTGAAGATCAATTGAAACATATGTTGAATACATATTGTCCAACCATTTTATATCCTTATGCTAGAGAGATGATTTCTAGCATAGTTACAAAGGGTGGATTTCAGCCGCTATTATTGGCACCAATTAATTTTGAAGCTTTATATGCTGAACAACAGCAGAAACAATCTGATCAGCCTACAACTCTCCATTAGTAATGGAGAAACAAAATATTTTAGTAATGGGTGCAGGCTCATGGGGCACTGCACTCAGTTTAGTTTTACAACGTAATGGTCATAATGTTTGGCTTTGGAGTCTTGAAACACCAAATCTGATTGAAGATTGTATCTCTGAAGTCAAAGATATTTTGATCGTCGTACCTAGTCATGCCTTTCGTGAAACACTGAAACGTCTTAAACCCTATCTCACAGCTAAGCACCGTATTTGTTGGGCAACTAAAGGATTAGAAAATAACAGCGGCTTATTATTACACCAAGTTGCTGAACAAGAATTAGGTGCTAAACAAGCCTTAGCAGTTTTATCTGGTCCATCATTTGCTGATGAAGTCGTAGCTGGTTTACCAACTGCTGTCACAATTGCTTCATCTAATCTTGATTATGCTCAAGAGTTAGTTAAATTATTCCATAATCAGAGTTTTCGCCCTTATACTAGTAGTGATATTATTGGTGTACAAATCGGTGGTGCGCTGAAAAATATTATCGCAATTGCCGCTGGTATTGCTGATGGTTTAGGTTTTGGTGCTAATACTCGTACAGCTTTAATTACACGCGGTTTAAGAGAAATTATGCGTTGTGGTTTAGCTTTAGGTGGAAAAACCGATACTTTTATGGGTTTAGCTGGTTTGGGTGATTTAGTCTTAACTTGTACTGATGATCAATCGCGTAATCGTCGTTTTGGTTATGCTTTAGCACAAGGTAAGGATATAAATCAGGCTCAAACTGATATAGGACAAATCGTTGAAGGTGTATGGGCAACTCGTGAAGTTAGAGCTTTAGCAAAACAGTTAGAAATTGAAATGCCGATTGTAGAACAAGTAGATAATGTTTTACAAGGATTTTCTTCTCCCCATGAAGCTGTACAAGCTTTACTTTCACGTCAATTAAAACCAGAATTTGATGAATCTTAATTTTCTTGAATTTGAACAACCAATTGCAGAATTAGACGCTAAGATTGATGAACTACATCATGTAGGTAAAGATAGCAATCTTAATATTAATGAAGAAATAATTAAATTACAAGAAAAGTGTAAAGAACTGACACGTTCAATTTTTTCTTCTTTAACTGATTGGCAAATTTCTCAACTATCACGCCATCCTCAACGACCTTATACTCTCAATTATATTGATATGATGTTTACTGATTTTGAGCAATTACACGGTGATCGTGTTTTTGGCGATGATCAGGCAATGATTGGTGGTTTGGCGCGGTTTAATGATCGTCCGGTAATGATTATTGGTCAACAAAAAGGTCGCGATACTAAGGAAAAAATAGAGCGTAACTTTGGTATGCCTAGACCAGAAGGTTATCGTAAAGCGTTACGACTTATGAAGATGGCTGAACGTTTTAAATTGCCTATTTTGACTTTTATTGATACTCCGGGAGCTTATCCCGGTGTTGATGCAGAAGAACGCGGGCAAAGTGAGGCTATTGCGCGTAATTTATATACAATGGCTGATTTGAAAACTCCTATTATTTGCACAGTGATAGGAGAAGGTGGATCTGGTGGTGCTTTAGGAATTGGCGTAGGTGATAGAATCTGTATGTTAGAGTATAGTACTTATTCTGTCATTTCTCCTGAAGGCTGCGCTTCTATTTTATGGAAAAGTGCTGATAAGGCTTCTGAAGCCGCTGAAGCTATGAAGATTACTTCAAACAGCTTAAAGGAATTAGATTTAATAGATATTATTATTCCTGAGCCTTTGGGTGGTGCCCATCGTGACGTTAAAATGATGGGTAAAAATTTAAGTAATGTTTTAGAACAAACTTTAGCGGAATTAGAAAAAATACCTGTTGATGAGTTGGTAGAACAACGTTATCAGCGTTTAATGCAATTTGGTGATTTTGAAACATGTTAATTTTTGAATATACAGGGCGTTCAGCCAGTTCACAATATCCTGCTAAGCGTAGAGAAATAAAAGATATTCCAGCTAAGTTTTTACGTAAAAAACGCGCAACTTTGCCTGAAGCTTCAGAAATGCAAGTTGTGCGTCATTATACCCGCTTATCACAGAAAAATTTTTCTATTGATACTCATTACTATCCATTAGGTTCTTGCACGATGAAATATAATCCTCGTGCCTGTAATACCTTGGCGATGTTACCCGGTTTTTTGTCAATGCATCCAAGTTCAGTAAGTCAAGGATTATTGGCTTGCTTGTATGATTTGCAAGAAATTCTGAAAGAAGTAACTGGTATGAAGGCTATTTCTTTAGCACCAGCGGCTGGTTCTCAAGGAGAATTTGCTGGTGTATCTATGATACGTGCTTATCATGAGAAACGTGGAGATACTGAGCGTACAGAAATGCTAGTACCAAATGCGGCACATGGAACTAATCCAGCTTCTGCGGTGATGTGTGGCTATAAAATACGTGAAATTCCAACTGATGCTGATGGTAATGTTGATCTTGAAGCCTTAAAAAAGGCAGTTGGTCCAAAAACAGCAGGAATTATGTTGACAAACCCATCAACATTAGGCGTGTTTGAACAACAAATCAGTGAGATAGCAAAATGTGTGCATGAGGCTGGTGGCTTATTATATTATGATGGCGCGAATTTGAACGCTATTTTAAGTAAAGTCCGCCCCGGAGATATGGGTTTTGATGTAATTCATATTAATTTGCATAAGACATTTTCTACGCCACATGGTGGAGGTGGGCCGGGTGCTGGACCAATTGGAGTTAATGAGCGTTTATTACCTTACTTGCCAGTACCCCTAGTTGCTTATGATGGAGAACATTATAAGTGGCTTACAGAAACAGATATTCCTGACACGATAGGACGTTTATTAGCATATGCAGGCAATATTGGAGTGTTATTGCGTGCTTATATTTATGCGCGTTTATTGGGGCGTGAAGGCATGAAAAGAGTAGCAGAATTTGCTACTTTAAATGCTAATTATTTACAAAACCAATTAGCAAAAGCTGGATTTGACATGGCATTTCCAAAGCGTCGTGCAACTCATGAATTTATTTTGACACTAAAACGTCAAGCTAAAGAACAAGGAGTTACAGCAATGGACTTTGCCAAACGCTTGTTAGATAAAGGCTTTCATGCACCAACGACATATTTTCCATTATTGATACCAGAATGCTTATTGATTGAACCGACAGAAACTGAAGATAAACAAACTTTAGATGACTTTATCAATGCTTTAGCTGAAATTCAACAAGAAGCTAATGAAAATATCGAGACTTTGAAGCAGGCACCTTATACCTTGCCAGTTCGACGCTTGGATGATGTTAAGGCGGCTAAAGATTTGGATATTGCTTGGTCATCATTGGCCTAAAGACCTGACAGGTTTTAAAAACCTGTCAGGTCTGTCGCCAGAAGATAATGATTTAAGCAGTTGCTATGCAGACCGTGATGCTCGTTTGCGTTCGTGTTCTTTTAGAAACTGTTTACGCAACCTAATGCTTTTTGGTGTTATTTCTACTAGTTCGCCATCATCAATAAATTCAATAGCTTGTTCTAAGCTCATTCTGATAGGTGGTGTTAGTAAAATATTTTCATCGGTGCCAGCAGCACGAATATTGGTTAATTGTTTAGCCTTCAGTGGATTAACAATTAAATCATTGTCACGTGAATGAAGTCCAATTATCATACCTTCATATACTTCTGTACCCGGATCTATAAATAAACGTCCTCTATTTTGTAAATTAAATAGAGCATAACCTAAAGTTTTACCTTGTCCATTAGCTATTAAAACTCCGTTATTACGTTGTCCAATAGTACCTTCTTTGACTGGCGCGTAACGATCAAAAACATGGTATAGTAAGCCAGTTCCAGATGTAGCGGTTAAAAACTCGGTACGAAAGCCAATTAAACCACGAGCCGGTATAGTAAAATCAAGTCTTACTCGCCCTTTGTCATCTGGTTGCATATTAGTTAATTCGGCTTTACGTTCTCCTAATTTTTCCATTACTGTACCTTGATGACTTTGTTCTACATCTACAGTCAGGTTTTCATAAGGTTCGCATTGTTCGCCATCAATCTCTTTTATAATAACTTGAGGACGGGAGACGGCTAGTTCATAGCCTTCACGGCGCATATTTTCAATTAAAATTCCTAGATGTAATTCACCACGCCCTGAAATTAAAAATTTATCAGGATCATCCATATATTCAACGCGCAAAGCAACGTTGTGTAATAATTCACGTTCTAAACGTTCACGAATTTGGCGTGAAGTAACATATTTACCTTCTTTGCCAGCAAACGGTGAAGTATTAACTTGGAAAGTCATACTAACTGTAGGTTCATCAACTGTTAAAGCTGGTAAAGCCTCTACATGTTCTGGATCGCAGAGAGTATCTGAGATATTTAATTTATCTATACCGGTAAAAGCAATAATATCACCAGCATTAGCTTGTTCCATTTCTACTCGTTCTAAACCATGAAATCCTAAAATCTGTAATATTCTAGCTTGACGTTGTTTACCTTCAGTATCAAGAATAGTAATTGGAGAATTAGTTTTAATTCTGCCACGACTAATCCGTCCAATCCCAATAAGACCAACATAACTAGAATAATCTAAGGCAGATACTTGTAATTGAAACGGTTCATCAGGATCAACATCAGGAATTGGTACATGTTTAATAATGGCTTCAAATAGGGTTTCCATATTGCCGTCACGCACACCGCTATCTTCGCTGGCATAGCCATTGATTGCTGAAGCATAAATTACTGGAAAATCTAATTGTGCATCATCAGCACCTAAATTATCAAATAATTCAAAGGTTTGGTCTAATACCCAATCTGGACGTGCGCCATCACGGTCGATTTTATTAATTACCACCACTGGGCATAAACCACGATTTAAGGCTTTTTCGGTAACAAAGCGAGTTTGTGGCATCGGTCCTTCTACTGCGTCAACTAGCAATAATACGGAATCTACCATTGAAAGTACGCGCTCAACTTCTCCTCCAAAGTCAGCATGTCCGGGGGTATCAACAATATTAATTCGATAGTCTTTCCAACGAACAGCGGTATTTTTAGAAAGTATGGTAATTCCACGTTCTTTTTCTAATTCATTAGAATCCATGACCCTTTCTAATTTATTATTGCGATTTTCTAATGTTCCTGATTGTTGTAAAAGTTGATCAACAAGGGTAGTTTTGCCGTGATCAACATGAGCAATGATGGCGATATTACGTAGTTTAGTTATCACTAGTTACTTTTAGGTTAATTAATAAAAATATTATTATATCATTATCTATTCGTTTTGGCATATATCTAGCTTTATAAAAAAAGGATAGATACTTCAATAATTTATGTTTATAACCCATAAAATATAAATTAGATTTGAAGCATCTATCTTAGTATATAATTAATGATTATTTATAAGGAACAGGTAGTAGATGATTTTAAGAAAAACGTTATTTGTAGTAATTTGTTTAAATGCTTTGATTATTTCATATCCCACTTATGCCAAAACCACAAATTTTGACTTAAAAGGTGCGTTGAGCAAACATTGGAAAGGTAAACTTAAACTAGATCCTGACAAGGTTAGAACTGAGAAACAATTCAAAGAAGTTTATCTAAAATATAAAACTCGAAATGCTATGAATGTTACTATTGGTAAAATTGATGAACCTTTGAGCTTAGAATTATTGAGCAAGTTTCACAAAAATAGCCCTAATGTTGAGCCTTCTATTATTAAAGATATTTTAAAACCTTCTAAAAGATATGGTTTAATGTTTTCTCGTAATAATGGTAAAGTAAACCTTATGAGTGGCATTTATACAGGTAAGGCTAATCCTAGTAATTATTCTGTAACTAGTCGTGTTACTTATACGCCATTTAAACAGAAAGGTCGCTTATTGCATTTAGGTATGGCTTATTCGGTTCGTGATAATGGTAATCAAAATTTTTTAAATTTGGAAGCAGCGGTAGCTTTTGGATCGTTATTATTTCAATCAGAATATATGAATAGTTCTGTAAATTCACAAATTAATAATGGAATGATTAATTCCATTAATAATGGTTATTATTTGCGGGCGAGTTATTTTTTAACTGGTGAGTCTCCTTCATATAGATCTGGTAAATTTTTAGAAAAATTTAAGCCTTTTTCTAAAAAAGGTGCGCTGGAAGTAGTTGCTCGTTTGAATCAAATAGATAATATTAATAATAATAAGCTGCAACAAAATAAAAATACTACTTTGGGTTTAAATTATTATTTAGATTCTAAATTTAGTTTATCGGCTCATTATTTAATAAATAATAATGATGCTACTGATGATAAGCTTAATCAAGGTGATGTAGTTTCATTGAATTTTAAATATAAATATTAATAATGTCTAAGTTTAGCTTCACTATTGTTGATGATACAGATGGTGCAACATTAGATAACGTCAAACCAATTTATGATTTGTTAGCTTCTCTAAATATGAGAATAACAAAAACAGTGTGGTCATTACGTTGTGAAGAAGCTAATAATCCATATGTCATGTCTGCAACTTTACAGGATAAAGATTATGCAGCATGGGTAAAGTCCTTACAGGATGACGGATTTGAAATCGCTTTTCATGGTGCTTCAGCCGGTTCTAATATTCGTGCTAGAACTATACAAGGCTTGGAGCAGTTTGATAAGGTTTTAGCTAAATTGCCTAGTACTCATATTAATCATTCCAGAAATAGGGATAATCTTTATTGGGCAACAGCGCGTTTTAATTCGCCTTTGTTACGTGCTATAGTTGGTTTAAATCAAAAACTGAAACAATGGCATTATGAAGGAGAAAATCCAGATAGTCCTTATTTTTGGGGAGATATTTGTCAACAAACGATCCGTTATTCCCGCAATTTTACTTTTGTTCAACAAATTGATTTAACTGAAGTTAATCCAAGTTTGCCTTATAGGGATCCCTATAGACCTTATGTACCACGTTGGTTTTCTTCTTGTGATGGTGGTACGCCAGAACGGTTTATAGCTTTGTTATCACCAAAAAATATAAGTAAATTAGTGGCACAAGCTGGAGTTTGTATTGTTTATGCTCATTTTGGCATGGGGTTTGTCCAAAATGGTAAAGTATTACCAGCTGTAGAAAAAATATTACGAGAAATTGCCGCTTTACCCGATGGGCAATTTCTACCTGTAAATGAATTACTTGATTCCCGTAGCCCCGTTGCGGCACCTATTTTATCTAATAAAGAACGTCGTCGTATGGAACGAATCTGGTTATGGGAAAAATTACGTAGTAGGGGAACTAGTTAATTATGCTACCAAAATGGCGGCGCAGAGCTTTAGCTTATAAACTATTTAGTTTATTTCCATTTGGTAATCGTTTGTTTGATACTGTACGGGCAACTGTTGGTTTAAATCGAAATTTTGATTTGGCACGTCGTCATTATAGTATTGTAGAAATGAGTTATATGCTTGCTCAAGCTGGTAAGTCAGTTAAGGGTAAGGATTTGGTTGAAATTGGTGCTGGTTGGCATCCTTTATTACCTGCATTATTTTATGGTATGGGGGCTAAAAGCATTGTAATGACTGATATTGTTAAACATATAAAACAGTCATATGTTGAGCAGACACTTGATTATTTGATTGCTCATGCGAATGAGATTGCTGATCTTGCTGAGATACCTGCCAATCAACTTTTAACTCGTTGGGCTGGCTTACATCCACATGGTAAGCCGTGGCAAAAACATTGGAAGGAATATGGTATTGAGTACCATGCTCCTTTTGATTTTAGGAAAACTAAGTGGCAAGCTGATTCGGTGGATATGATTTATAGTAATTCTTGTATAAGTTATATTCCTAAACCTATTTTAGAGAAAATTTTTCAAGAAAGTGCCAGAATTTTAAAGCCCGGTGGTTGGATTGCACATAATCTTATGCCTTATGATGATTATGCTTCTAGTGATCCTTCAATTACTCCATTAAATTTTTTGCGTTACGATGATGAGATCTGGGAGCGTATTGGTAATTGTGGTTTACATTATCAAAATCGTTTGCGCCCAATTGCTTATTTATCCTTGGCAGAGCGTTATGGTTTATCTATACGATTTTTAGAACGACGACAACATCATTTAAAGAAAAAGATGTTGATTCGTAGTGATTTAGATGAAGAATTTCGTTATCTACCTGAAGAGGAATTGTTATGTGCGCATTTTTTAATGGTAGTAGATAAATGCGATTTTTAATATTAACTCAATATTTCCCACCTGAAACTGGCGCACCTCAAGTAAGAATGGCTGCTATGATCCGTGAATTGTTACGTTTAGGGCATACAGTCGAAGTAGTAACCGCTTTACCAAATTATCCTCACGGTAAAATATTTCCAGAATATAAGGGATGTTTTTATAAGGCAGATGTCTGGGAAGGCGTATTAGTGCATCGTGTCTGGATGTATGCCGCTAGTGGTGCAGGTATTAAGCGTTTGTTGAATTATTTTTCTTTTATGCTTAGCGCGTTTATTGGATTACGTAAAGCTAAAAAGCCTGATTATTTGTTTGTTGAGTCTCCACCATTATTTTTAGGTATTACGGCTTATTTGGCTGCTAAAGCTTGGCGAGTACCTTTTATATTTAATGTAGCAGATTTATGGCCTGATTCGGTGCGAGATTTGGGTTTAATGCGTGATGGTTTTATGTTGCGGCAAGCTTATAAATTAGAAGCTTTTTTGTATCGTAAAGCTAGTTATATTACCATTGTAACTGAAGGTTTACGTCAAATTCTGATTAAGGAAAAACAAGTAGCCGCAGAAAAAGTTTTATTGTTACCAAACGGAATTGATATTCAGTGGTTTAAACCACAAGCACCTGATGCTGCTTTTCGCGCAGAATTAGGTTTAGATGCTGATAAGCAGTTGATTTTATATACAGGTACGCATGGATATGCACATGGTATGGAGGTGATTTTAGATGCCGCTAAATTATTGTCTGATACTAATGTGTTATTCTTATGTGTTGGTGGTGGTTCTGAAAAAAGCCGTTTACAAGAAATGTCTAAACAAATGGGATTAAAAAATGTCTTGTTTTGGGAACCTAAAACGCCTGAATTTATTGTGCGTTTGTATGGTTTAAGTTTAGCTGGGATTTCGACAATTATAGATTCTCCATTACTAAAATGCGCTCGCCCAGCAAAAGCATTAGCAGTTATGGCTTGTGGTAAACCAGTATTATATAGTGGCAGCGGCGAAGGTAAAGAATTAGTCACTAAAGCAAAAGCAGGTATTGTGGTTAAACCGGGAAATCATCAAGCTTTAGCTGAAGCGGTACGAGATTTAATTAATAGCCCTGATTATGCAATACAATTAGGTAAAAATGGCAGAACTTATATAGAAAAGCATTTACAATGGTCTGATGTGGTTACTAATTGGTTGCAACAAATGGAGTTAAAAGGTGAATGATAATTTTCTTCCATTCGCATTGCCGTGTATCGGTGAAGAAGAAATTAATGAAGTAGTAGATACTTTAAAATCTGGTTGGTTGACAACTGGTCCAAAAACTAAGCGGTTTCAGAATGATTTTGCTCAATTTGTCGGGGTTGATCATGCTTTAGCTGTTAATTCCTGTACTGCTGGTTTGCATTTAGCTCTTGAGGCTATTGGGATTCAAGCTGGTGATAAGGTTATTACTAGTCCTTATACTTTTACCGCAACAGCGGAAGTTATACGTTATTTAGGTGCAGATCCAGTTTTTGTTGATATTGATCCTCAAACTTTTAATATTGATCCTTATCAATTAGCGGCTACTCTTGATATTGTTGATGGTGTCAAAGCTATTATTCCTGTGCATTTTGCAGGGCAGGCTTGTGATATGGATCCAATTTTAGAGTCAGCGGCTGAGTTTTCAGTTAAAGTTGTTGAAGATGCCGCTCATGCTTTACCTACGCTTTATAAGGGGCGTATGGTAGGTAGCTTGGGTGATATTACTGTTTATAGCTTTTATGTCACCAAGACTTTGGCTACTGGTGAGGGTGGTATGATAGCAACAGCAAATCCAGAATATGCTGAACGTATGAGTATTTTACGTTTACATGGTATGAGTCGAGATGTATTTGATCGTAATTCTTCGTGGCATTATGATGTTGTGGCTCCGGGATTTAAGTATAATATGACTGATATGGCGGCGGCTTTAGGAATTCATCAGTTACAAAAAGCTGAGTCTTTTCAACAACGACGCGCTGAAATTGCTAATTTATACACAAATAATTTAAACGATCTGCCATTGACTATCCCTTATCAAGCTGATTATAGTAGTCATGCTTGGCATTTATATGTTATACAGTTAGATTTAGCAACAATAGATCGTAATACTTTTATTGAACGTATGGCGGCTGCGGGTATTGGCACTAGTGTCCATTTTATTCCATTGCATTTACAAACTTATTGGCGTGATCGTTATGATTTAAAAGCAGAAGATTTTCCTGTAGCTTTAGATGTTTATAATCGTGCTGTCAGTCTGCCGATTTATCCCTGTATGAGCGATGATGATGTTGATAGAGTTATTACGCAAGTTAGAACTATTTTAAAATGAACAGTAAACGTATTTTTGATGTTTGCTGTGTAATACCCGGTTTGATATTGTTAAGCCCTTTGTTTTTAATCATTGCAATCTGGATAAAATTAGGTAGTAGAGGATCGGTATTTTTTTTGCAAGAACGTGTGGGTCAGTTTGGTAAATCTTTTAAGATCATCAAGTTTAGAACTATGCACCCTGCCTTATCTGAACTAAAATTAACTGTGGGGCAGGATGTACGTATTACACGCTGTGGGAAATTCTTACGCCGTTCTAAATTAGATGAATTACCACAGTTAATTAATGTGCTAAAAGGGGAAATGAGCTTAGTTGGTCCACGTCCAGAAGTAGCTGAATATGTCGCTCATTATCCAGATATTATTAAAGATTATGTATTATCAGTGCCGGTTGGCATTACAGATTATGCTTCTATTGAATTCCATAATGAAAATGAAATTTTAGGTAATTCACAGCAACCTGAATTTGATTATATAGAAAAAATTTTACCTATTAAACTGGCTTATCATCAACAATATGTCAAACAACAGAGTTTGTTATTAGATATAACTTTGATTTTCAAAACCTTTAAAAAATTATTATTATAAGAATATGTCTTTGATTTATAATCGCTTGCCTATTATATTACATGATATTCTTATGGTCGGTATTGCATGGACATTAGCTATTTTAATTCGTTATGAATGGCCATTATTTCCAGATGTAGAAGCTACGCTGTGGCAAGCTTTACCTATTGTAATTATAGTACAAAGTTTGGTTTTATGGCAAGGTGGTTTGTATAGAGGAATTTGGCGATTTGCCAGTCTGCCAGATTTACTTTCTATTTTACGTGCTGCTTTTATTGGTAGTCTTAGCATTGCTTTAGTCTTAGTATTATTTAATCGTTTGGCATTAATTCCACGTTCTTCTTTACTGTTTTATCCTTTTCTATTAATTATTTTTCTCGGATTGCCTCGGTTAATATTTCGTGTCTTGAATGAACATTCTTTTAATTTTTTATTAACTGATCAAGCTCATCCTAAACGAGTATTAATTTTAGGAGCTGGTACTTCGGGAGATATGCTAGTGCGTGATATGCTGCGTATTCGTGGTAATGAGTATATGCCGCTAGCTTTTTTAGATGATAATTCCCGTTTGCATGGTGGTAATGTTCAGGGTGTTCCTGTGTTGGGTAATTTCGATCAATTAGTTGAAACTATTGAAACTATGCAAATTGATTTGATCATCATTGCTATGCCATCAGCCAGTGATGAGCAAATGCGTCGTGTAGTTGATTTGTGTAAAGGTTGTGAACTTCCTGTAATGACTTTGCCTAAGCTGGATCAATTGGTGAATAGACAGGTCAATTTCGGTGCTTTACATGATATTGCAATTGATGACTTATTGGGGCGTGCTAAAATTAAGTTAGATTGGAATATTATTAGTTTGGGTTTACATAAAAAAGTAGTTATGATAAGCGGCGGTGGTGGTTCAATTGGTAGCGAATTATGCCAACAAGTCGCAGGATTAAATCCTACAGCTTTAATTATTTTTGAACGCTGTGAATATAATCTCTATAAAATCGAACTGCAATTACGTGAAGAATTTCCTGATTTAGTTTTATATGCTCATTTAGGCGATATTGTAGATTCAGTGGCAATAAGGCATATTTTAGCGAAGTATAAACCTGAAGTGATTTTTCATGCAGCGGCTTATAAGCATGTTCCGATGTTACAATCGCAAGCTAGAGAGGCGGTTCGTAATAATATTTTAGGTACACAAGCTTTAGTTGAAGCGGCAGTTGAATATGCTTGTAAAACTTTTGTAATGGTTTCAACTGATAAGGCGGTAAATCCAACAAATATAATGGGTGCTACTAAACGCGCTGCTGAAATTTTGTGTCAAACTATGAATGAAAATAGTAATACTAGTTTTATTACGGTGCGTTTTGGCAATGTTTTAGGATCAGCAGGTAGTGTTGTGCCTTTATTTAAGCAACAAATCGCAAAAGGTGGTCCAGTTACGGTTACTCATCCTGAAATTAATCGTTATTTTATGACTATACCGGAAGCTTGTCAATTAATCTTGCAAGCCAGCGCGATGGGTCAAGGTGGCGAAATTTTTGTATTAGATATGGGAAAGCCTATAAAAATTAGTTATTTGGCAGAACAAATGGTGCGTCTTTCAGGAAAGATACCTGAGCAAGATATTAAGATTATTTATACTGGTTTACGCCCCGGTGAAAAATTACATGAAGAATTGTTTTATACTGATGAAAAACTAGCTGCTACTAATCATCCTAAAATTTTATTAGCGGCTCATCGTCATAATGATATCGAAATTGTAATGACTAATTTAAGACAATTAACTGAAGATTGTAATGATTATAATCAACAAAATATTATAAAAGGCGTGAAACAGATTGTACCAGAATTACAAATATAGTAAAATAGACAAAAATGCCGGTGTAGCTCAGTTGGTAGAGCAACTGTTTCGTAAATAGTAGGTCGGGAGTTCAAATCTCTTCACCGGCACCATCCTTCACTATTCTTAATCCTTTCTTTATATCCTCTTATAGTTAAATAAGGAAGTACAATTTTGAGAATCATTACCCAAAAAAGAATCAAAAATACCATGCTTCTCTATCCACAATGGAAAACAGGATTAAAACTATGGATGGAAACTTTTAAACAAAAAAATATAAATTTTGAATCTTTTGAGCAAATAAAAACACTATGGAAAGAAAGTAGTGGATGGAATGTTGATCGTGTTCCAGCACGAAATGTTACAGATAAAACTTTTGGGAGTGATATTGATTTATATATTTTTGATGTGCATGGTACTAACTGTAGAATAGTAACTAGAATACATCCAACCAATCATAGAATTTTTATACGATTTGTTGGTTCACATCAAAAATACGATAAATGGTGTAAATTAAATATTAAATAAGGAAAATATAATGAATCTTAATAAACAAACAAGGACAAAAAATATACTAGTATGTTTTGATTTATTTAAATCATTTGATGAAACAATTAAAAACTATGTTTCAGATTTTAATTACTTAATGAAGCTTACACAAACACCAATACAGTCTGAGGAAGAAATATTAGAACGTGCTGAACAAATGGATGAAATACTAGATTTATCAACTAGTGATAATGATATGTATTTTATCTTTGGTAATATGATTGCAGATCGTATTGAAGAATACGAAGAAAAATATTTAGAACTACCCAAAGTAGAAAGTCATGAAATGCTTTCTATGCTCATGAAAAATCACAACATAAAACCAAGTGAATTAGTTAATATTAGCGGTGATATACACGAAATTATTAAGGGAACACGTAACATAAGTAAAGATCAGGCAAAAAAATTTGCAAATTTTTTTAACGTACCAATTAAAGTTTTTATTAACTGATGTTGCACATTCATAACTATTTTCAATCTTTTCATTAATTATGTCCTATGGAACATTCAAAACTTATGAAGAAGTCGCGCTGAAATTTGCAACTTCGTCGTAATTATGTAAGTGAAAGCGCGATTTGTGAAACCATGATTTCGCCTATTTTAAATTTGGTTGCCAATGCCAATGATTTGCCTGTATGGTCGCATATGCGTTTTGATGTGGATGAAAAAGTCGGATTGATCGGTATTCCTGACTTTCTGATTGCGCCCGCTTCTCCTATTGGTACAACTTTTAACAAGCCAGTTATTTGTGTAGCCGAGGCAAAGAAAGAGAACTTTAATGAAGGTTGGGCGCAAGCTTTGTCTGAAATGATTGCAGCACAAAATTTTAATCAAAATGAGTCAATGACAATTTTTGGTATAGTTACCACAGGTAATATTTGGCAATTTGCTAGCTTAAAAAACCAGATTTTGACAATGGATGTTATTAGCTATTCTGCATTAGAGAATTTGCAGAAATTATTTAATTGTTTAAATTGGTTGTTTGCTGAAGCTAAAACTCAACTGAAAAACTAGTATTATGAACAATAAAATTGAATTAAAACTCTTAAAATTTTGATTCTACCAAAATAGATGATTTAAAATCAATATACAAAAATTTATTGTAAGTCTGGTAAATTAATTAAATAAACAAAAATGCCGATGTATACTTGGCACCTTCATAATTTTCGCTATAAAATATAGTTTATGAAGCTGTTATGAACTAATCCTAACTTCTTTATTGCAAAATCACACACATATATATTTTATATAATATACTTATTTTATAATAAACGGAATGTTTATTGCTTAAAACTTTAATGATCATTCTAAAACATTATAAAAATAATTTATGAAACATTACACTTTGTCATTAGTATTGCTTTTATTTTTAATAAGCAGTTGTTCCACATTAACCGAGTCAGTGGATAATAATACTTTGCCAGAAACTTATGAGCCTATTGAATCAAATTCAAACAGATTTGAACGGGATCGAGCAGCTACGCAAATAAGACAACCACAATTTCATCAACCACAAATTGTTACTGCTACTACTAAACAGAAACAAGCACAAGCTTCTAAAGATAAAAAGGAATCGATACTCGAACGTCAGCCTTTCATAGAAGAAATATTTCCAATTATTTTTACTAAACAGGAGCAAGTTCCAAGTCAAATAAGACAACCGCAATTTTCTACACCTCTTCCTAAAAAACTGATAGTTAAAAAGCGGGTAAAGCATCATAAAAAACTGATTAAGTTTAAGCGTAAGAAAATTAAGCGTCAGAAAAAGTTACTTAAGTTTAAACCTCAGAAACAGAAGCCGGTTAAATCTTATAAAAGACTAGTCAAACGTCATAAAAGATCAGTGAAACCTTATAAAAGGCTAGTCAAACGTCATAAAAAGCCAGTTAAACGCATAACTAGAGATCAATATCAACAACGACACTCATTAGTTATGGATCCAGCACCACTGCTAAATTTAACTGATATATTATCAAACTACCGTCTAGGAAAGAGTGATCTTATAGATATTAAGGTTTTTAGTGAAAAAGATCTTAGTATGAAAGTTCGTTTGAGTGAAGAAGGTATAATTTCTTATCCATTTTTAGGTGAACTAGATCTTGCTGATTTAACTGTCAACGAAGTAGAAAAACTTGTATCATCAGGTTTAGATGGTGACTATTTAATTGATCCCAAAGTAACTGTTGCAATTTTAGAATATAGGCAATTATTTGTCAATGGTGAAACCAAAAAGCCCGGTGGTTATGATTTTGTGCCGGGCATGACCGTTAATAAAGCTATATCTTTAGCTGGTGGTTTTACTGAAAGAGCTTCACGAGATGAAATATTCATAATCCGTGATGGGGATGAAGCTGCAACAGCATTACCTGCGAAGCTTGATACTTACATCGGACCGGGAGACATAATCAATATTAAGCAATATCAAAAGTTCTTTGTGGATGGCGAAGTTAAAAAAGCTGGTAGTTATAATTTTTTACATGGTCTAACCGTTAGCAAGGCTATATCTATGGCGGGTGGATTTACAGAAAAAGCTTCTCGTAATGAAATTGTCATTATCCCTAAGAATAAAAGTGAAATAGCTGCCAACCTTAATATGCCTGTCAAACCGGGAGATATTATAATGGTTAAGCAATATAAAAAATTCTTTGTTGATGGCGAAGTGAAAAATCCCAGTGGTTATGAGTATTTGAATGGTATTACAGTTAAAAAGGCTATATCAATGGCTGGTGGTTTCACAGAGAAGGCTGATCGTGAAACAATTCTTCTTGTCTATCAAGGGGCACCAAATACACAGTATCTTGTTGATATAAATATGAATCTTGAACCCGGAGATATTATCACCATCAAAGAATATCAAAAATTTTTTGTGGGTGGCGAAGTCAAAACTTCTGGTGCATATAATTATATGCCCGGTTTAACAATTGATACCGCTATATCAATGGCTGGTGGTTTTAGCGAAAAGGCTGATCGTGAAGCAATTCTTCTTTCTTATCAAGGAAAAGAACAGACACAATATCTTGTTGATCTTAATATGAATATTGAACCCGGAGATATTATCAACATCAAAGCATATCAAAAGTTTTTTGTAGGTGGCGAGGTAAAAAATCCCGGTGGTTATGATTATTTGCCTGGTCAGACTGTTGATGCTGCTATTTCTATGGCTGGTGGTTTCACAGAAAAGGCTGATCGCGGGGCAATTTTTATTGGTCATCAAGGTAATGAACAAACACTATCACTGGTTAATCTTTATACGCAGGTTAAACCCGGAGATATTATAACGATCCAAGAATATCAAAAGTTTTTCGTTGATGGTGAAGTAAAAAATCCCGGTGGTTATAATTATATGCGAGATATGACAGTGAAAACTGCTATATCAATGGCAGGTGGCTTTACACCAAATGCAAATCGTGAGGCAATTATACTTGATTATCAAGGCAATGATCAGATAGATCCTATTGTTGATCTTCACGAAGCTGTCAAACCCGGTGATATTATCACAATTAAGCCATATCAAAAAATATTTGTGGATGGTGAAGTTAAGAATCCAGCAGCTTATGATTATTTACGGGATTTAACAGTTAAAACTGCCATCTCAATGGCTGGTGGTTTGACAGCAAAGGCTGATCACAACGCCATTTTTATTGCTCATCAAGGAAATGAAGATACACAATATATTACCGATCTTTATGCACCAGTAAAGCCGGGAGATGTTATAACTATTAAAGAATATCAAAAAATCTTTGTGGATGGTGAAGTTAAAAATCCCGGTAGTTATGCTTATTTACGAAATCTTACAGTTAAAACTGCCATCTCAATGGCTGGTGGTTTCACAGAAAAATCATCACGTGAAGAAATTTATATTATCCATCAAGGAGAAGAACAAACCAAGATAGCTGTCAATCTTTATACACAAGTAAAAGCTGGGGATATTATTACAATCCAAGAATATCAAAAATTCTTTGTTGATGGCGAAGTAGAAAAACCCGGTGATTATGTTTATTTGCCGGGGCTAACAATTAAAACTGCTATTTCTATGGCTGGTGGATTCACCGAAAAAGCTGCACGTGGACAACTTTTTATTGCTCATCATGGAAATGAACATACTCAGACACTTAGCAGTATTTTTTCGGCTGTAAAACCCGGAGATATTATTACAGTTAAGAAGTATCAAAAAGTATTTATAAATGGTGAAGTTAAAAATTCTGGAGGATATGACTTTATCCCCGGTCTTACTGTTGAAAAGGCTATTTCAATGGCTGGTGGATTTACTGAATATGGCTCAGCACGGTGGAGTAAAATTTATATTTTACCTGAAAAAGATCAAGCAGGAAAAGCTAAACGTGTTAAGCTAAGTACACCAGTTTATCCCGGTGATGTTATCACAATTAAAGAAAGTTTATTTTAATAAAAAAGAGGTAATTTATGAGATTAGTATTAGTATTAGTATTAATATTGCTATTTTCAGAGACAGTCTTGGCAGCTAAAGGCATACCATTTGGTGGTACTATTAGGATGTTTCCTGAAATTGGAGTACAATTTAAACATGATGACAATATAGCGTGGGCTTCTGAAAATGAGGTTAGTTCGTTTGTTACTGTATTCACTCCTCAATTAAAATTTGAGCGCAAGCAACGTTCCAGCGGTTATGCACTGACTGTGGGAACTGAAGTTGGACGCTATACTGCAAATTCTAATGACAACTATGAAGATATTAGCTTTTTGGGCGAAGCAGAGTGGCAATTAACACGCCGTGCTAAATTTTTTGTAAATGCTGATTACCTAATGGGACATGATCCTCGTGGTACTACTGACCGTGGTGATAGTACTCTTCCAAATACATGGGGCTTAACTCGTTTGATGAGTCAGTTCAGTTACGAATTAGGTTCAAAATATACTGTTGAAGCAGAATTAGGGCATATTAGCAAACGTTACCAAGATTTTAGTTTCGCTGAAAAAATAGATGATTTTAATGACACTGCTTTAAAGGCTAGGGTTCTTTACCAGATATTACCTAAGATAAATGTGTTCGTTGAGACTGCTTATTCTATAATAGATTATCAATTTGTTGGTTCTACACAAAGTAGTGATATATCTACATTATCGGTGGGTGCAAAATGGCAGGCTACAGCTAAAACAAGTGGTAGTGCTCAAATAGGATATTTGAGTAAAGCTTTTGATTCTGATCTACGTAATGATTTTTCTGGTGCTAATTGGAAAATTGCAATGCAATGGAAAGCATCAAATCGTTCAACAGTGGACATTTCGACTGGTAAATTTACTAATGATACAACTGGTATAGGTGATGTTTTAATCACCCAAGATTTTTCTATCAGTGAAAAACATGTGTGGATGCCACGTATTTCTTCCACTGTGGGCTTTTATATGGCAAAAATTAATTTTGACGGTGATGTTAGGGAAATAGATCGTGCAGATGATCTCACAGCTTATAATCTTGCTATGAATTATAACTGGTCAAGAAATATCATGTTCAGTGCTGGTTTAGATATTAATAAGCGAGATTCAAACTATAACACTGATGACTTTGATCAAAACATATTTTTCATAAGAGTCCAAGCATCTTTATAATAACAATAAGGAAGAATGTATGAAAACACAGGGTGATTCGCAAGCACTGGTAGCAAATGATGACAAATATCTAACTGCTCAACTCGAAGAACATGAAACAACTGATGATTTCAAAAATTATTGGCATACTTTCAATAAATACAAATGGAAGATATTTGGGCTAACTTTGTTGATAGGTTTATTGGCTGCATTAATCACATTTTCATTAAAGCCTATTTATCGTTCTACGGCGCAGATGCTTATAGAATCTGAGCAGAAAAGCATAGCTTCTATTGAGGATATTTATGGAGTTAATCCGTTCTTAAAAGAATATTATCAAAGTCAATTAGAAATTTTAAAATCTCGGACTTTAACTGAGAAAGTAGTAAATCATCTCAATTTAGTAAATCATCCTGTGTTTAATCAAAAGTCACAAGGATTTAATTGGCGCAAAATGCTTCCCAGTTCGTGGTTGCCGGAGCCTAAGAAAGAAATTGCCACGGTTGAAGATAAACATAAAAATATAGTTCAAGCTGTAATGGGGCAGTTAAGCGTTATGCCTGTGCGTAATAGCCAATTAATTAATATTAGCTTTGAATCATCTGATGCAGTATTAGCAGCCAAAGTTCCTAATGCTTTGATTAAATTGTATATTGAAAGTGATCTTGATGCTAAATTAGCAATAACTAATAAAGCTGCATCGTGGTTAAATAAACGTATAGAAGGTTTGCGTAAAAATCTGAGACTGTCTGAACAAAAAATGCAAAACTATATGGAACGTAACCAGCTAATTAATGTTACAGGTATTAAAGGTATTGCAACTAGACAAATTGAAGAAACTGCCACTAATCTAGTTAGAGCTAATCTGCGATTAACAGAAGCTGAAAGTAGATACAAACAAGTACGAAAGCTTCGTGGGCGTTCTACAGACGCTTTTGAATCTATTCCAACGATTCTTGAGAATCAATTGGTACAAACTCTAAAAACCACCGAACTGGATGCAGAAAAAAACCTTTCAAGACTCAGTCAGCGTTATGGACGTAAACATCCTAAAGTTATCGCGGCTAAGACTGAACTGAAAACAGCAAAAGCTAATACTGCTATGCAAATTAAGCGGGTAATAGGAGGAATTATCAAAGAATATGAAATCGCCATTGCCAATGTTAAGGCTCTTACAACTTCTTTGAAACAAAATGAATTAAAAATTCAACAATTGAACCGTAAAGAATATCAACTGGGGATACTGGAAAGGGAAGTTAAAGCCAACCTTCAATTGTATGATGTATTTTTATCCCGCTTTAAGGAAACCGATGTCTCGCAAGACATACAAGCTCTGAAAACAGTGGGGCGTATAATAGATTTAGCATTAGTTAGTGCTATAGCTTATAAGCCAAACAAGAAACGTCTTGTGATTATCAGCTTAGTATTAGGTTTTATGTTTTCAACAATGTTGGCGTTTTTCTTGGAGTATCTTGATAACACGATCAAAAATCGTGAAGATGTTGAACGAAAATTGGGAATGCCTTTATTAACTGCTATACCTAAACTAAAGCTCAGTAAAAGAAACCAGTTAAAGAAAATTCAATGGATGTTTTTAAGTGATTCTAAATCTGAATTTGCTGAATCAATTCGCACGGCACGTACTGGTATTATGTTATCAGCACTTGATAGCCCGCAGAAGATATTAATGGTAACTTCTTCTGTGGCAGCAGAAGGTAAGACAACTTTTGCAATTAATCAAGCATTTGCGCTAGGGCAGATGGAAAAAACTTTGTTGATTGATGCTGATATGCGTAAACCAAGGATAGCTAAAGCATTTGGATTAAATAATAAAAGTCCAGGCTTATCTGAATTAGTAGCAACAAGAAAAGAATTTGAAGAATGTTTATATCATGTAGAGGAAGAAGGAATAAGACTTGATATTATTCCTAGTGGTGTTATACCGCCTAATCCCTTAGAATTGCTTTCATCTCTGCGGTTTAAAGAATTGTTGACAGAATTAGCTGAAGAATATACATATATTGTTATTGATAGTCCACCTTGCTTACAAGTTAGTGATGCCTTAGTATTAGCTAAGCTAGCCACTGAAGTATTGTATGTTGTTAAGGCAGATGAAACGCCTTATCAACTAGTTATTGATGGCGTGAAACGTTTTTATCAAATGGAGATACCTGTACATAGTATTGTATTAAATAATGTGGATTTCAAAAAGCTAGCAAAATATGCTCCATATTATAAATATGGTTATAGTTATTAAATAAAATGATTGATTTACATTGCCACTTGTTACCCAGTATAGATGATGGTGCTAGCAATATGAAAGAATCTCTGGCACTGGCACGTATAGCTAGTGCCAATGGCATCAAAACATCTATTGTTACACCACATATTCAGCCGGGGCGTTTTGATAATGATATTAATAGCATTCGCGTTGCTTTCATCGAATTTCAACAAGCATTAAAAGACAATAATATTTCGCTTCAAATTGGAATGGCAGCGGAAGTGAGAATTTGTCCAGAAATAATGCTAATGATCACAAATAATCAGATACCTTTTTTAGGTAGTTTGGATGGCTATAATATTTTATTATTAGAAATGCCTTATAATCATATACCATTGGGCAGTGATAAAATGGTGCGTTGGTTAATGAATCGAAAAATTCGCCCAATAATTGCCCATCCAGAAAGAAATGCTGAGATTGTAGCTAATATAGAAAAAATTTACCCGTTCATTGAACTTGGCTGCTTATTACAAATAACTGCTGGTTCTTTATTAGGGAATTTTGGGCATAGGCAACAATTATGCGCTCAACAAATGTTAGAAAATGAATTGGTAGATGTTATAGCTACTGATGCTCATAATATAAAATATCGTCCACCCAATTTAGAACAGGCGCGGAAGGCAGCGGCAGAAATTATTGGAGAAACCGCAGCATGGAAATTAGTACATGACACACCAGAACAGATCACTAGATAAATTAAGTCAAATAATGGCTATTGGGTTAATTGGTATAATTTTATGCTTGATTTATTTTGCAGTTTCATGGGGTTTCGCTGATTTATTTGTGAAACAAGCTAATTATGACTTGCAACAATGGGAGAAGCAAGGTAGAATAAGCCAAGATTCTTGGAAATCAATTCATACCATGCTTGCTAAAGCACGGTATTTGGAGCCATATAATCCTGAAATATTAGAATCTCAGGGTACTGCGTACTATCAATTATATCGCTATGGTGCTGTGAAAAAAATAGTTCTTCAACAAACATTGAACTATTATTTAAAGGCAGTTCAACAAAAACCAGTTTCAGCTTATATATGGGCAAATATTGCCATTATAAAATTTCGATTGCGACAATATGATGCACAATTTTTAGCCGCATTAGAAAATGCCTATATTTTAGGAGCATGGGTACCTTTTGTACAACATGCAATAGCTGAGGTAGGCTTAGCTGCTTGGTATAGATTACCTAAAAAGTTCCGAAAAAAAGGACGAACTGTTATATTTGCAACAGTTGAACGAGGGATGCGCAAACAAGCTCGTTTAATGATGACGCTTATTAAAAGACACAAACGTAAATATGTTATGTGTATCTATGGTAGGCAAAAAAAGGTGTTTGCCAAATTTTGCCGTGTTAATTGAGGTAACAAATTATGAATAAGCAAATGATAAGATGGTTAGGCATGGGAATGCTGTGTACTGCGTTTTCGGTAGTACAAGCTGATGTAGCTAGTGACATTGCCGCTGGTGTACCACCAGAACAAGCCGTTGAAGATGCAATTGAAAATGGAGAATCAGCAGCAGATGTAGCTAATGCTTTAGTTGAAGCCGGAGTAGATGTAGAAACAGCAGTGGCAATTGTTGTAGCTGCTGAGCCTACAGCGGCTGCTAGTGTTGTCCAAAAAGTTATTGCTAAAAACCCTGAGAAAGCAGCAGGTATAGCTAATGCTTTAGTTGAAGTAGGAGTAAAGGTAGAAACAGCAGTGGCAATTGTTGTAGCTGCTGAACCTACAGCGGCTGCTAGTGTTGTTCAAAAAGTTATTGCTAAAAACCCAGAAAAAGCAGCAGGTATCGCTAATGTTTTAGTTGAAGTAGGAGTAAAGGTAGAAACAGCAGTGGCAATTGTTGTGGCTGCTGAACCTACAGCGGCTAATAAAGTTGTCGAAAAGATCGCTGCTAAAATTCCTGATAAAGCAGCTGCCATAAGTGCTGCGGCAGATACAGCTAAGAATACTGCTCCAACTACTCCAAAAACCACTCCAAAAACCACTCCAGCACCAGAACCTAGTGCTGCACCAAGTGTAGTAGTAACACCTAATGTTCCAGCAATAGCAAATCAAATACAAGCTGGAGATGTAGGTAATAGTGATCTACCCGGCTTTATTCCAGAAAGCCCAACCAGCAACATTTTAGTAGAAGTAGAAGTTACTACTGGTGAAACAACTGGAAGACGTGTTGTTGAAGATCCAGAAAGTTCAACTACCTTAATAGAAGTAGATACTAGTGATAAACCTACAGGAACAATAATTAAGGTTGATATTGTTACTAAACAACCAAATCCGGTTAGTCCAAATTAAATGTCATAATAATTTGCACCAACTATTTCATATTAAATAGATTCAACATGACAACAAAAACGGAATTAAGAGCTTTGGCAAAAGCACGTATCAAGGAGGCACACATTTTATTTGATGCCAAACGATATGACGCAGCCACCTATTTATGCGGATACGCGGTTGAATTATCCTTGAAAGCCAGAATTTGCCAAACGCTAGGATATACTAATTTTCCTGAAACCAATAAGGAATTTTTAATGATGACTTGTAAAATCATCGAAAAATCTATTAAAAGTAAGTGTGTTTAAAACTTGTATAATATTAATCCCAACGATTTTTGTGCCTTGTATAATAAGTATTTCCAAAATCCCAGATTTTTGAAAGTGCATGATTTGGTGACTTTACTGAAATTTTCTGGCGTTACCGAAAAGATAAGAAATCATTTTTCAACAGAATGGTCAATTGTGGAAAAATGGAATCCAGAAATCCGTTATAAACCGATTGGTTCACACGCACGCCAAACAGCACAAGACATGCTTACTTCAACTGAGACATTAGTAAACGCTTTCAAATAAAAGGAATCAATTAATGAACGAGTTTATTAAGAAGTTTTTTGCTATAGAGCAGGCACTGGCAGAAGAAAAAGGCCAGTTTAAATTATTTTCTTTACTTGAACGAGCAAGTGCTTTTGATGACTGGGATGTTATCATTGCTTCAAAAGGCTTGCCAGATAATGACATGTCCGTTTTAAGAGATGTTATTGAGAAAATCCAAGCAAGACTCACTCATGAAGAAAAAATGAAAATTAATGCGGTGATTTTGCTGGATGTCAATGATCTTTTTGTTAGTTAAAAAAGTACACTATTTTTTAGAGAAACATAATAATCCCACTGAGTTTTCCAATACTGAAATCAATGGATTAGAAATTTCCAGAGGCTATATTATTGCTTCACCGATAGCGCAAACAGAAAATGTTTCACCATCTTCCTCAGAACTATTAATTAAGACTACTTCAAAATGGATTCGTAAAGCAGCAACATTGGGAGATAGTGACGCGCAAAATACACTAGGACTCATGTATCTAAAAGGCGAAGGGGTCAAAAAAAATATCAATCTGGCTAAGAAGTGGTTTAAAAAAGCGTCTACACTTGGACATGCACAAGCACAACAGAACTTAGATGCTTTGCAGCATTGAAAACTGGTGGCAACAACAGTTCGCTTTTGGGCTTGACTGCCTTACAAATTAATTATTTAATTAGTACAACGAATTTAGAAATAAACTAATTAGTACATAGTTTTAGCAGTCATGCAATTACTTCGTTACTTCGTTTCGTTTATTTCTAAATTCGTTGTACTATAATATTATATTCTATGTGTGCTATAGCAGCTATATATAATTACCATTACGCCGCCCCAGAAGTTAATCGCAAAGAATTGTGTGCAATTCGCGATCATATGTCTGCGAGAGGCCCTGATGGTAAATAAATATCTAAAAACAAAATGATAATCCGTTATACATGGAATACAGTTCCACTCGTGTGGATTCACAACAATGAGTCAGCAGTAAAGCAACACTATGCTTACCGCGCCGCCAAATCGGGAGATCCAAGCTCGGCTTACATCTTAGTTAATTCCTTGCTGAATCCAATGATTGTTGAACAATTGGCGAAATCATACAATCAACAAAAGCCCATTCTAGTATCTGCTCACGCTGTAGAAAGAATGGGTGTTAATGCAATTCCCGAAGCATTGGCGGATGTTCTTGCTCAACTATTGGGTTGGACTACTGACAACAGCATTATACAAACCAACATCGTTGGACACACTGGAGCTGATGGCTTTTCCCGTCTGGCGAGGCAAGCAAGGTTCGATGGGAAGGTATTAGCTGGGTATGATTATTTGTTGGTTGATGATTTTGTCGGGCAAGGCGGAACCTTGGCAAATTTGCGGGCACATATCATACAAGGTAATGGCACAGTGTTGGGAGCAACCGTATTAACTGGAAAACCACACTCAGCAAATTTAGCTTTAACATCACAAACACTTGAATACTTGAGGTTGAAACATGGAGAACAACTTGAAAACTGGTGGCAACAACAGTTCGGTTTTGGGCTTGACTGCCTTACAGAGTCTGAAGCACGTTACTTGCTCAACACCCCGAATGTTGAACGCATCCGAAATAAAATTACTGAGGCAAGCCAAAGGTGAGATTGCACAACGAATTAATGAACTAGTAGCACAACAGAATATAACTCCAGTTAATCTAACTTAATATTGTATATTATTTAATAATATGTGTGCTATAGCAGCTATATATAATTACCATTACGCCGCCCCAGAAGTTAATCGCAAAGAATTATGTGCTATTCGTGATCATATGTCTGCGAGAGGCCCTGATGGTAAAGGAGCATGGTTTTCTAAAAATGGCAAAATTGGTTTAGCCCACCAACGCTTGTCTATTATAGATATTAATGAGCGTGCTGCTCAACCTATGAGTAGCACTGATGGACAGTGTGTTATCAGTTTTAATGGTGAAATTTATAATTATAAAGCATTACGCCAACAGCTTGAATCTCAAGGTATTCAATTTAGAACTCAATCTGATACCGAAGTTTTGCTGCATCTTTATAAACAAAAAGGTGTGGCTATGTTGTCAGAACTGAGGGGGATGTTTGCATTTGCACTATGGGATGCTAAGAAAAATAAACTCTTGCTGGCTCGTGATCCTTATGGTATAAAGCCACTGTATTACGCTGATGATGGTTGGACAGTACGAGTTGCTTCACAAGTCAAAGCTCTTTTAGCTGGTGGTAAAATATCCAGTTCCATTGAGCCTGCTGGCATTACTGGCTTTTTATTATTTGGCAGTGTTCCAGAACCTTATACGATTTACCAACAAATACGAGCGGTTCCAGCCGGCAGTTTTATCTGGGTGGATGAGATTGGTACACATACACCAGAGCATTACTTTTCTTTGGCGAAGGTTTTTTGTCAAGCGATTGAAAATCCTCAAGCATTCAATCAAGAGGCGGCTAGCGAGGCTTTATTAGATTCAGTGAGTCACCATTTAGTTGCAGATGTTCCTGTTGGTGCTTTTTTATCATCAGGAGTGGATTCAGGCGCATTAGTTGCCCTTATGAAAGATGCTGGACAAAAGGATATTCAAACTGTTACCTTAGCCTTTGAAGAATTTCAGCAACAACATAGAAATGAGGCTCCTTTAGCAGCTGAGATAGCCAAAAGGTATGACACCCAACATACTACTCGAATTGTCACAGAAGCGGAATTTGTAGCGGAGCTACCCAAAATTCTAGCGGCTATGGATCAACCTTCTATTGATGGCATTAATACATGGTTTGTCAGCAAAGCTGCCAAAGAGCTTGGATTAAAAGTTGCTGTTTCAGGATTGGGGGGTGATGAATTATTTGGTGGTTATCCGGCATTTTTTGATATTCCCCGTTGGGTTAAACAATTATCTATGCCAGCAAAAATACCTTTTATAGGTGATATAATTCAAAAACTAAGCACGACTTTTATTACTCCCTATAGTTCACTCAGCCCTAAAATGGCTGGAATGACATGAGGATATTTACTAAACTGGAATTGATAAACTGAATGGATAAAACGTTCATAATATCCCGTTCAAACTTTTCACGTTTCCAACGTTTAGGACGTGAATTGCTATGGGTGGGGTTAGGTCAATTTATGACTGCCTTGGGTGTAATAGTAGGGATACGGCTGTTAACTGAGGTACTTCCACCAAATATTTATGGTGAAGTAGCACTGGGTATGACAATAGTGATGCTTTTCATACAAGTGCTATTATCACCAATAGCTAAAGCTTCTTCGCGTTTTTTTAATCCTGCTCAAGAAGTTAAGCAGTTACCAGCGTTGTTGCATGGAATTCGCAAAATGTTAATTTATGTAACGGTTCTGTTGCTAGTTATTACAAATGTTGGCTTTTTTTTAGGATTATTAATATATGGATATTCACAATGGTTGTGGTTAGTACTAGCTGCGTTTATTTTTGCATTATTATCAGGTTATAATTTAATACTGGATGGAATACAAAATGCCGCACGCCAACGCTTAATAGTGGCATGGCATCAAGGACTGGCATCATGGTTACGGTTTTTGAGCGCAGTGGGACTTATTGGAATTATTGGCTCGTTTAGCTATGTGGCTATGTGTGGATATGTTTTAGCGTCACTGGTAGTTCTTGGATCACAGTTATGGTTTTTTAATCGCAAAATTATGGTGTTAAGTTTTGATAAATCAACAGTTATAGCTAGTGATATTAAAAACTGGAACAAGCGGATGTTTAGTTATGCTTGGCCCATTGCCACATGGTCAATATTTATTTGGGCACAAGTAGCATCGGAACGTTGGGTATTGCAAATTTTTACTTCAACACATGAAGTAGGTTTATATACTGTGCTATATCAACTTGGTTATTATCCAATTCCATTACTTTCTGGTATAATGTTACAATTTGTATTACCAATATTGTTCAAGCGTGCTGGTGATGGTTCTGATCAAGCACGTATAGAGCATACACATGTATTAATAAGTAGAATCGCGGTAGTGGGGATATGCATAACTTTCACTGGAATCTTGATTAGTTTTTGGCTGCATGAACTTATATTTAGTCTGTTAGTTGCTCCAGAATATCGAACAGTCTCATATTTACTCCCTCTCATGGTTTTATCAAGCGGCTTTTTCTCTGTTGGAGAAATTATTTCTCAAAAAATGATGACTAGTAATAAAACTCGTGACTTAATTGTACCAAAAATTGCCATCGCGCTATTAGGTATTGTACTTAATTTCATGGGGGCAAAATGGTTTGGCTTGATTGGTGTGGTTGGCGCAAGTGTCTGTCTTTCATTTTTGTATTTTGTATGGATCATATTGTTGGCTAGAATGAGATCACAATGTAGCAGTTAGAAGTTAATGAATAAAAAAGAACTAATTTCTTGGGGAATTGCCTTGCTTTATGCTTTAACCATAGCAGGATATCCACTAGTTTCATCATTACCACTTATCTTGAAAGTAGATAGTCAGGTTGTTTCTATACCATATCGTGCCTTTGTATTGGGGTTAAGTATAGTTATAATTTTATCATATATTTTCGGAGAAAAGCATAACTATAAAGGCATTTTTTTGTTGCCACTTTTTGTGTTTTGGTCATTTTACATTTTGAGATTGTTGTCAGATACAATCTTATTTCCGATATATTTGGGACGCGAGGTATCCACATATTATTTATTCACTTTTGGAGTTTGCTTAATCCCAATGCTTGCGTTTCTGGTTAATGTTGACAATAAAACGCTGAAACGCATGTTTAATATGACTGTAATCGTGATCACTCTAGCTTGTATTTTTAGTTTGTATTTAAATTGGTTGGGTATTGTTGCAGGAGTAAATGAACGCAGTTTAGCAGTGGGGAGAATGCAAAGCGAGACTCTTAATCCTATTTCTTTGGGGCATCTTGGTGCTTCGTTAGCAATTATTAGCAGTTTATATTTATTATTAAATAGAACTAAGTTATCGTTGTCCGTCAATCTTGTTTTTGGAGTTTTTCTTATATTGGGATTATTTGCTGTTGGTGTTGCTGCATCAAAAGGTCCTGCATTGGCATTAATTTTATGTTTAATGATTTTAATATTTTCAGAATTTAAACTAAGAAGTAGCCTAACAATACTGATTTTTGTCACCCTATTGTCCATCATTATATACATAGGTGCCCAATATATCGAAGAAAAGTTGGGTTTTACACTTATTACGCGAATACAAGGAGCAGTAGAGATAGATCAAAGTACTGGTGCAAGAATGCGATCCTTTACAGACGCATGGAACCAATTTCTTGATAATCCTTTATTAGGTAGTGCATTGGAAGAGCTGAATAGTCATTTTTATCCTCATAATGTGGTAATTGAAAGCTTTATGGCAACAGGCATTATTGGCGGGATTGCATTCTGTTTAGTCATTGCTATGAGTGTGATGGCTGCTTTCCAATTGATACGTACTAATTCCATTAGTTATAGCTGGATTGCGTTACTTTACATGCAATATTTGATAGCTGCGCTTTTATCTGGTTCTTTGTGGGGAAGCGGTACAATGTGGGGTTTAATGGCTGCTGTCATTACTATTTATGTTCAATGTCACCAAACTCACCAGAGAAAAATATTATTGCCACGATATTTAAGATTCCGACCAAATAAGTTTAAAAAATATTTAATAAATTAAATTGTTATGATAAGAGTTCAAATTATTCAGCCAGTTGTTCTTGAGTATAGAGTGGCTTTTTTTAACGCGCTAGCTTGCGTAGATGGATTGCAAATTCAGGTATATGCAAGTAAAAGATTACCCTATGCTGATTTGAAAAGTGTCAGTAAATTTGAGGATTTTATCCATTTAAATCATCCATGTATTGGTTTTATTGGTAACCGCTTATTGTGGCAGAAAAGATTGCGTCTTAGCGAAGATTTGCAATCTGGTGATGTACTAGTGGTGTCAGGTAATCCTCGCTTTCTAAGCAATTTCCCGCTAATTTTGAAGGCTAAACGGCGCAATATAGGTGTAGTCTGGTGGGGACATGGTTGGTCAGCAAGTTCAAGCCAAATCACTGCAACAATCCGCCGAAGTATTATGCGTTGGATGGATGTTATTTTACTTTATACGGATAAGGAAGTAGAAGAATATAAACAGCGTGGATTTTCCCCTGACAAACTTTTTGCCACAAACAATACAATTGACCAGAAACCGATACAAAAAGCGATGCTTGCGTGGTCAGCTTCCAGATTAGATAAATTTAAAATTCAAAATAATCTACTGGACAAGCGAATACTTTTGTTTTGCGGTCGCCTGACTGCAAATAAAGGGTTGGATCTTATGTTGGATGCCTTAGCTAGGATATCCAAAATTGATAGTAATTATTTGCTAGTAGTTATTGGTGAAGGTAAAGAAAAACAACGTTTAATGAAACAGGCATCAATGCTAGGCATTGATGGTCATATACGGTGGGTTGGCTCCCTGTTTGATCAGATGCAGATGGCACCTTGGTTTATGAGTGCAGAATGTTTGGTTTACCCCGGGGCTATTGGTTTGAGCTTGATACATGCTTTCAGTTATGGTTTACCAGTTATTACACACGGGAATATGATTAATCAAATGCCTGAAATTGCAGCTTTACAGAATGGGGAAAATGGTTTGCTGTTTTCTGAAGGAAATGTTGATAATTTGGTAGAAAAGATATTATTTTTGGCAGAACATCCTGATGTTCGTTCCAAAATGTCTACACAAGCTCTCAATACTGTAGCCAATAAGTTTTCAATGGACAATATGGTTAAACAGTTTGTTAATGCTATTTACGCGGCGGCGCAAAAAAAGTAATAATGTTCCTATTCTATATTAGTTAATAGAAGCAGTTAAATAGAAATATCTCATGAAAATACTCCACATAGTCCCTTTTTACATCCCAGCCTACCGTTACGGTGGCCCAATTTGGGTAGTGCATGGTTTATGTAAAAGCTTAACACTGCAAGGCCATGAAGTCCATGTATTCACCACCAATGTTGATGGCCCTAACAATTCTGATGTGCCTTTAGGTGTGCCAGTAGATATTGACGGAGTCAAGGTTTGGTATTATCCATCTCAGCGACTCCGTAGATTGTATTATTCTCCAGACATGAAAAAGGCGTTAAAACAGTCTATCAATTCTTTTGATCTTGTGCATTTACATTCTGTTTTTCTCTGGCCCACTCTTCTAGGCGCAAGGATTTGTCAAAAAAAACAAGTACCGTATCTAATTACACCACATGGTATGTTAGTTAAGGATTTAATCAAACGAAAAAGCTTTTGGATAAAATCCTTATGGATAAAATTATTTGAACAATATACCTTAGAACATGCCAGTGGAATTCATGTCACCAGTAAGCTTGAAGAAGAAGAATTAAAGCCGTTTGCTTTTAAACTTCCGCCTATTTTTATGATTCCTAATGGAATTGATATACCAGATGCAATTACTCAAAAAAGAGCTAAAGATAATGAGAACACAATTTTATTTTTAGGTCGTGTTAATTGGGAAAAAGGCTTAGATAGATTAATTGAAACGATGGCTTATGTTCCCAAAGGCAAACTCATTATTGCTGGTAATGATGAAGAAGCTTATCAAAAAACGCTTGAGCAAATAGCTATAAAAAATGCTGTGACTAATCGTATTAAATTTATAGGCCCTGTTTATAATCAAGATAAAGAAAATGTATTAAAAAGCGCGTCTATGTTAGTCTTACCATCTTATTCTGAAAATTTTGGGATTGTGGTATTGGAAGCGATGTCTTATGGATGCCCGGTTATCGTAACGCCAGAAGTTGGACTAGCAGATGTAGTGGCAAAATCTGAAGCCGGCTTGGTTTGTGAAGGTGATCCTGATATTTTAGGGAAAAATATTAATAGACTGTTAGATAATCCAGATTTAGGTGTAGAAATGGGAAATATGGGGCAACGGGTGGTTAAAGAGCAATTTAGTTGGGCGGTGATTGCTGGTCAAATGGAAGGGGTTTATCAAAAAGTTAGTACAACGAATTAAGAAATAAACGAAACAAAGTAACGAAGTAATTATCACATAATTATTAGGAACTAATTAAATTAGTTTATTTCATAATTCGTTGTACTACAGTATCATAAAATGGTGCAAGTCATAGCACATTAGATCAATCACAGTTCACACTTGGAAAAAATAATGCTTGAACAAATTACACCAATTTTACTGACCTATAATGAACAGCCTAATATTGAGCGTACTTTAACCAAGCTCTCTTGGGCAAAAGATATTGTCATTGTAGATAGTTTTAGCACAGATGACACTCTCAATATTATTCAGCAGTTTAAACAAGTCAGATTATTTCAAAGAACTTTTGACAGTCATGCAAATTAATGGAATTATGCCCTTCAAAATACAGATATTAAAACAGAATGGGTACTTGCCTTAGATGCAGACTATGTATTAACAAATGAAATCATTGAGGAATTACGAACACTCAAATCAAATCAAGAAATTAATGCTTATTCCGCCTCTTTTCAGTACAGTGTTTTTGGTAAAACATTGAAGGGTTCTCTTTATCCACCGGTTACGGTTTTATACCGTCGTACTCAAGCTAACTATAGACAAGATGGACATACACAGCGCGTTGTTATACAGGGAACGGTAAGTTCATTAAAAGCATCAATATTACATGATGATAGAAAACCATTATATCATTGGCTACAGGCACAAGATCGGTATATAAAACTTGAACTGGAAATAATAACGACAAAGCATTGGCGTGAACTCCGGTGGGCTGATCGGATACGAAAATTACGCTTTTTTTCTCCGTTTGTTATATTATTATATTGTTTGTTTATCAAAGGTGGTATTTTTGATGGACGTGCCGGTTGGTTTTATGCGTTTCAACGTATGTTAGCTGAAATGCTTTTGTCGTTGTATCTATTGCAGAAGGATATTGGTTCTAGTCAAGAGCAATAAAAAATTCGTTGAATTCTTAATTAGTTGTACTAACATAATATAGTATAGTATAGTATAGTACAACGAATTAAGAATTAAACGAATTAAGTATAGTTGAACAGGGTTGTAAACTCTGTCCAGTTTTAAAATTAGTTGAATTCTTAATTAGTTGTACTAAATACCTTATGGCCCAACTTATCCACAAACAACTAAGTTATACAGTGCGCGGAGTTTTGATTGATGTCTATAATCAACTTGGCCCTCTATTACCAGAGAAAATTTACCAAAAGGCTATTACCTATGGACTAAGAGAACATGGTATAAGTTGTACACCAGAAAAACAATTTGAAGTTAGCTATAGAAACATATCAGCAGGCAAATATTATGTTGATCATTGGCTTGAGGAAGGCAAAATAATTTTTGAAATTAAAGTAGCTCCTAAAATTATGCCAATTCACCAAGCTCAAACCATTTCTTACCTAAAATTGACGAATGCTGATTTAGCCATTATCGCGAATTTCGGAGCTAAATCATTTGAAGATCAACGCTTACCTAATTTCATCCGCGATAAAACTGCCAAGTTTCAATGGCAATCACCACCATTGGGCAAAGATATTTTATATGCTGAACTTACTGAAGGTATTTTAAAAGTTTTATACCAAGTATATGTTATACTTGGTCCCGGTTTTATTCACCGCATTTACCAACGAGCCGTGATGATTGAATTACAATATCAAAATTTGGGTTATGAATATATTAACAAGATTCAACTTTATTATCATAAGCATTACCTTGATGTACAATCAGTCCGAGTTATTAAAGTGGAAAATAAGGTATTGTTAGGTGTTTTTGCAATTAGTAGCATTGATGAAGTTATGCAAGTTAGAATGAAAACACGATTAAAACAATTTAATATGAAATTAGGGATTTTAGCTAATTTTTATGGAAATCAGTTAGAGCTTAAGATTGTACGAATATAGTATAGTATAGTATAGTACAACGAATTTAGAATTAAACGAATTATATTTGCTAAATAGCAACTATTTTAGATATAAATACCTATCATGGGGATGCTTCTAGCTGATAGACAGTTGCTGAAGATAAGGGTATTTTAATAATCGATTAAAAAATTCGTTTAATTCTAAATTCGTTGTACTAAATTGGTCTTAGCCACTTGATTCACTATTGCAGAAAGCTTATGTATTTATGTCAAATTATAACAATGTATTCCAAAATTACCACTATTCCAACACAGAAATTGGATGTGCCCACCGTTATTTGTGGCCAGTTTTACAAAAACAATTAAAAAAACAAGTGTTTATAAAGTATTTGAAATTGGTTGTGGAAGCGGCGTAACGGCAAATATGCTCCATCAATCAGGCTACAAAGTTGTTGGTATTGATGCCTCAAAGATGGGCATTGAACAAGCAAATAAGGCATTTCCTCAACTACAACTTTATCATGGCTCAGCTTATGATAATTTGTCTGATGTTTATGGGCAATTCCCTATTGTTGTAAGTTTGGAAGTTGTTGAACATTTATATGATCCAAGGCAGTTTGCGAAAACCTTTTATAACCTGTTAGAAGAAGATGGTTTAGGCATTATCTCAACCCCTTATCATGGTTATTTCAAAAATTTAGCCTTGGCTATCACTGGAAAAATGGACGCACACTTTACAGCACTTTGGGATGGAGGACACATAAAATTTTGGTCAATGGAGACACTTAAACAACTCCTTTTGGAGGCTGGTTTTCGAGATATTTATTTTATACGTGTTGGACGTGTTCCTATGTTGGCGAAATCAATGATTGCTGTTTTTCGTAAGTAATCTTAAGATCCCTCCCGTTGGTTGGGACGGGATGACAGTAATACTAGTAAATTACAATTAGTTGACTTCTAAATTAGTTGTACTAAACAAGGTATATACTAGTACAACTAATTTAGAAACGAAGTAACGAAGTAAATAAACGAATTAAGTTTTTGTCCTTGTATCTATTGCAGAAGGATTTTGAACTGTGAAAAGTACAGGATTTGTCATCCCGACGATAGGAGGGATCTTAAGATTCCTCCTATCGTCGGAATGACAGTAAGACTAGTAAATTACAATTAGTTGTACGAAAAATTAAAGGACATTATAAATGGCAACTATTCTAGGCATAAATGCCTATCACGACGGGATTTCCCTCTGAAGCAATTAGCTATTGTTTGCAAGCTGGCAATATTGGTTTAAGTAAGTTATACTGCTAATAAAAATAAATTGTTAAATAAGATAATAACACTTTTATTTTTCCCTAAAAATAAATTGGATAAATACTATGGAACTAATTATTGAAATTCCCGAAAAATATGTAATCTCTCAATCGCCGGAAAAATTTATAAAATTATTAAAATTGAATACTGCCATTGATATGTATAAAAATGGGCTACTTTCGGTAAGAGCAGCAATTGAATTTATTGGAAAAATAGATCGCTATGAATTTTTATACGAATGTCAACAAAGAGGTATTGAACACCAAACCTATGAAAATAATGAAGAATTAAAAACAGAAGTTGCTATGTTGGATAAGGAATTATCATGATTGTAGTAGCTGACGCATCACCTTTAGTGGCATTGGCAATCTGCGAAAGTTTAGATATTTTAGAAAAACTATTTGATGAGGTTAAAGTTTCGCTAGAGGTTTATAAAGAAGTAACTGTTAGTGGCAAAGTTGGAGCAGCTCAACTTAAAGAATATTTACAAGAAAAAGTCACTGATTTGGATTTGAATAGTTTTGTAATTGAAGGAAGTTCACTGGATAAAGGTGAATTGAGTTCTATCGCATTGTATAAACATTTCCAAGCAGACTATTTGTTAATTGATGAAAAAGCGGGACGAAGGGTAGCAAAACTTAACCGCATAAAAGTCATTGGAAGTCTTGGTATTCTTATTGAAGCCAAGAAAAAAGGAATACTTCAATCTCTTAAACCTCATATTGAAATTTTAAGGTCATCTAAAATTTATTTTAATCCAAGCTTGTTAGATTATACTTTGAAACTGGTCAATGAATAATGATGAATTTCTCGATTAAAGGATATTATAAATGGCAACTATTCTAGGCATAAACGCCTATCACGGTGATGCTTCCGCAGCTCTAGTTATTGATGGATAAGGAAAAATATTTTGCGTTTAGATAGTTATAATTCAGAAGGTTTTGATCGGGGACGTTCTGTATGGATTGAAGCTTTATGGCTTTTATTACAAGAATTTTTTATTAGTTCTTGGATTCCCGGTTCAGCATATCGCGTGTTTTTGTTGCGCTTGTTTGGAGCTAAAATTGGAAAAGGTGTTAATATAAAACCTCGCTTTAGAGTTAAATTTCCTTGGCGTTTGGAAATTGGTGATTATAGTTGGATTGGTGAAGAAGTTTGGATTGATAATCTTGCTAAAGTACATATTGGTAGTCATTGTTGCCTCTCTCAAGGGGTATATATTTGTACTGGAAGCCATAACTGGAGTCAGGAAAACTTTGAACTAATTTATAAACCTATTTTTATAGAAGATAAGGTTTGGCTTTGTGCAAAATCTATTGTAGCCCCGGGTGTGAAAATAGCTGAAGGTGCAGTCTTGGGATTAGGTAGTATAGCTACAAAAAACTTAGATGCTTGGACAATTTATAGAGGAATGACAGCTTCAGTACTATCCCAACGAACAATAGTATGAAACACAACCCCCTACTAGGGATTATTAAATAATGGTAAAATGTGCATTAATTATGAGTATTTTAAATAAAAAGTCGCAATTTTTGTTGATTCTGATAGCAGTAAGTTTTGTTAGTGTTGAATTATTTGCTAGATTCGTCTTAGGTTTGGGTGATCCAGCTATTTCAATTGAACATTCCTCCATTGAGTACATGTTTAAACCTAACCAAGATGTTAAGCGTTTTGGCAATAGGATACTAATAAACCAATATGGAATGCGTAGCAATCACTTTGATAAAATTAAAAAACAAGCAAGTGAATTGCGTGTGATGGTTTACGGAGATAGTGTTATTAATGGTGGTAACTTGACTGATCATAGTCAGTTAGCAACTAGTCTTCTTCAGCAAGAGTTGTCTAAACAGATTGAAATACCTGTGATTGTAGGCAACATATCCGCTGGCAGTTGGGGGCCAATCAACATTCTAGCACATTCTAAGGAATTTGGATTTTTTAACGCTGATATAGTTATACTTGTATTGTCAAGCCATGATTATGCGGATATACCAACATTTTTACCATTAAATCCGAATACCCATCCTACTAATAAACCAATATTTGCTGTATGGGAAGGCATAACCAGATATTTGCCTAAATACTTACCATTGATATATAATAATGAAACGCATCCAGTACAAGCAAGCTTGACAAAACAGACAGCGATTGATTCATCTCTTCAAGCATTAAGAAAGATGATTTTAAATGCAAAGACAACAGAGGCTAAGGTTATGCTGTTGTTGCACTGGACAAAACAGGAACTTGAATCTGGCTTGCCTAATGAGGGTCATGGTGCCATACGAGGGATCTTATCAAATCTACAAATTCCTATTTACCAAGATTCACAACTGTTCCAGAAGAATATTAACAAAGGTCAAAATCCATACCGTGACAATATCCATCCAAACGTTCTTGGACAACAGATTCTATCTTCAATAATGATGAAAATGATCCAAAATGTTCGGAATGAATAACAAAGGTTTCTAAGGACAAAGATGGATGTGTTGGTAATGGGCAATTGGTTTATAAGACGTTCATTATAATGGAGCAGTAGTCTATTTTTCAGTCGTCACATTTTGAGTTCATAGATGACATTAATAAGGAAAAATTATATCATGCATAAAAAAAATATGTTTTATTTGTTATTGTACATGTCGGTAGTATATTTGGTTTACGGGTTATGGATAGCTTTTGGCTCACATACTGGTTTTCCTCTATCAATGTCTACAGGTATTTTTATGCCATTCTTAGCTGATAAACCTCTTGGTGAGGATGGGTACTACATGCTAACTGTGGCTTGGAACTTGGCTAGCGAACACGGCCTTTTTTACAACTATAGTAAACCAACAACTGGAATCCAACCTATGAGTACCTTCATTTATGCGGGACTTGCTTGGTTAGTACAGTGGTTTGGTGCTGATAAATGGACTTTCAGTCGAGTCGTAATAATTTTTGGTGTTACTAATTTGCTAGTATTTGGACACGTTATAGGAAGCATTGTACGCTCGCTCTGCGATTCCAAAGGGGATAGTCATGGGCAATTTGCTTATATCTTGGCTTTTACGTGTATAATTTTCAATTTCTGGCTATTCAGGGCATTTACATACGGACTTGAAACCGGTATTTATCTAACTGTTCTGGCTGTTTGTATATTATACACTTTCCAACTACCAGAGAAAATCAAAATTCGGCAATTAATTATATTTGGTGCTTTGGCTGGCATGACTGGTTTGGCAAGAATTGATTTCGGTATAATATTTTTTGTATTCTTGTGCGCCCAACTGCTATATCGCCGATTAACTCTGATACAAACTCTTATCGTGGGGAGTGTTGCATTTTCATTTGTTAGTCCTTGGCTCATATGGGTACATTCTGTAACTGGTCATTGGATACCCTCTTCAGGTATTGCACAGGCAGGATTGATAAGTGTAGATAATACCTTTGGGCGATTCTGGATAATGGGAAAAGCAATCATTGAGCACATGACACCGTGGATGTATACAGGTGGATTGACTACCCTTAGTGTGATTGCCTTCATATCTCTAATAGGTCTTATTGCTTGGGTACAACACCAAAATGGGGAGAGCAGTAGCAATTTTAGCGAGATGAAGCCATATCGAAGATTGTGGTATAGCTGGCTCTTTTCAATGTCTACATTGGTGCTAATTTACCCGTTCTTTTTTGCAGCAACTCATTTCTATGCAAGATACTCAGCACCAATTATTATCCTCCTGTTAACATTAATAGTTATTATGGTGTCTGGAAAAGTTAAAAATAAGTCTATTCAATTCAAAACTGGTATTTTGTTAATTTTACCTATTTGCTTTTTTGTCTGGGCCTTCTTAAGCTTGCATACAGGTAGAATAGGCAATAGCCATTCTATAACAGCTAAATTTATTTACGAAGAGTTTTCACCCTTGGTGAAGGTAGGAGCTTTTCAAAGTGGAGTAATTGGTTTTTTCAATTCCAATGTCGTGAATCTTGATGGAAAAATTGACTTTGACGCCCTTAAATATTTAGAAAAGGGTGAACTTAAACGTTACCTTGATATAGAACAAATAAGCGTAATTGTCGATTGGCCTGGATACATATATGGTGTCTTAGGCAAAGAGTATTTGGATAAGAGTTGGAAACCATGTCCTAAAGAAATTCCAAACGGAGTAAGCCTCTGCTTTGTTAGGAAATAGCTTGCATTGCTTACGGATCACCACCGAGATATTGCCCATTCTATACAGGCAATGTATGAAAAAGCATTTTTTCATTTATTGAACAGATTACACCAAAATTATGCAATAGATAATTTGACTTTAGCAGGTGGGTGTGCTATGAACTCTGTGGCTAATGGTAAAGTGTATCGAAACACAGCATTTAAGCGAGTTTATATTCAATCAGCGGCTGGTGATGCCGGTGGTGCTATTGGTGCTGCATTTGTAATTGCTCAGCAACTTGATGGATATAATCGTGATTTTGTCATGGATCACGCTTATTGGGGCAGCAGTTTTAGTGATGAACAAATCAGTCAAGTATTAAACGCAAAATCTGAGGAATTAAAGGTACAAGCTTGTCAAATTGAAGCAATAGCAGATGAAGCGACTTTATGTCAACGCACTGCTCAGGCGATTGCCGATGGCAAAGTAGTTGGTTGGTTTCAAGGACGTATGGAATGGGGACCTAGGGCACTGGGTAATCGTTCCATTATTTGTGATCCACGGCGGGCGGATATGAAAGAAATTTTGAACCTGAAGATTAAGCGGCGAGAATCATTCCGCCCATTTGCCCCCTCCATTCTTCGCGAAGCCGTAAGTGAATGGTTTGAAGAAGATGACGAAGTGCCATTTATGATGAAAGTATTTCAGATTAGAGAAGATAAACGCTCAAAAATTCCAGCTGTGACACATGTTGATGGCTCTGGGCGATTGCAGACAGTGTTTAAAGCAACTAATGCTAGATACTATCATCTCATTGAAGAATTTCATAAACTCAGCGGAGTGCCAATGGTATTGAATACTTCGTTTAATGAGAATGAGCCAGTGGTTTGTAAACCAGAAGAGGCTTTGGATTGTTTTCTGCGAACTAAGATGGATGTGTTGGTAATGGGCAATTGGTTTATAAGACGTTCTAAAAATTAGTTGATTTCTAAATTCGTTGTACTAAATTATAGTATAACAAATTTAGAAATAAACATTAAGATTAGCTTTAGTTAATAAATAATAAGGAGTAAACCAAACAATGCAACTAAAAAGATTTGCAGTCAAAGGATTTAAAAACTTTCAAACAGAAATTGTCCTTGAAAACTTAAATGCAATTGCGGTGATTCATGGAGAAAATAATGTTGGAAAATCGAATCTGCTTGAAGCAATGCAATTATTTTTTCAACTGTTACTGGTTCAAGATGGTTTGGCAAAAAAAATGCGTTTCTCTGAACTTGAAGAACAGGGATTTTATCCCAGTAATATATTCAACCTAGAAAAACCAGTACCAATTGAAATCAACGTCACGTTCACGCTTCAACCTGAAGAACTCGAACTAGCCGATATTCAACCGCTACTTCCTAGCTCGAAAGTACAAATAGCGATCCAATTAAAACACCTTAACTCAGATAATTTGGACTATAAAATCACCAAATATCAGTTTGCCAATGGAACTGATGTAAGTCATCATGAAGTTAGTGCTGAACAGAAAACTTATGCAGCACGCTTAGCCCTCTTTCTTGCCCAACATTTTATACTAAAAACTAAAGAAACCAGTAATCGGTTTGCCTTAATTAGACTTGATCGCCGGATTTCTCCAGATGAAATCGAAGCCGAGCGTAGTGTTGTTCCACAGGCTTTAAGCTTACAATTGTATGATGCCAAAGAATCTCCGGAACCTTCCCATTACAAAAGATGGGAATTGTTTGTTAAAATCATGAAAAAATTCAATGATGTTTTGAATTTAGGCGAATTTGTGGTACTTTTTAATCGCCATACCGGTCGTGCCAACTTAGCCTTTCAATCGCCATCAACACGAATTCCTATTGATTTATTGGGTTCTGGTATTCAACAAATAATTGCCTTGATTGCGCGACTGTTGATGAGCAATGCGAATTTTGTAGCTATTGAAGAACCAGAATTAAATTTACGTTACACACTACAATTACGTTTACGAGAAATTTTTAAAGACATTATTGAAGCACCGGTAGGTCCACAACAACTATTTTTAACCAGTCATTCACCAGCCTTTGAATTTGGTAAACATTTTTACGCCATGCGTCAAATCAATGGCATACCTACAGTGGAATTGAAATCAATTAAACAAGCCATCTTGTTTACTCATCATCATGCTGATTCACCCTACTTAGTAGGCAAAGAACATGCGCCATTGTGTTACGTGTCAACAGATGGATTAGTCAGACTACCAGAACGAATTCGTCAACGGCTTGAACTTGAACAAGGGGGTGGTATCGTTCTGTTAGAACGAAAAGACACTGGACATGTAGAATTATTAACCGACAAGCAATTTGATAATTTGTTTGCAGAACCAGTGGATTAAAAATGAACCAAAATGAAGTTTATAACTTACTTAATACATATGATTTAACAGTGGTATTTGATACCAATGCATTATTTAGCAACCAACGTTTTATAAAATTGTGTAATAATATCAACCGTATTAAAGATTATGATAATAAATATCAATTCAATTTGGTTATTCCAGCACCGGCACATGCAGAAAAACTGCATGATTTGAAACAACAATACCAAGAACATTATAATTCCAACGAAATCATGAAAGGGCTGACAGATAAAGGCATCACTATTGCCTCATTTGAACCCCATCATGCTGATGTTGTCGCCAATTTGGTGGGAAAACAATTTGCAACTACACAAGCGTGGCGCAGATTTAAACGAAATCGTTGTATTGCCTGTCTGGGATTGAATACCAATACTCAAGGAAGCGGAAAAACATGCGGCGCGACAATAGATTGGTTAATTGCTGCATACGCTGAGGCAGAAGGCTGTGTGCTTGTCACTGGTGATACTAGAGAAGAATTTAAGAATATAAGGAAAACAACTTTAGAAGATTTAGAAGCCGCTGTTGATCAATTCATTAACTACCTTAATCTGAAATAATTAGCTAAGTACAGGATATTTTTTATTTGTCATCCCGACGATAGGAGGGATCTTAAGTGCCTGATAATTCAAGATCCCTCCTATCGTCGGGATGACAAGTTGGCCATTTATGGAACAACTATTGTAATCAGAAACTGTGGAATAATAAAAATGAAAAAAGCCCTAATAACCGGAATAACCGGACAAGACGGCGCATACTTAGCCGAATTTTTACTCAACAAAGACTACGAAGTTCACGGCATTAAACGCCGTTCGTCTTTATTTAATACCGATAGAATTGATCATCTTTATCAGGATCCGCATGAAGATAATCAGCGGTTTTTTTTGCATTATGGTGATTTGACTGATTCTTCCAGTTTAATTAGAATTATTCAACAAATACAGCCAGATGAAATTTATAATTTAGCGGCACAATCGCATGTTCAAGTTTCTTTTGAAGAGCCTGAATATACTGCTAATTCTGACGCGCTGGGTGCCTTGCGGATTTTAGAAGCTATTCGGATTTTAGGTTTAGAGAAAAAAACTCGCTTTTATCAGGCTTCTACTTCTGAACTTTATGGATTAGTTCAACAAACGCCACAAACAGAAACCACGCCATTTTATCCCCGTTCTCCATATGCAGTAGCAAAATTATATGCCTATTGGATTACTGTAAATTATCGAGAAGCTTATGGTTTGTATGCTTGTAATGGCATACTTTTTAACCATGAATCTAAGCTAAGAGGAGAAACCTTTGTCACCCGAAAAATTACTCGTGCCTTGACACGAATCAGTTTAGGTTTGCAAAATTGTGTTTATTTGGGTAATCTTGAGGCGAAACGAGATTGGGGACATGCCAAAGATTATGTTGAAATGCAATGGCTGATGTTGCAGCAACAACAAGCTGAAGATTTTGTCATTGCAACAGGAGTACAATATTCAGTACGGGATTTTGTACAACAAGCGGCACAAGTTTTAGGTATGACTATAGAATGGCAAGGGCAAAGTGAAGAAGAAATTGGCATCTGCAATGATAAAGTGATTGTCAGAATTAATCCGCGCTATTACCGCCCAACTGAAGTGGAAACTTTATTAGGTGATGCAAGTAAAGCCAAGGACAAATTGGGCTGGCAACCTCGTATTTCTTTTGAAGAATTAGTGAAAGAAATGGTGTTGAATGATTTAGAAGCGGCTAAACGGGATAGTTTGGTTAAGGAACATGGGTTTGGAGTGTTTGAATATAATGAATAACTTGTTACAAGGCGAAAGACCTGACAGGTTTTTAAAACCTGTCAGGTCTAAAACTTCGTACATTCCGACAAATCTTAGGATTAAGTAAATGATACCAAAAAATTCAACAATATACATAGCAGGACACAGAGGCATGGTCGGTTCAGCCTTACTAAGAAAACTCGACGCTCAAGCTTATCAAAATATCATTACCCAAACTCATTCTCAATTAGACTTAACTCGTCAAGCGGATGTGGATAATTTTTTTCAGTCAAACCAGATTGATTATATGATCATAGCTGCGGCTAAAGTCGGTGGCATTCATGCCAATAATACTTATCCAGCCGAATTCATTTATCATAATTTGATGATTGAGGCTAATTTAATAAACGCAGCATATCAAAATGGAGTAGAAGGTTTACTATTTTTGGGTAGTTCTTGCATTTATCCCAAATTTGCCACTCAACCAATGGCGGAATCTGAATTACTTACGGGCAGTTTGGAACCCACTAATGAACCATACGCGATTGCCAAAATTGCCGGAATAAAACTGTGCGAATCCTATAACCGCCAATATGGTACCAACTATCGTAGTGTTATGCCCACTAATTTGTATGGTCCAAATGACAATTTTAATTTGGAAAATAGCCATGTAATTCCAGCCTTAATTAGAAAATTTCACGAAGCCAAATTAAATAAGGCACCATCAGTGTCAATTTGGGGTTCTGGTAATGTGCGACGCGAATTTTTATATGTGGACGATATGGCTGAGGCTTGTTTCTATGTGATGCAATTAGATGATGCCATTTATTCTGATCTGATGCTCTCACACTTAAATATTGGTACTGGAGTTGATATTAGTATTTGTGAATTAGCAGAATTGATCAAAACTGTGGTAGAATTTGATGGCGAGATTGTCTTTGATGTCAGTAAACCCGAGGGTCCACCTAGAAAATTATTAGATACCAAACGTTTGACATCGCTTGGTTGGCAGCCTAAATTTAGTTTTAAAAATGGACTTGCTGCTACTTATCAATGGTATTTAGAAAACTATTAATGAAAATTATATTTATAAACCGTTACTTTTATCCAGATCAGTCGGCAACTAGTCAGTTATTGACTGATCTTGCGTTTGACCTATCTCAAGATAAAAATATTCATATCATCACCAGTAGCCAACGCTATGATGATCCCAAACAAAAGCTCCCGCCGTTTGAAATCAAAAATTCCATTCAAATTCATCGTCTTTGGACTACCCGTTTTGGGCGGCAACGTTTGTTGGGACGTGCTGTTGATTATTTGAGTTTTTATTTCTCAGCGGCGTGGCGATTGTGGCGTTTAACTTCAAAAGCTGATGTGGTCATAGCTAAAACTGATCCACCATTTATTTCAGTTGTAGCGGCTGTGATAGTTAAATTGCGTGGTGCCACCTTAATTAATTGGTTACAAGATGTCTATCCTGAAATAGCCACATCTTTAGGTGTTGTTGGTATGCGACGAGGTCCACTACTGAGTATCCTACAATGGTTACGAAATCGTTCTCTACGCAGCGCGTTGACAAATGTGGTATTAGGTCACTTGATGGCAAAACGGCTAGAGCAGCTTGGAATAGCATCAAGTAAAATCAGGATAATACCTAATTGGGTAGATGGTGATCATATTCAACCAATAGCAAAAGCTAATAATCCATTAACTGAGAAATGGGGACTTTCAAAGCAATTTGTAGTGGGTTATTCCGGAAATATGGGACGTGCTCATGAATTTGCGACTATATTAGAAGCGGCAGAAAAGCTGATTGAAGATAAACAGATTATCTTTTTATTTATTGGAGACGGACCAATGCGAACATGGATAAAGCATGAAGTCCAGAAACGCAGCTTAACCAATGTCATGTTCCGCCCCTATCAACCAAGGGAAGAATTAAGCAATAGTTTAACAGTACCTGATGTTCACCTAATTTCTTTACGTTCTGATTTAGAAGGTTTAATTGTACCCAGTAAATTTTATGGTATTGCTGCCGCTGGGCGAGCTACTCTTTATATTGGAGATAAAGCAGGCGAAATTCCACGTATTTTAGATAGCAATAATTGTGGTCTAACAATATCTGAACAAGATAGCGATGATCTTGCTAATCATATTAAACGATTAGCAAACAATCCACAAAGTTGTCAAGAAATGGGTAACAATGCCCGTGATATTTTTGAGAAGTTATATAATAAACCTATTGCATTCGGCTTATGGCGACAAGTTTTAGATATAAGATAAAATATAATCCAAATAAAGCCATAAATGTCCAAAACATAACTTTATCAGAAACACCTAAATAAAATCCTAAAAGCCCAGAAACTGCTATTAAAATAGCAGTTCCGAATAGAACTAAAAGAGTTTTATGAACTGTAAAACCAAGCTCTAAGAGGATATAATGGATATGTTTCCTATCCCTAGCACATGGAGAAGATCCTTTTAAGGTACGGAATATCATAATGGTAGTTATCTCAAATAAAGGTAAAGCAAAAATCCACAGTGTTGTCACAGGAGACATAGCGGGTTGTTCACCTTGAGATAGACTTATCAAAAACCACACAATCATAAATCCCAAAAACATGCTACCAGCATCGCCCATAAATATTAATGCTCCTGATTTCTTTCTATAGGGTGCATTAAATATCAAAAATGCCAGCAGGCAGCTAATTAATAACAATACAAGATTCAATTCTTGGTATAAATTTGCTTGCCAAGAGATAAAAGCTAAGGCAGAAATAGTAATCAGCGTTAATCCACCTGCTAAACCATCTATACCATCGGTCATATTGACAGCATTAATTGCACCAAGGATTGCTAAAATAGTTAAAGGTTCTGCAAACCAGCCTAATAAACCAATAGTTCCTAGATCGTGAATTACTATGTCACCACTTATAGTGATCAAGACTGCTACCATAATTTGAGTTATAAATCGTATTGATACTGATAATTCATGAAAATCATCCAAAATCCCAACTATCACTAAAATGGTAGCTCCAGCAATTAGAAACCGTAATCCTGACAGTGGCATATCTAAAGTCAACAGTGCTAAGATAAAACCACAAAACATAGCAATACCACCAATAAGGGGTATAGATTTCTGATAAGTATTATCAATAAGCTTAATACGCCTTGCCAAGGGTCTGAATTTATATAAAATAAACACTACAATGCTAAAAGCAATGATAAAACTAGTTAAATTAGCCATGATTGTGGGATCCTAGAAAATTGGCTATCCATGCCATTGCTAAAATTATAATAAAAGTCGCTGCATTCGCAGGAATTTGTAGATTAAAATCTACAGTACTATGAATAAGTATAGCCGTTATCCCCATCACGGCACTAAAGGCTATGCCCCTGCATAAGGGATCGCGCCGTCGATATAGTGCTAATAGGGCCATAATGAAGGATAAAATCACACTGACCCCTATTAATAACATTCCTATAATTCCAGTTTCTGCGCCAAATTCCAAATAATCATTATGAGCATGGTCAAAAAAACCAGTGACATCATGTTGTTGATAACTAGGAAAAGTCTGAGCAAAAGTACCTAAACCAGAGCCTGTCCATAAGTAATCTTGCCAGTAAGGAATAGTATATATATCAACTTCATCACGCTGTTCACTGGCAAAACTGGTTTGTTCCAAGCGATCAGCTACTTTATCTATACCAAACCAAGCTCCGACAATTAACATATCAATCACAATCAAACTAACTAATAGTATGATGGTTGCTCGGGTAGCATGTCGGGATAGCACTAAACCGATAACACCAGCAATTAGCATACTAGCAAAAAAAGCGGTATTACCCATACGAGAACGTGTCAACACTAAAGCGATGACCATCATGGCAAGGTATAATCTCAAGCGCATTTTGTCACTCAGTAACCAATTAAAAAAAGCTAGTAAACGTTGCCGCCAAGTGGCACTAGTAGAATCCTTCAATTGAGCAATCAACAAACCAATTCCCACTGCCAAACACATTTCTAAGTAGCCAGCCAGATGATTGCGGTTAATGAAAGTACCAGTTGTTAGCCCTAAATTATGGATCTTTTGAATCAAAAAACCGTATTCAAGACCAGATAATGTCATTAAGCTGCCGTAAACCGCTTGAAATAGACCACTCAAGACTAAGGCGTAGGCTAACCAGCGTAGTCGTTTGCGTCGGTTGACAACTAATAGAATCAATACAAATAGCAATACATAACTAATACTTTTGAGTAAAGCAACAGTTGTTATATGAGGGATTACAGAGAGAGTTGCAGTAACTGGAGGCAATCCAGTTACCAAAGTATGTATTTCAGCGGCTTTTGGAGATAACAATTCAACAATTGAGAAAGGTAATGGTATGCACTGAAATGCAATGTATATAAGCCATAAAATAAATATTGCGATTATCAGTTTAGCTTTATGAAAAACCTGTGTAGGATTAACCAAACCTCGCCGATACTTCCATAACCAAGCGATAAATAAGCTAAATATCCATACTTCCATGATAGCCCATGCCCAAGGGCGATTGCTGCCCAAAGGTAAAGGTAACCAGAATATTAAAATTAGTAAGCTGATAAAAATACCATGATCAGCGGCATTAGATTTTTTGGTCATATAGATTGATAAATTAAAGTAATATTATTTATATATGACTTTAAGAGCATAAATCAATCCTTTCTTAATTTACTGATAATTGCTTGTTAAAATACTAATCAATAGCAATAATTACACCAAATTCCTATTGATTAGTTAATCATCACCACTCTAAATCCTCCCATTCTTACTGGCACAAATGCTGTACCTTTGTAGCGATATGCTGAGCGTAAGCTGTGATGTTCTCCTCCCCATGAGCCTCCACGTAATACTTTATATTCATTAGATTCTTCGTATCCTGAAGCTGTCCATTCCCAGACGTTACCGTGCATATCATATAAACCAAAGGCATTGGGGTAGTAATTACCTACTGAAATAGTTCCTTTTGAATTGCTATCATAGTTGGCTAATTGTGGTGTAATAGTCTCACCATAATGAAATGCGCTGGTGGTGCCAGCGCGACAAGCATATTCCCATTCTGCTTCTGTTGGTAATCTATAAAAATTTCCAGTTTTTTCAGATAGGCGTTCGCAAAATTTCATTGCGTCATACCAAGAAATTTTCTCTACTGGTAAATTTTTACCCCTAAAGCAGGATGGATTATTATTCATGATAATTTGCCATTGTGCTTGTGTAATGGCAAATTTACTCATAAAAAAACTATTTACTTGAACTTTCTGTTGTATTTCATCATGGTTTCTACCAATTTCTATTTCTGGTGAACCCATAGTAAATAATCCACCGGGAATATAAATCATTTCTAAACTAATTGTATTATCTAAGCTTTCTAATTTACAATAACTTTGTTGACGCTGACGTTTAATAATATTGCCCGCCGCATTAACAGTTACAAAGTCAAAATCAAATTGTTCTCCATAATCTAAAAAGCTGTTAATTTCAATGGGATTAGTTTTTGATAATAAATTATTATTTGGTTGCCATTGTGAATATGATTGGCATCCTAATTCAGATAAATAATCTGGTGATTGCCAACCAATATAATTTATACCATTATCATGAAATAAAATTGGAATCCAATCTTTTGCTATTGGAATTGTTATATGTTTTAAGGGTGAAATGTCTTTTAAAAAGTGATGTGCTTGTCTTGAGGTGATTTGCTGAGGTGCTGAAACCAACGCGGAAGATAATATTGGTTGGTTTAATTTAGTTTGAATTATTTCGAGTTGTTGACGAATATCACGTAGATTATTAATATATTGTTTATATTTAGTAGCTACTCCATCTAAATTGACAGCATATAAGATTGTATCAGATAATCGTTCTAAGTGAATATCATGATTTGGTTGTTTTTTGGTAAATTCTTGTAAATACTGTTTACGTTTATCTCCAAAAATTAAACTACTTATATGCTTGTCATATATATTAAGAGCTATTTCAATCATTCATTTTAATAAAATTACTCAATAATGTTTGAACTTTAGCAATACCATTAATTAAATTGGTTTCAATTTCTGCCATAGTAATTTCTGCTTTACCACGTCCAGCGGCTTCATTTGCTATCACTGCACAACAAGCATAACATAATTCTAATTCACGAGCTAAAGCTGCTTCTGGCATTCCTGTCATGCCTACAATATCAGCTCCATCTGTTTCCAGACGATCAATTTCTGCCGCTGTTTCTAATCGAGGTCCTTGTGTTACCGCATGTACAGCTTTTGAATGAGCTTCCGTTGCTACTAATAATTTCTGACGCAGAGTTTCACAATATGGTTCGGTAAAGTCAATATGAGTTACAATTTCTTCATCAAAAAATGTATGTTCTCGTGAATATGTATAATCAATTATTTGATGTGGAATTACTATTTCAGTATTTTTAAATGCAGGATTAATACTACCTACCGCTGCTACTGCAATAATATTTTTAATCCCAATTTGTTTTAATGCCCATATATTAGCGCGGTAATTTATTTTATGCGGGGCAATAGTATGCTTAGCTCCATGACGAGCTAAAAATACTATTTCTTGATTATTATATATTCCATAAACTACAGGGCTAGAACCATAAGGTGTTTCTACAACTTGCCGCTTAATAATTTCTAAGCCTTGTAATTCGGTTAAACCAGAACCACCAATTATTGCTAATTTATTATTCATAATCCATGTACTGCGTAAATTCCGGGCACATAACGTAATTGCCCTTGATAATCCATACCATAACCAAAAACATAGCGATTTGGTACAGTTAATCCTGTAAAATCAGCTTTTTGTAATCCAGAACGTTGCTCTAATTGTTTTTCTACTAATACTGCTGTAAATACTTCTTTAGCACCTGCTTCAAGGCAATATTTAACAATTGCTTGTAAAGTCAAGCCTTCATCTAAAATATCATCAATTACTAAGACTGTGCGATTTTCTAAACTGATACTAGGATATTTAACCCATTCTAAATCACCGCCTGTAGTTGCCTTTTTGTAGCGAGTAGCATGAATATAGTCCATTTCTAAGGGAAAATTCATACGTGGCAATAATTGCCCGGCTGGAATTAAACCGCCATTCATGACAGTTAAACATATGGGCAATTTATCTTGTAATTGTTGATTAATTTCCGCTGCCATCTCATCCATTGTATCAGAGATTTCATGTTCAGTATATAATTGTTCAGCTTTAGCTAAAACTGTTTCAAGGTTCATAGTTTAATTTCAATAACAAAGGTTCAACAGCGCGTTTAATATCAAATTCTGTTTCTACTCTTCGTTGCCCTTCTGTGGCTAAGTTGTTACGTAATTCTTTATCATTGCTTAGTTGTAATATACGTTCACTTAGTTGTTCCCAATTAGAAGGGCTAAATAATAAGCCTGATTTTCCATCTGTTACCAATTCTGGAATTCCAGCAACACAAGGTGCTATCACAGGTACTTTTATGGCTAAGGCTTCCATTAATACCACCGGTAATCCTTCCATAAAACTGGATATTACAAATATATCTGTTGATGTTAATTGTTTAAATACTTCTGTTTCTGAAGCCCGCCCAAGTAATTGGCAGTTTTTAGGCAGTTTTTGCTCTATAATAGGGCGATCTGAACCTTCTCCAATTATTCTTAATTCTAAATTCGGGTTTTGTTTTAGGGCTTTGTCAAAAGCTTCAATTAATCCAAGAATACCTTTTTCTGGAGATAAACGCGCTATACATAAAATACGTATAGTATCATGATTATCTTCAATTCGCTGAGGCATATTTTCTAAATCTACTCCACAACGAGAAATAAATAGTTTTGACCAATGATTTGGATTGACTAGACGCATTACTTGAGCACGACCAAAATAAGATACACAAGGCACAAAATCAGCCGCTGCTAATTTATCATTTAACAATGAACCAGCGGCACCATCAAATTCACTGGTTCCATGAACAGTAAAACTCCATTTAATATCTAAATAGCGGCTTGCTAGCAAACCTACAATTGCACCTGCTTGAGCAAAATGATTATGTAAATGTGTAATTTTACGCTGCTTTAATTCTGCCGCTAAATAAATTGCTTCAACAAAATAAAACAGAGGATGTAAACTAATGCCCGGTGTACTATGCTTAAATGCTAATTTAAGAGTTTTAAAATATCGAATCGGATGTAGTATTAATGATACAAAATGTGCCCATATCAATAATAGCGGCGATGCTGGTAACAAATACCAAGTATTTTTATGTTCACGATGATCACTATCAGATATTACTTCTGCTTTTAAAGGTGATCTAATACTAAAGGTTTGAATGTCAAGCCCACGATTACGTAGTTCTTCAACTTCACGACGAATAAAGGTATGTGAAGGAGCGGGATATTGACTAACAAGATAAGCAATACGCATTATTACATCCTCTTAGGAAAATATGGGCTTAATCGCCATGCCAAACGTGATTCAGATAAGTCTCCTAGTCTGGAGCGGCTAGTTTTACCTTGAATATCAAACCGCTTCAAGGTAAAAGGAGAATTACTATTGTTATTTTGCCCCCATTTTGTGGTAACTGCTTTAGTATAACCAGCTTCCTCAACCAGATTAATTATGCGCTGATCAGCATCGCCATTGGGATAACAAAAAGATGTAATTGGAGTATTAAGATTTTCTTGAAGTATTTTACGTGATAAAACTATTTCATCTTGTAATGATGTGTCATTACATAAAGGTAAAATAGGATGTGTCATAGAATGACAACCAATTTCATGACCATATTCTGCCAATTCAGCTAACTGTTGCCAATTCATCATACCATCCCAATCTGGGCGGGCTAAACCACCTACTTCTTGTTCAAATTTCTGAACTAAATTTAAACGTTCACCAACACTAAGAGTTTTAGCTTGTTCAACTATATTGACAGGAGATTTACCAGCCTTAACAGCAGCATAAGCTAAACGGTCATACCATAAAGTCTCATTATATTCAACACCATTTGTCACCGCAAAAAAAGTGGCAGGAATTTTAGCGGCTTTTAATATAGGTTGAGCATAAACAAAATTGTCTAATTGCCCATCATCAAAAGTAATACTAAGTAAAGGGCGTTCTGTAACTTCACCAGCTTGCCAGCGGGCAAAATTTTCAGACAAGGTTCCACAAATAAAATGTTTTTTAAAAAGTTTTACAAACCATTCAAACTCGCTGGGTGTCACTGCAATGCCATTAATAGGATATGATTTCAACAGTTCTGCTGGCAATACACGATGAAAGGTGACAATAGAAAACGGATGATCTTTGATTCTCTTTGAAGGCTGTGTAATACCAGTAGCATAGAGCAAATCACCTGCGAGATCACGTACAAAAGAACGAATATTCGGCGACATATATTTAATTGTTTAATAGTGAAATAACATACCTATTAGCAATAAATAGACCATAGCATGAAACCTTGAACTCCAAAGTTTTAAGTGAGATAATAATATCTTTATTTGACTAAGCATGAAAGTTATAAGGTGAAGATTATGAAATGGGTTGATATTAAGCAACGTTATCCTGATCAGTTTATTTTATTAGGTAATTTAGTAGAAGAACATATATCTTTGCACAGATATAAAATCTTAGGCGGAGAAGTTCTGAAAGTTAGTAATGATGCTAAAGAAATAAGAACAGAATATCAAAAATATAACAGTCAAGGAAAAGATGTACTTTACTCACTTCCCAGCACCACAGAAGAATTCATTGTGGAAAATATTCCATTTAAAGGTATATTTAAATGAAATTGAATTTGGAGCAATCAAAGAAAGTTTAGGAATTAATGGTTTCATTGGAAATGATATTTTGAGCCAGTTCATTATAACGATTGATTTCAATCAACAAATGATTAATCTTAAATCTAGCTAAAAACCTGTCAGGTTTAATTGATTTTTAAGCGGAAAATGAGGAACCACAACCACATGTAGTTGCGTTAGGGTTACGAATTACAAATTGTGAGCCTTCTAAGCAATTATTATTTCATTTAGCTAAACTAATTTTGATATTTCTTATAAATATATAATTTCAAATGTATTTTTATCTTTTATTCTATAAATTGAAAAATCAATGTCTATTGTTACAATCGTATTTATGTTAAGTTTTTCAGCTAAAAATACTAGACATGAATCTGCAAAATCCATAGGTAAATCACGATATTTTTCTGTCAAACCTTTAATTCTATTAAAGTCAGATATTTCAATATTCTGTATTTCCAAGGCTCCATTATTTATCCATTCTAAAAAATCAATTTGAGCATTACGATTGAAATCTAATAGATGCAAGGTTTCTGTTATTGAAGCTATTGTAGTTATTAAAGGTAATTTATTATTTTGAATGAATTTAATAGCACTTTCATGATATTTATCTGACTTATCAAAAAGAGCAATCAAAGGACCTGAATCAATCAGAATTTTCTTCATTTTCTTTTTTCTCTTAGCTTTAATTTCAATAATTCTTTTCGATCTTTAGATAAATTACCTTTTCCACTTGAATATTTACCAAAATAATGTTTACCAAGTTCCCAAGGAGTTGGTTTTGATACTTTACTAATATATTCTGATATACTTTGATGAATTAATTCAGATGTTGTAATACCAAGAATATTAGCGGTATGTTGTACATTATGTTCTAAATTTGGCTCTAATCTTAAAGTAATCAATTTAGTTAGACTCCTATGAATTTATTTAACTAGCTAAAAACCTGACAGGTTTTAAAAACTTGTCAGGTTTAATTGATTTTTAAGCGGAAAATGAGGAACCACAACCACATGTAGTAGTTGCGTTAGGATTACGAATCACAAATTGTGAGCCTTCTAAGCCTTCACTATAATCAATTTCTGCACCTACCATATATTGATAACTCATAGGATCAATCAATAGTTTTACATCTTGATTTTCAACAATAGTATCACCTTCTTCAATACTTTCAGCAAAGGTAAAGCCATATTGAAAACCTGAACAGCCACCACCTTGCACAAAAACGCGCAACATTAAATCATCATTCTGTTCTTCTTTGATTAATTCTTTTACTTTTACGGCTGCATTATCAGTAAATACTAAAGGGCTTGGTATTGCTTCTTCAACTGTACTCATATTTTGCTCCTGTTAATTTAAAATCTTCAATAATGTTTCAAGCTCTAAACGTAATTCAGAGATTAATTCATTATTTAATTGTTTGTGATTTAGTGAATTTGTTTCAAGTAATTTTTGTTTAGCACCACCAATGGTAAAACCATGATCGTATAATAAACTACGAATTCGACGTACTAAAACCACATCTTGCCGCTGATAATAACGTCTATTACCCCGGCGTTTTATAGGTTTTAATTGGGTAAATTCTTGTTCCCAATAACGTAAAACATGTGGTTTAATTGAACATAAATCACCCATTTCGCTAATTGTAAAATAACGCTTTCCCGGAATAGAAGGAAGTTCATTATTACTTTTTGCTATTTCCAGCATAAGATTCTACCCTAGCTCTAAGCTTTTGCCCGGGCTTAAAGGTGACAACACGTCTAGCAGAAATTGGTATTTCTTCTCCTGTTTTAGGATTTCTTCCCGGGCGCTCTTCTTTATCACGTAAATCAAAGTTACCAAATCCAGAAAGTTTAACTTGTTGCCCTTTTTCTAAGGATGAGCGGATTTCTTCAAAAAATAAATCTACTATATCCTTGGCTTCTCTTTTATTTAAGCCTACTTCGTCAAAAAGTTTTTCTGCTATTACAGCTTTAGTCAATGCCATTATTTTAATTCCTTAATTTTGCACCTAATTTAGTTTCCAAAGTATTTAGCAACTGTTCAACGACAGTTTCTACATCTTGGTCAATAAGATTGCGTGAAAATGCTTGAAAAATCAAGCCTATTGCTAAACTTTTTTTATTTGAATCTATTTTTTCGCCCTGATATACATCAAATAACTGCCATTCAATCAAGATTTCAGGTGCTGTTTCCTTAATACAATCCATTACTTGAATGGCTGTTACATCTTGTGGTAATATCAACGCAATATCCCTTCTTACATTAGGATATTTAGATAGTTCTTGAAATTTATGTGGTTTATTTTCTAATAATGGAGCCAGTTTTAATTCAAATAAAAATACTGGTGTTATTAAATCTAATTGTTTTATTAAACTAGGATGTGCTGCGCCTAATATTCCTATATATTCATCACCACGATAAATAGCCGCTGTTTTGCCGGGATGTAAGGCAGGATGTGTATCTGCTCTAAAATCAATATCATTAACATTTAATAATGCTTCTATATCTGATTTTACATCATAAAAATCAACTGGTTGTGAAACAGCAGCCCATTGTTCAGCGAATCGTGTTCCCGTTACCACACCGGCAATCATCAATTCTTGTAATAAACCTTCAGTTTGTGACTGTATAAAGCGTCTGCCAGTTTCAAATAAGCGCACTCGTGATTGTTGACGCTTTTGGTTATATTGTACCGCTGGCAATAAGCTTGACCATAAACTAGTACGCATTGCTGCCATATCGCTAGCAATTGGATTAGCTAAAGTTATGGCTTTTAATTCTGGATTCAATTGTGCTTGTAATTTTGAATCAACAAAACTATAAGTAATCGCTTCTTGATAATCGCGCTGTACTAATATTTCTTTTAATTGATTTACAGTTATAGTTTTTGAACTGTGCATTATTAAGCGCGATTTTGGTGCTTGGCTTGGTAAATTATTATAGCCATATAAACGCGCTAATTCTTCAATTAAATCAGCCTCAATGCTGACATCAAAGCGAAAACTTGGAGCTTGTATTTGCCAACTAGAGTCACCGCTTTCTACTTTCATACCTAAACGAGTGAAAATATCGGTAATATCGTTAGCCTTAAATGACTTACCAAGTATCCGTTTAATATTATGTGCGCGTAATTCAATATTGGAAGCTACTGGTAAACTATCAGCTACTTTTTCAATAACTACTCCAGCTTCTCCACCAACAATTTCTAGTAATAATTCTGTAGCCCGTTCAATCGCATTAACTTGTAAATCTGAATCAACACCACGCTCAAAACGATGAGAGGAATCGGTATGTAATCCGTAACGTCTCGCACAACCAGCGGCATATTCAGGAGCAAAAAACGCGCTTTCTAAAAAAATATCAGTAGTAGAATCAGTAACTGCGGATGCTTGCCCACCCATAACTCCAGCAATAGCTAAAGCTTGCTTCTCATCTGCTATTACTAAAGTTTGTTCATCTAATTTTACAGTTTGTTCATCTAATAAAGTTAAAGATTCCCCAGCCCTAGCCATTCTGACTTCAATGCCACCTGATAAATTATTAAAATCAAAGGCGTGCATAGGCTGCCCTAATTCTAATAATACATAATTAGTTACATCTACCACTGCGCTAATGCTACGTAAGCCGCTACGACGTAAACGTTCTTGCATCCATAAAGGAGTTGTGGCTTTCGCATCAATATTTTTAATGATACGTCCAACATAACGAGGGCAAGCCTTATCAGCTTGAATATCCACTGAAAAACTATCAGTTATGCTAGCACTAATATTTGAAATCTTAGGATAATTTACAGCAGTGCGTGTTAAAACACCAACTTCTCGTGCAATTCCAGCAACACTTAAACAATCACCACGATTAGGAGTTAAATCAACATCAAAACTGACATCATCTAATTTCAAATATTCACGTAAATCTTCACCAAGCGGCGCATCATTCGCTAAAGGCATTAAACCTTCAGAACTATCAGCTAAGCCTAATTCTTCAGCCGAACATAACATGCCATAAGATAAAACCCCACGTAATTTAGACTTTTTGATTTTTATCTTACCAATACGCGCACCAATTACAGCAGTAGGTGCCCGCATTCCGACATGCACATTAGCGGCACCACAAACTATAGTTAAAGGCTCAGCACCTGTATTAACCTGACAAACTTGTAGTTTTTTAGCATCAGGATGAGCAGCAATAGAAATAACTTCTCCAATCACTACTTTATTAAATACAGCGGCTACAGGTTCAACAGCATCAACTTCCAAACCCGCCATAGTTAATTGTGCTACTAATTCTTCTCGTGAAATTGAGGGGTTGACTAATTCACGTAGCCAATTTTCACTAAATTTCATTAATAATATCCATTAATGCTTGTAAGGGATCCGGCGCAGCCGTAATTGGACGACCAATTACTAAATAATCAGCTCCTAAATTTACAGCTTCCGCTGGTGTCATAATCCGTTTTTGATCATCTAAACCACTATGAACTGGACGAATTCCGGGTGTAACTAATTTAAAATCATTAGCAATTGCTTTACGTATAGTAGAAATTTCATGAGGAGAACAAACAACACCATCTAAACCACAAGCATCAGTTAAACGAGCTAAACGCAATACATTTTCTTCCACACTACCATGTAAACCAATTGCATATAAATCATGTTTTTCTAAACTAGTTAGAATTGTTACAGCAATTAATAAAGGGCGTTGTGAATGTTTTTCCAAGGCTTCACGAGCTGCTAATAACATACTACGACTGCCTAAAGCATGAACATTTACCATCCACACACCTAAATCAGCGGCTGCTAAACAAGCGCGTGCCACCGTATTAGGTATATCATGATATTTTAAGTCTAAAAAAACATCAAAACCTAAATTTATTAATTGCTCAATTAAAAGTGGACCACTTCGAGTAAATAATTCTTTGCCAACTTTAACTCGGCAAAGTGTAGGATCTAATTGTTTTGCTAATGCTAATGCTGATTTTGCATCTGCAAAATCTAAAGCAATAATTAAAGGAGACATATTAATCGCCATCAATGCCTTGTATAGATTTCATAGTATTCCATTTCTTACAACTTGGGCAATGCCAATATAATTTACGAGCAGTAAATCCACAATTATTACATTTATAAAATGCTTTATTGTTTAATAATTGCGTAATAGTATTATGTAATAATGTGTTATCCGCTTTAGATAAAGCTAAAAAACTATTAATACTACATAATGAAGGACGTTCAAGCATTTGTTTTGAAACAAAATCTATAGCTTGTTGTCTGCCTAACTGTTGTTGAATAATTTTTACGAAGCTTAAAATTGGTGTAATCTCATCATAACGATTCAAAATTGCTTGCAAATAGACTTGAAATTGATCAATTTGTCCAATTGCATGATAACAATCATGTAAATCATCTATGATTTCAATAATATATTTATGATCTTGCTTTTCTACCCGCTTAAATGCAACAATTGCTTGCCTATAATCATTATTTTCTAATGCTAAGCTAGCCTCTATAATACTTGCACGTACACAAAAAGGATCTGTATCTAGTGCTTTCTGTATAAGTTGTTGCACTCTATTAGTATTTCCTTGCTCTCGATAGTTTTCTGCTTGTTCACAATAATATTGCGCAATTGGCATCTTCTTACCTGAGAGTTTTGCTAATTTTTGCGCAACCTTAATTGCTTTTTCCCACTCTTGCTCTTGTTCATAAATTTTTAATAATTGAGATAATGCAGGAATTTGATAATTTTCAACAATCAACAGATTTTTAAATACATCTTCTGCTCTGTCAAACAAACCTGCATTTTGATAATCATGAGCAAGTTCAAATAGTGCTAGATTACGTTTTTGCGGATCAAGGGTGGGTATTTTAATAATATTTTGATGAATATGAATTGCTTGATTCACTTCACCACGTCGGCGAAATAAAACACCTAAAGCCAAATGAGTTTCAAAAGTTTCATTATTAACATCAATTAACTTTATGAAAATATCAATTGCTTTATCAGGTTCTTCACGTAACCAATAATTTAAACCTTTTAAATAATCAGGTGATAAATGAGAACTTATTGGTTTTCGCCGTTTTTGATGCTGTGCTACTAACCATCCAGAGGCAGCAGCTACAGGCAACAACAGCCATAACAAAAAACTCATGGCTAATCATAAGCTGACGCTAAGACTAAAAACCGCCACTGGTATTAATACGATCTCGCATTTCTTTACCCGGTTTAAAATGAGGTACATATTTTTCAGATAATTTAACAGCAGCACCAGTTTTAGGATTACGTCCCTTTCTAGGTGGGCGATGATGAAGTGAAAAACTACCAAAACCACGTATTTCAATCCTTTCACCTTGCTCTAAAGCTTGTGCCATATTTTCTAAAATAGTTTTAATGGCAAGATCAATATCTTTTTGAGATAAATGGGTTTGTTTTAATGAAATTGCTTCAATTAGTTCTGATTTTGTCATTGCTATATGGGCAATCGTTAAAGATTGCCTCTTGCGTTATTGTTTATCTGCTTGTTCTTTAATTAAATCACCTAAAGTAGCAGCAGTATTGTTCTCTTGTTGTGAATTGCTATAATTTTCAAGAACAGCGGATTCTTCATCTGATACTAATGCTTTAATAGATAAGCTAATGCTACGTTTCTTACGATCAACATTAATGATCTTAGCTTGAATTTCTTGATTCTCTTTTAAGACATGGTTAATATCTTCTACACGCTCACGAGCTAGTTCTTGAATTCGTAACACGCCATCAACTTCAGTATCTAGTTGAACGATAGCTCTATTATTTGCTATTTCAGTTACAACTCCTTTAACTACACTACCTTTAGGATATTGACTTATATAATGAGAAAATGATTCTTTTTCTAGTTGCTTTATTCCTAAAGAAATTCTTTCGCGTTCAGCATCTACAGCTAATACAACTGCTTCAACTTCATCACCTTTCTTAAATTGGCGTACAGCTTCATCACCCGGGATATTCCAAGAAATATCTGACATATGTACTAAACCGTCAATACCGCCATCTAAACCAATGAATATACCAAAATCAGTGATAGACTTAATACGACCAACCACTTTATCATTTTTATTATGGGTTGCAGCAAATTCTTCCCATGGATTAGGATGACAATGTCTGATACTTAAAGATATACGACGAAGTTCTTCATCAATCTCTAATACCATTACTTCTGTTTCATCGCCAATCTGAACTACTTTCGATGGATGTACATTTTTATTAGTCCAATCCATTTCGGTAACGTGTACTAAGCCTTCTACACCTTCTTCAATTTCTACAAAGCAACCATAATCTGCTAAATTCGTTACCTTACCAAATAAGCGTGAATTAACTGGATAACGACGTGCAATATCAACCCAAGGATCTTCACTTAATTGTTTCAATCCTAGAGATACTCGAACACGTTCACGATCAAATTTTAGCACTTTAACATCAACATCATCACCAACACTAACAACATCACTAGGATGTTTAACGCGCCGCCAAGCCATATCTGTTATATGTAAAAGTCCATCCACACCGCCTAAATCCACAAAAGCACCGTAATCGGTTAAATTTTTCACTACACCACGCAATTTCATTCCTTCTTGCATGGATTCTAATAAGGCTTCACGTTCTTGGGAATTTTCTGTTTCAACCACTGCGCGACGTGATACAACTACATTATTACGTCGTTGATCTAATTTAATAACTTTAAATTCTATCGGGTTTTCTTCTAAATAAGTAGTATCACGCACTGGGCGTACATCTACTAATGAGCCGGGTAAAAAGGCACGAATGTTATTGACATTAACAGTAAATCCACCTTTAACCTTTTCACTAATTAAACCTGTAATAGTTTCATTAGTTTCATGGGCTTTTTGCAACACAGCCCAAGCAGCAGCTCGTTTAGCTTTTTCACGCGATAATTTGGTTTCTCCAAAACCATCTTCTACAGCGTCTAAAGATACATCTACTTGATCACCAATTGCAACTTCCAATTGTCCAGCGTCATCATAAAATTGACTTATAGGGATAACGCCTTCAGATTTTAGCCCTGTATCTATAATAACTAAATCTTGACGTATTTCTACAACTGTACCCGGTATAATACTACCGGTTTTCATGGATTTTTGTGATTGACTCTCGTTAAATAACTCGGCAAAGCTTTCGTTCATTCTAAATGTAAATCATTGACTTGTTGTGTGACAATAACAAGTCGATATTGTTAAAGGTTAATGATTTGTGCTACCACTTGATCTATTGATAAATTTGTTGTATCAATTATAAAAGCATCATCGGCAGCACGGCATGGTGCAATAGATCTAGTACGATCACGTTTATCACGTTCAGTAATGTCTATCACTATGTCGGATAGCTTAGCATTTATCCCTTTTTCTTTCAACTGTTTATAACGTCTTTGTGCTCTTTCTTCAGCCGTCGCAGTTAAAAATATTTTTATTTTGGCATCAGGAAATACTATAGTTCCCATATCACGCCCATCTGCAACTAAGCCGGGAGCAACACGGCAAGCGCGTTGTCGAGCTAATAATGCTTCGCGTACTTTTGCTAAAGCAGCAACTTTTGAGGCTGCTGCTGCACACTCTTCAGTGCGTAATTCTTCTAATGCTTTGAAATTTAAGTCTAAATTAATAGCTGAAATAGCTAATTCAATCTCATCATCTAGTGCTATTTTATTTTTTATGGCAGTTAAGGCGAGTATTCTATATATTGCTCCACTATCTAATATATGCCAATTAAAATGTTTTGCTACTCTTGAACTTACAGTGCCTTTACCAACTCCACTAGCTCCATCTATGGTTATAACAGGTATTATCATGTCTTATCATGTATTTTATGTAGTCACAAAATGGTGGGTTTAGCTTCGCTGACTTCGTATCGCTTCGCTCTACCCACCCTACTCATGATATGATTATATCAGGAATATTATTGCTCACTTAGATTTATCCCTGCTTGTTGTGATAGTTTAACAAAATTTGGGAATGATGTTGCAACATTAGCGCAATCTGTTACTGTAATCGTCTCATTGGCACGTAAAGCGGCTATTGTAAATGCCATTGCAATACGATGATCGCCATGACTATTTATTATACCACCTTGTATTTTACCACCTTGGATTATCATTCCATCAGCTGTAGCTTCTGCCTTAATACCAATAATATTTAAGCCATCTGCCATGACTTGAATTCGATCACTTTCTTTAACTCGTAATTCTGCTGCTCCTGTTAATACTGTTTTTCCTTCAGCACAGGCAGCAGCTATAAATATCGCAGGAAATTCATCTATTGCTAATGGTACTTGTTGTGGTGGAATATGGATTCCATGCAATTGACTGGAACGTATATGAATATCTGCTACTAATTCGCCGCTAACTTCATGTTGATTAGTCAAACTAATATCAGCTCCCATTTGTTGCAAAATATTAATAATTCCAATTCTAGTTGCATTAATACCCACATGGGTTAAAGACAATTCAGAATCTTTAGCAATACAAGCTGCAACTATAAAAAAAGCCGCTGAAGAAATATCAGCCGGTACATCAATTGAATGTGCTTGTAATTTACCACCACCTTGTAAACAAATAGTATTTGCATCTCTTGTCACTGAATAACCAAAACCTGCTAACATACGTTCTGTATGATCACGAGTCGGTGCTGGTTCAGTTACACAAGTTTTACCATTTGCATATAAACCCGCAAGTAATATAGCAGATTTAACTTGGGCACTGGCAATTGGTAAATTATAATTAATTGCTTGTAAAGAATTGCCATTAATTTTAAGTGGCGGGGTGCCATCTGCATTAGTTGAGATATTTGCACCCATTAAAGATAATGGTTTGGTAACGCGACGCATAGGGCGACGCGATAATGAGGCATCACCAGTCATTTCTACGGAAAAATTTTGACCTACCATTAATCCTGATAATAGGCGCATCGAAGTTCCAGAATTACCAAGATATAGAGGAGAATTAGGTGCTTTTAAACCATGTAAACCTACACCTTGAATGCTGATTTGCCCATTATTTCGACTGATATTTACTCCCATTGTTTGAAAAGCGGCTAATGTTGCTAGAGTATCTTCGCCTTCTAAAAAACCACTAATTTCTGTCGTTCCTTCAGCTAAAGCACCTAACATTATAGAACGATGAGAAATAGATTTATCGCCGGGAACACGCAAACTACCACGCAAACATCCACCCGGATTTATTATAAATTTTGTTGACATAGGGATTAATTAATATGTCTGATTCAGACAAATGAGTTATATACTATAATGTAATTTTGGAGACCAAATTCAATGAATTATAATACGACAATTAAAAAATTACCTGATTATATTAACTATTTGCGGTAAAATATACATTTTTTAACATGTAGGACTATATAAATGCGTTTAATTCTTTTAGGTGGCCCCGGCGCTGGTAAAGGTACTCAAGCTAATTACATTAAAGAAAAATATAATATTCCACAAATTTCTACTGGTGATATGTTACGTGCTGCTGTTAAAGCTGGTACTGAATTAGGCTTAGCAGCTAAAAAAATCATGGATGAAGGTGGTTTGGTTTCTGATGAAATCATCATTGGTTTAGTTAAGGACCGTATCAAAGAAGCTGATTGTGAAAATGGTTTCTTATTTGATGGTTTTCCACGTACTATTCCACAAGCTGACGCTATGAAAGATGCTGGTGTGCCAATAGATTACGTGGTTGAAATTGCGGTTGATGATGCTGAAATTGTTAAGCGTATGGCTGGAAGACGTGTACATTTAGCCTCTGGGCGTACTTATCACGTTCAATATAATCCACCTAAAGTTGAAGGTAAAGATGATGCCACAGGTGAAGATTTAATTCAACGTGATGATGATCAAGAAGAAACTGTTAAACAACGTTTGAAAGTTTATCATGAAATGACTGAACCTTTAGTTGCATATTATTTAAAAGCTGCTGAAGCTGATAATGCGGCTAAATATATACGTATTGAAGGTATTGGTAAAGTTGAAGAAATTCGTGATTCTATATTTAAAGCTCTTGCTTAATCAATAAACTAAACCTGACAGGTTTTTAAAACCTGTCAGGTTTGTCTGCAAAGTTCGCTATGTTAAAACCACATTTTTTTTTCATATTCTTTCTTATATCAACTCAACTTCAAGCCTCTGAAAGACCAAAAATAGGTATTGCCTTTTCAGGCGGTGGCGCACGAGGTATTGCTCATATTGGGGTTTTGCAAGCCTTAGAAGAATTAAAAATTCCAATAGATTATATCGCTGGCACTAGCATGGGTAGCATTGTAGGTGGATTATATGCTAGTGGTTTATCAAGCCAAGAATTGGCTAAGGCTGTCAAACAAATCGACTGGGAAAGTATTTTTAATTTAAAAAGTGATCGAAATCAACTGTCTTATCGTGAAAAGCAAAATCAGCGTCGCTTTTTTCAACTAGAATTTGGTTTAGATAAAAATTATAGTTTAACATCTTCGGCTGGATTAGTAGGTGGGCAAAATTTATTATTAGCCCTGAAACGTCTAACCAGAGGAATTCGGCTTAAAAACTTTTCTCAATTACCAATTCCATTTCAAGCTGTTGCCACTGATATAAATACGGCTAAACCCTTTATCTTAGAAAAAGGTGATTTAGCTTTAACTCTTCGCGCTTCTATGGCAGTTCCATTTGCGTTTTCACCAGTAGAAATTGATGGTCATTTATTGGTTGATGGTGGCATTCTCAATAATTTACCCGTTGATGTAGTTAGAGCAATGGGAGCTGATATTGTAATAGCTGTTAATATTTCCATGCCACTAAAGGAAATTAAAGCCAACAGTTCCTTTTTGACTATCGCTTCACAATCTCTTGATGCTGCCCTAATTCAAAATACTAGACGCGCTTTAGAACATGCAGACATTATCATCACACCTGAATTGAAAGGCTATAGTTTTACCGATTTTGCCAAAGGGGTTGAGATGATCAGTAAAGGTTATGAAGCAATTATAAAAAAATCGGCAGTTTTCAAAGGTTTTGCTTTAAATACAAATAATTATAATAAGCATCGCGCTGATATCACAGCAAAAAAACCTCCTTTACCTAAAAAAATTACACCATCGTTTTTGAAATTCACTGGTAATAATCGCACTAGCAATAAGTTATTACAGAATAAATTAGAAGGATTAATCGGCAAACAACTAGATATAGAACAACTGGAAAAAGAAACTAATAGTTTAATGTCATTAAATGATTTTGAACAAATTACTTATGATATTATTCAAAATAAACAAGGAGATAGTGGCTTATTATTTGATATACGTGAAAAAAGCTGGGGTCCTAATTATTTTCGTTTTGGCTTGAATACTACTACCAGTTTTAGTGATAAAGCTGAATTTATAAGTTTATTACGTCATGAACAATTAAATATTAATCGTTTTGGTGCTGAATGGATAACAGAATTAGGCATGGGAGCCGGTTATGGTTTTTTTACGGAATTTTATCAACCTTTAGATTATAAACGACGTTTTTTTATCGCGCCTTATGCAAAGTTTAGTAGAAGTTTTACTGATATTTTTCAAAACAAACAAGGTATTGCTGAATATGATTTAAAACGTTTTCTACTAGGTGTAGATATAGGTATGAACTTTGGTAACTACGCTGAATTACGTGTAGGAATGCAACATAAGCGGTTACAAGCTAACTTAAGAATTGGTGATCCAAGCATATTACCTATAGGTACTACAGAAGAACACTTACTAACTCTAAGTTTTGGCTACGATACTCTTGATGATCGGGTATTTCCGAGAAAAGGTAGAAGAATTAAATTTAACAGCGAAATTTATAATCAATCATTTGGTTCAGAATCAGATTATCAAAAAATAACCTTAGATATGCGCGAAATGTTTCCTATAAATCGCCGCTTAACTTTAATAACAAATGCCAGTTTGTTTACTTTTCTACATTCAACTCCTCCAATATATGAAAGTTTTTCAATAGGCGGCTTAAATTACCTAGCTGGTTATCCTGAAGGTGACATAGGTGGCAAACATGCTTTAATATTTCAATTTGGCGGCTTATACAATCCTACTAACTTACAAACAACACACAAACAACGAGAAGTGTTAAGTGCATTAGGAATCAGACTAGTAGGATTATTACATGCTGGTAATGCTTGGGATAGCTACCAAGATATAAATATGACAGATTTACTATATGGAGGATTAGCAGGCTTTGTATGGGAGACACCATTTGGATCACTATTCTTAGGAACAGGATATACCAAACAAGGTAGTCTTAATTATTACTTGTCATTGGGTAATTTGTTTTAAAACCACATGTGACTTTGTATGATGTTAAATCATATTTGTAGGGTCATGAAAGTTAAAAAGTTAGTTAAATGATTATTTTTTTTTGCCACCAAAATATTTTAAATCTACAACTTTTAAAGGGCGTTCCAAATAATCATATAAACGATCATCTAAATCACTAAAGCGTTTAATTGTAAGATATACCTTTTTGTCTTGTAATTTAGCCGCTTTTAGATAAGCAAATAATTGTTTTAAATTTTTCATTGGTTTTCTATCAATAGATACTAGGTTATCCCAATTTTGAATTTTTTGATCGTCTCCTATAGAGCCAGCTTCTACATTATGAATTACTAGTGGCGGTAAATTCACTTCTTGCCAATCACGTATCCACCAAGGTGCAATCACTATTCCTGATACAAATATACCTTTACGTTCTGTAACTAATTGCATGGCATTGAGTCTGCCTGATAGAATCATTTTTTTATTTTGACGAGTAATAGCTAAACTAAAATTGTCTAAATTACCTCTAAGCGCATGAATAAATTGAGTTTCATTTTCAAATTTTTCAATTATATCACCGTTTTCTAATGCTATTAAATCTGAAGCTAAGTGGGTGCTAGCAACTATCAATTTATTACTATCATCAATATCAAGCTGAAATAGGATTGGTAATTCTGGTGGTGATGGATTTTTGCCTATTTGTAATAGTTCTAATACTCTACAAGCATATTTCATTGGTGTGGCAAAATTGGTATTTTGATCTTGATTTTTATTTAAACTAGATGTATTAATACCTACTACTTTTGCGGTTTTCATACTAATTAATGGTCCACCTGAGTTGCCGCTATTTATTGGAGCGTCAGTTTGTAAAAATTCTCCTCCAAATTTATCAGTAATGCCAGAAATAACCCCACGAGTTCCGGTAAAAAATATACCCCAAGGATGTCCTAATGCGCCTACTGGATGTCCGACTGCTGGAATATTTTTACATTCTAATTGCGCTGCTTTTATCCCTTTAGGTATAGAATTTTTAGGTAATTTTAATAAGGCTAAGTCTAAAACTGGATCAACATAAAGTTTTCGCGCTTTATAATAATGTCCATTATAAAATGCAACTGACACATGTGAAGGAGAACGCGCTACTACATGTGCATTTGTCATTACTAATCGTTGTTTAGCATCAACTAAAAATCCAGCGGCAGTAAATGCGCCTTTTTCATCTCCAAGAAATGGTTTATCAACTCTAGCTTTAATTTTAACTGTATAAGCAAGAGCTTGTTTAAAAATATCTTCTTCACTAGCCAAAATTTCATTATTCAATAGGAGGATACCAAATAATGTATATATTATTTTTTTAATCACGTTTATTTATGGATAATTTTATGAAAGGAATCAAATATATGACGATTAATCTGGTCTAATCGTCTATATCTTATATATAAGATTATTATAGCAGCTAAGCTCAAGCTTTTCAGAATAAGTCTAATAATGCTCTGAGTTAGCATTAATTATGCTATAATTATCACCTGATGATATGAAAATAACTAATTGTATGTGTGATAACAAAGATTATGGATTAGAAACACTTCTTGACTTAGATGGAGTGATTATAGATCAGGGAAATGGTTATTGGGTAAAATTTGAGGTGTCAAAAACAAAGGTTACAAAAGAACGTTCTCATGGGCTTCGATATAGCCTCACTCTTCATGATAAATATGGTAAACGACTCATGGGTTATGATAATGCTCATGCAGTAAAATTACCAAAGAAATATAAATACTCTGGTCGTATCATTGAATATGATCATTATCATCGTCATAGTTTAGATAATGGTATTCCCTATGAGTTCAAAGATCCTTATCAACTTATTCAAGATTTTTTTGAAAAAGTTGATGAAGTATTAAAGAAGCAGGAATGATAGATATGAGTAACGAATATAAAGTACGTATTGGCATCATGCCACAAGAAAAAATAAGGGAAAGAATGTTGCTAATCGCAAAAGGAAGCTATAAACCAGAACCTAATGAACCAAAAATCTGGTTTACTTCCATGCGTTCTTTAGCTGAAGTATTAAGCGATGAAAACCGTGCATTATTACACATTATTAAAGATACAAAACCCAATTCAATAAAAGAACTATCTGAAACCACAGGAAGAAAACAAAGTAACCTTTCCCGCACATTAAAAACACTATCAAGCTATGGTATTCTTGAGTTGATCAAAGAGAGCAAGCAAGTAAAACCTGTAGCTAAAGCGGTTGAATTTGAAATTTTAGCCGCTTAATAGTTTACCGACATTTTAAAACGTTTATAACTCCATAGATATTGTGCCGGGCAATTTTCTACGCAGTGTTCTATGCCTTTATTTAGTGCTGTACAAGCCTCCTCCAAATTGGAACTTGTAATCTCGGTTGGTGCTGGAAAAAAATGAATTTTAAATCCCTTGCTGTTTGGCAGACGTTCTGCATAAGTAAAAATTATGCTAGCACCAGTTTTATTGGCTAAACGAGAAACTAATACGGTAGTAAAAGCTTTTACGCCAAAAAAAGGCACAAAAATTCCAGCATTATTATCAGTTGGAACTTGATCAGGTAAAATACCAGCGGCTTTTCCTTGCCGTAATTGTTGATATAAAGCTCGTACACCTGCACGATTTACTGGCATCAAATTCCCACCTGCTCGCTCACGAGCTGTATGAATTAAGTCATTTAATCCATGTAATTTGGGTGGACGATATAAGGCACTCATAGTATAACGTGAAGTTGCATATAAGGCTGCCATTTCCCAAGCCCCAAAATGTGGTGTTAAAAATATAACTCCTTTGCCTTGCTCGAATGCCTGTTGTACACATTCTTCACCTTTTACTTCACACACCAAAGCTAATGCTTTATCAAGCGGTGATAACCAGATTTTACCTATTTCTATAAAGGTTTTACAGGTTTCAATTAAGCTGTGTTTAACTAAATCTGCTTGTTCAGCGGCAGATAGCTGAGGAAAACACAAACTAATATTGGTACGTGTTACATTAGTGATGCGTAATGATGAAGATCGCGCTAATAATCTACCTAATATGTTGGCAATAGTGTGTGTTATGGCTAAGGGTAATAAGGCAAATAGGTGTAATAATAATTTTATGAATAAAACTCGCATTATTGTTTAGGATATTTCCTGAAATATCCAATTAATTATATTAAAAACCAATTGTAATTCAGTAGTGGCAGATATATACCTTGGATCTATTACAAAAATACCTTGATCCAGTTTGCCAAATTGCCAGATAGCCCCGGTAGTTACAATACCATAGCAGATATGCGCATCTAGCAGAGAAGATGCGACCATTTCAGACAAAGCTTGTGCCCAGCCTTGATTAAAATCATCTTTTTTAGCTTCTATGACACAAAGTGAAGGTTTTGCCATTGCGCCATATTTAGTTTTAGGCGCAATTAAATAATCTGGTTCGCCTACCAAACCTTTTTTTTCATCTATATTGTAAGGCATATGTGACCATACTTTTAAATTGTAATTTTCTGCCACTATCCCCAAAATAGGTCTTATAATTGTCTCACAAATCGCAAATTCATTAATATAGTTTGTCTCATCCTGCAAATTTTTTGTGATCATAGAAAAGAAAACGTCTAAAATTTCAAGTTCTATTTCATTTAAAAATGCAGTTCTATCCGCAACTTCAATATCAAATTTTGTTGCAACTTCCTCAACTGATTTAAATTTTCCGTAAGACATATTAATATACCTATATAGTACAACGGATTTACTTCACTTCGTATCAGACCTGACAGGTTTTTAAAACCTGTCAGGTCTAACACTTTGCTTACTTTTTAATAATAGAATAAATACTTTTCAACAACAATAACAATGGAAAAGTACCATGTAAAAACAAATCAAAAATATCAATTGGTTTATGTAAATTACCTTCAAATAACATTCTGACTTTTTCAAATAAATGTGGTTCAGGCATAAAAGGTGATAAACCTAAAAACAGTGAACCTATAATTAACATCGCCCAAGGCAGTTTATTTAACCATGACATATACGATTCTCCCACATCTGTTGCGCTAATTCTAGTGCCTGATCAACACTAGCCGCTTTTTCCATCAATCTCAAAGCAATAGCAGTGGTTCCCAAGATGGCTGCTTGAGCATATTCATCTTCAATTTCTCCACGCCATAAGCTTGCTAAGCGTTCAGGTTCCAAAATTGGTTCTTTGACATGGCGTTTTTTAAATAATGGTGGCCACACTTCATCGGACAGTTCGCCATTATGGACGCTTTGTACTAAACATTCCATATCTGGATTACGCTCAATTTCGCCGCCTTCTCCTTTCATCACAGCAAGGTGAGGCATATTTAGCAATAAAGCCGCTTCTTGGTGAACTGGGCTATAACCCGGATGGAAAATACCTTGAATTACATAAGGGGCATTCAATGGATTTATCATACGCGCCAAAGTATGCACCGGCGAACGTAAACCCATTAATGAACGCATTTCAATAATTTCATGTAATTTAGGGCTTAGATATTTTAGCGGCAAATAACTAAAATTGGTTTGTTCTAATTGTTCAGATGCTTGTTCAAATGAAGTCGCATAGTCAATATTCAAATATGACAATACATCTTGAGTATAAATACGATCATTGGTATGTCCTCCAGCACCGTGCATAAAAACCTTAATTCCTTTATCTGCTAATAACAACGCAGACAATAGAAACCAAGGCAAATGACGACGCTTACCAGCATAAGATGACCAATCTAAATCAACTTTTGCCATGCCGCTTGGCAATTGAAATGAATCACGCGCTGCTTGAATAAAACCCGCAAGTTCTTCACGTGTTTCTTCCTTCACGCGCATCAGCATCATAAATGCACCTAATTGCACTGGTTCAACTTCGCCTTTAAGAATCATAAGCATAGATTGATAAGCTTCATCTTGTGTTAAAGGACGGGAACCATTTTTACCCTTACCTAAAATACGGACATATTGTGCAAAAGGATGTTCTTCATAGAATGTTTTTGTTGGCATAATCAGATTGCCCCTTTAGGGGGCTTAAGAAAATTAATTTCTAAATTCAGGCTCAATATCACTATCAGCCAAACTGCGAGGTAAAAAAGGAAGGATTTTTAAAGCTAAAGTGGTTAGTAACACAAACAGAGAAATTCCACTAATACCCAATAATATTTCCCAACCGCTAGGAGTGTAACTATTTACAACACCATCAAAAAAATTTGAAGATGTTACTTCCATTCCCGGAAATATATCTAAAGGATATGCTTGACCACCTATAATAATGACATACAATAATGAAAAACCACCTACGATAGTCAATAAAGCAGCAGCGGCAATACTTGCACGACTATGAGTAAATTTTTCATGATAAAGCAATAATAGCGGCATTATTGTTCCTAAGAATATATAACCACCCCAAAATAAAGCTGTATAAATACCACCACTTGCTAAAATAAAGTATTCAATTCCATGACGACCAGTTATATATAAATTAGTCAAATGATAAGCTAATACAAAATAAAATACAGCTACAATAAATACAGCTAATAACTTTTTAGGACGTTCTAATACACCTTCTCCTAATGAGCAATGTGTTTTCCAACAATCAATCAATAAGACTAATAAAAATACTGCTAATCCTAATGCTAACGATAAGGCAATAAATAAAGGTGCCATAATTGCAGTATTATAAGCTTCTCGTGCTACTAGAAAACCAAAAATAGAACCAGTACCTGTGGTTAAAATAATACGCCAAATAAAAGCAACTAAACCCGCTGTAGGATAATATTGCTTCATCCGTCGTTCCATCATAAACCACAAATAAATAATAGAAATTAGCAAAAACCCATTATACAGAATGATATTCCATGCAAAAATAGATTTAAAATTGTAAATGGTCATTGCAACTATTAAGCGATCAGGGCGGCCTAAATCAAGCACTAACACCATTAATCCACTTACCAATAAGGTTATGGCTAACAATACTGATAAACGCGCTAATGGATGATAAAAGGTTTTACGAAATACCGAACTGATTGAGGCAACATTCAAGACACCAGAAGCGGCTAAAATAAGAAAAATTGCAAAAACATGTGGTATTCCCCACACAATTTGATTATTCATACCAGTTATAGCATGACCATAATGTTCCATGTTATAAACAGCATATAAACCCAGCAACAGGAAGAAGCCTGATACTGCTAATAATGCATAAAAACCTGCACTCTTGCCTTCAAGTTCTTGAAATTGAATTTCCTTCATAAACTATATTCCTTGATAACGCACACCGGGATTTAACTTCATATCAGCACGTAAAGCAGTACTACTTACTTCAGCTAATTTCTTAGAAATTTCACTTTCAGGATCTTTTATATCCCCAAAGATCATAGCTTTACCACAGGCTTCTACACAAGCTGGCTTTTCACCCTTATCTACTTTATGCACACAAAAAGTACAGCTTTCTACAGTACCTTTACCGCGTGGAGAATGTGGTTTTTGGTTTTCTAAGTTTTCATGAACAAAAGATCGTGCTTTATAAGGGCAAGCCATCATACAATAACGACAACCAATACAAGTATGCTTATCTACTAATACAATTCCATCAGCGCGTTTAAATGAGGCTCCAGTTGGGCAAACATCAACACAAGGTGGGTGTTCACAATGTTGACATAACATCGGCAAAGTTGTTTCTTTACCAGTTTGCTTATCACGTAAACCTACTTTACGTATCCATTGTGGTGCAATTTCAGCACGAACATTATCATTTAAACCGTGTTCTTTGGTACAAGCATTCACACAGTCATTACAACCATCAGCACATTTAGTAGTATCAATCAACATACCCCAACGCACTTTAGAAGTGACTGCTTCACCATCAGGTTTAGCCTGAGAAACACTATAAAATAACATGCCGGGGGCAACTGTTGTTAATCCGGCAACTGTTGCAGTTTTTTTAAGAAAATCACGGCGATTTTGAGTCGGTGACATTAATATTTACTCTCTCAAATAACCCCCTATCTGTAAAGATAAGGAGAATAGATTAAATTAAAATTCAATCCATTGATTTAATAATTCATCTAACATTTGCTTATTAAATGCTAGTTGATTACCTATATTTAGGTTCTTCCATAATTTCCAATGCAGATTGTCCTTAGAATCTTTAATCAATAACATCATATGTTTATGACCATCATCATCAGGAGCAATATGTGTAACATCAATTCTACCGATTGCACCTATGAAACCAATTTCCATTGGTTGAAATACAATCTTATGACCACCCAGAATATCTAATTCCAGAGCATTTACTTCATAATTACCAACATCTTCATCATGTAGTTTAACCTTACTAGTACTAAAAGATATATAGCCATTTTTACTATAATCATTTAGCCATGTTTTTATAGTTTTATGCAAACCATTTACTTCTTTCGCCCATACTTGTTTCTCAGAGCCTGTCTTTACAGAAGTTTTTGGTTTATTGGCAGTAGCCATTTTTTTGAATTTATCTGCAAGTGTTGCGGATCGCTTAGATGTTGCTGCAGGCTTTTTAGCCACCTTGGCTGCAACAACTTTCTTAGGTGCTGCAACAACTTTCTTAGGTGCAGCAACAACTTTTTTAGGTGCTGCAACAACTTTCTTCTTAGGTGCAGCTTTAGCTTTTGGCTTTGCTTTTGGTTTTGCAGCAGCAAATATAGTATCCCATGCAGACTTAGTTTTATTTTTTGCCTTGAAATAATTATTTTTTTCAGCAAATTTCATGATCTGGCTATTGATAGTAATTTTTTCAAATTCTTTCAAAGCAGCTACATTATTTTCAAAAATTTTAGCTTCAGCAGTAACATTAAAGAGTTTCTTTCTACCAAAGATAGCTACGCCTTTACCAATTTCAGTAAAACCAAGTTTTTTTAAAGACTCCAAATATGAATCTATAGCAGTGTAAATTTTTTTATATTCCGTTTCAGAAACACCCAGCATTTCATTCATGCGGTTAATTCTTGAAGCTGTATGGAATTTTTCAATCTTGGTTTCAAAACGCATACGCTTTTTATTAAAGCCCCATAAAAACAATCCTTCATTAAGAGGATAAACTTTATCATCAGGGATTAAACATGAAAATCCTTCATTAAAACGAAAACCGTGTAGGTCTATAATTTTTATTGCAAATTTTTCAACTTGTGTTTCAAACTCTGGCATTCTTTTCTCCAAAACAAAGACTATTAAAAAGCATTGATTTTTTATCCTGTCAGTAATCAATGTGGGCTTTATCTTAAAAGCAAATTAACAGAAGTGCAAGCAAAACCTTGTGATTAGTTCTAATTTAATGAGGATGGGGTGATGATAATTCAAAGGATAAAGTTAATAAAATCAATAGCAAGCGAGGCTAATCGCTTGCTATATTTTTTATTTATTTTTTCTCTGGTTTGCTAGCATGACATTGAAAACAATCAATCGTTACTGCCGCATAATTATGACAACTTCGACAGAAATGTTCTGAGCCTTCATTAACATTAGGATAATTTCCATCATCATCTGCTGTAACATGACAATTAATACATTCAATCAGACTATGTTGTGTGGTACGTACACCACTATGCATAGTATCATTACGATGATGCTTTAGAAAATGCCCATGATAACGGCGCATAATTTCAATTGGTTCTACACAAGATTGTTCAGTAGAAAATTGTTTATTAGCTTTTGGTGGGTTTGGTGTTTCAACAGCATTAACAGCCACACTTAATAATAACCCAAATCCTATTTGGCTTATTCTTAAATTCATTATTCACCTAAACCCATATTGATGTAACCAGTTGGACAAACGTCTGCGCAAATATGACAACCAACACAACGATTATAATCGGTATAAACATAACGTCCAGTTGTTGAAACTTTTTTCGGAGTACGCAAGACAGCGTCTTGTGGGCAGAATAAAACGCAGTTATCACACTCAAAGCACATGCCGCAACTCATACAACGCTTAGCTTCATCCACTGCTTGATCAGTAGCTAAACCATTCATACGTTCACCAAAGTGTCCTAATACTTCGTCAGAACTGACTGGCATATCTTCACGTAACCTACGTTCTTCATAAGGAAAATGTCCCAAGAACAAGGCTTCTGGTGCAATCACATCGTTGGCTGAACGATCTTCATAATTATGCACTGCATAATTATTATCAGAGGTACCACGTAAATCCCCTGCTTCTTCAACAACAAATGCTTCTGGTTCTAAATCTGTTTCATTAAGCTTAGCTAATAAGTTAAAATGATGTACATCGACTTTTGGACGCTTGCTTTGTTCTTGATGTTTCAAGTAATGATCAATAGTATCAGAAGCAACAGAGGCTTGACCAATAGCAGTTGTTAATAGATGTGGTCTAACAATATCCCCAGCTACAAAATGACCTTCACGCCCTTTGACTTGATAAACTGCATCAGCGTCAATAAAGCCACGTCCATTGTTTAAATCTTCTAAGCCGCCAGTTAAATCACCATATTGTCCAATTGCAGAAACTACTAAATCGGTTTCAATGGTATATTCTGTGCCTTCAATCGCTGTAGGAGCACCTTTACTATCCAATGTACATTTAACCATCTTCAAAGCAGTAGCACGCCCTTGATCGTCTAATATGACTTCTGTAGGCATCACACTACCATGAATATCCACACCTTCACGAATAGCATCTTGAACTTCATGTTCAGCAGCAGTCATACTTTCAATTGGGAATAATGATGTCAAAGTAACATCAGCCCCTTCACGCGCACTTAATTCAGCAGCATCATGAGCTACATATCCCAATTGTGAGCCTTGAGATGAATTATCTTGTACGGAATTTTTTAATTGCTCTTCAGTTATATGGTTATAACCTAAGCGTCGTGCTACAGATGCAACATCGATAGAAGTATCACCACCACCAACTACTACAACTCGTTTAGGTACTGAATCTTTAGTTTTATGATTGAATTCACTTAAGAAAGCAACACCAGAAACACAATTAGCTGCATCACCGCCGGGTACTGGTAAAGCGCGACCAGATTGACAACCAATCGCCCATAATATAGCATCATATTCTTTTTCTACATCAGCAATGCTAATATCTTTACCAACCCATGTATTCATACGGATTTCAACACCCAGATCCAGAATACGTTGAATTTCACCACCAAGTTTATCACGAGGAGTACGATATCCGGGAATACCATACATCATCATGCCGCCTAACTCTTCATGATCATCAAAAACAGTACAGGCATGACCTTTACGACGTAATTGATAAGCAGCAGCTAAACCAGCTGGTCCACCACCAATAATAGCTACTTTTTTACCAGTTTCTGCACCAGCAGCAGCTAATTTATAACCTTGATCTAAAGCATTATCACCAATAAACTGCTCAACCGCATTAATACCCACAAAATCTTCAACAGCATTACGATTACAACCAGTTTGACAAGGTGCTGGACAAACGCGACCCATTATAGATGGAAATGGATTAGCGTCAGTGGAACGTTGAAAAGCATATTCTTGCCATTCTACACCTTCAGGTGGTTTTTCCATACCACGCACAATACCTAACCAACCACGTATATCTTCACCGGATGGACAACTACCTTGACAAGGTGGTGTACGGTGTACGTAAGTTGGACATTTATGAGTCCAACTAGCTTGGAAAATTTCGTCTTTCCATTCAGGATGAGCGTCATCGCCATCTTCATATTTACGGAAAGTTAGATCAGTTGTTTTTGATTCTATTTCTTCGGCTTTAACAGACATATTATCTCCATTTAGTTATCAGTTTTATCATCTAAGATCAGTGCATCACCTACTAATTGATGAAGGCTGATGATTTGATCCATTTCAAATCCATAAAATGGTAATGTTTTAAGAAATTGAGTTTTACAAATAGCACAAATAGCCGCTATGTGAGTAACACCATGAGTTTCAACCACATGTTTTAAGGCTTCCATACGCGGCAAGGCACCTTTAACACGTAATTCCATCAGATCATCAGTTAATAACCCGCCACCACCACCACAACAATATGTTTGATCATGAATGGTATCAGAAGGCATATCATAAAAATGATTACAAGTTGCCTTAATAACTTCACGAGGAATTACAAATTGACCACCCGGTATATCACCCATACGAGAAGCGCGTGCTACATTACAGGAATCATGAAAAGTCATTCGACGATCATCATTCTTCGATTTATCAAACTGCAATTTGCCTTGTTTAATTAAATCGTAAGTATATTCACAAATATGTTGCGGAATCGGATAACGTTGATCCAGAAAATCAAAAGGACCAGCTAAAGTATTTAAGAAGCTATAAGCTACCCGCCAAGCATGACCACATTCGCCAAACACTATTCGTTTTACTTTAAGATCTATCGCAGCCTTACGAATACGTAAGGAAATTTCTCGCATATTCTCATAACTACCGATAAACATACCGAAATTAGCAGCTTCGGAAGCATAAGAACTGACAGTCCAAGAGGCTCCTGCTTGATGAAATACCTTAGCATAACCAATTAAACCATCAACATGTGGTTCAGCAAAAAAGTCAGCAGATGGAGTAACTAATAGTATGTCAGCACCTTCTACATCTAAAGGTAAACGTACATCAATACCAGTTTCATCTTTAATATCTTCTTCGATGCCTTCTAAAGTATCGCGTAATGCAGGTTCTGGTAGTCCTAAATTATTACCGATTTTAAAGACTTTACCGATAATTTCATTACAATATTTCTGGCCTTTACCGACTGTATCCAAGATTTCACGGGCTGCCATTGAAATATCAGCAGTATCAATTCCATAAGGACAATATACTGAACAGCGGCGACATTGTGAACATTGATGATAATAATTATACCAATCATCAAGAACATCTTTAGTTAAATCTTTTGCACCAACTAATTTTGGAAACAATTTGCCTGCTACAGTAAAATAGCGACGATAAACTTGTCGTAATAAATCTTGACGAGCCACTGGCATATTTTTAGGATCTTGTGTACCTTGCATATAATGGCACTTATCAGTACAGGCACCACATTTAACACAAGAATCTAAATATACTCGTAAGGAACGATATTTACCTAACAAATCGCCCATTTTTTCAATGGCTACTTCTTGCCAATTATCAACCAATTCTCCCGGATAACCTAATGCTGCTTGCATTGGCGGCTTAGCAACAAAAGGACCATCACCTTTCATTGAATCTTGTTTCAAGATTGGTATTACCGGATATGGTCTTACATCAGGTGTTTCAAATTTTACCTTAGCCATATATCATCCTTAATTCTGTTTGGTTTCAAATTGTTTAATCGCCCATTTGGCAACATGGCGTTTTTCTCTTGAATTATCCACTTGATTACGACTTGGACTAAAGAATACCCCGGGTGCATGTAGTAATTTACTAAAAGGAAAAATTATCATTAATAATAAAATTGCACCTAAATGTATTAATAACATGCTATCTGTAGGAATTTCTTGCCAATCAAAAGACATTACACCTAATACAAATGTTTTAAATTGAACAATATCGGTATGTGCAACAAAAGTCATCATCATGCCACTACCACCAATAACTAGTAATAAAATCAGCATTAAATAATCAGAAGGACTACTTATATAACGAATTCTTTCAACAACAATGCGTCGTACTAATAAGCCTACTAAACCCAGCATCATTGCAAAACTAGCATATTGACCAATAGGTTGTATTAATACCACCCAAGTCCAGACAGGTTCGGTGAAATAACGTAAATGACGCATCAGAACTAGCCATAAAGCACCATGAAATAACATGCCGAACAGCCAAATCCATTTATTAGCACGAAATAAACTACGAAAGAAAATAACCTCACTCAATAGACGCAAAACAACACCGCGTTGCGTTAAAGGAGCCGGCATGGTGGGTACTTTTAAAGGGGCAGGTGTTTTAGCGTATTGATAAATCTTGTGAGCTAAGCCCGCTAATAAAATTAGAGTAGCTAGATAAAATGAGAGAGCATAAAACTCCGTCCAAAATCCCATTATGTTTATATATCCTCATTCCCCCTCACTCTGGTTATGATTTACCATGAGTCGGGTCCAGAGTAAGGGATGATCTTAAATTTTAGATACAACCAGTTGGTTTAGGTAAACCAGCAAAACGACATGCTTGTTTGCCGGGACCATAAGGGAATAAAGTATATAAATATTTACTATTACCCTTATCTTTACCAAATTTCTTACCAATTGCTTTGGTCAAGACACGAACTGCTGGAGCAATTTGGTATTCTTCGTAGTAATCACGTAAATAATTAATAATTTGCCAATGTTGCTCTGTAAGTTCTAATTCATCTTGCTTTGCTAAAACTTCAGCGATTTCCTTAGTCCAATCGGATAAATTTACTAAGTAATCTTCTTCATCAGTTTCGATTGTTTTTCCGTTTACTTCAATTGCCATTTTATATTGACCTATTTTTGTGTTGTGTATTAAAATTTATAACCAAGCTTGTACTGATTTGTTATCTGCAACTAGATCTACAAAACCAGCATAATCAACTGTTTCTACGCCATCAATAACGTTGTCTTTATTCATGCCTCTTGCTTCAAGATCAGAAACTAAGACATAAATTTTATTATTGCTTAGAGCATTAGAAACAGTTGGTTCAAAACGTGTGCCTTTTACTGCGCCATAAACACCATCTTCAAATAATAAAACTGCGTTACCGGCACTGGCTAAACGCAAGCAAGTTTCTAATGAATTTTTTTCAAACGGTGATTTATTTACTGTATGTAACATATTATTCTCCCGCCTAGAAACTTAAGACAACGTCTTGTTGTCCCATCATTTCAGCCATTTTTGCTTCGTCTAAAATCTCTACATCTACAAGTAAATCATCAACAGACAATCCACGTTCATCCATAGATTTCTTATCTACATAGAGTTTTTCAACATCATAAGCTTCAAGAGCGCGATAAGTTTTAGAGAAATTCTTCATACCAGCGCCAGCATCTACTGATGTGTTTTGATCTTTTTTGAGTTGGTACACACCATCATCAATAAAAGCTAAACTCACATCTTGGTCAAATGCTGCGCCAATCAATACTACTTCTAATGATTCTAACGCATAAACAGTACCATAAGGTGCTTTACGGTTGACATAGAGGAATTTTTTAATTATTTCTTCATCTTCTTCCATTATATTCTCCTTTTAGTCTCCGAATACTACCAAACGTTCTGATTGGATACCAGCTTCAATCAATTGACCTAAACCGGAAATACGAAAACCTTCAGCGATATTATTCGCATCTTTGCCTTGACGTTTAGCTTCATTTTCATCTAACAGACCACGTCGTTGCGCAGCAGCTATACACACAACTAAATCTAAGTTATGCTCTTTAGCTAATTCAGACCAACGATCCACAATATTACGGTCATCGCGTGGTGGTACTGTTAGACGTGTAGCGTTATTAACACCATCATGATAAAAAAAGACACGAAAAATTTCATGCCCTTTCTCTAAAGCTGCTTTAGTAAATTGATAAGCAGAATCAGAGGCTTGATGTTGATATGGTCCTTCATTGACCAATATACCAAACTTCATTGTATAGACTTCTCCTAAAGTATTAAGAGCCAAAAGTGAAAAGTGAAAATATTGTTTTCACTTTTCACTTGGTTCTATTTATTTAAAAACGAATATGTGTAGAGGAATTCAAGCTGCGACGAGCACCACGCCAGTTATCAATATGGAACTTGGTAAATGGTAATTCTGTCAATTCAAAGAAACGCGGCCAACCAATACGTTCTACCCAATCAGAAATACGTTCCCAATCTTTAGCGTCTTTTTTATAGACATTTAAGATATTTTTAACAACTTCGGCAGCTTCAGGCCAACGAGGTGGATTATTAGGAATCCCAGCAGCTACTAATTTTTGGAAACTTGGCTTGCTACGAGCATTAGAGTGATTTCCACCAACCCATACTGCTAATTTAGAATGTTCAGGATCATTAATTTGCATTGGTGGGCATGGAGGGAAACAAGCACCACAACAAATACATTTTTTCTCATCTACTTCTAATGTAGGTTTACCATTCACTAGAGCTGGACGAATCGCGGCAACTGGACAACGTGCTACAACTGAAGGACGTTCACATACGTTTGCAACTAAGTCATGATTAATTTTTGGTGGCTTAGTATGTTGAATATTAATTGCAATGTCACCTTGACCACCGCAGTTAATTTGACAACAGGAAGTTGTGATGTGTACGCGGTTAGGCATATCTTCTTTGATGAATTCTTCATGCAATTCATCCATCAATGATTTTACAACACCTGAAGCATCAGTAGCAGGAATATCACAATGTAACCAACCTTGAGTATGAGCAATCATGGTTACAGAAGGACCAGTACCACCTACAGGAAATCCTTCTGCTATTAATTTTTCAATTAATGGATTAACTTTTGATTCTTCATCAACCATGAATTCAATGTTACTGCGAATAGTAAAACGCATGTAACCATCTGCATATTCATCGGCAATATCACATAATGTACGAATGGTATATAAATCCATTTGACGCTGAGTACCAGCACGTACAGTCCAAATTTGATCACCGCTTTTAGCTAAGTGACATAAAACACCGGGGCGAGGACGATGATGTGATTTCCAAGCACCGTAGTTTTTGATCATTACGGGGTGCATGTATTGAAATGGATCAGGTACTCCACTTTCGATTGGCATCCTTGGTGCAGCCATAAAGTTCTCCTATTAATATTGTTATTTAAAATACCATAAGACCTGTCAGACAGGTCTTTGAAATTAATTAAGCAGCTTTTTCTTCAGCTTTACGTTCATTCCATTTATCAGCTTCTTCTTCCCATGTATCAATTCTAACATAGGAAGATTGACGAGGTTCTGATATCATATTTGGATCAACTTCTAAGCCAATACCTTCAAGGAAGTTGACTAAACCAATACGTTCAATCATTTCCCCAGTACGTTCATGTTCTAAAGCATTTTCAGCAAAGAAATCAATAGTTTCTTCAGCTATTTCAGTGATACGCTCATAATCTTCTTCGGTTTCTAATTTCATGAATGGTACCACAACTGTACCCATTAAATCACCGATTTTAAGAGTACGTTTACCACCCATTAAAATAGTAACACCTTTATCATCACCGGGAGATAAAGCTTTAGTCATAACGTTAACGCAATGCATACAACGCACACAGTTACGATTATCAACAGCTAAAGTATTATCATCATTTAATGATAATGCTTGAGTAGGACAACGACTAATGACGTTATCAACTACATATTTACTGCCATTTTTAGCTACAAAAGCCTTGACTTCTTCTTGATCGACTTTCATGTCGTCACGCCAAGTACCAATGACAGCCATATCAGCGCGTTCGATTGCATTCATACAATCGTTAGGACAACCTGATACTTTAAATTTAAATTTGTAAGGTAGAGCTGGACGATGCATATCATCCAAGAAGTTATTTACCAAAGTACGAAGAATCTTTTGTTCATTCGCGCAAGATTGTTCGCAACGTGCTGCACCTACACATGACATACCTGTACGTACTGCTGGACCTGCTCCACCTAAGTCAAAACCGATTTCATTGAAATCATTAAATGCGTCTTGAACTTTCTCAGTACTAGCACCTTGGAACATAATGTCGCCACTTTGTCCATGAAATGCTATTAAGCCTGAACCATGTTTTTCCCAAATATCACACAAATTACGCATGAGTTTGGTGTCATAATGCATACCTGCTGGTGGTTGAACACGTAAGGTATGGAATTCTTTAGATGCTGGATATTCAGCAGCAACCTCAGAAAAACGAGGGATAATCCCGCCACCATAACCAATAACACCTACAGTACCGCCTTTCCAATAACCTTTACGGGTTTTGTAGGAATGCTCTAATTGACCTAATAGATCAACTACCATATCTTGATATGTAAGGCTCTCATCATTTGCTAGACGTTTTAACCCAGTCACAAAACTAGGCCAAGGACCACTTTCCAATTGATCTAGCATTGGGGTATCGTGCATTGCTTTACCCATATTAGTTACTCCTTAGTTTAATGATTTTAAAAGTTAGTTCATTTATTTTAACATTGAATAAAATATAGGACTAATTCTTCCATTATTTAATAGTATATCATACTATACTAATTTTGTTTTAATCAATTTTGAAAAAAATTTATGAACATATCTATAATATACTATTTTAGTCAAGAATTCAGAAATTTATGAAAAACATACAAAAATCAAGCCGATCAATGAACTTTTCATTAGCTGATGAAGATTTATATTTGAAATGGCGTGATGAAAAATTAGATCAGTATCCTTCTAAGCTAATATCTGTTTCTATAAAAAATCCCTATAATTTATCATCCAATGAATATAATCAGATATGTCATAGTTGTAATAAAACAAATATGGTTATTTATAAGCTAGAGGCAAAGATTGATAAATCTGGATTACTAGCATTAGCGGCGCAGTTTGATTTATCTTGTTTAGATAAAAATTTATGCGCTAATGATGATGGTATTACCGCTGTAGAGGTGAATGATAATCACTCTCAAGAATATATACCTTATACGAATAGGAGTATAAATTGGCATACAGATGGTTACTATAACACTCTTGAACAGCAAATACATGCTTTTTTGCTTCATTGTATTCAACCTGCTATCAGTGGTGGGGAAAATGGTTTATTAGATCCTGAGATTGTTTATATTAAGTTACGGGATGAAAATCCTGAATATATTGCAGCTCTGATGGATCCAACTGTGATGACGATTCCGGCTAATACTGAAGTACGCCCAGAACAAACTGGACCAGTGTTTTGTTTTAATGAGAGTTTGCATATGCGTTATACAGCCCGCACTCGTAGTATTAAGTGGAAATCAAAAGCGAAAGAGGCTTTGGAATTTTTGAGTGATTTTTTGAAATCTGATTCTCCTTATATTTTTAAATGTAAATTGGAAGCTAATCAAGGGGTACTATGTAATAATGTATTACATAGTCGTACTGCATTTACTGATGATACAAATCAAAGTAGATTATTGTATCGTTTACGCTTTTATGACCGTATTAAGTTAAAATTATGAAAATTTTATTAATTGCAACATGGCAAATGGTTCATTACAAATATGTAGTGACTTCATACGAAGTAATGTTATTAAATATCGGTCACATTAACAAGTTTGAGCAGAAACAATGCAAGGGTTTTTGATATGAAGGATAACTATGATTTTTCACTATCAATACAAAATCCATATGCAAAACGATCAAAGAAACAGCTTAGAATTTTATTAATTGCAACACGGCAAATAGGTGATGTGTTATTAGTTACGCCGCTATTACGTTCTTTGCGTCGTGCATATCCTGATTCGATCATAGATGTGTTGGTTTATGATAATAAGGGGGGTATGTTAGAGGGTAATCCTGATTATAATAGTCTGATTTCTGTGGCTGAGCATCCGAATTTTAGTCAATATAAAATTTTATTTAAGCGGATTTTTCGTCACTATGATTTGGCTGTTTCTACTTTAGCTGGTGATAGACCTTTAATTTACGCTCTATTAGCTGCACGGCAACGAGTTTCATTGGTTCCTGCTAAACGCTGGCAAGATGCTTGGAAGCGTTGGATAACAGCAGCTTATACTGAGTTAGATAATGATAGTACGCATACGGTTCTTCAAAATCTTAGATTGGCTGATTTGTTGGGTATTAAGAGATATTATGAGGTAGTAATTCCAAAAGCTGATGATTCAGTATTACATAATTATTTTGATTGGCAACAAGCGAGATTTGCGGTATTGCACTTATTACCTATGTGGCATTATAAGCGTTGGACAATCAGCGGCTGGTGTCAGTTAATTGACTATTTACTAGAAATGGATTTATATGTAGTACTTACTGGTGGTAATAGTGAAGTAGAAAAGGCTTATATTAATGATGTGTTATTAAAACAACAATCTGAGAAAATCATAAATTTAGCAGGCAAGTTACGTTTTAGTGATGTAGCTGAATTAATTAGTAAAAGTCAAATATATGTGGGTCCAGATACGGCGGTTACTCATTTAGCGGCTGCAACTGGTACTAAGACTATAGCGTTGTATGGACCAACTAATCCTGTAAAATGGGCACCTTGGTCAGATAAAAATAATGTGGTATTAGTGCAGGGTGTGGGTGATTGTGTGCCGTGCCATCAAGAGGGTTGTGAGCGGCATAAGCAAAGTTATAGTCGATGTTTAGAACAGTTAGATAGTTCTGTGGTTATTAGGGAGGTAAAAAATGAACTTTCATGATTTTATTGTTTCTCTTACTAAGGAAGATTTAGAAGAAATTTTTGTAAAGCAGGAAGTGCTAAGCGTAACATAACACAATATGGATAATTAACAATAATGCAAGAGTTTTTATGGCACATACGTTTAAAATTGCTAGGTTTTTATGAAGAATTTCGTCATATTATTTGGCATTATAAAATAACTTTAGGTATATATGATCCAAAATTTATAACTAATCGGTATTTATATTTTTTTGCTCTGTTTCTCGAAGTGTTACTGATATTACTAGCACTGTTGCTATGGCGTAGAACTGTCTTAGTAATTGCACTAGTTTTTGCTGTAATTGGAGTTTTAATTTATAGTTATGCAATCAGTACTAATTCTTTTGTATTTGAAGATTATCGCATAGCTCATCAAAGATTTCATGGTACTGGTGTCTATGATCAAACTGATAAATTCTTAGGTATTATTCCACCGCAATTGGATGTTGAAAGTGCGGAGCAAGATCATAAAAGTTTATATGTTAGTGAGGTTCCAGAGGCTTGGTGGGAGGTGCTGAAGGCTTTAGAAGATCGACATATTGATGATCCTAGCCGCTCATGGGGTGGAATTGATGTTTTTGCTTTAGCTCAACGTAGTTTGGGATTTTTAGGTGGTGACGATTCTAAAGGCGCATCATCATTAACCATGATGTTAATTCGTTCTATGCGTCATGAAAGTGCTAACCCTAATGATTCTAAATTGAAAAAACTGCGACGTAAATTCACCGAATTATTACACGCGCCGATTTTATTTAAAAATTTATATCCTGATGATTTGAAAATTTGGTTAGCCATGCACGTTCCATTAGTAAATGGCACCCCGGGTTCTAAAATGGGAGCCGCTCTGTATGGAATTGGTATTACTGCTAGGATTGTATTTGGTAAAGCACCCAAAGATTTGACTGTAGCTGAACAAGCTATGTTAGCGGCTGCCTTTAAAAAACCAATTTTATTAGCTCCTTTAAATGATGAATCAGCTCAAAAATTGGCAATAAAACGTTGGGAATATTTAAAAGCACGTGCTAAAGAAGGTATTAAAATCGCCTACCCAAAGGCTAATCTACAGGCTGTTGATGAATTGAAATTTGCTTCTCAACCATACAGCCCAGTTAAAGTGGCAAGCTTATTACCAAAAGATGAACTTAAAAAATTTGGCATTTTGGCTAATCCTTATAGACGCAGTTTATTTTTTGTGCGTGGAGAAATGATTCAAGCAATTGGAGAATTGCAAGAACAGTATGGTATGAAATGGCGCGATAAAGTTTATGCTATCCATTTAAATACTAATACAATTGATAATGTAAAATTTAAACGCCGAGTAGAAAAAACCTTAAAAAGCATAGAAACCAGTCTAAAAATAGAACAACGTTTAGCACTAAACCTATTGCCAACTAAAAATGCTGAAGTAGCACAAGTAGTTTTAGCATTAGCCAATGCTGATGGTAAATTATTGCGTTACTATTCTAATTCACAAGACACTATTTATTCTGGCGAACAATCAGAACGTAAAGATGGAAAATATATTATAGACAATGAAACACGCCAAGTAGCATCAATAGCAAAACTAGCAGCGGCAGTATTTTTAGGAGCGGCAGGAGATAATGCTAACAAACCCAATTATTGTAATAAAGCAATTAATGGTGTACATAACCCTGGACCATATGGTAGTCCAAAAGGCTTAAAAAATTGTTCAGTAAGATTCTCCAATTATAGCCCTAAAATGGTGTTTGGACGTTCATTGAATTTACCTCTTATTAATAGATTAAAAACCATTAAGAAACAGCAATTAGCTTTATTATTAAACAACTTTGGTTTGCAATTCAATGTCAAAGATAAAACTCCTTTAAGTACAGCAATAACTTTAGGCTTAGTCAGTGCTTCACCCCATACTCTGCATGGAATAATACATAGTATTACAACAGGTATTATTGCGACTCCGACAGCTTTGCAACCAAGTATAGTGCAAGAAGTAGAACTAATTACAGAAAATGGTGTAATTGTAAAACGACAAATGCCAACTATGAATAACCCCGATCTAAGTGGAATAGCAGATTATTTTGCGAAACCTAATACCATTGAATTTGTAAAAACAGTATTAAGTGCAGGATTAAAAGGCGGTAATATGCGCGGCACTTTAAAATCCTTACAAGATTGGACACCTGAATACAACAGTGAAGTAGAATTACATATTGCCAAAACCGGTACCTCGACTTTAGGAAAAACATCCAAAAACTGGATTTCACCAATATTAGATAAATATATAGTCGGAGGTATAATTTGGAAAGGCAGACTTTACAGTTATTTGGTATTAGTTGGACATTCTGATCCTAAAAAACCACTTGGTAAGCGGATTAGTGGTAATCATTTATCACCGTTGGTTCGGGTGATGTTGGATAGTTTGAATTAAAATTAATTGATAGGCTTATCATACCACTTTTAGCCCTTTTGGTGTTGGTCGGTTTTCACCGACCCTACTTAAATCAAATATCCAAACGCGCCATAGTTCTTTCTTGTCTATGCTTAACCTTACTTAATAAATAATCATAAATATTATGCAATACTGCTCTATGCAATGCTTGTAAAATATCTATCGTCGTTGGGGTGGTATCGCTTTTTTTCTTGGACCATAGCCATTTTTCTATTATTAATTCTTGACGTATTTTCGGTCTCATTTCGTAGATAGAAAACACTTCTAATTCACTTAAATCTGGGTGATTGCTTATCCATTGATGTTCTATTTCTTGGTTTTTTATTCTACCACTTAGTAATTTAATTCCATGATTATCAATCAATAAATCTATCATTTCTCCTAGCATTAAATGTTCTTCTTGTCTGGAATGGGTAGGATATATAAGATAGTGACGTTTGCCATAACGAAATTCATATTTTTTAATTAAATTAAGATTTTTCTTTAATTCTCTCCATACATTTTCATGCAATAAAGGTTTGTCGCTAAAGGCATGGTTGACAGAAGATAGGAAGCTTTTTCTGCGATTTAGAATATTGCTAGTTCCTTCTGGAGGTGCGACAATAAAGATCATAAAATCAATTAAAATTCCACCAACTAGTGGTATAATTTCAGCTAATTTCAATATTATGCTATTTTCTGTGCCATTCCATAGCTGTTGAAATATAGAAGTAACAAATTCACTTATTCGTTTAAAAGCTAGAAATACACTTTGTTTAGAATCATTAGGATTAAACAGTTTTATATTTTCCGATAAGGCTGGAAATTGTACTTTTAATAATTCATTTTTCATGGTTTCAATGGTTCTATCTGGACAGATAAATAATTTGCCATGACCATCTGGAATACCGTTTTTACCTGTATCAATCCGTTGTCCTAACCAACTAATAAATGCAGTTCTAATTGAACTTTGTCTTAATATATTGGCTTTTAAATTTGCCTGATTTAATTGAAGTTGCATTTTTTCAATTTGTTGACTAGTGAAACTACCTTCTGTTTTAGTCATGTTAAATTGTAATTCATAATTTAACTTATTAATTAGTTGGTCAATTTCTCTAGTTTGTTGATCAAAATACCTTTTTTGCGCGGCAAAATAGATAGCATCTTCAGATCTTAAACGCATCCGTGGTCCCGCGCCTACTTTGGCAGCACCTCCACAAGTTCCTCCAACTTGACGCTCTTCTCTGGCTTTTTGTTGAGAATATGATGCTAAATTTGAGGTTATATTAGAAAAGTTTGTATAAGCATTTCTAAATTCATCTAGTCTTTGTAAGCTTTTATACACTTCTTCTCGATAAATGTCTTTAGAATAAGTGTCAGCTCCAATACGTTCAAACCAAAAGGCGTAACTAAAACCTACACTTAATAACGTAAATGTTATATATACGGTAATATGCCAGCTTTTCATTACGAGGTTTCTGTGTAAATGAAATATAGACCAACCAGCACCTTTTATGTGCATTGCATGATATATAATCATTATTTGGACTGTGAAAGTAAATAGGAATGATATAAGGTTTATAATTTCAGAGGGCATAAAACCAAATATACCTAATCCATTATCTCCAATATTAGTCATTAGAGATTGCATACCTGAATAGGTGGAAATAAAGCTAATAATTGAAAGCATGATGACTGCGGCATGAGGCATCAGATCAAATATACCGCCTTTAGAATATGAATTGGCGATGGTAAATCTCCTTCAAAACTCTTTATTATATATTAAAAAGCAAAAATTGCCATTTTCAAATGGCATAGAAATTGGAATAGTAGAAATTAACAGACTTAATTATTACATTAATAGATAAAAATTTCTATGTCAAATTATCCCTTAGAAAAATGTTTGCATCAATTCTTTGAGCAACAAGTCGAAACAACACCTGATGCTATCGCAGTTAAATTTAAAAATCAACAATTAACTTATAGTCAATTAAATGCGCGTGCTAATCAATTAGCTCATCATCTTATTGGTTTGGGTGTTAAAGCTGATGTTATTGTGGGGCTTTGTATAGAACGTTCTCTTGAAATGATTGTAGGAATGTTCGGAATACTTAAAGCTGGTGGGGCTTATGTACCTCTTGATCCTGCTTATCCTGAACAGCGTCTTAATTATATGTTGACGGATTCACAAGCACCGGTTTTATTAACTCAAGCAAAGTTAGTTGGTCAATTACCTAATTTAAATACTAAAATTATTTGTTTAGATACAGATTGGGAACTTATTGCTCAACAACAGAATGATAATCCTATTATTGAACTTCATAAAAATAATTTAGCTTATATAATATATACTTCTGGTTCAACAGGAAAACCTAAAGGTGTGATGATAGATCATCAATCCATTAGTAATCATATGCAATGGATGCAAACCACTTTTCCATTGGCTAAAACTGATAAAGTTCTACAAAAAACTCCTTTTAGTTTTGATGCTTCTATTCCAGAGTTCTATGCACCTTTATTAGTGGGGGCACAATTAATAGTTGCTAAACCTCTGCTGCATCAAGATACTAATTATTTAATCAAAGTTATTAAAGATGAAGGAGTGACTATGGTTCAAGCTACTCCTTCTTTATTGCAAATGTTGCTAGAAGATAAAGAATTTAAAACTTGTATATCATTAAAACGAGTATTTTGTGGTGGCGAAGCTTTGTCAGTAGAACTTAAAAATCGCTTTTTGGAGACATTAAATGCTAGTTTATATAATGCTTATGGTCCAACTGAATCTACCATTACAACAACTACTTACAATACTAAACTATTATCAGATGAGGCTAATTCAGTTCCAATTGGCAAAGCAATAACTAAGGCTAAAATTTATATTTTAGATAAAAATCAAAAAATTGTACCAACAGGTGTTGCTGGTGAATTGCATATTGGTGGAATCGGTTTAGCACGAGGCTATTTAAATCGCCCAGATTTAACAGCAGAAAAATTCATTTATCTTTTCAATCAGCGTCTCTATAAAACCGGAGATTTGGTACGTTATCGCGCAGATGGTAATATAGAATTTATTGGGCGGATTGATAATCAGGTTAAAATTCGCGGTTTCCGTATTGAGCTTGGTGAAATAGAATCAGTAATAATGAAGCATGTTAGTGAAGTCGCAGTGATTGTTAGAGAAGATCAGCCGGGTAATAAACGTTTGGTGGCTTATACTGTTGGTTCAATTGATGGTTTACGTGATGCTGTTAAAGCAGAATTACCTAATTATATGGTACCTGCGGCGTTTGTAAGCTTAGAAAAAATGCCGCTAACGCCAAATGGTAAAATTGATCGACGTGCTTTGCCTGTTCCAACTGAAACTAGAACTGATTCTTTCATTGCACCTCGCAATGAATTGGAACAAAAAATAGCCGATAATTGGCAACAAGTGTTGGGTGTTGATTCTATTGGTGTGCATGATAATTTTTTTGAATTGGGTGGGCATTCATTAATAGCAACTCAATTAGTTTCTCGTCTGCCTGTTACACAGCGCGATTTATTTGAATTTCCTACTATAGCTGGATTAGCTGAGCGAATTAATTCAGAGGCAAAAGAAACGGTAATTATTCCTCGTAGTGATCAGCATGATGTGGTGTCTTTTGCTCAACAACGTTTGTGGTTTATAGAACAATTAGAGCCAAATACAGCAATGTATAATCTGCCGATTTCATTTAAAATAACTGGCAATTTGAATATAGCTAGGTTGCAACAAAGCTTAAATATTATAGTTGAACGTCATGAAGTCATTCGTACTATTTTAAAAAATGTTGATGGTAAACCAGTTCCAGTTGTTATTGATAATGCTGTTGTGGATTTACCAGTAGTTAAAGCTGATGCTGAAACTTTTATTAGTGAAGAATCGGCAAAACCTTTTGATATTTCAACTGATTTAATGTTGCGAGTAACTTTATTAGAAGTTAATTCTAATGAGTTTGTGCTAGTTTTAGTTATGCACCATATTGCTTCTGATGGTTGGTCAATTGGTGTATTATTTGATGAACTTGTAGCCCTTTATAAAGGAAATACGCTACCAGAATTAGCGATTCAATATTCTGATTTTGCGGTTTGGCAACATCAATATTTATCAGAACAAGTGTTGGAAACACAATTAAGTTATTGGAAACAGCAGCTTGATGGAATGCCAACCGCATTAGATTTACCTATTGATAAATTACGCCCTGCTATTCAAACTAGAAATGGTAACAAACTTGATTTACTATTACCAGTTTCAGTTGGAAAAGCATTAAAAACTTTAAGTCAACAACAAGGTGTAAGTTTATTTATGACCCTATTAGGTGCATTTCAAATATTATTGCATCGTTATAGTGGGCAAGATGATATAGTCGTTGGTTCTCCAATTGCTGGGCGTAATCATGCGGAAGTAGAGGATTTAATTGGTTTTTTTGTTAATAGTTTAGTCTTGCGTTCTAAGATTAATAGAGATTCTAGTTTTGTTGAATTGTTGGCAGATGTGCGTGAAGTGACTTTAGGTGCTTATGCAAATTCAGATGTACCATTTGAAAAGTTAGTTGAAGAGTTACAAGTTGTACGAGATGTAAGTAGAAACCCGTTATTTCAAGTAATGTTTGTGTTGCAAAATGCGCCGATGCAAGATTTAGAATTGCCTGATTTAAGTATAAGCCCTTTGTTAGCAGATACTGGCACCGCGATGTTTGATCTGACTCTCGACATGGTGGAAGAAGCTAATTCAGAACTGACAGCTTCATTTGAATATAACACTGATTTATTTGAAGAGAGTACGATTGAGCGGATGATGGTACATTTCCAAACTTTATTGGAAGATATTGTCGCTAATCCAGAACAGTCAATTGCTGAATTAGATATTCTTAGTCAAACTGAAAAAGATCAATTATTAATAGACTGGAATAATACAGCGGCTGATTTTCCTGTAGATAAATGTGTACATCAACTGTTTGAAGAACAAGTCGCAAAAACTCCAGATGCAATTGCAGTAAAATTTGAAAATCAGCAATTAACTTATAGAGAATTAAATCAGCGGGCTAATCAAGTAGCTAATCATTTAGATGTGAAACCAGATACTTTAATTGGTTTATCTATAGAACGTTCTCTTGAAATGATTGTGGGAATGTTAGGAATTCTCAAAGCTGGTGCGGCTTATGTGCCATTAGATCCAAGTTATCCTGAAGAGCGTCTTAATTTTATCTTAGAAGATTCAGGAATAGAAATCTTATTAGATAAACAAGCTTTAGAGCAAATTGATGAAGCAAATGTCGAAAATCCAAACACTGATGTTAAGCCCAATAATCTTGCTTATGTGATTTATACTTCTGGTTCAACTGGTAAACCTAAAGGGGTATTGATTGAACATCAGAGTTTAGTTAATCATAATTTTGCCATTATTGATGAATATAAATTAACGCCTAAAGATAAATTACTACAATTTGCCAGCTTTAATTTTGATGTAGCCACTGAAGAAATTTTTCCAACTTTGCTTAGTGGTGCGACACTAATTCTATGGAAAGCCGTTGTATCTGATTTCACCAATTTTGTTGAACAACAACAATTAACTGTTCTAAATTTACCAGCTCAATATTGGCATACTTGGGTATTAAATGAAAGATTGCCAAGTTGTTTACGTCTTGTTATTGCTGGTAGTGAAACTGTACCGCTAGAAACTGTAAGATTATGGCATGAAACAACTGATATTGATTTACTCAATGCTTATGGTCCAACAGAATGCACAATTACGGCAACTACTTATCAAACGAAATTAGATGACACTAATTCAGTTCCAATTGGCAGACCAATCGCTAATACCCAAATATTTATTTTAGATAAATATCAACAAATTGTACCAATTGGCGTAGCCGGTGAATTGCATATTGGTGGAATAGGCGTAGCACGAGGCTATTTAAATCGCCCAGATTTAACAGCAGAAAAATTCATTTGTCTTTTCAATCAGCGTCTTTATAAAACTGGAGATTTGGTACGTTATTTACCAGATGGTAATATAGAATTTTTAGGGCGGATTGATAATCAAGTTAAAATTCGCGGTTTCCGGATTGAACTTGGTGAAATCGAATCTGTAATAATGCAGCATGTTGATGAAGTCGCAGTGATTGTTAGAGAAGATCGTTTGGTGGCTTATATTGTTGGTTCAATTGATGGTTTACGTGATTTGGTTAAGGCAGAATTACCTAATTATATGGTACCTGCGGTTTTTGTCAGCTTAGAAAAAATGCCGCTGATGCCAAATGGTAAAATTGATCGACGTGCTTTGCCTGCTCCAATTGAAACTAAAACCGATTCTTTCATTGCACCTCGCGATAAATTGGAACAACAATTAGCTGAAATTTGGCAAAAGGTATTAGGCGTTAATGTCATTAGTGTGCATGATAACTTTTTTGATTTAGGTGGGCATTCTTTATTAGCTATCACTTTGCTAGGTAAAATTGAGCAAGCTTTTGATAAAGCAATATCAGTTATTAAACTGTTTCAAGCACCAACTATTGCACAATTTGCTGATATATTACGTGATCAAGCTGATACAGCTACTTGGCGTGCATTGTTGCCAATTCAGGAACACTCTAAGCGCAAACCATTGTTTTTTCTAGGTTCTACTGATTATGCTCGTCTGTTAGTACCCTCGCTTGGTAAAGAACAACCAATATATGGTTTAAATATGTTTGGTTTGCATTCTGAAGAAGTTTTAACTGTAGAAACTATGGCAACAGAGTATTTGCAAGAAATTCGTATTTTACAACCAGAAGGTCCGTATCATTTATGTGGATATTGTTCAGACGCGAAAGTAGCATTTGAAATGGCACAACAACTTAATAAACAAGGGCAAGAAGTAGCATATTTAGGTTTTATTGATGTGGATTGGTATGCTGATTCATCATTTTCTCTGAATCAACGAGCTTCTAAATTTGGAAAAAATATAGCGAAATTTGGACTAAAATTTATTATACATAAAATTAAGGCTAAATTAAAAGCTAGGAAAGAATCAAAGCTTCTATCACAATTAGAACAAGAAAAACAAAAATATGAAGGTTCTGGGGAAAGTTTACCACTACAATTACAACATACATTGTTAATTAAATCATTTTTTAATGCTTTAGATGATTATAAACCTCAATCTTATTCAGGCAATTTGAGCTTATTATTATCATCTGAACTAATTTCAGAATTGGAAATAGATAAAACTTTATCAGAACAAATAAATAGTTTAGTGACAGGAAACGTGACAATGGAGGAGGTACCGGGATATCATGACACACTATTTGTAGAACCACAAGTAAGTACATTAGGCACACGAATTAAATCGCATTTGCAACTGCTTGCTTCTAATAATTCATCTGATACTAATATAATTCACATGGCATAGAAATTGGAATACTAGAAATTAACAGACTTACTTAACATTAAGAGCTGATTACTAGTAATGATTTATGTGGATAAAAGTGATATAATAGCGGAAATGAAATCACATTATGTGACGCAAATAAAATGATAGTTCTAAGCCATAAGATACAAATAAAAAATCCAACAATAAAACAGGATCAATACTTTAGACAAGCTTGTGGTATTAGTAGGTTTGCTTATAATTGGGGTTTAGCTGAATGGCAACGGCAATATGATGCTGGTTTAAAACCAACTGCTTTAGCAGTCAAAAAGGCTTTTAATGCAATCAAACCGATTGAATTTCCTTGGGTATTCAATGTTACAAAATGTGCTGCCGAACAAGCCTTTATTGATTTGGGTTCGGCATTTAAGCGTTTTTTTAAGCATCTAAGCAAATACCCACGGTTTAAAAAGAAAGGAATTCATGACTCATTTTATCTTTCTAATGATCAATTTAAAATTGAAGCAAATAAAATCAGAATACCTAAACTAGGTTGGGTGTCTGTAACTGAAAGTCTTAGGTTTGAAGGCAAGGTATTATCAGCAACCGTTTCTCGTATAGCTAACCGGTGGTTTGTTAGTCTTAACATCCAAATGAATTTTGCACCACACAAGATCAGTGAAAACCAAGCTGACGCTGTAGGTGTTGATTTAGGTGTTAAGAACTTAGCTACTTTATCCAACGGTTCTACCATAGAAGGTTCCAAACCCTTAAAAAAACTTAGTCACAAATTGGCTAGAATTCAACGACATTTGGCAAAATGCACCAAAGGATCCAAACGTTATAATCGACAGAAAATTAAGCTAGCACAACTTCATTACCGCATCCGTTGTATTCGTCAAGATAGTTTGCATAAGCTAACTCATCATATTTGTCAAGACTTCAAGATAATATGCATTGAGGATTTGAATGTTAAAGGGATGATGAAGAATCATAAATTAGCTAAGGCTATAAGTGATATGGGTTTTTACGAGTTTAAACGGCAGCTTGAATATAAAGCAACTCTTTTTGGAAATTGGATTTCAACTGTTTCAAAATGGTTTCCTTCTTCAAAAACATGCTCAAACTGTGGTAACAAGAAAGATGAATTAAAACTTTCTGAACGGATTTATCTGTGTGATAAATGTAGTTTTGAAATAGATCGTGATTTAAATGCAGCAATAAATATTGAACGAGAAGGCATATGTCTTCTCTCTTAACCGAGTAGCAAAATACCGGGGGCTAACCGGAAATTAACGTGCGGGGACAAGACGGCTCTGTTTCTGGAAGTACTTCCAGTAAGCAACCTGCTTGGATGAATCGCAAATTTAACCGTGAGTGATCACATTTGCTCACAAATAAAGTAGCAGAGAACAATTTCTATGTCAACAAATCTTCAACAATTTATTTGTAATTTAAATGAAAATATTAATATTGAGGTTTTTGAGCAGGCTTGGCAAAATTTAGATAAAATTAATTGCCCATTACATTTTGAAGATTGGAGCGATATTTATAATCCTGAGATTCAATTAGTTGCTTATTTAGACTCTGATAAAAAACAAGCTTTTGATCTTACCAAACCTCCATTTATACGATTAGCTTTATTTAAATTTAGTGATAATAATTATCGTTTTATTTGGACATCTCATAATATTGTAGATGCTAAATCATATTTAACTTTATTTAATGAAACTACAAAGTTAGAATTAGGCAACATTTATACTTATAGCGAATATTTTTGGCGAAAAAGTCTCAGTGGTGTAGAAGCTCCAACACCTTTAATTAGGAGTGTTGAGGATGAGGTTTGTATAAAAAAAACTTTTGATTTTAGCGAAACTTTAAGCGAAGGTTTAAAATTCTTTGCTGAACAAAATGGTTTGACGCTTAATACTTTGCTACAAGCGGCTTGGGCAATTTTATTAAGTCGTTATAGTGGTGAAGATAAAGTTATATTTGGTGCAACTGGTATTAATAATATTGTTCCAGTTTGCACTCAGCTTGATGCTGATATGGATGTATTAACTTGGTTAAATAATCTACATCACAATTGGCTAGATATACAGGAATATGAAGATATTCCTTTTCAACAATGGAGCGATATTCCGGCTGATTTGCCTTTATTTGATAGTGTTGTTGCATTTGAAGAAATGGATAATCGTCTGCATTTGATGCTTGATTATCCAAATGCTGAAACAATATTTGGGCATTTGCAGACTATTCTAATCAGCATCATAGCCAATCCTACACAAAATTTATCAAAAATATCATTATTAACCAAAGCAGAAAAAGATCAATTATTAATTGAGTGGAATAATACAGCGGCTGATTATCCTTTAGATAAGTGTGTACATCAACTGTTTGAAGAACAAGTAGAAAAAACTCCAGATGCAATTGCGGTTAAATTTGAAGATCAACAATTAACTTATAGAAAATTAAATGAGCGTGGGAATGTTAGGAATTCTTAAAGCTGGTGCTGCTTATGTGCCATGAGATCCTAGTTATCCTGAAGAACGTCTGAATTTTATCTTAGAAGATTCTGGAATAGAAATCTTATTAGATAAAGAACGTTTAGAACAAATTGATGAGCAAAATGTTGAAAATCCAAGCACTGATGTTAAGCCAAATAATCTTGCTTATGTGATTTATACTTCTGGTTCAACTGGCGTAGCCGGTGAATTACATATTGGCGGAATAGGTGTAGCACGAGGCTATTTAAATCGCCCTGAATTAACAGCAGAAAAATTCATTTCTCATTTCAATAAGCGTCTCTATAAAACTGGAGATTTGGTACGTTATTTACCAGATGGTAATAATTTTTAGGCTGGATTAATAACCAAGTAATTTGTTAATGTTTTAGGTAAGTATAAATTTGAAAGATTCTCAGAAATTTTGATCCTAATTATAAATGGCATAGAAATTGATTACTAAAAAATCAACAAAGATTTAATTGCATTAATAGAGAAAAAATTCTATGTCAACAAATGATCAAATTCATGAAACTTATCCCCTTTCTCCTGTTCAAAAAGGCATGTTATTTCATAGCCTTGAGCAACCAAATAATGGTGTTTATCTTCAGCAGTTTATCTGTAATTTAAATGAAAATATAAACATTAAGGCTTTTGAGCAAGCTTGGCAAAAAATTATAGAACAATATGCTGTTTTGCGTACTGGATTTCAGTGGCAAGGGTTAAATGAACCACAACAAATAGTTTATAAACAAGTTAATTGTCCATTACACTGTGAAGATTGGAGCGATATTGATAATCCCGATATTCAATTAGCAGCTTATTTAGAATCTGATAAAAAACAAGGTTTTGATCTTACCGAGTCTCCATTAATAAGATTAGCTTTATTTAAATTTAGTGACAATGATTATCGTTTTATTTGGACACATCACCATATTATTTTAGATGGTAGATCATATTTTATTTTATTTAAAGAATTGTTTAATATTTATAGAATATTTAATGAAAATAAACAGTTAAATTTAAGCAAAGTTTATCCTTATAGCGAATATATTGAATGGTTAGAACAACAAGATTTTTCTAAGTCAGAGCAATTTTGGCGAAAAAGTCTTAGTGGTGTGGAAGCTCCAACATCTTTAATTAAGAGTGCTGAATCTGTTGTTGAGGAAGAAGCTTATCTTGAAAAAGCCTATGATTTAAATGAGACTTTAACTGAAAGTTTAATATTCTTTGTTGAACAAAATGGTTTGACGCTTAATACTTTAGTACAAGCAGCTTGGGCAATTTTATTGAGTCGCTATAGTGGTGATGATAAAGTTGTCTTTGGTGCAACAAGAGCTTGTCGTCATTGGACTAAAATTGAACCTAGTAACAGAGCGGGTATATTTATTAATACGGTTCCATTTTGCACGAAGCTTGATGCTAATATGGATGTATTAACTTGGCTAAATAGTCTGCGTCGCCATTGGGTAGAAATGCGGGAACATGAACATACTCCTTTAACTCAGATTCAACAATGGAGTGAAGTTCGGGCTGATTCATCCTTATTTGATAGTATTTTAGTATTTGAAAATGCTGATCTTAACAGTAGTTTACGTGCTCAAGGTGGTGATTGGGAAAAACGTGATTTTACTCTGCTACAAACAACTAATTATCCATTAGTATTATCAGCTACAGTGGATAGTCGTCTGCATTTAATGCTTGAGTATGAAACAGCACGTTTTGATACTGGTATCATTAATCGCATGTTTGGGCATTTGCAGAATATTTTAATAAGTATTATAGCAAATCCAACACAAGGTTTATCAGAAATTTCATTATTAACCAAGACTGAAAAAGATCAGTTATTAGTAGAATGGAATAATACAGCGGCTGATTATCCTTTAGATAAATGTGTACATCAACTTTTTGAAGAACAAGTAGAAAAAACACCAGATGCAATTGCGGTTAAATTTGAAAATCAAGAATTAACTTATAGAGAATTAAATGCACGTGCTAATCAAGTCGCTCACCATTTAGATGTTAAACCAGATACTTTAATTGGTTTATCTATAGAGCGTTCCCTTGAAATGATTGTGGGAATGTTAGGAATTCTCAAGGCTGGTGCCGCTTATGTGCCATTAGATCCAAGTTATCCTGAAGAACGTTTAAATTTTATTTTAGAAGATTCTGGAATCGAAGTCTTATTAGATAAAGAACGTTTAGCACAAATTGATGAAGCAAATGTCGAAAATCCAAACGCTAATGTTAAGCCCAACAATCTTGCTTATGTGATTTATACTTCTGGCTCAACTGGTAAACCTAAAGGGGTATTGATTGAACATCAGAGTTTAGTTAATCACACTTTAAGTGCCAGCAATACATTTGAACTTAATGAAAATGATCGTGTATTACAATTTGCTTCAATGAGTTTTGATGCTGCGGCTGAAGAAATATATCCGTGCCTAATAACAGGAGCGACACTAGTTTTACGTACCAATGAAATGTTGGATTCAATTTCAATTTTCTTGCAAAAATGTAAA
>NZ_MCBX01000015.1 GCF_001723685.1 Candidatus Marithrix sp. Canyon 246
ACTAATAATCGTTATGATGTTAATACAGATTTTGATGCCATTTGTAAGCAAACTTTTGGAAATAACTATTTACAAGCAGATTGGGAAGAGTTGAAAAAGTATTATAATGATGGTTTTTCTATGAATGATTTGGTTGAAAATCTTAATCTAAAAGAATTTAATGCTGCTTATCTTAAAAGAAGTGGAAAAACAAACTATAGCTCAAGAAGAAAATACTTTGTTTCATATCACAATCATAATAAACCATCTAATTATTTGGCACATGAAAATATAAATAATTATTTTCTAAGTTTAGGTTCTTGGTGGGGTAGTCAACATATTATGTGTTCTAAAAAATAGCTAGCTCGTAGAATGTATAAGCAATAGGTTTGGAGTGCTGTATGACGCTTTGCACGTGAAGAGGGCAAACCTGACAGGTTTAGTTGCACATTTCTTAGTAGTTATTTATCATTTAAATCTTCTTAATATAAAAATCCTAATAACCACAATGGTATTTTCCTCTCCCCACCTAGTTCAATATCATCTATAGCTAAATAGCTATTTGGGATATTCTTTATTTGAGAAAAGTCTTTGTTTTTACCACCTATTTCAAAGAAATAGCTATCATCAATTAAATAATCGCCCGATTTTACATAATTTATATGATGCTTTGCTAACATAGAAGTAAAAAATGATTCTCTCAATGTGCCCTTATTAGAAGATAGGCATAGTGCTTGAAATAAATTGGGATTATTTAGCAGAATCTTGTCAGGTTTATTCAGGCTGGCTTTTGTTTTTGCACCAATAATACGAATCAATTCACCCGAATCTAGGGCATAAATATAATGATAAAGTGTTCTAATATTAATACCAGCATCTCTGGATAAAGAACTCATATTCACCTCACCGGGCGGTGATTCGCATAGTCTTACCAATAGTTTTTTTAATATCGTAATGTTCTTAGTGTCTATATGATGAATCAAAGGCAAATCTGTTTCAATTACTTTATTAACAGCCTCATTGAGCTTGAGAATAAACACTGCTTCGCCTTCGATAAAGAATGGATAAGCACCATAACGCAAATAATCCGCAAAATATTGCAATGGTTTAATATCAGATAAAATTCCAGCCGCTATTTCAAAATGCTGATCTACAATATCTGTTATGACATAGGATTGAAAGGATTGTTGAGTTTTTAATTCTAAAAACTCACGAAAAGACAATACTGGCACTCTATAAATAACAGCCCGCCTTGACAAATCTGCTTTATCTAAAGCAATAGCTGAAGAACCCGAAAAAACCACTTTCAGATCAAAAAAATCATAAATAGTTTTTAAATCTCGTTCAAAATCGGCTTGATAATGAATTTCATCAACTAATAATATCTTACCACCGCGTTGATAAAAAACTTCTGCAATATCAAGCAATTTATGACCATTAATAATAGGATGATCCAGAGAAATATACAGAACTTGCTTTAAACTCAAATTCAAATCAGCCATATATTGATGTAAAAGCGTGGTTTTTCCAACACCTTTAGCACCAATCAAGGCGATCATTTTTTGTGAAAAATCAATTTGTTGAAGAATAGCGCGTTGATAATCAGGTTTTGGAGAATTATAAAAACTAATTGAATAAAAAAATAATTTATCGAAAATTTCCATATCTATATCTTTGTAGTGGACTACATAGATTATACATTATTTTATGTATTGTGATACATAGTGAATAAAAACAATTTTAAACACATAAAATGAATACTCCAAAAATTTTAGGCTTTATAGCCAGCAGTGGCACTGGTAAAACCACACTATTATTAAAACTAATACCATTATTAAAAGCAAAAGGATTCAAAATTGCCATAATAAAACATAGCCATCATCACTTTGACATTGATCATCCCGGCAAAGATAGTTATCGTCTTCGACATGCTGGTGCTGATCAAATGTTAATTGCATCCCGTCTGCGTTGGGCATTAATGGTGGAATTAGAAGATCAGAATCTTCAAGAGCCTAATTTAGAGCAACTGTTATCGAAATTAGATCAAGAAAATTTGGATTTGATTTTAGTTGAAGGGTTTAAACATGAGGCGATAGCAAAAATTGAAGTGCATCGCCCTAGTTTAGGCAAGCTTGCCTTTTTTCCAGCAGATAATAATATTATTGCAGTAGCTTGTGACGAAAAACCTGTAGAAGCAACAAAGTTACCATTATTGCCTCTAAATCAGCCAGAAAAAATTGTTGAGTTTATTATTGAATTTATTTCCAGATAAACTTAATTGATACAATAGACTTTTTATCTGCTTTGCCTTTGATAATTATTTTATCATGAGTCAAAGCAGAACAACGATTTACTAAATAATCTGCTACCGTGTTAGCTCGCGCTAAAGATAATTCTGAGTTATCATTTGCATAACCAGTAATCTTAATACTTTTCAGACGATTCATATTCCTACAAATCATATTTGCTGTCTTTCTTAACAAGTATTTAGTACGAAAATTTAAACGAGAGCTTCCAAGAAAAAAGCTAATATTTGTTATAGATGGTTTTGCTTTTCTGTTTCTACTACCAAGTGTCATAGGTAATGATGTAGTTGCAGCAATACGATATGATCGTCTTGAACGTATTCCTTTTGTTTGTAAACCAAATACGCCTTCATAAGATACAGCTTCAGGCATTTCTACAGCTTGATGTATGGTTTTTATTTGGCGATTCCCATTAACTATTTTTTCTTCCACCGCAACAAAACTAGTCCATTGAGTCATCAAACGATATTTTAAACCAAGCTTTTGAATTTCATTGATTAATTGAGGCGTTTGTCCCCTTTTAACCATTTTATTCATAAAATTACGTACTTTTTGTCTTGCCCATATTGTTGCTATTGCTTCATTATTAGCTTCTACTGGAGGCAGATGAACTTGTACTTTTTGTTGATAAGGCTGATTTAGTAATTTACCGCGTACAATAATTGTATCTATACCACCTTTAGTATAACGTCCATTAATTAAAATAGGTTGTCCAGCCCATAAATCAGGAATTCTTGAAGGAGATAATTGATGTACGTCTAAACTAGCCCAATCAATTTCTATATTACTGATAGTTGGGCGATCAACTCGTCGAAAAATTTGTTGAATGATTTTATCGCTCTTCTCATCATGACGTATATAAAAAGTTTCACCTCTACCAACTTCAGATGCTCGTTCCAATAAATAACGATTTACTGATGAACCAATTCCGACACTAAAGATTCTAGCACCATTGCTTTGCTTTTCAATTGCTTGAAAAATAGCAAATTCATTACCGACATAACCATCAGTTAATAAAAAAGCAATTCTTAAATAACCATCAGCAGCCTTTTTAGATAAAGCATTCAAAATTCCTTGACGCATTGCGGTTCCACCTCTGCCCTGAAAACTATCCACATAACGTAAAGCTTCATTAGCATTTGCAGGAGTATAATGTCGAGCTTGATTCCACAAAATACCAGTATCACCAGCAAATCTTACTACATTAAAAGTATCGGTTTTACGCATACCTTGAATAAGAGTACGAATTATCTTCTTAGATTTTGCTAAAGGAAAACCACGCATTGAACCAGAAGTATCAACAATAAAAATTAATTCACGCGGAAAGATTTTAGTTACCCTAGCTGGTGGTTGAATCATTAAACTAAAAAAACCATCCTGTTTTTTTGCATGAGCCATAACTGCAATTTCAGGTTTTGCTCCAGCTACTTGATAACCTAAAATAAAATCTTTATTTGGCAGACGATCAGCGCGATGTAATTTAATATATTTTTGATGTCTATTAATAGACTTAATATTAATTACATGAGAATTAGAATAAACATTTTGAATTGGAACACCAGCATCTAATGTAACTGATAAATCAATATCATGCCCACTACGTTGATTTGGTTCTAAAACCAGAGGATTAATATGATGACTACGATAACGAGTACCTACCACCATTGGAAAAACTAATTCATAATTACCATCTTTATATTTCAATTTACCAACATAGTTAATTTTAATACTAATATTATCACCGGGCATAATATTAGTAACTGATTGAGTAAAGATATTTGGGCGTTGTTGTTCTAATAATGAGGCGCGTTGCCCTTTTAATTTAGCGCGTTTATAAATTTTCCGAGCTTGATTTCTAGTTTTAATTACAGCTTCAATCTTGCGTTTACCAATAAACATCTGCATTTGATTTACAGCAGCATCATGTGGTAACGGAAAAGTATAAATAGCTTCAATTGGTTGTTTAAAAGGGTTATGATACTGTTGAGTAACAGTAGCACTGGCGACAAAACCAGATACTTCAATTTCTACCTTGGTATGTTTAAGAGGCAGTTCTAATTTTTTAACCGGCTTTTTATTTGCAATTTCTGATACTTCCAGAGAATTAGCAAAAGCTGAGCATGATAAAATTGCGACTATAAAAGCAGTCAATCGTGATAACATCATAATTAATTCCTATAATTTAAAATAGCGGCTAGCAATCCTTCATCACTAGCATTTGGAGCAACAAATATAGGTGCTATTACTCCTAAGTTTTCTGCAACAACTTGAATACGTTTACTAATAAGCACCATTGGAGTGTTACGTATCCAAGCCTGCCCATTAAGCATATTCATAAAATTTTGTAAACCTTCGCTACTAGTAATAATGATAATATCAATTTTGATATTATGTATCCAAGCAGGCACTGGTGGTTGTACCCGTTTGTAAACATTCATATAAGTTACACTAGCACCACGTTGCCTTAAAGTTTTAGCGAGTAATTCGCGCCCACCTTCTCCACGAAAAACCGCAATTTTCTTGCCACTAATAGCAGATTTTTGCATTTCTGGCATTTCTAATAATGCCTCACTATTAAAAGGCGGAGCAGGAAACTTTGCTGTTTTTAGACAGTTAGCAGTAGCTTTTCCTACCGCAAAACATTCAATGTCTAGTGGAATACTATATTTAACAGCATTGGCACTAATAAAAATAGCCAGATCAAATTCATTAATATTATAATCCAATCTTGTTTGCAGAGGTTTTATTTCTATAACAGGAAACAAAATTGGATTTCCAGCTTGTTCTCTAATAAGCTTAGATAAATTTTCTGACTGATGAATTGGTCTAGTAACCAATACATTTAAGGAGTTCATAATTGTAATAATTTATCAGCTCCTTGCGCCAATAATTTTTTGCCTAAACTATCACCCAAAGACTCTGCTGATTCAATAGAACCTTCAATGCTCTCACGTAATACCTGCTTACCATCTAAACTTCCAACAAAACCTTGTAAAGTTAAACGATCAGCTTCAATTTGCGCAAATCCGCCAATAGGCACTTGACAACCGCCTTCCAAGCGTCTATTCAAAGCACGCTCTGCCATAACTCTTGACGCAGTTAAGGGGTCATTTAATACTTTTATGAGTTCCATTGTGTTAGAATCGTCTTCGCGGCATTCAATACCAATTGCGCCTTGACCAATAGCAGGTAACATTATATCTTCTGTGAAGATTTGGCGAATTCTATCATCCATATTCAAACGTTGCAAACCAACAGCAGCCAATATAATAGCGTCAAATTCACCTTGATCTAATTTACTTAAACGAGTTCCTACATTACCTCTTAAACTACGAATTTTTAAATCTGGTCTATGGTTCAATAACTGACTTTGCCTACGCAAACTAGCTGTGCCTACTATAGCACCTTCAGGTAATGCCGCTAAATTATCATACTTATTAGAAACAAAAGCATCATAAGGATTAGCGCGAGTCAAAATTACAGGTAAAATTAAACCTTCTGGAAATTCTACCGGCAAATCCTTTACAGAATGTACGGCTATATCGGCACGTTTATCGAATAAACAATGTTCTAACTCCTTAACAAATAAGCCTTTACCCCCTATTTTAGCTAATGGAACATCAAGTATCTTATCACCCTTGGTGGTAATTTCTACTAATTCGATTTTAATATGTGGGTGTATTTGCTGTAATTTTTGAGCAACATGGTTGGTTTGCCATAAAGCTAAGGGGCTTTTGCGAGTTGCTATACGTACTGTTTGTGTGGTCATAATTGAAAAATGAATTTTTTGATATAAACTTATAGTAATAAAATAGTAAACAAATAGGATTAATTATGAAATATAAACGTTATTTATATGGTGGCTTATTAATAATAAGCTTATTATTTAGTGCTTTAGTTAAAGCATTAGATATTAGAGTCGATTTTCGTCAAAGTTCAGGTTTTGCAATAGAAAATCATAATATACAAATTAATAATATTAAAGTAAGTTGGTTGCAAGCTGATCCATTTGATTCAGAAAAAAGGATCTGGGTTGCTACGCCCTTTGATGTTATTTTTAGAGCTTGTCAATTTGAAGATCAAACTCAATTACAAGCAATTCAGTCTCGTGTTTCTGGTACCGAAGATTTTGCTTCATTTTATGATCTACTATATCCATGCAACAATCAGTTAGATTTTAATAACAGCTATATTGAAGGTTTTCCTGATAAAGAAAATTGGATAACTGTCAATAATATTCGTTATTTTGATCGTCATCAAGGAAAAATCATTCATTATAATATTGATTATGAATTTAATATACAAGATTTAACTTTTAATCAAAGACATGTTCAAGAAGCTAAACCACCAAGAAGTATAGATATTTTATTGAATTGGGAACAAGAACCTCGTGATTTAGACTTGCATTTAACTGGACCAACTCCCGGTGCTATTGAGGGTTTTGCTAATGATAAAGATCGTTTTCATATATATTTTGCTGAAGATAATAAAAAAAATGATGTTGCTGAACTTGATAATGGTAAATTTGGAAATGCTAAACCAGAAAAACTAAGAATATTTCCTCAACACAATCAACAACACTTAAGAGCTGGATTATATCGCTTAATTGTACACCATTTTAAAGGTGATGGTGATCTTAGTCAATCAGGAGCAACAATAAGTATAAAAATAGATAATCAACGAGAAAAAATATTTTTGGCACCAGAACACTTAGCTACTCCACAAATGACAGCATGGAGAGTATGTGATTTTTTGATAAGCGAAGATGGCATGGTTGTTATAGTACCAATACAAAATTATCAGTTTAACATTAGCCCCAGTGAAATACGTTAAAGGGCAAACACCAGTTGCCGATTTTTTTGATAAAAAACTAGGGTTTTATATACTGCTTTTACAATAGCCCGTGGGGTTATTGTCGCTCCAGTTAGTTGGTCAAATTCACCTCCATCTGTTTTTACTTTCCAAGCCGCTGGATTAGGATTGGTTAAGGATCGTTGATTAAAAGTTAAAATCCAATTTGAGCGGCGCAATTCAATTTTATCACCTAAACCGGGCGTTTCTTGATGAGATAATACTCGTACTCCGATTAAACTGCCGTTATAATTAATTGCAATTAATAAACTAATACGTCCATTATAACCATCAGGTGCAACTGTTGTCATAATTGCGGCAACTGGTTTTTTTCCTTGGCGAGCGCGATACACAATTTCATTATTTATGATGCGTGTATCATTCAATAAGTCATTATCATATTCATTTTCAGAGATAAATTGATTTAAAGTTGATAATAATTTAGCGCGTTCATTGGCTGCAATTTGTTCAAAGGTATATTTAAAACTAAAGGCAACTAAGCTGCAACCAACTAATGCAAATAAGCCTAATAATAATGATGTTTTTGTGATATGTTTTATTATCATTTAAAAGAAGAAAGTCATTAAACATAAAATTATTGAGGAATCAACATGGATATTCAAGGTTTAATAGATAACTTAACGCCAGAAAGTTTAGAACAAATTAATAAGGCATTTGCCAAAAAACAAAATAAGATTCCAACTTATTCTTATTCTCAAATAAGCTTTAAAGAGTTACAAAAGTTGGTTGAGATTAAGAATAATAAGGCATCAGATAGCTTCGATGAATGGTTTAATAATAACATTGAACTTAAAACAGAGGATATAGGTTTTCTAAATGATTTAATTGAAAATAATGAATTTTTAATAGAGAGTTATAAAGAAGAAGATTTAAAAGTCAAGTTTATCACGCCAATTTTAAATAGAATTAAATTTTTAGATTTAACTATTCCTTTTAGAGATTTTTATGAAGAATCATTAACTTATAAAACAGAAAATTTTATTTTTAATGGTACAACCGATTTTTTAATTTCAAAAGGTTTAGAGTTTCCAGAAGAGCCTTATTTTTTTATTCAAGAGTTTAAAAAATCTATAAAAAATGATGATCCTCGTCCCCAATTATTAGCTGAACTTATTTCAGCTGTTGAATTGAATAAGTTTAATTCTATGAAAGGTGCTTATATTGTTGGTGCTATTTGGCATTTTGTGATTTTAGAAAAAATTGGTACAAATCAATATCAATATTTCATCAGTAAATTATTTAATTCTACAAATATAGAAGATTTAAAGTCTATTTATCAAAATTTGATATTTGTCAAAAATAAAATTTTTCAAATGTCTCAATAAAAGTAAAGTATTGTAATTACAATTGAGGAATTTATTTAAATTAATTCAAAGATCTCACTGCCATTTTGTAATAGTATCTTATTGATATTATACCAATTAAATGTGTTTTAATGTTTTAAAAGCTAAAGTTGCTTGAATTTATCAACAAAATCCGTTTATTCCGTAAACGGATTTTTTATTTAAATTAATCTTACAAAATGGCATCATGGCTGATTTATAGTTATTATGAACTGATGTTAGGCATAGGTGTTACGCAAATTACAAAAATATCACAGTTCAAAACATATACTAATTGACAGAATAAATATATTTATGGTATAAACAAAAAATCAATTTAAAACATCTTTGTGAATATGTTAGCCCAATCTTTAGATACAAATATAGATATAGAACAAATTCAAATTTCACTTCTTCGTAAAAAATCTTTAGCTACAAAATTTTCTCATGTAACAGCTCTTTCTCAAACTACACGGCAATTATCAAAACGTGCTATAAAACGCGCTAATCCTAAATTAAATGATTTAGAATTAAATTACTTATTTATAAAGTATTTATATAATATAGAACTCACAAATGATTTCACAAGGGAACAAGTAGAACATATGAAAAAAAATGATCTGATACAAGCTATGGAGCCGCTGGTTGAAGTTTTTAATCAACTGGGTATTCTTTATTATATTGGTGGTTCAGTTGCCAGTTCAGTGTATGGCATGCCTCGCGCAACTCAAGATATTGATTTAGTAACAGATTTAGAAGCTAAACATGTAAAATTTTTAGAAGAAAAACTTCAATCAGCTTATTATATTGATAAGGAAATGATTTTAAACGCGATTGAAAATCGGGGTAGTTTTAATTTGCTTCATTTTGATACGATGATGAAAATAGATATTTTTCTGAAGAAGGATGAACCGTATCATAAAGTGGCTTTTGAAAGAAAAAGACAAGATACACTTGATGAAGAAGATAATAGTTTAAAATTTTTTTTTGCTTCATCTGAAGATATTATTCTTAGTAAATTAGATTGGTATCGGCTTGGAGACTATATTTCTGAACAACAGTGGCGCGATATACAAGGAATATTGAAAATACAAAGAGAGTCGTTGGATATTGACTATCTTTATAATTGGGCAATACAATTAGGTTTGAAAGAATTATTGGAAAAAGCGTTTAGAGATGCTGGATATACAAATGAAAATTCATCATAAAAATCAATTTAAATCGTAAGGATTAAAATAAAATGATACATAGCAATGAATTTACTCAACGTTTTTATCGTCTTCTCAAGCAACGGGGTTTTGAGGATAAACATGATTATAAACTATTTGATCCAACTTCGGAATAATCTCTGGGTACGCACTACACCGGGCGTAGATGGAATTCGTAAAGTACGAGCCATACTAATAAATCCAGAATTTAGTCAGACATAGTCCAAGGCGAAGTCCAATCTCAAGACATACCCAAGATAGCCACTATCAAAATGCAACTAAATCAAAGCCGCTACAAGGTCAAAATAGCCGGACAACAGAATTACTCGGTAAATATAAACCTACCACCAAACGCAAAATTAGGACAATATTCAACTTGTGGAGTGCTAGTCAAGGCAGAAACAGCACCCTTAGAAATGGGGAATAGGATAGATTTTCATTGTGCTGAGTTTGAGGTTTATTGAAAAACCTCAGACCTGACAGGTTTTTAAAACCTGTCAGGTCTTTTATCCATCTACTTCATAACAAAATACACTTCAATCAATTCATTAATTTGCACATCATCATGTTGCCCAATTAGATAGTTTTCTACCGCTAAATATAGTTCTGTTCGATCTAATTTGCCATTTTTATTTATGTCGTAGCCTAATAATGGATCTTTTTCTAAAGTTAATTTGATTTCGCTGGTATTTATTTTACCGGTGCTATCTTCTACTGTAACTTGGAGGGGCTTGTCATCAGCGACTTGAGATGGTGTGGTTAGAAAAATATTGGTTCCGGTGGCTGAGGATAGGCTTCCCATGCTGGTACTCCAAATATATGGAGCCGCGCCGCCTGTTACTTTGAGTAGTATGGTTTGTTCTAATCCTAAAACGGCGGTATTGGGTGAGATGGATATTTGGTCACTTTTGACAAATATTATTGCTTGTACACTTTGCCCAACATCATTTATTGCAATCAGGGAATAACGTCCGCTTTGTTGTGGTGCTATATAATTAGCTGTATTATCAGATAGTTCTTGAACTTTACCGGCAGTTGCTTGCCATTTTATTCCTTGAGCAGAACGTGGTATGGAAAATTTTACAGTTTCACCTGCTGATACGAAGGCTGTGGCTGGATTTATTAGCATACTTCCGATAATTTCCACATTGGCAGTAGCAGTACGTCCGCCGCGATCTCTAACTTCAATAGTGTCATGGCTGATAATTTGTGGAGCAGTATAAGTAACTATATCACCCTCGGTAGCAGAAAAGTCGCCTAAGTGACTAGTCCAAATATATGGTCCATATCCTCCGCTAACTTTAAAGCTAGTTGATTGATTTGGGCGCATAATTTGTGTACTGGGACTGAGATTTATTTCTTCGTCAATTACATGAATAAAGGTTTGAGCTGTTTCTTGACTTATCAGATCCGTTACTATTAGTCTATATTCTCCAATATTATCAGGAGCGGTAAATGCAATTTTTTGCCCTTGATTAGTAGATAAGTTTCCACCTAATGGTACTTGCCATTGATAATTAGCATTATCACCGCCCAAGGCGTAAAAAGTTTTTTGTTCTCTCGCCTTCATAACTGCTACACTAGGAGATATAACAATGCCGCTTCTGGTGACATTGATTTTGACTTGCTTAACTTTTCCTGAAGCATCGCTTACTGTTACAATATCTTCACCTAATAAACGCGGTGTATAAACTATATGTTTGGCAGTAGTGCTAGATAATAAGCCGTGTTCTACTGACCAACGATAAGGTGGATAACCTCCTGAAACTGTTAATACTTCTGATTGTCCTCCTAGTTCTACATCTATTTTTTTTGAGGGAGACAGAGTAAATATTCCGCCATTACGAACAATCAGTGTCAATGATTCTGCTTCATTTCCTAAATCTTTAATTATTAGAGTGTGATTACCAGTTAATGATGAAGTAGTAATCTTCCATTCTCTATCAGAATTTTTTATGGCTTTCATGCCGCCAGAAACTATAATATCAAAACGTCCACTTCCACCTTCAATACGTAAATCAAATGTTTCATTAGTTGTGGTTAAAACTTCATTACGACTAGTATTATTAATAATAGCGCGAAGCTCAGTATCCCATTGAACTGCTGATAATCCATTAGCATGAGATACATAAACAGCGTCTGATGTCGCGAGCAAATAAGATGGTCGATTTAATCCAGCACAGGTTTCTGATAATACATCATTAATTTTAGTATCAAAACGTAATAATTTGCCAGCGGCTTGATCGGCTATCCAAATATGATCATTAAAATAAGCTAAGCCAGCGGGCGTAGTTAATAAGTTTGGATGAGTAATAGTATCAGTTACAGCTTCAGTAGTGCCATCAATCACTGATAAGCTAGCAGCATTAGTATTAGCTACATAAATATTATTATTATGATTGGTTATAGCAGATGGTCCATTCTCTACTGATAATTGACGTGAAAATTTTGGTAAATTTTGACTGAGATCATAAATATCAATATTATTAGAAGATTCATAACTAATATATAGCCGCTGATTATGAATCAAGATGCTATTAGGAATCTTAGATTTAGAAGTAATTCTATCTAAGATTTTCATCTGAGGTGATAAAACTAATAATTCATTATTAGTAGTTACTAATAAATGCTCATTATCAGCGTCATAAACGATGGGTCCAAAATTTTTAGCGTCAATTGGATAAGTGTTTAAAAATTTAGGAGAGCTATCCAAATTAAAAACACTAATTTTATTAGTGAAATAATCAGTAACATAAAGCAACTTCTTAGCTTTATTAACAGCCATGCTACCGGCATCACCTTTGACGCTGATTGTTTTGATAATCGCGCGTTGATTAGTATCAACAATACTAACATTAGATGATTTTATATCAAGCAATAATATGCTGTGATCATCAACACCAGAAATAATAGAACCAGCTTTAGAAATTGGAAATTGATTTTCATTGATAGGATAAACAGTACAAGCGGCTTGTAGCTGCGAAGATAGAATAAAAATAAACAATAAATTGATGATGAACTTCATTTATATTTGCTCCTTAAAAGGATTAATATTATCATAATTTATGCAAAACACTATCAAAAAAAATCATCTTTATTTGATTTTAATAGCCCTGAAGGGGCGAAATATTATAGCCTAGGGCAACGCCCTAGGTATGGATATTATTTAATTTTAGCCCTGAAGGGGCGTATTAAAACATAAGCCTAATTATTTCGCCCCTTCAGGGCTTTCACCCAACAACAACCACATTAACTAATTTTTTAGGCACAACTATCACTTTCTTTATAGTTTTATCAGCAGTAAAGCGTTGCACATTTGCTTCGTTTAAGGCAATTTCTTCAATGGTTTTTTTATCTGCATCTACTGCCACTGTTATTTTACCACGTAATTTGCCATTTACTTGCACTACCATTTCAACTTCGTTTATAGTTAAAGCTGTTTTATCTACTTGGGGCCAGCTTGCGTCCATTATTAGCCCTGAGTGTCCTAATTTTTCCCACAAAACTTGGGTCATATGTGGCACTATTGGTGATAACATTAGTACTGTTGCTTCTAATCCTTCTCGCATAATTGCGCGAGTTTGTGGCGTGTCTTTGGCTTTGTTGAAGCTATTTAGTAGTTCCATTATCGCTGCAATTGCAGTATTAAATGTATAGCGGCGACCAATATCATCACCAACTTTAGCTATTGTTTCATGGACTTGACGGCGTAAATCCAGTTCTGATTTTGATAGTTTGTTTGTTGTTAATGTTGCTGGTTGTTGTTCAACATTAACCACTACTTGTTTCCATAGACGCTTTAGAAATTTAAATGAGCCTTCTACTGCGCTATCTGACCATTCTAAGGATTGTTCTGGTGGAGCTGCAAACATTATAAATAAGCGTACTGTGTCGGCACCATATTTCTTAATCAAATCTTGGGGATCAACTGTGTTGCCTTTAGATTTTGACATTTTGGTACCGTCTTTTAGTACCATGCCTTGTGTTAATAAGCGGCTAAATGGTTCATTATTTTTCACTAATCCTTCATCGCGCATTAAACGATGGAAAAAGCGTGCATATAATAAATGTAAAATCGCATGTTCAATACCACCAATATATTGATCTACTGGCAACCAGTAATTCACACGCTCATCTAACATGCCGCTATCAGCATCTGGGCAAGCATAACGGGCATAATACCAAGAAGATTCCATAAAAGTATCAAAGGTATCAGTTTCACGTTTTGCATCACTGCCACATTGTGGGCATTTTGTTTGATAAAATTCAGGTTTTATCGGAGAGCCACTACCATCTAAAACCACATCTTCTGGTAGGCGTACTGGCAAATCTGTTTCTGCTACTGTGCCACAATTTGGACAGTCAATCATCGGAATCGGACAACCCCAATAGCGTTGACGCGATACTCCCCAGTCACGTAAACGGTAATTTACTTGTCGTTTGCCCTTGCCTTGTTGTTCCAAATGTTCTGCAATCGCCGCAAAAGCTTGTTTTGAACTTAATCCGTTAAATTGATTAGAATTTATTAAAATTCCTTTTTCATCAATTACTTCTTTTATTGGTAGATTATATTTATTAGCAAATTCAAAATCACGTTGATCATTAGCTGGTACTGACATAATTGCCCCGGTACCATAATTCATCAATACAAAATTAGCTACCCATACTGGTAAAGCTTCACCGGTAATTGGATGAATAGCTGTTAAACCAGTATCCATGCCCAATTTTTCCATTGTTTCAATGGTAGCTTCATCAGTAGCAGTTTTATTGCATGTTACTAAAAATTCTGCTAAATTGGCTTGAGTTGCGGCAGCTTGCTTAGCTAATGGATGTTCTGCCGCTATTGCTAGATAAGTAGCACCCATCAAAGTATCAGGGCGAGTAGTATAAACTGTTAAATCATCATCACCAACTTTAAATACAATTTCTACTCCTTCAGAACGTCCAATCCAATTTTGCTGCATTAAACGTACTGCATTGGGCCAACCCTGTTCAAGTGTCTGTAAATCTTCTAATAATTCTTCTGCATAAGCAGTAATTTTGATAAACCATTGAGAAATTTCACGCCGTTCCACTAAGGCACCTGAACGCCAACCACGCCCATTAATAACTTGTTCATTCGCTAATACGGTTTGATCAACAGGATCCCAATTAACAGGAGCAGTTTTCTTATAAACCAAACCTTTTTTATATAATTGAATAAATAACCACTGTTCCCAACGATAATAATCAGCATTACAAGTTGCTAATTCACGCGACCAATCATAAGCAAAACCTAATGCTTTTAATTGATTGCGCATATAATCAATATTTTCGCGTGTCCACTTAGCAGGTGCTACCTTATGCTTAATAGCAGCATTTTCAGCCGGCAAACCAAAAGCATCCCAACCCATTGGTTGTAAAACGTTTTTACCTAACAAACGCTGATAACGACTAATGACATCACCAATAGTATAATTACGAACATGTCCAATATGTAAGCGACCACTAGGATAAGGAAACATTGCTAAGCAATAAAATTTCTCTTTATCAGGATTTTCAACAACCTTAAATGCTTGCTCAGCTTCCCAACGTTGTTGGACTTCAGATTCTATAGTGTTAGGAGTGTATTCTATTTCCATGTTTTAAATATATTAATGCCGGTAAATTACGTGAATTTGCTCAAATTTTAGCCGAATTTAATTTTGAAGTTACTCCACAAAGTCAGTTTAATGTACCTGATGTTGAAGAAACTAGATAATAATT
>NZ_MCBX01000005.1 GCF_001723685.1 Candidatus Marithrix sp. Canyon 246
GGCGAGATAGAAATAAATATTTACCTCCTTGCAATAATTCAGTAATTTCTTTAGTCTTATCTACATATAAATAATCTTCTGTGATTATTTCTGAAAATGTTTGAATGCCTATGGGTAATTTTTTCATATTTTCAATTTGGTTTTCTCGAAAATATATATTTTACAGTTAATCTAACATTTTTACAATCAGTAATTGTTTCAACTTTTAGTGCCTTGTTTTACTAAATAATCTAATTTCATATGGTGCTGGATAAAAAATTTGTTCACGTATCTATTTAATTTTATTGTTCCATCTCCAGTGCCAGTATTAACTGTTATAATGTAAGTAGATTTGAATTTCAAAAAACCATGCTAGAAAAAGGTGCTGATGAATTGGTTTGTTTGGGAGCTATTGTTATTATTGAAATCAATAATGGTAATTTTATCAAACATTTTCACAATAAATTAGAGTATAATTATGCGATTAAGTAAATTTGAACAACAAACAATTAAGCAAAACATTTATGCACTGGATGCTAATGCCAAAGTTGTTCTATTTGGCTCACGCACCGATGATGCAGCACGAGGTGGAGATATTGATTTATTAATTATTTCTAATGATCTCAAACGCCATCAGCTTGGAAAAATACGATGGCAATTATGGGAACAGTTAGGAGAGCAGAAAATTGATCTTCTACTGTCAGATACACAATTATCAAATACTTTTGCAAGGGCAGTTTTTAATAAGGGAATTATATTGTGAAAGAAGTACTGAAAGAAAATCAAGTGGCTATGCCAGAGCTATTGATCTCATTGTACGCAAAGTGTTAAGAACAATTGATACTGTCAATCGTGCTGAAAAACGAGGTTTAATAGACAGTGTCGAATCATTACGGGAAATGACTGACTTACGAAATGAAATTTTTCATGATTATATTAAGGCTGAATTGATTGAAACTTTTGAAGAGACGCTAAAGCAAACTGTGAATGTCATTACACTTGCTAAAGGTATTGAAAAATATATTAAATATGTAATTAAATTATGAAAAATATAACGAAATTAGAATCTTTTGCTGTTATAAAAGTTAGTGGCAATGACGCTGAAACTTTTTTGCAGGGGCAATTTACTAATGATGTGCGTCAAGTTACTGCTGAGCAAAGTCAGTTAAGTGCTTGGTGTAGTTCTAAAGGGCGTATTATTGTTAATTTTCGCTTATTTATGCGCGATAATGCTTATTATATAATATTACCAGATGATAGTATAGCTTTTATGCTTAAACGTTTGCAAATGTATGTTTTGCGGGCTGATGTTAAGTTAGAGGATGTTAGCGATAAGTTAAGTTGTTTAGCTGTAGTTGGTGATGCTCCTGAAAATAATTTTGCAGTGTTGCAAGTGGAAACAGGGCGTTATTTGGTGGTAGTTGAAGCTGATGTAGATACTTATGATGTAGATACAGGCAAATGGGAATTATTAAATATTCTTGCTGGTTTGCCTCAAATTGTAGCAGCTACTGCTGAGGCTTTTGTACCGCAAATGGTGAATTTTAATGCCATTGGCGGTGTAAGTTTTAAAAAGGGTTGTTATACGGGGCAAGAGGTTGTGGCACGAATGCACTATCTTGGAACTGTAAAACGTCGTATGTTTTTAGTTAAGTTAGATACTGCAAAGCTGCCACAACCGGGAGATGAGTTAAATGGTATTGGTAAAATTGTTAATGCTCAAGCTCATCCGGATGGTGGAGTTGTAGTTTTAGCAGTTCTTAAAATTAAAGAAGCTGAGAATGATAAAGCTTTGCAACTTATGGAGTTGCCTTATAAACTTTGATTATAAGTACAAGTAAAGATAATAAAAAGGCTAAGCTTAATAGCCATATATAAAGTTCTTTTTTTGGACGAAAAGTTTTTGTTTCTACAATTTGTTGTTCTATTTTATCAAGTTGTTGATAAATTTTATTTAAGCTTAAACTATCTTGAGCTTTAAAATATTGTCCATTTGTGATTTTAGCAATGTTTTGTAAAGTTTTTTCATCTTTTTCTTTAATAGCAAAACCTATTGTATAGATACGAATTCCTGTTTCAGCAGCCCATTCTGCTGCTTGAATAGGATTTGCAACTCCTGCGTTATTACTACCATCTGTAATTAGAATTAGCACGCGATTTTTGGTCTGACGTTTGCGTAAACGTTTTATAGATAATCCTATAGCGTCACCAATAGCGGTAGAACGTCCAGCAAAACCTATTTTTGCTTGATCTAACATGATTTTGACGGTGCGACGATCAAAAGTTAAGGGTGTTTGTACATAGGCTTTTTCAGCAAATAAAATTAATCCAATCCGATCAGCTTTTCTAGCTCCAATAAAGTCACCTATAACTTGCTTTACAACTTTTAGGCGAGTTTGTCCATCTGGTAATTTTTCTTTCATGCTATCTGAGAGATCAACCGCAACTAATAAATCACGTCCAGTTACTGGTAATTCAATTGCTGTGCCTAATAGCTGGGGTCTGGCAGCGGCAGAGATTAATAATATCCAAGTAATCCATAGCAAAATATACAATAACAGATTATTTTTATTGACATTGACAGTATTTTCTTGAGTATGAATTCGTTCAAAAAAAGGAACTCTCAAGGCATTTTGAACTTGATGAGCCGCTGGGGGAAAAAAGCGGCGCACTAGCCAAGGTAGGGGTAAAAGTATAAATAGCCAAGACCATGCAAATTGTATCATTGTTGTTTAATCCATTTTTCTATTAAAAGCATTAATCTGTCAATTTCTATCTGTGGTGATTTTTGATAGGGTGCTACAGATAATGCTTGCCCTGAACCTTGAGTAAATTCCTTGGTATTACCAGTTTTATCTAAAAATTGTAGCCATGTATTGCCATTTAGTTTGGCTACTTGATGCTGTGGAAATTTTGCTAATGCTACGCGCCGTATTAAAATTGATAAATCAATAACTAATTGATTTTGATTCTGATAATGCAATTGTTGTAGTTGTTTAAATTTTTTTAAAGCTGCTCGTCTAATTTTATGCGTGATAAAATAATACTTATAATAGTAGCATGCAGTTGTAAGTATAATTAATAATGCTATTATCCACCATCCAATTGCTGGTGGCCATAATGGTATGGGTGGTGGACTGTGGATGTCGTTTAGTTTTTTTATTAGTTCTATTGATTGATTCATAAGTATATATTTATACCATAGGGTATTCGGAAAATTATATAAAAAATATGATGCCGTTTATAAGTAGTTTGTCAAGCAATTTAAACAGAATATGATAAATAATTTTATAGACCTGTCAGGTCTGAGAGTTTTTCTTTTTCTGAAAAGCTATAGGGTCGGTGATAACCGACCTTAGAAATAATGTGTAAATATATTTTTTGACCATGTAAAGAATTTTGGGTATTTTTTTGCATAAATACTAACTATTAATTATTATATATATCATAGGTTATTACTAAAATGCAATTAAAAAAACTTACAAATTTGGGAACACGCTACCTAATTCATCGCGCCAGTGAAGAACTTTATCTAAAAACTGGTATAGATACCACCAAACCATTCTCTATTAATATAGAAATCAGTAATCGCTGTAATTATAAATGTCAATATTGTGATCATTGGCGATCAAATCATTATCCTGATGAATTAACTATCCCAGAATGGAAACAAGCATTGTTAAGCTTAAAAAAGTTTGTGGGACCTTATACAGTACAATTTTCCGGCGGAGAAGTGTTTGTAAAAAAAGGCTTTATTGATTTATTGCAATTTTGTCATCAGGAAGGAATCGAATGGGGATTGATTACCAATGGTTCTGCTTTTATCAATCATGGGGTGGTAAAAAAAGTTGTAGCTGCTAAACCTATGAATATAGATATATCTATTGATGGTGCAAACCCTGAAGTTCATGATTTGGTACGGGGAGTACCAAATTCATTAAATAATATTATTAAAGGCATCGGTATTCTAAAACAAGAAATGCAGAAGCAGAAAGTAAAGTTTCCAATTAGAATTAAACCAACAGTTAATTTTTATAACTTTCATAGTTTGCCAAAAATAGTTGATTTATTTACTGATATGGGAGCAACTACTATTGATTTTAGCCCAGTTCGCCCTTTGACAAGTGAAGTCAAGGAGAATTTATGGCTATCAAAATCATCAGATATAGAAAAATTACAAGAAGTTGTAGAAACATTAATTACAATGAAAAAAAATGGATCACCTATAGAAACTAGTGAAGAAAAACTCCGTAGTTTTCCTGATCATTTTTTAGGTAAAGCTGTCAATCAAGGTATATCACCTTGTCACATTGGCTTGCGGGAATATTATATGAATCCAAATGGTGATGTGAATTTATGTTGGCTTCATCCAGTTATTGGTAATGTAAAAACGCAAACTGCTCGTGAAATATGGTATGGCGAATTAGCAAAGAAAAATAGAATTCAAACAGTTAAATGTCAAAAATTTGGTTCAGTCGATTGCGCGAACTCATGTATGACTAAAAGATCATTTAAACAAGAAATTAAAAGAGGTTTATTATTTTTTAATAAATAATAATAAATATATAAATATGAAAAATATAGCACAAATTATAGGTTCAAAATGTAGAGCTAAACGCATTGCCCCGCTAAGAGAAATGATTAAAAAAATATATAAAAAATATGGTAAAGTTTCAATAATTGATGTTGGAGGTACAAAAGTTTATTGGAATTTTATAGGCGAGCAATTTCTTAATGAAAAAAATGTTAAAATAACTTTAGTTAATTTACCGGGCACATTTATTAATCCTAAAGACGATAAAATATTTATTTATATTGAAGCAGATGCTTGTGATTTATCTCAATTTAATGATAATTCATTCAATATTGCTCATTCAAATTCAGTTATAGAACATGTGGGATCTTGGGAACAAATGCAACAATGTGCTAAAGAAATTCGTAGAGTTGGAGAAAATTACTTTGTGCAAGCCCCTTATTTTTGGTTCCCTATTGAACCTCATTATATGGTACCGTTTATTCATTGGTTTTCTGAACAAATACGAATTAGCTTAGTAATGAAATTTTCAATAGGGCATATTGAAAAAGCTAAAAATTTAAATGAAGCGGTAAATGAAGTAATTCACATGAATTTGCCAAATCAAACAATGTTTAATCAGCTGTTTCAAGATGCTAAAATCAGAAAAGAAAAAGTTTTTGGTTTAACAAAATCCTTAGTTGCTATCAAGAATGTGGCTTATAATGTTTAAATATTGTTGGTAATATTGATTTGCCATCTTGTCAATTTGAATTAGAACAAATATTAGCGTTTATCATTAGAGGAGGCTATCCTGAAATTTTACAAATAGATAATAAAACAGTAGCTGCTTATATAGAAATATTAGAAGCTATGTACATTATAAAAATCATACCTTCGTATTTTGTCAATCTATCACTTAGTAAGCAGCCTATTAAATTTAAACATAAAAAATCTATTTGAAAATAAAAATGGAATATATGGCAGCATCATTGAAAATTATGTATATACAGAATTATTAAAATTCAGCACATACTCAAAACAAAGCATAAATATCTATCATTTTAGAGATTTAAAAAAAATGAAGTAGATTTAGTCTTAGAAAACAGAGATGGGCGTTTCCAATTGGAAATTTATAATAAAAAGCACTTGCACAATTCAAAATTAAATGTTATATTATTCAGGATTGATTCAATATAGGCGCGTAGCTCAGTGGTAGAGCACTACCTTGACATGGTAGTGGTCGGTGGTTCGATCCCACTCGCGCCTACCAATTTGTTTTTTCCTTCCCCCTCCTTTATAAATCGTTTTATCCAATTTGTGATTTTATGCCTATTATAAGTTTACCTGATGGTAGCCATCGGGAATTTGAGCATCCTGTAACTGTTGCTGAAGTAGCCGCTAGTATTGGCGCTGGTTTAGCTAAAGCGGCTATAGCTGCTAAAATTGATGGTAATTTAATAGATACATCATCTATTATTGATCATGATGTTTCATTAGCTATTATTACTGATCGTGATCCAGAAGCCTTGGAAATTATACGTCATTCTTGCGCCCATTTAATGGCTCAAGCCGTTAAAGCCTTATTTCCAACTGCGCAAGTGACCATTGGTCCAGTTATAGATAATGGTTTCTATTATGATTTTGCCTACGAAAAAAGTTTTACACCTGAAGATTTAGCCAAAATTGAAGCCAAAATGGCTAAATTAGCTTCAGAGAATTTAACTGTTACACGTTCGCTGATGCCACGTGATGAGGCTACTGAATTTTTTAGAGCGCAAAATGAGGAATATAAAGCTCAAATTATTGAGTCTATTCCTAGTGATCAAGATTTGTCATTGTATAAACAAGGTGAATTTATTGATTTATGCAGAGGACCACATGTACCTAATACTGGCAAAATAAAAGCCTTTAAACTCATGAAGGTAGCTGGTGCATATTGGCGCGGTGATTCTAATAATGAAATGTTGCAGCGTATTTATGGCACCGCTTGGGCGAATAAAAAAGATTTAAAAACCTATTTGCACCGCCTTGAAGAGGCTGAAAAGCGCGATCATCGTAAATTAGCTAAGCGTCTAAACTTGTTTCATGTTCAAGATGAAGCACCGGGCATGGTGTTCTGGCATGATAAAGGTTGGACAATTTACTTACTAATACAAGAATATATTCGTAATTTATTACGTAAGAACGATTATCAAGAAATAAATACTCCACAACTAGTGGATCGTTCTTTATGGGAAAAATCTGGACATTGGGATAAATTTGGTAAGGAAATGTTCACCACCCATTCAGAAAATCGTGATTATGCAATTAAACCTATGAATTGCCCTTGTCACGTTCAAGTATTTAATCAAGGATTAAAAAGTTATCGCGACTTGCCGCTACGTTTAGCAGAATTTGGCTCATGCCATCGTAATGAACCATCTGGAACTTTGCATGGTTTAATGCGTATTCGTAATTTTGTTCAAGATGATGCTCATATTTTTTGTACTGAAGATCAAATACAAACTGAGGTTTCTGATTTCATTGATTTAGTCTTTAAAGTGTATAATGATTTCGGCTTTAAAGATATAATCATTAAATTATCTACTCGCCCCGAACAAAGAGTTGGTAGTGATGAAGAATGGGATAAAGCAGAACAAGCCTTAGAATTGTCATTAAATAATAAACAATTAGACTGGGATTTACAACCCGGCGAAGGGGCTTTTTATGGTCCGAAAATCGAATTTTCTCTTAAAGATAGCTTAGATCGTATTTGGCAATGTGGTACTATTCAAGTTGATTTTTCAATGCCCGGACGTTTAGGAGCAGAATATGTAACCGCCGATAGTAGTCGTAAAGTTCCAGTAATGTTACATCGAGCCATTTTAGGTTCCTTGGAACGTTTTATTGGCATATTAATTGAAGAATATGCAGGAGCTTTACCAGTATGGTTAGCTCCTGTACAAGCAGTAATACTTAATATTACCGATGATCAGGCTGAGTATGCTAAAATGATTGAAACTCATTTATTAAAGCATGGTTTTCGTGTCACAACAGACTTGAGAAATGAAAAGATAGGATTTAAAATTCGTGAACATACTTTACAGAAAGTACCTTATCTTTTAGTAGTCGGTGAACGAGAAGTTACAAATCAAGAAATTGCCGTGCGTCTGCGAACTGGTGAAAATAAAGGTAGTCTATCATTAGACGCTTTTATTGAACAATTAAACGCAGATGTTAGGATTTAAAGTTATTTTGGAGGATATTTAATATCGTTTTTGATAAACGCACACGTCTAAATAGTGCAATTACAGTACCTAATGTACGATTAATAGACGCTGAAGGTAATCAAGTTGGTATTGTTTCTAATACTGAAGCATTAGAACAAGCCAAAAAAGCAGAATTGGATTTAGTCGAGATTGTACCTAATGCTAAACCACCTGTATGCCGAATCATGGATTACGGTAAGTTTTTGTTTGAACAAAAACGTAAACAACGTGAATCTAAGAAAAAGCAAAAACAGGTGCAAATCAAAGAGGCAAAATTTCGACCAAATACCGATCAAGGGGATTATCAGGTCAAGCTACGCAACCTGATACGTTTCCTAGAGAGCGGAGATAAAGCTAAAGTCACACTACGGTTTCGCGGTAGAGAAATGGCTCACCAAAATTTGGGTCGTGATTTACTGAAACGTGTAGAAGTAGATTTGGCTGACTATGGAACAGTTGAACAACGTCCAAAAATGGAAGGGCGACAAATGGTGATGATACTGGCTCCAATCAAACAAATTAAAAAATAATATTCGCAACCCTCTATTTATAGAGGGTTATTTAACATAGGAATTATTATGCCTAAAATGAAAACAAATCGCGGAGCAGCAAAACGTTTTAAAGCTACAAGTAAGGGCTTTAAACGCGCTCAAAGCCACCGCAGACATATTCTCACGAAAAAAAGTACCAAACGTAAACGTCACTTACGTTCAACTTTAATGATAAATAAAGCTGATGTTGCCGCCGTTAAAAAATTATTACCTTATGCTTAAAGTGAGAATTATAAAAAATGCCTAGAGTCAAACGTGGTGTTACCGCACACGCCAAACATAAAAAGATTTTAAAAGCCGCGAAAGGTTATCGTGGTGCCCGTCGTAATGTATTACGTGTGGCTAAACAAGCAGTTACTAAAGCCGGACAATACGCTTATCGTGATCGCCGACAACGTAAACGTCAATTTAGAGCTTTATGGATTGCACGAATTAATGCCGCAGCACGTGAATGTGGTTTATCTTATAGCCGCTTAATTGACGGTTTAAAGAAAGCAGAGATTGAAGTAGATCGCAAGATCTTAGCCGATTTAGCAGTTTATAATAAAGATGCGTTTGCAGCTATAGCTGATAAAGCTAAAGCTAGTTTAGCTTAATTTATTCTCATTTTTATTTTGACTGGTTAAGTATTGATGTAGGGTGGGTAGAGCGATAGCGAAACCCACCACATAAGCCATGATAATAATAACAAAAAAAATTTCCCTTCAAAGAAAATGTCAGATCTTCCACAATTATTAATCCAAGTTGAAAAAGCCCCTGATTTAAGCATTCTTGATCAATTACGTGTCCAATTTCTCGGTAAAAAAGGTGTTCTAACTGAGCAACTTAAACAACTAGGTAGTTTACCGGTTGATGAACGTAAAAAAGTTGGTCAAGAAATTAATCGGACAAAAAAAACTTTACAAGCAGCTATTCAAGCGCGTCGTGAGTTTTTACAAGCTGCACAGTTAGAAGCGCAATTGGCGCAAGAACGTATTGATGTAACATTGCCCGGGCGTGGGCAAGCTAGCGGTGGTTTGCATCCAATTACTCAAATCTTACAAAAGATAGAAAATCTATTTACTCAAATTGGTTTTCAAGTCAAGGAAGGTCCTGAAATTGAAGATAATTATCACAATTTCGAGGCTTTAAATATTCCAGCTCATCATCCAGCGCGTGCTATGCACGATACTTTTTATTTTGATGCTAATACTTTATTAAGAACTCATACTTCACCAGTACAAGTTCGTGTCATGAAAAATGAGCAGCCGCCGCTCAAAATTATTGCACCCGGGCGGGTTTATCGTTGTGATTCTGATTTAACTCATACGCCAATGTTTCATCAAATCGAAGGTTTGATGGTTGATACTGATGTCAATTTTGCCGATTTGAAGGGTATTTTAGATGATTTTCTAAAAAACTTTTTTGGAGCAGATTTGCAGGTACGTTTTCGCCCTTCTTATTTTCCTTTTACTGAGCCTTCTGCGGAAGTAGATGTGCAATGCGTCAGTTGTGGTGGTAAGGGTTGTCGTGTTTGTAAACAAAGCGGTTGGTTAGAAGTTTTAGGTTGTGGCATGGTGCATCCTAATGTGTTTGCTTCGGTTGGAATTGACAATGAAAAATACACTGGTTTTGCTTTTGGTATGGGTGTTGAACGTTTAGCTATGTTATATTATGGTGTGAATGACTTACGGTTATTCTTTGACAATGATTTGCGTTTTTTACGTCAATTTAACTAATATTATAGGTACTCATTTATGTTTAAAATACACATATCCTTATTGCTTTTTGCATTTATTTTCTTATCAGGGTGTGGTAGCAGCCCTACAAAAACTACAGGTACATTTGAAGGTAAAGATACAAAACAAGTTCTGGTTGCTTCTAACGATTTACATAAGAAAGGTGATTATACAACTGCTGTTGAAGGTTATAAACAGGCTACTACTCAAGATCCATCTAAACAAAAAGAAACTGCGGTTGCAAATAATAATTTAGCCGTGATGTATTATGAAGGCAAAGGGGTTGCTCAAAATTTATCTAAAGCTTATCAACTATTTAGTAAAGCGGCAGCAACAGGTTTAGCAAATGCTCAATATAATCTTGGTCAAATGTATCATACTGGTAAAGGAGTGCCACGCAATTTAAATAAGGCAAAATCATGGTACAAAAAAGCCGCAGCACAAGGTGATAATCAGTCAATATATACATTAGGTTTAATGGCATATAAGAAACAAAATTTCATTAAAGCCAAAAAACTGTTTCAACAAGCGGCAGCAAAGGGCAATCCTAATGCAAAAATTCATATTGGTAAAATGTATTTTGCTGGTAAAGGATTTGGTAGAAATTATCAACAAGCAGCAAAATGGTTTTTAAAAGCGTCAAATGAGGATAAATCTGCTGAAGCACAATATTTATTAGGATTTATGCTGTATAAAAATCGTAAAAATTTTAAGGAAGCCAAAAAATGGTTTACTAAAGCGGCTAAGCAAAAATATGCTCCAGCAGAAGCGGGTTTAGGACAATTATATTATAGGGGTCAAGGAGTTAGAAGAAGTTTAGGCAAGGCTGTTAAATGGACAACTAAGGCAGCAGAGCAAGGTTTTGCTGATGCACAAAATAATCTTGGTATGATGTATTTTAAAGGTGAAGGTGTAAAAAAGGATTTGGTTACAGCTTATAAATGGGTATCTCTTGCTTCTAAAGGTGGTAATAAGCAAGCTCGTGATGGGCGTACTTTTTTAGTTAAACAATTATCAGTGAAAGATATTACTAAAGGTGAACGCTTAGCCAAAAAGTGGCAATTGCAACATAATGCTCGTTAAACGTCTTACAATTATTGGTGTTGGGTTGATAGGTGGTTCAATCGCTCGCGCCTTAAAAAGAATTAATGCTTGTGACGAGATTATAGGTTGTGGGCGTAATGTAGCTAATTTGGAAACTGCCATTGAATTGGGTGTAATTGATAAGTATGAAACTCAAATTGATCGCGCAGTTGCAAATTCTGATTTGATAATTGTTGCAGTACCTTTAAGATCAATTGCTGGTATTTTTAAGACTATCAGCAAGGAAATATCACCAGACACTATTATTACTGATGTTGGTAGTGCTAAAGCGAGTGTGATTGCTGATGCTAAACAATATTTAGGTCAACATTTTCCACAATTTGTACCGGGTCATCCGATTGCTGGCACTGAAAAAAGTGGAGTTGCAGCTTCATTTGCAGAATTATTTGAAGATCATAAAGTAATATTAACTCCAGTGGCTGAAACGAATCCAGCAGCAGTTGAAACTGTCACTTTAATGTGGCAAAAAATTGGTGCTACAGTTGTAAAAATGTCAGTGGCACAACATGATGAAATCTTAGCTGCAACTAGCCACTTACCCCATTTATTAGCTTATAGTTTAGTTAATACCTTAAATCAAATGAATCCAGAAATCTTTGAATTTGCCGCTGGCGGGTTTAGAGACTTTACTCGAATTGCTTCAAGTGATCCTACCATGTGGCATGACATTAGTCTTTCTAATCGAGATGCTATTCTGAAAATGTTAGGATTGTTTAGAAATCAATTGGATGATTTAACCAAGGCAATTCAACAAGGCGATAGTAGTGAGATTAAAGATATTTTTAGTCGTGCTAAAATCGCTCGCGATCAATCCCTGTGTTAATAAAATGCACAAAGCATAAAATCCCATAGATCTTCACTATTTGCCATTCATCTTCTACCCATGAACCAATAAACGTGCCATCAATAATTCTTCCACTCCATTTTCTAACAAGCGGCAAATTGTATCAGGATCATGTTTAGTTCGCGCTTCTAAGGGTAGGGCATTTTTTAAGCCTTTAAATTCAGTGCTTAAAGCTTCTAAAATTTCATTTTCTTTAGGTATATTCTGTAAAAAATTGCTAATTTCGCCTAATGTTGCTTCTGATTTTTTCGATAATTGTAAATTAATTTTTTCTATCCATACTTTACCTAAGCCAGCATCAGTGGCAACAGCACGGATTTCATTTAACCATCGTTCTGAATTACTATGTAATTCATTATTAATTGGAGATGTTCCTGTTATAACAAAACGTAAAGCTAATGGTCTGTCTTCTGCACTTTCTAAAGCTTTAGTTACTGTTGAATGTGCTTTATCTAATAAATCTTCTGCCACTTCAATTTCACTAGCATCCAGTTCACATATTTGCCATCGCAATACATCTACTGAAATATGGCTCACCTGAGTTTGTCCATCTTCTACTGTTACTAAAGAACAACCTTTAGCACCAGTTTCACGCACATGTCTGCCTTGTAAATTACCAGAAAAAACTATCCAAGGTTTTTCATGTATGATTTCGCGTTGATGCACATGTCCAAGTGCCCAATAATCATAACCATGCGATAATAAACTAGGAATTGTGCAAGGGGCGTAATTATCATGACCATTACGCCCATTTAAAGCAGTGTGAAGTACGCCAATATTAAAATAATCAGAAATAGCATCAGGATAATTTGCACTCAGATCATCAGTAATGGCTTTATTGGCAAAACTTTGCCCATGTATTGCCACTCCTAAATCTTCTAAATATTTAGTCTCAGCCTCTTGATCACTGAATTCAATAACATTATCTGGCAATCGCAATTGTCTAGTGATAGTATTGCTAGCGTCATGATTGCCTAATACCATAAAAACTTTAATATTAGCTTCACGTAAGCGGCTCATTTGCTGATTAAAAAATAAGCCAGTATTATAATCTTTCCAATCACCATCATACAAATCGCCAGCTAACACTATAAAATCAACAGCTTCCTGACATGCCAAATCAATCATATTGACAAAAGCACGTCGAGTAGCACTTTGCATCAGCTCAACTGGTGCCCCTTCATAACGGCTTAAACCACGTAAAGGGCTATCTAAATGAATATCCGCAGCGTGAATAAATTTCATGTTATTTTTTCCTATAAATATGGTCTTGCTGCCAAGCTTATCTTAATAATGAAATTTATTCAAGAACTTATTGAGAATTTATGCTGATCGTATCATAAATTGGTCCCAAAATTGAGAACATTACCCATGCCAATAATAAGCCTAACACTACCGTCATCACAGGCTCTATCAAAGCTTGAAGTTTGTCAATAGATTCAGTTATATCGCGATTATAAAAATAACTCAGATTGAGAAATGCACGATCTAATTCGCCTGTAGTTTCTCCAATTCTTAGCATTGCTAATGTTAATGGAGAAAATAATCCAGTAGTTTCAAAGCTCTCATACATATTTAAGCCTTCTGCAATATTAATTTTCACTTCATCTAAAGCATTCTCAATTACTAAATTGCCGGTAATCTTTTGACATAGTTCCAGACATTCTAATACAGATATACCGCTGCTATATAATAATGCAAAAAAAGTTGCAAAACGCGCTAAAATAATTTTTTTGAAAATTCCACCAAATATCCTTAATTTTAAATTATCAATCAGATAACTAAAGCGAAGACTAAATTTTATTGCAATTTTGAATACAAAAATGATTAGCAATGGCGTGATTAATATCAGATGCCAATATTGTTGAAAGATGTCGGAGATATAAATTAGAAGACGGGTTTGTAATGGTAATTCTGTATTTATGTCATTGATAAATACCACTAGCTGCGGAACTAGATATATCATCAGGAAAAATAATAACGCTATAATTGTTATTAACAGTATTGCTGGATATATCAGCAGCTTTTTAGTTTTTGCGAGGATTTCATCTTGCCATTTTAGTTTTTCTACTAAGTGTTTAAATATAGTATCTAATTTTCCACTTTGTTCACCAACAGTAACTAAATTTATAAAAATAGGGTCAAAAATATCGGGAAAGGCTTCTAAACTTTCAAAGAAACTCGCTCCTCCATAAAGTTCCTCAATTATATCTGCCAATACATCACGAAACCGTGATTGTGAGAGACTATCACGCAATTCAATTAAACCATCTAATAATGGAATACCTGCACGTAGCAAGGTTTCCATCTGAAAACAAAAACTAATTAAATCTCTGCGAGAAACTTGATGAAATAAGGATTTACGCGATTTTTTAGGGCTATAAGAAATGATGTCTAAACCCATGTGTTCTAAACGCGCTTCTAATTTTTCAATACTATTTGCGCCCAGATTGCCTTTAACAATTCGCCCAGCAGAATCCATTGCTTTATATGAGAAATATTGATACATCAGCCGCTAAATAACTCTACGCATCATTTTAATTGCAATTAGTAAAAATACTATTGGTGGTGAAAAGGCACTAATTGCTGGATTTATTCCATAAACTAAAGCCACATTTCCAGTTGCTTGATTCAACATATGAAAACCTACACCCAGTAAGGCTCCAACCAAAACCCGTTGTCCTACTGAAACAGTGCGTAATGATCCAAACACAAAAGGAATTGCTAAGAAAATCATAGTGGCACTGACAATTGGATAACTTAAACGTGTCCAAAATGCTAGTTCATATTGTCTGGTGCGTTGTCCATTGTCTTTTAAGTATTGTATATATTTATATAAGCCGAAACTTGATAGTTGATTTGGGCGTACAACTACAATATTTACTAATGCTGGTTTTAAAATCGCATTCCAAGTAACTTTTGGTAAAAATTCACGTGTAACTTGTTCTTCTCCAATATTTTGTCGTTCTACTTCATATAATTGCCACTGACCATGTTCATAATAAGCAGTTCTGGCATAAGTTAAAGCTTTTAAATTTTGCTTACCATCAACTTGATATAAACTGACACCACCAAAACCACCATCAGGAAAAATAGTACGAATATTAATAAAATCATTACCATCACGCGCCCAAAAACCATAACGCCGACTAAACACCATTTGTTGATTGGCATGTTCAGATTGAGCCATAGCTCGCATATTATGTGCATATTGCCCAGAACGTGGCACCACCAATTCACCGATTAACATCACAATCACAGTTAAAGCCAAACCCAATTTTAATACAGAAACAGCAATACTAAGAATAGAGACTCCAGCGGCACGCATAACAGTCAATTCACTATTATTAGCTAAAGCACCTAGTGCTAATAAACTACCTAATAAAGCCGCGCTTGGAAAGATGTCATAAATATGTTTAGGAACTTCTAATAAAACATATTGAACAGCGTGGGATAATTCATAACGCTGTTTGCCTATATCGTCAATTTCGTCAATAAAAGCAAAGAAGGTAAATAATCCGACTAATACTAATAATACTATTAGTATGCCTGAGAATACTGTACTGGCAATATATTTATCAATTTTTTTCATGGGTTTTTATTTGTTGTTTAAATTTTTTTAATTATACATCATACCAACTAAAACAGCTAAACTTTGTTATACTAACTGATCTTACGCACATTTCTTCTATCTGTGATATATCCTGTAGGTTGGGCTGACGAGAGGAAGCCCAACTTACAATGCGTAACATGAGATCAAAAATTACCAGAATCATTGAAGATCATGGTTTTAGAAGTCCGATATTATGTTCATCAGAAGAACTCTGAGGAAAGATAAAATGTACGAAGATCCAATTGTCGAAGAAATGGGTTTTAGACCTGACAGGTTTTAAAAACCTGTCAGGTCTGTGGCCAGAGTTATTGCAGGGTCAAATAATATTTTTTGTGGTATTATGTCAATAACAAAGATAATAAACAATGGGTATAGCTGGCTATAGATCGTAATACCCGTGAAATAGTTGGTTTTTATCTCGGCAACCGTGATGTTAATGGAGCCCGTGGTTTTTTATGGAATTGCCTTCCACCGGTTTATCGTCTAACGAAGTAACGAAGTAAAGATTAAATAATACCTTCCGCCAACGCATTAGCTTCGCTGACTTCGTATGCCCGTTTTGTAAGAAAGACATTTTCTTTTTCAAAAAAGCTAGAAAACCATACTGCTGCCATTTGGAATTTTATTCATATATTCAAGTTATTCAAATGTTCTGAATGGCTGTAGAATGATCATAATTTTCACGTTAATTAATATTAGTCTGTATAATTAGTAAATCTTCAAAAATTTGTTAGGTAAACCAAAATGTCAAAAAATAATCAGAGTCGAGCACAATTTTTTAAAAATAATCCTAAAGCACGTGCCTGGGCAGCCTTGGATACGGCGACTAATCAGCAAAAAAAGATTACGCCAGGTGCCATTAAAATTAAACCCAATCAGTTTGCTGGCAAGCGTGCCATTATTTTGGGTTCTGGCGTTGCTGGTTTAACCACCGCTTATGAGCTATTGACTCAAGAATCTGGGATGCAGGTTACGGTGTTGGAAGCAAGAAATCGAACAGGTGGTCGTTGTTTGACGCTACGCACTGGAGATACATTAACAGAGGATATCAATAATGAATTGTTTGATTCCTCACCTGGTGAAACACAAGTTGTTCGATTTAAACGACCTCTTGGGGATAGTGAACCCTATTTGAATGCAGGACCTGGTCGTATTCCATCCTCACATAAACGTGTGTTGCATTATTTGAAAAAATTTGCGGTGGACATCGAAGTTTATGTGATGAATAGTGAGTCAAATTTGGTGCAGATGGCAAATGGACCTATTAATTCAGAACCTGTGGCTTATCGCCGTTTGGATCATAACACCCGAGGCTGGTTGGCGCAGATAGTCTATGAAAATGCTGAATCATTGACCCAATCAACATGGCCTAATGAAGAATCCAGTTGGAAAATGCGTACAGAGCAAATTCAAAATTTAATGATTTCCTTTGGTGAATTAGCCCCTAGTGGTGAAAACATCGGGCAATATGCGCCGACTGCGGGCGAAGATGGCTTGGAGAACGGGATTTCACGTGCGGGGTATAAGGTATTACCAGGAGTGGATGCAGGTGAAATCGCTGAGGCTTTAAGTTTCGAGAGCCTGCTAGAATCTGAATTTTGGGATAAAACACGTTTTTACCAACCAGTTGATTTTCCTTGGCAACCAACCTCATTTCAACCAGTAGGCGGCATGGATCAGGTGCAACATGCTTTCGCCCAACAAGTTACAGCTTTGGGTGGGACGATTCATTTAAATAGTCCTGTCAGTTCCATTGATTGGGATAGTGACGCTAATGAATTTATTATTCAAGTCAAGCAGATTGGTACCAGTAAATGTATTGAATATCGAGCTGACTATTGTTTCAGTAATATCGCTATGCCATTCCTAAAAAATATTTTATCGAATAATCTGCAAAGTACAAATACAGATTGTGGATTGAATGATAATTTTAAAAATAGTCTTCAAGCGGTTTATGGTTCTCAGTTTGAACCAAAGGAAGAACCTGATCAAAACGGTTATGTAGCACGTTTTCTCGCGAATACCACCAAAGTGGGATGGCAAGCAGACCGCAACTTATGGCAAGGCAGTCCAATAACACCTTATCATGATAAAAGCTGTAATCAGGAAATACTGGCAGTGCCAAAATCAGAAGCAGGTGTGGTGCCTATTTTTGGTGGTATTTCTTGGACAGATCATGAGATTGTTCAAATATGGTATCCATCCACGGCTTACAACGATGAAAAAGGCGTGTTGACTGGCGCTTATAACTTTTCAGAAACAGCTTTCAAGTGGGGAAAACTTGATGTAAATTCCAGATTAGAAAATGCACAAGAGGGTGCTGGATTATTTGGACAAGCTTTTGCTGATGGATTAAAAGATGGTGTTGCGATTGCTTGGCAAAACATGCCATATATTAAAGGTGGTTGGGCACAATGGCATGTTGTTGAAAATTCAGTAGAACACTTTAACTGTCTAGCCCAAGGTAGCGCGGTCTCTGATGTAGAAGGCAACTTATCGAATCTTAATTTTTTTATTATTGGCGATCAATTATCTTCATTACCTGGTTGGCAGGAAGGCGCAATTGCCTCAGCCTTAAATTCCATTTCTCGCTTAACCCGACCAGATTTGGAAATTCCATATCTTTCAAGTTTACCAGACACTCGATTGATGGTGGAAGGTATTTAAAAAACAATTTTTGGCTACCAATTTCCAATTTAAGGCGGGAGATTTTCTTAGCCTGCCTTAAGTTGGTAGCCTACAAAATATATTAAATAATTCAGACAATGAGAATTTTATTCTCATTGTCAAGATTCAGCACAAGCTAAATTACTAGCTTGCTAATCATTTAGTATCTTCACCAGCAAACCAAGGAATAATAGCATGATTAGGTTAATATTTAATTATATCATCTACATAACTATTATTTTTTCTTCTTCAGAAAGATTGGCAAAATAACCACTATTATTTTTAAACCATTTTTTGGTTTCTTCATAAGAAGGTTTAGTCACTTTGTTAAAATAAAAGCTTAATATAAAACTAAACAATGTCCATAACATAAAAATAAATAAAAATGGAACTGAAAGGATTACTAAAAAGAGGAATAATGGAATGGGTATGGTTTTATCAAAAATTATTCTCGACTTTTCAGAACCAACCATTAGGTGGTTTCCTTGTATTTATAGAAACCCAATTTTTACGCCATGCGTTTAATATATTTGAATCAATCCGAGTCAAGATAATTTTTTTGCCAGTATATTGGTAAAAATTTTTAGAAACTTCATCAAATATAAGTTCAAGAATATTATTCATTATTACCGTTTGAGCAACTTGTTTTTAAGAAAACTTATTGACTATCAATCAAGTCAAATACCAATGTACCAGTTCTCTGCTGCATTTTCATAACATAATCCCTATCATTAGGCACATTTACACAAGGCAAATTTAAACTTCCAGTGTTGAAATTGTACTTTGCCAAACAAGAATCTTGAAATGTGTGTTTTTTTAGTGTCTTAAGATCAACATCAAAACGCTTGCTGAATGGTGTGTTTATCAAATCTACCGAATAAATATCTGCTCCACCAACAATAACATTTGGTACTCTGACGCAAGGAACTTCTAATTTTTGATCTAGTAATTTTGCTTTACAATTTTTGGTTTGATTGCTTGCATTATTGTAGAGTTGTTGAATTTCGCTATCGTTTAGGACGCGGTTGTAGATGCGGAATTCATCAATTGATCCCTTCAGCATCGTTGTACCATCTCTTCCTATACATGGGCTATTGCTAAAACCCAATGTGGCATTATTTGATATATCCATTACGCCTTTTATTGGCTGTTCATTAACCAAGTTACCATTGATATATAGACGGATATTAATTTCGTTTTTTATTGCAGTGTAAAAATACCATTTACGGACATTTATTTTATTAGAATGCAGAACAACGTAATTTGTTGATGAGTCATCTATTTCAAAATTAATTCTTTTGCTGCTACTCCTTATATCAAAAAACTTGCCATGTTGACATGATTTTCTTTTAGACAGTAAGGCAGAGGATGCAGTCGAATTCAGAGAAAAGTAAAAACTAATTGAAAAATCATTATTGCTAAAGTAACCATTAATAGTTCCATGATGATCATTTCCACTTTCATCTAACACATTAGTATTAAACGGATAATAAGCAACCAAACCATCAGTAAACGCATTAGGTTCTATAATTTTTCTATCATATGCAACATTAGCTAAAACCTGATTAGTATTACTAACACAAGCTTCTAAATCACTAAAACAAATCAATGCCGCTTTTTGCACATTTTCAGCATCAGTTTGCAATTGTGTAGCTAAACCTACTAATTCTTGTTGGCGATTAGTCGCTAAATCCAATTGTAAAGTTTTAGCTAGTGTTTTTTGATCAATTGTAATCTTTTCATAAGCTTCTGCTAATCTAAAACGCGCATTTTCTATCTCTGTTGAAACTTCTGAAGTTTTCAATTCTTCTGGCACATCAGGATCAACTTCCCAATAGGGGCGATAAGCATAATTTAAAATCGCAGGAGAAGTTTTAACACCTTCAGCAAATTCTTTGCTTGCAATATATTGGACAATTTTATCCAAAGCCGATGTACAAGCTTTTAAGTTATTCAAAGAACAAGAAAATGCTGGAACTGTTTGACTATTTTCGCCGCTGAAAATACGCGCTAATCCAGTAACATCGCCACCTTTCTGATAAGCCACGACTTCCAAGGAACCATTATCACGAGTAATTCTATTTAATTTAGTAACTGCTGTATCAATTTTAGCACCGACTTTGATACTAACACCATTAACATTAAATGTATGTTCTAAACCAGCTCCAACACTACGTTTAAAAGTTTGTTCATGTACCTGACTAGTAAAAGCAAACTGCATAGCCACATAAACACTAGCACCTTCTTCAGTTTGATAAACAAAATTATTGCCACATAATTCTTTGAATTTACAAGCATTAGTTTTAACTCTATCAGCAGTATCATTCAAAGGATCGCTAGAATCAATATCAAACCGCCCATTACCAAGTTTCAAATCATACTTCAGAGTAAAGCTTTGAGAAAAGCTTTTTTCAATAGTTTTATCAATAAAAGTCTTACTGCCACCCAAACTAAAAAACCTATTTTAATTTTACCGCCAACCTTACGCTCAAGCTCATTAAGCACTTGTTCCTGACTAGTCAAAAGTGTAGCATTTAAACTAACTTCACCACCGCCACTCATCACTTTTTGCCCATTTAGACAACTGATAACCTTAATCCGCTCACGATCAAAATCAAAGCCACCACCAAGCCAAGGGATAATTCCTTCATTAGGTGGCTTAGTATCAGCAGGAAAAGGGCAAATGGCGTATGTGTTTATTGATATTAATGATATTAACATCGTTTTTATGATGTTTTTCATAGGTTTTTATTCCTTGTATTTTAAGCTTAAGTACTTATAGTACGAGATGTTCCTTGAACTGCTTGAGTTAATATCTCAGTAATCCACTGATTTAGACTTTTTTTGTTTATTTCAGCGGCTGTTGCAACAGCGGCATGTACTTCGGGAGAAATAGTTACCATTAGATTCCCGGAATATGGCTGCTGGGGTTGTTGACCAGTTTTTTCGCAAATTTCTAAATAGTGATCAACGGCTTCTTCAAATGCCGATTCCAATTCATCAACGCTGGTGCCGTGAAATCCAACTATGTCACGGATGCCAGCAAGATGACCTACAAAAATACGATCTTCATTATCATACTCTACACTGGCAATATAGCCATTATAAGTCATTGTATTCATGGTGTTATACCTGCTATGTTTAAAAAAGCTCTAGCATCAAGCACCCGATACCGCAGTGCCTCCTTGTTTGGATGCGGACGGTGGAAATCTGCACGCACTCCATTCAATAAAAAAGTTACACGAGAGCCGCTTCCTTCTATGATTTCACAACCTAAAGCCATAAATAGTGCCTCAATCTTCCGCCATTCTAGGTTTCCATTGACGGGATCGGAAAATATAGCAACAAGGGTTTTATGATGCTTATTATTCATAATTTATTTAAATAGTTGATTAAAATATCATTTAGTATCAATCAAGTCAAATATCAGCGTACCAGCTCTCTGCTGCATTTTCATCACATAATCCCTATCATTAGGCACATTTACACAAGATAAATTTAAATTTCCGGTTTGTAAAAGATAATGACATAAAAACTACAGGGATTGCATTTTAACAGGGATAACTGCGGTGCAATCCCTGTAGTTTTTTAACGGCTTTTCTTAACAATCCAACTGTAAAGTTTTAGCTAATCTAAAACGCGCATTTTCGATCTCTTTTGAGACTTCTGAAGTTTTCAAATCTTCTGGCACATCAGGATCAACTTCCCAATAGGGGCGATAAATTTTATCCAAAGCCTGAGTACAAGAAAATACGCGCTAATCCAGTAACATCGCCACCTTTCTGATAAGTCACTACTTCCAAGGAACCATTATCACGAGTAATTCTATTTAATTTAGTAACTGCTGTATCAATTTTCAAACCTACTTTGACACTAACGCCATTAACTTTAAATGTATGTTCTAAATCGGCTCCAATAGTACGTTTAAAAGTTTGTTCATGTACCTGACTAGTAAAAGCAAACTGCATAGCCACATAAACACTAGCACCTTCTTCAGTTTGATAAACAAAATTATTGCCACATAATGTTTTGAATTTACAAGCATTAATAGCATCATTAAGTGGCTTAAGATCAGGCGGAAAAGGGCAAATGGCGTATGTGTTTATTGATATTAATGATTTGTTTCATGGGTTTTATTCCTTGCTTCAAATTTTTTATTATACTTAAGGTTTGCTTAGATAAGCATATTAATGTTAATATAAATATTAATTTATGGTGGCTATTTTAACACACACAGCAATCTAAACAGACTGAAATACGGATTATGGGATATGTACAAATTAAATAAACCTTATTTAACCAATAGTCAAGGTGGAGTATTTTTGGATAAACTAGCTTACCAAAAAGTACTAGACGCATTAGAAATATTGAAATATATTGGTGCTACACAACAGACTTTAACTGAATTATTTGATCATGTTGCAATTGAAAAAGAACGTCAAACTTTGACATATAAAAATAAGGTATTTTTGGCGATTGTGCCAATAGAAGATGTTAGAGTTATTGAACAACTTGAAAATTGTATTGACAATGCTGATGTAGATGATGCACTGCAAGAAGAAGGTGAGTCACTTAATTCAACGCAAGCTGATAAAATCTTAGGATGGTAATATCATGGCTTATCTTCTTAAATACCGTCCAGCGGCTTTACGTCAATTTAAAACTCCAAGGTTTTGAAAATCGTTATCGTATTCGAGTGGGAGATTATCGTGTTATTTATGAAATATATGATGATGTATTACAAGTTTTGATTGTCAAAGTTGGACCTAGACGAGATATTTATTAAATTTCACCACTGGTACATCGTTAACTTTCAACACGGGGTTTTAGACCTGACAGGTTTTAAAAACCTGTCAGGTCTGTGGCCAGAGTTATTGACTATCAATCAAGTCAAATACCAATGTACCCGATCTTTGCTGCATTTTCATAAGATAATCCCTATCATTAGGCACATTTACACAAAGCAAATTTAAACTTCCGGTGTTGAAATTGTACTTTGCCAGACAAGAATCTTGAAATGTGTGTTTATCATTTCTAATGAGTAAATATCTGCTGCTGTACCAACCACATTTGGCACACTGACGCAAGGAATTTCTAATTTTCTATCTAATAACTTTGCTTTACAATTTTTGGTTTGATTGCTTGCATTATTGTAGAGTTGTTGAATTTCGCTATCGCTTAGGGCGCGGTTGTAGATGCGGATATCATCCATAAGACCATTGAAAGTTCCACCATATGATTCTGTTGCCCAAATACCTATTTCCAATGGCGTATTCATACCACTATTCAAATTTCTTCCTTCATCAACCATTGTAGATTCGATATTTCCATCAATATACATAGAAAAGTTAAATAAATTTCTAGTAATAAATAGCAAATGCCAATGACCATCATTGACATTACTAATAGAGCCTAAGTTTCCTCCTGCATAAATTTCAAAGTTTGCTTTGCCATTCAAAACAGCTAAGGAATACCAATTTCCAGTGTTGATATGTGCTCTTTTTGTAACTATTCTTTTCCAAATTCCTGTTTGAGTAGTTTTTATCCAAACTCCGATGGAAAATTCTGTTTTTCCGAAATTTAGTAAGGGTGCATCTCGAACTACTATCTTGTTACTTACTCCATCAAAACTATAAGCACTATTTTTCTTTCCAAATCTATCCTCAGCCAAACTAGCACCATGAATTTTACCATTATTATCATTTCCACTTTCATCTAAAGCATTGGTATTAAATGGATAATAAACTAATAATCCATCAGTAAACGGATTAGGTTCTATAATTTTTCTATCATATGCAACATTAGCTAAAACCTGATTAGTATTACTAACACAAGCTTCTAAATCACTAAAGCAAATCAATGCCGCTTTTTGTACATTTTCAGCGTCAGTTTGCAATTGTGTAGCTAAACCTACTAATTCTTGTTGACGATTTGTAGCTAAATCCAATTGTAATATTTTCATAAGTTTCTGCTAATCTAATACGCGCATTTTCAATATCTGTTGAAACTTCTGAAGTTTTCAATTCTTCTGGCACATCAGGATCAACTTCCCAATAGGGGCGATAAGCATAATTTAAAATAGCAGGATAAGCTTTGACACCTTCTGCAAATTCTTTGCTTGCAATATATTGGACAATTTTATCCAAAGCCGATGTACAAGCTTTCAAATTATTCAAAGAACAAGAAAATGCTGGAACTGTTTGACTATTTTCGCCGCTGAAAATACGCGCTAATCCAGTAACATCGCCACCTTTCTGATAAGCCACCACTTCCAAATAACCATTATCACGAGTAACTTTATTTAACTTAGTAACTTCATTCTTAATTTCAACACCGATTTGCAAACTGCATAGCCACATAATGTTTTGAATTTACAAGCATTAGTTTTTACACGATCAGCAGTATCATTCAAAGGATCGCTAGAATCAATATCAAACCGCCCATTACCAAGTTTCAAATCATACTTCAGAGTAAAGCTTTGAGAAAAGCTTTTTTCAACAGTTTTATCATGAAGCTCATTCAGCACCTACTCCTGACTAGTCAAAAGCTTAGCATTTAAACTAACTTCACCGCCACCACCAAGCCAAGGGATAATTCCTTCATTAGGTGGCTTAAGATCAGGCGGAAAAGGGCAAATGGCGTATGTATTTATTGATATTAATATCGTTTTTATTTCTCGCCTTAAATTTTTAATGATACAATATATCATGAATACAAACAAGAATGATATATTTCAACCTGAAGTTAAAATAAAACAAGTCTCCATAGAAAATTTTCGATGTTTTGAAAATTTTAAACTAGAATTTCAACCATATTTAACTGTTTTAATAGGAGAAAATGGTGTTGGAAAAACAGCTTTTTTAGATTGCTTAGCTTCTTTATTGACGCTTTTTCAAGAATATATAAAATATGGAAGAGTATTAAATTTTTCTAACACACATAATAGTATTTCAATACTTTTAGATGGTGAAGAAATAGATTTTAATCTTAGTTTTAGCAAAGATCAGCAATTTGATGATATTCCATTAGCGGTTTATTATCCTGCCAACAATGCGCCAGTAAATGCCATTGATTTCAAAAATACCAATGACAACTTTGCAACCGATATTTTCAATGCCTACGAAGGTGCCTTAGATAAAAAATCCTTTGATTTTGTCAACTTTTTTAATTGGTATAAATGGCAAGAAAACATTGAAAGGCAAATCGGTGAAAATAAAACAATTCGATAAATTATCTATTAATTGGCTCAATAATCCTAATGGTGACATGATAATTAATAAAGATAACATTCCTTTAAATATTAATCAACTTTCATCAGGAGAAAAAACACTATTAGCCTTAATAGCAGATTTAGCACGTCGTTTAGCAATTGCCAATCCTCATAGAGACAACCCATTAATGGGTAATGGAGTAGTATTAATTGATGAAGTTGATTTGCACGTCGTTTATAACATTAGGGTATCAAGGTGTTTAGGACGCTCAGAAAAACTGGCAAAATAAATATTTTTACCTGATAATGTGCTTGGGTGAGGGCCCAGCTTAATTATATCAGAATTTTGTGTTATAGTTTTTCAGCTAAAGACCTGTCAGGTCTGAGAGTTTTTGTTTTTCACATTTGAGATAAATAACATGAATTACGATATAATAATTATTGGTGCTGGACCGGCTGGACTTAGTTTTGCTCGTTCTCTTGCAAAAACTGATCTAAATATATTAATGATTGAAAAGTCATCAATAGATCAACTAAGTCAACCAGCACCTGATGGACGTGAAATTGCACTTACCCATCTATCAGTAAAATTAATGAAAGAGCTTGGAGCGTGGTCTCATATTCCTCCAGAAGTGATTTCTCCAATCAAAAAAGCTAAAGTATTAAATGGTAATTCGTCATATTTTTTAAATTTTGGTAATGATAATTCTTCTCTGGAAGCTTTAGGTTATTTGGTTCCTAATTATCATATTCGTCAAGCTTTATATGATGTGGTTAAAATTATAGACAATGTTGAGATAATGACAGATGTGTCTGTAACAGATGTGCAGCCGGGATGTATTAGTTTGTCTAATGGTAATAATTTGCAAGCTTCGTTAATTGTTGCCGCTGATAGTAGATTTTCAAATAGCCGTCGTAAAATGGGAATTCCTGCTAGTATGCATGATTTTTCTAGGGTTGCAATTGTATCTAGGATGGAGCATGAAAAGTCTCATAATCAGACTGCTTTTGAGTGTTTTCATTATGGTAGAACTTTGGCAATTTTGCCAATGACAGGTAAGATGTCTTCAGTGGTAATTACTGTATCTGCTGATGTTGCAGATTCAATATTAAATATGACTGAAGAACAGTTTAATATTGATGTTGAACAGCAATTTAAGAGTAGATTAGGTTCAATGAAATTAATTGGCAAACGATATTCATATCCATTAGTTGCAGTTCATGCGAATAGATTTGTAGCGGAGCGTTTTGCTTTAATTGGAGATGCTGCTGTAGGTATGCATCCAGTAACAGCTCATGGGTTTAATTTAGGTTTAAGGGGGCAAAATACCCTTGCTAAGGAGATTAAAGATGCTATTTCTAAAAACAAGGATATTGGTTCAATGCAACTGTTAAGTAAATATGACAGAAAACATCAATCAATTACCAAGCCTTTATATTTTGGAACTAATAAAATTGTAGAATTGTTTACTAATGATACCTTGCCAGCTAAGGTTGTGAGAAGCGTGACTTTAAGATTTGCTAATCATTTTGCTCCAATTAAGCGTATGATTACTAATAAATTAACCGAAAAAGATGAAAAGGGGTATTTGCCTTTTATTAAGTTGTAGCTGTTCAATATAAAGACCTGTCAGGTTTACTTCGCTCCGTGACTGCGTATTAAAAACCTGACAAGTCTGATAGTTGGTCCACTCAAGCTATCCAGTTAAACTAGCAAAAAGTAGTGGCAATTGTTCTGGCAGTCTTTCAACATTATCAACAATAGTGTAATTATTTTCACCAAAAATGCGTTTTACATAATTATCAGCATTTGGATCAAGGGTAAGACAATAAGTTAGCACTCCAGTAGAATATAATTCTTCTACTGCCTTTTTGGTATCAAAACGCAAATGTTGCGGATCTCTCTCATCAATATCTGCTGGTTCACCATCTGTTACTAGCAAAATTAGTTTGCGTTTTTCTTGTTGTTTGTGTAGATGAGAACCTGCATGTCTTAGAGCTGCTCCCATTCTAGTGGAAAGTCCACCTTTCATACCTGCTAGGCGTGCTTTGGCATCATCACTAAAATGTTCATTAAAATCTTTAAAACGGAAGTATTGCACATCGTGTCTGCCATCTGAGGCAAAACCGTGCAAAGCAAATGGATCACCAATACCTTCCATAGCCACAGATACAAGAGTTGCTGCTTCACGTGTCAGCTCTAGCACAGTTTTTTCACTATCACCAATAGTTTCATTGGTTGATTCTGATAAATCAAGTAAAACCACGATTGATAAATCACGTGTTTTCAAGACATTACGCATAGTAATACGCGGGCTTGGTTGCTCACCCATACGAATAGCAATCATTGCATCAACGGCGGCGTTAAGATCAATTTCATCGCCATCTTCTAAGCCTCTTTGACGCTGCACTCCTGCTGGTGCAAGCAAATCAATAATTTGACGAATCCGATGTGCAATTGGTTTGTGCAAAGTTAAGATGTTATCAATTATTTCAGGATCAGCTTTGTGGGGGCGACGTTCATAAATTGTTGCCCAATCTGGACGATGCAACTGAATTTGATAATCCCATTCTTGATAATGGAAAGGATCAGAAATTGGTTCACTGCCCATGATGTCATTAAAACTGGTAGCATTATCAGTTAAATCATCTTCATAGACACGCATAACATCCTTGCAAGTCCAAATAACTTGAGCATCATCTCCTGCAAGCTCACAATCTACCTCATGTGCCATCATCAGTGGGCTAACTATATAACGCTCTTGGGCTTTGCTAGCAGCAATATATTCCACGCCCTTATCCCAATTGATATCCTCATATTGCCAAATAATACGATTATCATCACGATAACTCAGACGATAGCGTTCTAAAATCCGCAAACTAGGCATTGTTTTTCTGCTAGCAAAAATATTATATAATTCAACGCCCATCAACCATGAAAAATGATTATCATCTTGTTTTGCTTCAATTTCACTATGAAATTTGGCTGCAAATTGATTAAGAGTTTCATCATCACCTTGAACGCTACTATCAAGTAATTGCAAGGTAAATTTTTCTAACACTTCCATAGTTGGATGTTCAGATTTTTCCTTATACTCAACTAGCATTAAATTACGCAGCAAAGTTTTAAGCCCGGGAAAATCTTGCACAGCCTTATATTCTACCCGCGCATCTTCCAACAAACCAATAAAAAATAATTGCGCAGGGCTAAGTTGTTCCGCAGACATTGGTCCAGCGGCATACATCATATGAGCAGCCATATGAGCAACAGTAGCCCGGTATAACTCTAAACCTGTAATAGTTATATCATTAACTTTTATATCATCAACAGCATCAGGCACATATAAAATTCTATCCTCAATATATGGACGAAAATCAGTATAATCAGCACCAGTTGGGCGAATAAAGAAATCACGCCCCCATAAAGCACGCAGATAAAAATTTAGCTTGCGTTGCACTTTGACAAATAAAATACCACGGCGTTCGCGTTCCAGCATAGCGCGGCTATCAGCAGATTCTAAATTAAAATAAGCTGTAAGATTCTTATAATCACGACGATAAGCTTTAGCACCAAAATTAGCCCATCTTCTAAGCCCACTAAGCGTAAGTTTAGATAGTAGCTGATCAATATGGCTAAGCATTGGGCGCAAGCCTCTTGCAGCAGTTGAGGCTAATTGATGAATAAATGTTAGATAGCCCTGTACAAGCCGCGCATCACCACCAAAGTGGCGTGCTACATTTGGCAAATTAGATAAAAGCAGAGCAATTACTTCGCCAGAAACCATTGATGAAGCTTTCATTGCTGCTGTTATACAGTCATCAATAATATCTTCACCACACTCTTTAACAATTTGTGGCATTACTTCAAGATAAGTAATTACCAAATCATTACCTCTCCCCAAGCGACATAATGCCTTTGCTCCGTCTAAATATTTTTTCAGACCAGCAGGTGATATCACTCTAGCTGCATCAGCAAAAGTGTTCTCAATAACATGTCGCACTTCTGGAGCGGTTTTTTCTAAGAATTCTGAATATTCTTCGAGAATTATGGTTGACATCAAATCACCCTAAAAATGTTTGCACCGCAGCATTTAGCGTATCACGCATATCAACATCATCAGTAAGTGGTGTAATCATAGTCATTGAACAAGCTGCATTTGGATCAATACCTTTAGCGATAAGTTGACCTGCATATACTAAAAGGCGGGTTGAAATACCTTCATCAAGTCCGTGTCCTTTTAAGTTTCTAGCACGGTGAGCAATTTGCACTAGTTTTGCTGCTATCGCTTTATCAACACCTGATTCCTTAGCAACAATTGATACTTCTAAATCTGTTTCTGGATAATCAAAATCAAGTCCACCAAAACGCTGTTTAGTAGATTGTTTTAAATCCTTCATCAGCGACTGATAACCGGGATTATAAGAAATAACTAATTGAAAATCAGGATGTGCTTCAACTAATTCGCCTTTTTTATCTAGTGGCAAACTTCTACGGTGATCAGTTAGCGGATGAATAACTACTGTGGTATCTTGTCTAGCTTCTACTACCTCATCAAGATAACAAAGAGCTCCCATTCTTGCTGCTGTTGTAAGTGGTCCGTCTTGCCATTTAGTCCCATCTTTATCAAGTAAAAAACGTCCAACTAAATCAGAAGCAGTCATATCTTCATTACAGGCAACAGTAATTAAAGGTTTGCCTAATTTCCACGCCATATATTCTACAAAACGCGATTTACCACAACCAGTTGGACCTTTTAACATCATTGGCATACGCACACTATAAGCGGCTTCATAAAGATCTATTTCATTGCCAACTGCTTCATAATAAGGTTCTTTTTTAACTAAATATTGCTCTAAATCTATTGACATTGTGCTTCCTGTTGATTGTTATTCTTCATCTTCGGTCTCCATCTCGCCAGACCAGCCTGATTGTTTGGCGTTTTGGATAGCCTTCTCGTGAATTGTGCGATGACGTATTGCCAAATCTGGTGGTAAACGACTTGGCATACAACCATATTTGTCCCACTCGGAATTAACCTTATCAAGTAAAGAGTCAATCCCGGCTAGGTTCCAGTTTTCACAAGTTTCACTTTCATCAAGCACACCAAATACCCAAGCATCACGAATAATTTTACCAATAGTGGTCATACCACCATTTATATCCTTATCAATACCTACATATCTTTTTGGTTTTTTCATTAATAAATACTCTTGTGAAAAAAAAACCTCATTAATTAATGAGGTTTTTACTTACTATTTAATGGAAATTAAACAGTTTTTCCATGATAAATAACCATTGATGTTCCCGCACATTGAGCGAAATTATCAAGACCTAAAAGACGCACATGATTATTTGGATGTGCAGCATGACACGCTTCTAATTCTTTAATAATCGCATCCACACTGGTTTCACCAAACATTGGCAATTTCCACATATACCAATATGAATCACTAGCATGTTCAGGTTCAGTGTGCTCAATGCTTGGATTCCAACCTTTATCAATAATGTATTGAATTTGGGTGCGGGTTTGCTCAGCGTCAAGCGGGGGTAAATATGAAAAAGTTTCAAATTTACGGCTTGCGGTATTACTAAGACTTGAAATATAATCTTGCATAATCTCTCCTATTATTTATGAGCAGCGTCAATTTTATCAACGGTATCGAATTCAAACTTGATTTCTTTCCAAGTATCCATCGCAGCAGATAGTTCTGGAGAATGTTTTGCAGCAGAAGTAAGAATATCTTTACCTTCTTTTTCAAGTTCACGACCCTGATTGCGAGCTTCAACACAAGCTTCAACTGCAACACGGTTAGCAGCCGCACCAGCAGCATTACCCCACGGATGACCTAGTGTGCCGCCACCAAATTGTAGACAAGAATCATCACCAAAGATATTAACCAACGCAGGCATATGCCATACATGAATACCACCTGATGCAACAGGGATAACACCGGGCATAGAACCCCAATCTTGGTCAAAGAAGATACCACGAGAACGATCTTCTTTAATGAAAGAATCACGCATAATATCAATCCAGCCAAGAGTAGCTTCTCTATCGCCTTCTAATTTACCTACAACTGTGCCAGAATGTAAGTGATCACCACCTGATAAACGCAAGATTTTAGCCAATACGCGGAAGTGAATACCATGGTGCGGATTACGATCAATTACCGCATGCATAGCACGGTGAATGTGTAATAACATACCGTTATCTTGACACCATTGTGCTAACTGGGTGTTTGCAGACCAGCCACCAGTGATGTAATCGTGCATAATAATCGGTGCGCCAATTTCTTTAGCGTATTCCGCACGTTTCATCATTTCATCAGAAGTTGGAGCTGTAACATTAAGATAATGTCCTTTACGCTCACCAGTTTCTGCTTCAGCTTTGTGAATGGCTTCCATTACAAAGTCAAAACGACCTCTCCAACGCATGAAAGGTTGTGAATTTATATTTTCGTCATCTTTGGTAAAGTCCAAACCACCACGAAGACCTTCATAACATGCACGACCATAGTTCTTAGCGGACAAACCTAATTTAGGTTTAATGGTACAACCTAAGAATGGACGACCATATTTGTTTAAAATATCGCGTTCCATCTGAATACCTTGTGGTGGTCCATTACAAGTCATTACATAAGCAATTGGAAAACGAACATCTTCTAAACGAAGAGCGCGTAATGCTTTAAAACCAAATACATTACCTACCAAAGAGGTCATTACGTTAACAACTGACCCTTCTTCAAATAAGTCAATTGGATAAGCAACAAATGCATAAAAACAAGTATCATCACCGGGAACATCTTCAATCGCATAAGAACGACCTTTGTAGTGGTCAAGATCAGTTAAAAGATCTGTCCATACTGTAGTCCATGTTCCAGTTGAAGATTCAGCAGCTACCGCAGCAGCAACTTCTTCTCTTGGCACACCTTCTTGTGGTGTGATTTTAAAACATGCCAAGATATCTGTATCTTTTGGTGTATAATCCGGCATCCAATAAGTTTCGCGGTATTGTTTAACACCGGCATCATAAGTTTTAGCCATTTAGCTTTCCTTGTTGTTGAAAACAACTGATATTATAAAATAATATTTAAATCATGTCAAATAATATTTTTCATGATCAAATCATAAATTTATATTATTATTAGATATATAATTATCCCTATTTTCTAAATAAATAGGGATAATTATTCTAACAGATAGTATAATCTGTTTTTTTTATAAAAAACAATAATAGTTTTTGATTATTAAGATAAGTTAATATGAATAAATATATTATATTGTTGTTATTGTAAATGGAGTTTTTATTAATATTGTTTAAAAAACCACCAAAATCCATACTACGCAAAGTTGGTCGTGCCATTGTTGATTATGAAATGATCAAGGATGGTGATAGAGTTTTATTGGGTTTATCAGGTGGTAAGGATTCTTTATCTCTCTTACATATTTTAGGACATTTAAAATCTTATGCTCCCATAAAATTTGAATTGGCAACTATTACTGTTGATCCTCTGATTCCCGGATTTGATCCTTCACCGCTAAAAGCATATTTGGCTGAACTTGGTATTAATTATTTTTATTGTCAGCAGCCTATCATGGATGAGGCGCAACAAAATTTAAAAGGTAAATCTTTTTGTGCTTATTGCGCTAGGATGAAACGCGGTATTATGTATTCCACTGCTCGTAAGCAAAATTATAATGTTTTAGCTTTAGCACAACATTTAGATGATTTAGCTGAAAGTTTTTTAATGTCAGCTTTATATAATGGGCGTTTGCATACTATGAAAGCTAATTATGTTAATGATGCTGGGGATATTAGAATTATACGCCCCTTAGTATATACACGTGAACGCCAAACAGCGGCATTTTCTGTAGCGGCAGAATTACCTGTTATTCAAGATAGTTGTCCAGCCTGTTTTAGTAAACCTACCCAACGTGAACATGTTAAAACCTTGTTAGCAAATCAAGAAAATGACCATCAGCATGTATTTCAATCTTTATTAAAAGCAATGCGCCCTTTGATGAGTAATTAAATTGTCATATTTATAATATAAAGTGAATTTTTTTAATAAAAGGAGATGTTAAGTGAATAAATTTCTTATAGCAGTTATTGTTATGGCAGGTTTAGTTTCCTGTAATTCAGATGAAGAAGATTATCAGATTGATGGTATGGGTGATGGTGCCATCTCTCATCAAGATGGTGATTATAAAGTTGTCAGTGGTATTTCTGGTAAAATTTCTAGTGTAGGTTCTGACACTTTAGCTAATTTAATGACTTTTTGGAGTGAAGCCTTTAAGCGTTATTATTCTAATGTTGATATTCAAATACAAGCCGCTGGTTCTTCTACTGCACCGCCCGCTTTGATTGAAGGAACTAGTAATTTAGGACCCATGAGCAGAAAAATGAAGGATGGTGAAATTGAGGCTTTTGAGAAAAAATATGGTTATACCCCTACTGCTATTAGGGTTGCTATTGATGCTTTAGCTGTATATGTACATCATGATAATCCTATTGAAGCTTTAAAAATTTCACAGATTGATGCCATTTTTTCTTCTACTAGAAAATGTGGTAATAAGGATGATATTAGTAATTGGGGGCAACTAGGATTAGCAGGCGATTGGGCAAATCGTGAAATTCAAGTATATGGGCGTAATTCCGTTTCTGGTACTTATGGCTATTTTAAAAAGAAGGCTTTATGTAAAGGCGATTATAAAAATAGTGTAAATGAACAACCCGGTTCTGCTTCAGTAGTTCAATCTGTCAGCACTTCACTTAATGGTATTGGTTATTCTGGTATTGGTTATAAAACTGCTGGTGTTAAGGCTTTAGCTATTGCTAAATCTGATAATTATATTGCACCAACTGAAGATAAAGTTGTTAATGGCGAATATCCTTTAGCTAGATTTTTATATGTTTATGTAAATAAAGCACCAAATAAGGAATTGCCACCTTTAGAAAAAGAATTTATTAAAATGATTTTATCTAAAGCTGGGCAAGAACATGTGGTTAAAGATGGTTATGTTGCTTTACCAGAAGTTGTAATCAAACAAGAATTACAAAAATTAGATTAAATTAAGCCAAACCTGACAGGTTTTTAAAACCTGTCAGGTTTAAATCATATCAATATTCACGAGCGGCTGCTAATAAGGCTAATCTAGCAATCACACCATAAGCATAACAACGATTTGGATTTGCGTCTGGTGCCATATCTTTATCAGGGGTAATACAAGAATTGATAAAAGCTGAAGCTTCAAAACTCATACCGGGAGCATTGAGATTTTCATTAATTCCACGGTTGGTATGAACGCGATAAAAACCACCAACAACAAAATGGTCAATCATATAAACCACTGGTTCAGCAACAGCTTGTTGTTCACCCCAAGTTTCAAAAGTATATACTCCTTCTTGCAAAATTACTTGGCTCACCTTTCTACCTTCTTTGGTAGATGACATTTTAGTGCGTTGTTTGCGATTTAATAATAGTACTTCATTTGCACTATGTATAGTCATTATACCCATACCATAACTGCCAGAATCAGCCTTCATAATAACAAATGGCTTATGTGGTATCTCATATTCAGTATATTTAGCTTGTATATCTTTTAATAAAACCTCGACATTATCAGCCACACATTCATAACCTTCTTTAGTTATAAAATCAATTTCTCCACAATTTCTAAATAAAGGATCTATTAGCCAAGGATCAATTTTTATTTGCTTAGAAAATTCATGGGCAATTTGCTTGTAATAACTAAAATGGCTGGATTTGAGTCGATTTGACCATCCTAATTGTAAGGGTGGTATTACTTTTTGATTCAGTTCTGCTAAAATAGAAGGAATTCCTACAGATAAATCATTGTTTAATAAAACAATACATGGTGTAAAACCTTTTACGCTTATGCAATTACCCTCTCGAATTAAGGGTTCAAGCCGTAAATTACGCCCTGAAGGAAGTGTCATAGTGTGTACAGATTTTAAATCTGCTAACATTGAGCCGATATGTACTTCATATCCAGCAGTTTGTAAAATATCACGTAAAGTTGCAACATTTTCTAAATAAAATTGATTGCGAGTATGATTTTCAGGAATTAATAAGATTCCACGCGCTGCTATATGTAAACGTTCAATAGCTGATTGAACTGCTTGTACACAAAGCGGTAATGTTTCTGAATTGAGGTTATTAAAACCTGCTGGAAATAAATTAGTATCAACTGGTGCTAGTTTAAAACCAGCATTACGTAAATCCACTGATGCATAAAATGGAGCTGGCGTTTTTTGCCATTCTAAACGTAACCATCGTTCAATATCAGCTTGATGTGCAAGTAAATGCGCCTCTAAATGTTCTAATAATCCTTGAGAATTCATGTTTTTAAATTTGATATTTTTTATGAAATATGATTTGGCACATTACTCGCTATATAATATATATTATTCTGTTTTTCTAGTCTTGAACATAAAAATTTACTGTGAGTAACGAAATAAATTTTAAAGGAATTAAAGTCGTTGTGATAGATGATAGCAAAACTATCCGACGCACAGCCGAAATGTTTTTAACAAAAGCCGGCTGTGAAGTTATAACCGCTGAAGATGGATTTGATGCTTTGTCTAAAGTGGTTGAATTTAAACCAGATATTATTTTTATTGATCTGATGATGCCTCGTCTTGACGGTTATCAAACAACCGCTTTAATTAAAAATAATCCCGATTATAAACACATCCCTATCATAATGTTATCTGGTAAAGAAGGCTTATTTGAACGTGTTCATAGCCGCATTATTGGTGCTGATGATTATATGACAAAGCCGTTTTCGCGTGAACAATTAATGAATACCATTACAAATTTTGTAATAAAGAGAAATTAGATATGGCTCATATTTTAATAGTAGAAGATTCTCAAACTGATGCTTATATTATTAGACGCATTTTAGAGGATATAGGTTATAAAGTATCAGTTGCTAATAATGGAGAACAAGGGGTTGAAAAGGCAAAAGAACTTTTGCCTGATCTAATTTTAATGGATGTTGTTATGCCCGGTTTGAATGGTTTTCAGGCAACACGACGAATTACTAAAGCACCTGAAACTAGTAATATTCCAGTGATGATTCTGTCTTCTAAACATATGGAAAGTGATAGAGAATGGGGTAAAATGCAGGGTGCTAAGGAGTTTTTAATTAAACCTATTAAGCCTGATGAATTAATTAAGGCAGTTAAAAGATGGCTGAATTAGATTCGGCTTTTAATTGTTTACAATCTATTGAACAGCGCGTTAAACAAAAAGAACTTAGTCTGCCACCGCGTGAATTAGATGGTGTAGCTTGGCGAGCTGTGGTTTTTCGACTTGGGGAGATTTATGTAGTTACTCCTCTTAAAGAAATACGTGAAATTTTATTTTATCCTGAACAATTATCAAAAATACCCGGAGTTAAACCTTGGATTAAGGGTTTGACAAATATTCGTGGAATATTGTTACCTGTAATTGATTTAAAAGCCTGTTTAGGTGGTAAATCAATTAAAATTGATAAGAATACACGAATGCTTATGATACATCAAAATGATATTTTTGCAGGTTTACTGGTTGATGAAGTATTGGGAATTAGAAGTTTTACGGAAAATATTCAAGAAGGCATGGTTTGTGAGATAGATTGGCTTACACCTTTTATTCAAGGTATTTTCATAGAAAAAGATATAACTTGGATGATTTTCAATATCGAAAAATTCGCTAAAAGCGATTTATTTCTTAATATTCTTAACTCCTAAAGATTGATAAAAAATAATATGAAATTGTCTTTTCAAAGACTGGGGATGATAAAGATACGGTTAATTAGCCTGATTAGCATACTATTATTATTGTTTGTGTTGATGATCGTAACTTTTGGTTTAGTAAATCGTAATCATAATAATGATTATGAGTATTTGAGTAATGTTACTCAAATACGTTTATTATGGCATCAAATTTTAGCAGCTGTAAATAATAATAATAATGATAAATTAGTTCATTATCAGCATGAATCTAAAGAATTATTAGATAGTTTAGCTAAGGGTAATCCAGATTCTGGTTTGCCTGCGACTCCATTATCAGCACGTATCATTTTAACTGATTTAAAAAATCAATGGAGTGCTACAGAACATAGTGTCAATGTTGTTATAACAAAATTACTGGCTAAAAAATTAGATAATACATTAGCTTCAAAGCAGTTAATGAAATTAAATCCATTAATGGTAAATCGTATAGAAAAATTGCAAACTGCTTATATTGAGGCTGCGAAACAACGTTTTATTTCACCGCTTGTTGCTAATAGTTTGGCGATTTTAGTATTAATATTATTAATAGTATTAGTTTATTTATTTATAGAAACTAATAATGATCGTGATCGTGAAATTCAGAGACGTTTAAAAGATAGTGAATCTGCTTATAAACAGAATCAAGAAGCTATTTTACGGTTATTAAGTGAAATTTCTGAAATAGCAGATGGTGATTTAACTACAAGTGCAACTGTAACAGAAGATTTTACTGGGGCTATTGCAGACGCTATTAATTTTTCAATTGAGGCATTAAGAGATTTAGTTATTAGTGTTAATAATACTGTATTGCAAGTTACATCAGCAGTAGAAAGTACAAGAGGCACTGCTAAACAGTTAATTACTGCACGTGAGCGACAAGAACAAGAAATTACTAAGGCTGGGCAAGCTATTACTGGTATGGCTAATTCAGTGAGAAAGGTTTCTGTTAGCGCGGTTAATTCAGCGGATGTTGCGAAAAAATCAGTTGATATTGCTAGTAAGGGTGCAAAAGCAGTGCAAGATATTATTTCTGGTATGGATGTTATCCGTGAGCAAGTTCAAGAAACTTCTAAGCGAATTAAGCGTTTAGGTGAAAGCGCACAAGAAATTGGTGAAATTGTCAGTTTAATTGATGATATTTCTAATCAAACTAATATCTTAGCATTAAATGCTGCTATTCAATCAGCTATGGCTGGTGATGCTGGGCGTGGTTTTGCGGTAATTGCTGATGAAATTCAACGTTTAGCAGAACGTTCTGGTAATGCAACTAAGCAAATTGAGGCTATTGTAAAAACCATTCAAGGCGATACTAATGAAGCCGTTTCTTCTATGGAAGAAAGTACTAGTGGTGTAGTTTCAGGTGCGAAAATTGCGAAGAAAGCAGGTGAAGCATTAACTGAAATTGAACAAGTATCAGTACAATTGGCAGGGCAAATTGAAAATATTTCACAAACTTCACGTAGTCAAACAGCAGTAGCTGGTAATATTTCTAATACTATGAGAACAATTCAGGAAATTACCAAACAAACTTCTAAGAATACTGAAGAAACAAGCTCTTCAATTGAAGTATTAAGCGAATTAGCAAACGATTTAAAAAATTCAGTGGCAGGTTTCAAATTACCTGAATAATTATGACATATGTAAGCCTTACTTGGGTTAAAGCTAGTATTAATGATGATTTAAAAAAAACACGCAATGCTTTACAGCAATTTTTTGAAGATCAAAAAGATGAATCTTTGCAACAGTGTCTTGTTTATTTATCTGAAATAGAAGGAGCTTTTAAGATAACTCAATTACAAGCAGCTGCCACTTTAGTTGAAATAATGAAGCAGACTATTAAATCTTTTGATGCTCAAAAATCAACTTATGAAGCATTAATCAAAGCTTTAATTCAATTATCTACTTATTTGGATTATCTGTGTATTAATAAACATGATAAGCCTTTGGCATTATTGCCTTTAATAAATGATTTACGTGCTTGTAATTCACAGCCTGCTTTAGCAGCAAATAGTTTTTTTTATCCTAATTTATCTGTGATAATTCCTGAGCCTGAAAAAGTGGTGAATTTATCAGATGAATATCTGCAAAAATTACGAGTTGCTTATAAAAAAGGTTTAGCGGCTGTAGTTAAAAACTCTCAACAGACGGGTTTAGAATTTATAGCAACAGTAATGCAGCGTTTACAAGCTATTAATTCTCCAATGAATAAATTATGGTGGGTAACTGAGGGAATTGTAGAGGCATTATTAGAAAATGGTTTGAAATTAAATAAGACCATTTTTAATTTATTGAAACAATTAGATGCTGTTATCACATCAGTAAATGAACCGCCTAAGAAGTTATTAACCCATTTATTGTATTTTGTGGCTCATGCTGCTTCTGAAGGTAATAAGATTACTGCTATTAAAAGCGCGTTTCAATTAAACGATTATGTAGAACAGCCAGATGATAATTTTCTGACAGTGCCATCACTTGAAGTTATTCAAACTGCTGTGGCTGAAATCGATATAGAAGCCGATTCAAATCAAATAGAAAATATTTTGAGCTTATTAAAAGTATCTCCAGATTATATTTCAAAATCGCAATTTGTAATAGAAATTTTAGCTAAACAAGGTATTTATGCTGATTGGAATAACAATCCTCAATTGAAATCTGCTGCTAATAACGAAATTGTTGAAGTACAAAAATCTTGGAATCAGATACTTGAACAGTTAGATGCAAATGATGATGAAAATATAGCTGATCAAATTCAAGCAGTAATTAATACTTTAACTAAATTATCTCATAATCGTGTTGCTGAGTTATTAACCATTTGCAAGGAACATATTAAAGAAGAAAAACAAGAAATTCTTTTTGCATTAGCGGCAATGAAAGTTTATTTAGATATTCTCCTTGGTAAATCTGATAAGAAACCTGAAGAGATAATTTCCCTTATTGGTGATCAGTTATATGCAATTACCTAATTCTGATATTGATCCAGAAATTCTTGAAATATTTATTGAAGAGGTTCAAGAGGTATTGGAAGAAGTTATCACTGAATTCAATATCTGGAAAAATAATGAGGCTGAACTGAATTCTCTTAATAATTTAGTACGTGGTTTTCATACTTTAAAAGGCAGTGGGCGTTTAGTTGGTGCGACAGTCATTGGTGAATTAGGCTGGCATTTTGAGAATGCGCTTCGTCATATTGTTGATGGTAAATTTTCTCCAACTAAAGAACTTTTCTCTTTGTTAGAACAAGTTCCAGCAATATTACCAAATATACTTGAACAGTTCAAAAATGATCAGCAACCATCTGATGATATTCTAGCTTATATTAGTAAAGTTGAAAATTTACTAAATAAAAAAACTGAAAATGAGTTAAATCTGGATGATTTAGAAATAGATGATTTGGATTTTCCTGATGATTTAGATTTACCTGATGATGATATTGAAGATATTGCGCCTCTTATTGATGAGATTCCAACAGTAAATGATGATCCAATTTTATTTGAAATTTTTCAAAAGGAAACTCGTGAACATCTAAATAATTTAAAAACTCTATTAAATAATCTGCAAGAAAATTTACCTGAAGTTATACGTGAATTTCATACTATTAAGGGTAGTTCAAGAAATGTTGATTTTTTAACTATTTCTGAAATAGCAGCTCCAATGGAGGAGTATGCTAATGATTTATTAACTAATAAAGTTAGTTTATCTAATGAAGTTCTACTTTTATTTGATCAGGCTGTTACTTTCATTGAAGATTTATTTAATGGTAAAACTGTTGATACAACAGAACAAAAAGTTTTATTAGATAAAGTTCGTGAGTTATCAGAAGAATTACAAAATGAAGCTAATAAACCTGAAGATGATTTACCAGATGCTGATGATGAATTTATTACGCTATTTTTGGAGGAAGCAGATGAAATTTTAGAAAATACACAATCTCTATTAGAACGCTGGCAAGATTCACCTGATGATATGCAGTTAATGAAGGAGTTGCAACGTGAGCTGCATACTCTGAAGGGTGGTGCTAGGATGGTTGGTATTGTTCAAATGGGTGATCTTAGTCATCATTTAGAATCTGTATTAACACGAATTGTAGAAGGTGGTGGTGAGACTAATAGTTTATTACAAAATCTGATTCAAGATAGTGTGGATGCACTTGCGGCAATGCTGGAAAATTTGCGTGCCCATATTCCTTTGCAAATACCAGAAGGATTAATTAAGCAAATAAATGCAGCTGTAAACGGTGAACAGATTGAAGAGACTGTAACTAAGACTAAAGAAAACAAGCCTAAAAAATCTCCAGAAACAGTAGAGCAAGCTGAAGAAAATATAAGAGTACAGGCTAGTTTAATTAATAAATTAGCTAATATGGCTGGTGAATTATCTATTTCACGCGCTCATATGGAGCAATATCAGCAAGTGGTTAAAAGCAATTTGACAGAAATGGATCAAACGGTGATACGCTTGCGTGATCAATTGCGACGTTTAGAAATAGAGACAGAAGTGCAAATTTTTTCTAACTTTGCCGATTCTGATGAAGAATTTGATCCTTTAGAATTAGATCGTTTTTCATTAATGCAACAATTATCGCGTAGTCTCATGGAAAGTGTGAGCGATGTAATTAGTATTCAAGAAATATTAAAGCGTGAAACTAGGCATAGCGATAATCTATTAATCCAACAAGCGCGTTTAAGTTCAGATTTACAAGAGGGTATTATGCAAACTCGTATGATACCTTTTGGTAAAATTTCATCACGTTTGCAAAGAATTGCACGAGTAACGGCTGGTGAATTACAGAAACAAGTAAATTTTGTCATTCATGGGGAAACTATTGAATTTGAAAGAACTATTTTAAATAGCTTAGTTGCACCACTTGAACATATGCTTAGAAATGCAATTGGGCATGGAATTGAAGACGCTGAAACTCGTAAACAAGCTGGTAAATCTGAAGTTGCTAATATCAATGTATATTTATCTAGGGAAGGATCAGAATTAGTAGTAAAATTAAGTGATGATGGAGCTGGTTTAAATATAGCGGCAATATATGAAAAGGCGCAAGAACGTGGTTTAATTAAACCTAATGCTGTAGTTAGTAAACAAGAATTAATAAATTTAATATTACAACCTTCATTTAGCACTGCAAAAAAAGTTACTCAAGTATCAGGACGAGGAGTAGGTATGGATGTAGTTACTGCTGAAATTAAACATTTAGGTGGTAATTTATTAATTAATTCTAACACTGGCGAAGGTACTACATTTGAAATTCGTGTACCACTTTCTTTAAGTGTTGTTCAAACTTTAATTGTTAATATTGGTGACGAAGCTGTTGCAATACCGATTAATTATTTAGAAGCTTTAAGAAATATTCCAAGCAGTGATATTTTCTGCGAATCAGATGATAATTATTATTTTAATTATATGAATGAGAAATATCATGTGTTTCATTTAGGAGAATTATTAGGTTTTCATAAGTCTAATAGAATTGATCGCCCTTCAATTCCTGCTCTATTAATTAATACTTCTAAATCTCGTACCGTTTTATTAGTTGATGCAATTGAGGGTATGCAAGAAATTATTAATAAATCTGTTGGTAAACAGTTAGGTACTATTCCTTGGATATCAGGTGCTTCTATTTTAGGTGATGGTAGGGTTGTATTAATTGTAGATGTATCTGCATTAAATCATCAAGATCATTGTTTAAAATTAGAAGAATTGACTAATGAAATTGAAACAGATGAGAATCTGACAAAGATTATGGTAGTCGATGATTCTATTACGGTGCGTAAAATTACTGCTAGGTTATTAGAACGACAGGGAATGGAGGTATTAACAGCGAAAGATGGTTTTGATGCGATTGCAAAGTTGCAAACTTATACACCAGATTTAATGTTATTAGATGTAGAAATGCCGCGTATGGATGGATATGAATTAGCAACTCAAATACGTAATAATCCTGATTTAAAACATCTACCTATTATTATGATCACATCACGCACAGGTATGAAACACCGTGAAAAAGCACAAAAACTTGGTATTAATCGTTATTTAGGTAAGCCATTTAATGATACTGAATTAATGGAAAATATAAGGGATTTACTTTCATGATATTGCGTTGTATTTTAATACCGATTGGAAGTGGGCAATTATTATTACCTAGTGCTGTGATTGCTGAAATTTGCCATTATGATGAACCTAAAGAACTAATAAATAACAATGGTGTATTAGGTTTTATAGATTGGCGTGATAAAGAGTTGCCATTATTATCAGTTGAAGATGCATTATCATTACCTACTCCTTATTGTGTGAAAAAATATCACAAGCTTATATTATATGGTTTAGATACTATAGAGTTTTATGCTATTAGAGCGACTGATATGCCACGTAGTTTAATAGTGCAGTCAGAAAATTTAATTGAATTAGAAAAGATTGAATCTCATAATGGTTTGATATATAAAGTTCAATATGAATCAGAAGAGGCTTGGTTGCCAGATTTGAGTTATTTGGAAGGAATTGTAAGTCAAATTAATAAATAAACCTGACAGGTTTTACAAACCTGTCAGGTTTTTTTATATATGCTCCTGCAATATATTACGAAACACGTCAGGATTTTTAATATGTGTAATTTCTCCCGGGCGGGGAAAATGTAAGTCTTGTAAGCGCGATAACCAAAATCTCAGTGCCGCTGCTCGTAACATGGTTGACCATGTTTCTAGTTCTAAATCTGAAAGTGGTCGTTGTTTTATATAGCTTTCAACTAGGGCATCGACTCGTTTAGTATCTAAGCTTCCATCAGCTTGAACACACCAATCATTTACTGTTACTGCTAAATCATATATTAATATATCATTACAGGCATAATAAAAGTCAATTATACCTGATAATTTATTTCCTTCAAATAAGGCATTATCACGAAATAAATCTGCGTGAATTACTCCTGTAGGTAAATCAACTAATTGATAATTACCTTGAAATTCTAATTCTGCTTTTAACAGTTTGGCATCAGCAGTTGTCATTAGTGGCAAAACTCGTTCAGCAGTAATTTTCCACCAATCTGATCCTCGTTTGTTAGAACGATAATCTGGAAAATTTGGACTTATAAGGTGTAAATTACCTAATGCTTTACCAATTTGTTGGCATTGTATTATGTTAGGTTCTTTAACATCTGTACCAGATAAACGTTCAACCAAAGCCGCTGGTTTGCCTTTTAGTTGACGTAAATATTCTCCATTTTTATCAGCTATTGGATGGGCACTAGGAATATTATGTTCAGCTAGATACGCCATTAATTTTAGAAAATACGGTAATTCTTCTGCGGTTAATCCTTCAAATAAGGTTAATACAAATTCGCCACTGGAAGTGCTAACAAAATAATTAGTATTTTCTATTCCAGCATTAATTCCATTATATTCTATTAAATGGTCTAAATTATAATGGTTTAAAAAATTTTTAAGTTCTTGGGGTTCAATTTTGGTATAAACAGACATTTTAATTTAAAATAGTTTTGATTATTTGTTAGTATATAATACTAAAAAACTACAATTTTTTGGTCTAAAATTAGGAGATACAATGAATTGGAAAGAATTAGCAATGACATCATATTATCAAACAGCCATTGCTATTAAAGATCAATTAAAGCATGGATATGTTGAAGAAACAAGAGCAGGTATTGAAGAGTTAATAGACGCTTTGTCTCGTTCAGATAAAAGGGCTTTAAGAAGCCAATTAACCAGATTAATGATGCACATCATCAAATGGCAAATTCAACCTGAATTCCGTTCACGGAGTTGGCAATCAAGCATTTCAAATGCGAGAATTGAAATTGAAGAATTATTGGAAGATGAACCGCATTTAAAACCAAAAGTATCTCAATTATGGGATAAATGTTTTAAATCTGCTTGTAAAATTGCCAAAGATGAAACCGGCATCAAAGCCACTTTAAGTGAATTGACTGAGAAAGACGTATTTCAAACTAAATATTCGTTAGATAACTTTAGTTGATACCAACGCTCTAAATCTTCTGGGCGATCAACATCCCATAGGGTGGGCAATTGATGCCATTTTATTCCTAAAGCATTTAAACGTTGTTTGGTAATAGAAAATACTTCAGATGTACCCCAAGGTATATTGGTGAATATTTCAGGTATCAATTGTCGCATCCCTATTAATACATAACCACCATCTTCAGCAGGTGATAATACGACGCTATAATCTGTTTCTAAAGCGGCAAAAGCATCGGAAATAATTTTCGGGCTTAAAATTGGGCAATCGCTGCCTATTAATACAGTTGGCTGATCACTGTTTAAAGCATTAGCCATTCGTTCTCCTAAACCAATTCCTTGTTGACGATGTAGGCTTATAGCAAATTGTTGTTGGCAAGTTTGAAAAAATGGGTGTGATTCATCAGGCGCACACCATAATTGCACATTAAATAATCGACTAAATTTTTGCAAATTTAGTCGAACAAATTGTTTATGTAAATTAGTTGCGCTAGCGGCACCAATTTTTGGAATTAAACGTGTTTTTACTTGTCCATATATTGGTGCTTTTGCGAATATTTGTAAGTTCAATAATATTTACTTAAAGTTTCGGGGCTTACCCCTAAACTATAAGCTAAGCGTAAGCTCCACATTAATAATATAGTACGTATAATTCCATTTTCTTCCCACCGACGACTAGAGGTAATCACCGGTGTTTTTATACATACTGGGCGTTCGATACGTTTTAGACGACGACTTAAATCTAAATCTTCCATTAAAGGAATATCAGCAAATCCATCTATTTGTTTAAATGTACTAGTTTTTACAAATATAGCTTGATCACCAGTGGCAATTCCTGTAAAACAGGAACGCCAATTAATCATACGTTCTACTACACGTAATAATTTTGCTTTACCTGATAAGCGTACATCAAATCGCCCCCAAGATTTGCCATCTTCTTGTAATGCTTGATTAATTAATTTATCAACATTATCAGGTAATCTGGTATCAGCATGTAAAAATAATAAAATCTCATTGTTAGCATATTCTGCGCCAGCATTCATTTGCCAACCACGCCCTTCTTCTGCTAATAATACGCTATCAGCGTATTGGGCAGCTACACTATAAGTTTTATCACAACTTCCACCATCAACCACAATTACTTCATGCCCAGCTGCACGTAATACTTCTAATTTTTCTAAAGTATTGGTGATTATATTTTCTTCATTTAAGGTTGGAATTATAATTGATAATAATCCATTCAAGATAATGCTCCTCCACAACTACTGCCTTGCCCTGCCGTACAACCATAACAATGCCCAGCAACAACAATCGGATTACCATTTAGATCGACATTAGTTAATTCTGAAATATGTTGCTGCGTATTGCTATTTATTTGTAAGGGCAAATTTAGCATTTGGTTAAAATCACAGTCATATACATAACCTTGCCAATCAATGCTAATGAGATTCCGACACATTACTGTTTCTATGTTAGCGTCAGAATGAGCATCAAGTAACAATTGCATATAACCATCAAATAGTTTTTTTGAAACTAACAAACTACCATACCGTTGTATGGGCATATTACAAATCGTAAATATTTTATTAAACACAATCTTATAGTTGTTCCATAAAAATTTTGTATAATCTTTATTTAAACTGTCTTGCGGCGGAGGTAATTCTGCACCTTGTGGATTAAATACTAAATTTAGTATCAAATCCGATTTACCATAACCTAAAGCATTCAGTATTTGCAATCCTTTAATACTGTCTTGAAATACTCCTTTACCTCGTTGTTTATCAACATTTTCTTCTAAATAACAGGGTAATGAGGCTATAATCTCAACTTGTTGTGCTGCTAAAAATTCTGCTAAATCAGGTTGCTCTAATAATATTGTTAAATTGCAACGATCAATAACATGTATTCCAATTTTAGCTGCCGCTGTAACTAAATAGCGAAAGTTAGGATTTAGTTCAGGCGCACCACCGGTTAAATCTAAATTTTTTATAGATGGATTAGCCGCTAAATATGCTAAAATTTGATCACAAGTCTCGCGTGTCATAATTTCCGTGCGATTTGGACTGGCATTTACATGGCAATGGATACATTGTTGATTACACATGTAGCCAAGATTGACTTGTAAAGTTTCTAAGTGATCGCGTTTTATATGTGGAAACTTAATTTGTTGTAATAAAGGTAAAGTATCTAACATAGTTGTTATCGAGTATTAAAGTTTGAAAACTTTACTTTACCATCAACAAAAATTATATTCGCGTTTACATATAAGGAATTCCACTGCATACGTGTGCCAGATAAACCAATTCCTCCAATACTAGCTAAATTAGCGGCATTGACTTGATCTGGTTCACCTAAAATAGCAATGACTTCTGCTTGAGTCATGCCTGCTTCAATTTGAGTAAAATTACGTGCATTTAATTTTCCTAAAGAGCAAGCATGTAATATCACTATTATTAATCCAATTATAATAATTGATTTATAAACTTTCATAATTTTCTCCTATGACAAAAAAATTTGTATTAATTACTGGCTGTTCTAGCGGTATAGGCTATGAAGTAGCACATGGTTTAAAAAAACGAGGTTATTCTGTTTTTGCTACAGCACGTAAAGCAGATGATGTAGCTCGTTTACAACAAGAAGGCTTAGAAAGCCTTATCTTAGACTTAAATGATTCAAAATCCATTCACACAGCGGTAGAAAGCGTATTAGATAAAACTAATGGACGATTATATGGCTTATTTAATAATGCTGCTTATGGTTTACCCGGAGCGGTTGAGGATATAAGTCGAGCGGCTTTACGCGAACAATTTGAAACCAATTTATTTGGTACGCATGAATTAACATGCAAGATATTACCCATAATGCGCGAACAAGGAGAAGGGCGAATTATTCAGAATAGTTCGGTGTTAGGTTTTGTCGCTTTGTCTTATCGTGGAGCTTATAATGCTAGTAAATTTGCTTTGGAAGGTTTGACAGACACTTTAACTTTAGAATTGGCGAATACTAATATAAAAATTAGTTTAATAGAACCCGGACCAATTAGAAGTAAATTTCGTGCTAATGGATATCTTATGTATAAAAAACATATTAATGCTGAGCAGAGTGTTCATAAAGATAGGTATTTGAAAATGGAGCAACGTTTATTAACAGAAGGTGATGCTGCTCCATTTACTTTACCACCTGAAGCGGTATTAAAAAAAGTCATTCATGCTTTAGAATCTAAGAATCCTAAAACACGTTATTATGTCACTTTTCCTACCTATTTATTTGGATATTTAAAACGAATATTGTCAGATAAGATGATGAATCGAATTTTAAAGCGTGTTACTTAATTCTATCATTACCCAATCTTCACGTTCTACGATTTGTATCGTATTCATATAAGCTTGATATGCCGCGATTACTTCATCTTGTTGTTCTTTTAGAATTCCTGATAATATCAAAGTTGATTGGGGTTTTAAATGTTTAGTTAGTATTGGAGCTAATTCTATTAAAGGCATGGCTAAAATATTAGCTAACATAATATCTACTTCTGGTAATGGCTCTTCTGGTAACTGGCAGCTAATAACTTGATTAACTTCATTTTTTTTAGCATTATCTGCTGTGGCAATTAGAGCTTGTGGATCATTATCAACTGCCCAAATATGTTTAGCTCCTAATTTAGCAGCAGTAATCGCTAAGACACCAGAACCACTCCCATAATCAATGATTGTTTTACCAGATAAATCATGGTGTTTATCTAAGCATTCTAAGCATAAAGCAGTAGTAGCATGGGTGCCGGTTCCAAAAGCTAAGCCGGGATCCAGTAAAATATTCACTGCTGATGGGTTAGGAGGTTCTGACCAACTTGGGCAAATCCATACCCTTTCCCCAAATTGCATTGGATGAAAATCATCCATCCAGACACGAGTCCATTCTTGATCTTCTAAAATTTGTATTTCATACTTTTGATCTGAAAACTGTTTTAGATCAGGAGTTTCTTCAAATAAAGCAATTACTTGTGTATTTCCCCATAAAGGGGTAGTATTTAAAGCTGGTTCATATACAGGCTCATCAGCGGCATCTTTAAAAGATACAGAAACCGCACCTATGCTGAATAATTCTTCAGAAATTGCTTCTGCTTGCTCTTGATCTGTGGTTAAAATAACTTGTACCCAAGACATAATTAATTCTTCTGAGGTTCAGTTAGAGACCATGCGTAAGCGCAATCTAAATCAGCGCGTACCGCAATAAGACCACCTAAACCTTCATCTAACATCATGTCTATAGGTGTACGTTTATTAAAACGGCGATGAGGAGTTTGTAACCATTTTTTAGCCATGCCATAATTGCAAGGATAAGTAGTTCGCAATGCTTCAGCAATTTCAAAAATATGCGTCATTCTTTCTATGGTTTCTTCATGATCTGGTAAAGGCGTATCATGTTGATAACGTTTTAAAATTCTTGGTTTAGTGTCTTTTGGAAAACCTAGTAAATTAATTTGATTGATTTCATCAATATTCCATCCGCGTAATATCTCAAATATTATTTGAGAAACTGCCAAACGTTTTTCGGTTGGCATGGTTTTATATTCATTTAACAATGGAATTGTTCCTTGTTGGATATTTTATTATTTTAAATAATATGATTATACATAAATAATAGCCCCTTCAGGGCTATCAAATTGGCAACTTAAATTCCCCACCAGCCACTTCTCTAACCAATCTAGGAACCAAATACCCCGGCAAAGCCTTCCGCATTTGTTCCAACAACTCCGTCGCTGTCTCAGCAGCCACTTCAAAATGAGCCGCTCCTTGCACTTTATCTAATACATGTAAATAATAAGGCAATACTCGACAACTAAACAAGGTTTCACTGAGTTCAATTAAATCTACCGCTTTATCATTTATTCCACGCAACAATACCGATTGATTTAATACAGTTATACCAGCATCAACTAACTTTGCTAATGCCAAAGCAACTTGCTCATCAATTTCATTAGCATGATTAGCATGTATTACAATTACTGGCTGCAAATTTGTTGCTGTTAGCCAATTCAATAATTCATCAGTTACTCGTTCAGGCAATACAACTGGCAAGCGCGTATGCAATCGCAAACGTTTTATATGTGGAATTTCTGATACAGAATATGCCAATTCAGATAAGCGGCTATCTATTATATTTAATGGATCACCTCCACTTAAAATCACTTCCTTTATAGAATTATCTGAGGCAATTTCAGTCAAAACTCTTTTAATATCTAAAGCTTTATAATCAAAATGTTGACGAAAACAATATCGACAATGAATTGCACAAGCCGCTGTAGTAACTAATAACACTCGCCCTTGATATTTTTGTAATAATCCCGGTACTTTTTCAGCGGCGAAATCACCTACAGGATCAATATTAAAACCTGCTATATCTTCAGTTTCAGCTATTAAAGGTAATACTTGTCTTAATAATGGATCATTAATATCACCATAACGCATACGAGCTACATAGCCTCTTGGCACCTTCAACTTAAATTGAGTTTGTGTTGCGAGCTTTAAATTGCTATTTGATAATCCTACTAATGTTAGTAATTTTAATGGATCATTAATGGCATGACGCAATTCATACTGCCAAGTTCTGATTTCAGGTATCATATATAATTTTGGTAACAGCTTATTACCGCTTCTTAGGAAAATATTCCAGCCAATACTTAGCTAAATTATAACCTTTCAGTTTGAAGCTAATACCAAATCTTAATTCTTTTCTACCAATTTCAGTAGTAGTACCACGATTTTGTTCAATGTGATGAATTTGAGGTATTTTAGTTAAAATTTCAATTAGAGCGGTTGGATTACGGCTATAACCTTCAAATTTAATTTTACCCCCCTCAATTCTAAAACCCACTAACCAGCTATCTTGTGGAATCATTTGATTTAAACTATTTAAGATAGTAATTAGAGGTTGATCTGGAAAATTTATAATTGCTCCAATAGTTTCATTTATTTGACCAACTTCTGCTCGTAATCTACTAATATTTAATGTACGTTTTTTTAACTTAACTAATTGTTGTTCTAACTTGCTTTGATAATCTATAGCATAACTAACACCTCCGCCTAGACTTGTCAATACTAATAAAATTAGTAAACTAACCCTAGTAGTGTTCTTTTTCTTAACTTTTTGGCTTAAAAAAGCTGAAGCACTAGGTGGTGTAAAGGCATAATCATAAGCTTTTGCTGGTAATTTTACTTTTTTCCAATCATTTAGATTAGTTTTCCAATTTTGTGGTATCTCACTAAATGTTGATAGAGCTTCCTCAAACTGTTCTTCAAAATTCGGATTTTCTCTATCTATTTTAGCTACATGTAACCAATTTTTAATTACGCCAGATGACCATTCTACACCCGTTATATTAGTATCATCTTCATCATAGACAAAATAGGGTGTTGATTTGTTATTAGGTAAGGCAGTTAAAGGGCGGGGTATTATACAACGAACAAAGAAACCCACCTGCTTAAAAGCTTGCCATAACTCTTCCGCGCGTTTTACTGGCAACCATAAAGCAGTAGTTCGTTCCCCCTCTAAAGGGGCTTGTACTGCTAACAATAGTGGCTCTGTTACTCCGGGTAATAAACTTTCCTTTTGTAAACTAACTACACTCTCAAGGTTTTGAGCTGCAATCGCAGGTAAATTCAAGCTAGTTGCTACAAATTCTGAACTAGGTAATATTAAGGCTATGTTTTGCCTTTTTGCTCTTGAAGGTAATAAGCGTTTTGCAGCATTTGCAATTTCTATTGGTGTTAATTGAGTTACGGAATTCTTACGTTTACCAACCAATAATTTATGATCATGTATAATTAAATGGAATTTACAATTATCAGATTTCTTCCATTGTTTTTTTAATGGTTTTTTTTTCTTTTTAAACATTATAAATCTTGTTATCTAAAGCCCCTTCACTTTTAGCAATTATCACTGTTGCAGTTGCATCACCTGTGACATTTACTGCTGTACGCATCATGTCTAATAAGCGATCAACTCCAATAATTAAAGCAATTCCTTCAACTGGTAATCCTACTTGATTTAGTACCATTGCTAACATGATTAATCCAACACCCGGCACTCCTGCGGTTCCTATTGAAGCTAAAGTGGCTGTTAAAATTACTAGTAAATAATCGCTCATTGCTAAATCTATACCATAAACATTAGCAATAAATACTGTAGCAACTCCTTGCATAATCGCTGTACCATCCATATTTATAGTTGCTCCAAGCGGAATGGTAAATGATGCTACTGAATTATCTACTCCTAATTTTTTTTCAGAGTTTTCAATATTAAATGGAATTGTAGCATTACTGCTAGCTGTACTAAAGGCAAAGATTTGTACGCTGCGCATTTTTCTTAAGAAAGTACTAATACTTAAACCTGATAATAATTTTAGTAATAGCGGATAAATAATGAAAGCATGTATCATTAATGCTGAAACTACAACCATAAAATATCCTAATAATGGTTTAATTACGTCAAATCCCTGTAAAGCAAAGGTTTTTGCAATTAAGCTAAACACTCCTATTGGGGCTAAAGTCATTAAAATCATTACCAGTTGCATGATAATCGCGTTATAATCATTGAAATGTTGTTCAATACGTTTACCTGCTTTGCCTGCCATGACAATTGCAATCCCAAACAACAAAGAAAATAGGATCAAAGGTAACATTTCGCCTTTTGCCATTGCATCAATAGGATTGGTTGGTATTAAATTAATGATAGTCTCTGCAAGAGATGGGCTTTCTTTTGGAGTAAAGCTTTGAGCATTAGCTGAAGAAATTTCAAATCCTTGACCCGGAGCTACTATTGTAGCTATACTTAGTGCAATAGTAATTGCAATAGCTGTGGTAGCCAAATAGAATAATAAAGCTTTACCACCTAAACGACCTAATTTATTAATATCACCTAAAGCGGCAACACCACATACTAATGAGACAAATACCAATGGTACAACCAACATTTTCAGTGAACTGACAAAAATTGCACCAATAACATGGAACACATTGCCAACTAAAAATTCACTGACAAATAAATAATCCATAAAAAAATGATTCAAAATACCACCTAAAATGGCACCCAAAATCATTGCAAATAAAATAGCAGTAGTTAAATTTTTTGTATTCATAGTTGTGTTTAAAGTAAAATATATAAAATTGTAACAAATTTTCAATCATAAGGAATTATTAATATGTTAAATCTTAGTGAAGTTATGATGGAACATCATGATCTAAATAATTTTGAAGACTTAGTGGAAGTAATTAAACATAAAGCTCAAACCAGTGGCGAACGTTTTTTTCGTATGGATGTACGCCCAAGTTATCCAGACACACCTGAAAATTGGGAAGATCGTTTAGAAGCTGCTTTTTATTAATGGTAATTAGATATGTTGTGGCAAGAAGAAAATTCTGAACAAGAAAGAATCATACCAACAAATATTATAGATTTAGTATTTGATATTAACTGTAGCTGTCTGCCATTAGATCATGCTTATGCTTTATCAGAAGCAATTGATCAAGCATTACCGTGGTTTGAGGATCAAACAGATGCGGGTTTACATTTAATTCATGGAGCCATATCTGGTAATGGTTGGTATCGCACAGATGGTGAAATTTTTTATTTATCGCGTCGTACCAAATTGACTCTACGTGTTCCTGAACATCGCATTGCTGATGCGCAAGTATTAACTGGCATGACATTAGATATTAGTGGCTATTCTTTAATAATTGGTGCCGCTAAACAAAAAGCTTTAATACAAATGCCAGTATTATTTGCACGACATATAATTGCCAATCCTGAGCAAGATGAAGATGCTTTTATAGAATCTGTGGTTGCACAGTTAAAAGATATGGGTATTGAATGTCGTAAAGCATTATGTGGCAAAACTAATATTGTTAAATTAGCAGAAACAGAATTATTTACTCGTAGCTTAATGATTGCAGATATGGAAGCGAATGATTCAATTCGTTTGCAACAACAAGGAATAGGTGAAGGTAGAAAAATGGGTTGCGGTTTGTTTGTTCCTCATAAGGATATTAAGGCTGTAAATCCTGATCAGACTAATTGATCAAACCTGACAGGTTTTTAAAAAAAACCTGTCAGTTGTCATAAAAAATGAAAGAGATAATGGCTCATGTATATTGAAAACATCCAGATTAAAGAATTTCGTATTTTCAAAGATTTACAAATTAAGTTACAGCCGCCTGAAAATGGTGAAAATGTGATTAATGTCATCGCTGGAGTAAATGGTTGCGGGAAAACCACTTTATTAGAAATATTTTTTCAGTATTTTAAGGGTAATTTAAGCGATTCAATACAGATACAAACAGATATAAATAAAAAAAATGAAAATCCCAGACTTATTTTCATTCCTGCTAATTTAAATTTTAAATACAAACCAACTTCACAACTTAATACCAATTATCAATTCTTAAACATAATTGACGAAAACATTTTAGGAAAAACAGAAGCTTATATCCGAGAATACATACTTTCAATAGAACGCGAAAGTCACATTGCCAATCCAGAAGAACGCACTAGTTTAGCCATTTCTCAGTTCAATGAACCCTTTATAAACACCAAATTATTAACAACATTGCATGATCTGGATAAAAACCGTTTTAATCGTCCAGTATTTAAAAATATTAAAGGCGATTTAGTTACCATTGACCAACTCAGCGATGGTGAAAAACAATTATATGGTCGTGTTGTTGCCCTCATGATGCTAGAACCTCGCAATTCAATGATTTTAATTGATGAACCCGAAATTTCATTACATCCAGCGTGGCAACAAATAATAATGAAAATATACGCAAATATTGGCAAAAACAACCAATTCATTATCGCCACACATTCACCACAGATCATTGCCAATACACCTTATAAAAATCTGATTTTACTAACACAACAAAATAATCGTATCATTCCCGTATATCCACAACATCCACCTTCTAGTGTAGATGTTAATTCGATTCTTACAGAAATTATGGGGGCAGATAATCGTCCAAAAAAATTGGATGAACTGTATCAACAGTACCGAAAATTTGTAGAAAATGTAGAAGAAACAACTCAAGAAGCTCAAAAAATCAAAGACCAAATTCTAAAAGTGGAAAGCGCTAATTCAATATTTATGCAAGAAATGGATTTTCTGATTGCATTAAGAACTGAATCATGAAATACATACAAAAAATGGATGCACCTGATTATTTCATCACAGAAACTGCTGACTTTAATGCGGATACAAATTGGAACGAATTGCATTGCAAACCAGATTTGCGCCAACATTTAAGGCAGGAACAACAACAACTCTGTGCTTATTGTGAAGGTAAGTTAGAAGATAATAATTCCCATATTGAACACATAGAACCACAAGAAAAAAACCCACAACGTCGTTTTGATTATAATAATCTCATTGCATCCTGTAATGGTGGTGAGGCTTGTTGCTCGGATAACCAAAAAAATAGTTATGACCAACTAGATATTAATTCCTGCGGACACCGTAAAAGCAATGAATTTGATAGCAAGTTATTTCTCAATCCCATAGCACAAACTGACATAAACGACTATTTCGATTACAATCACCACACTGCCGCTATTATGCCCAGCACTGTTATGCCAAAGAAAGCGCAATATATGATTGATTTGCTAAATTTGGATAACCAATATTTGTGTAATTCAAGACATAATGCAAGAATTGTTTTAATTAAAATGGCAAAAAAATATAATAAAAACCCACAACAAATCCTCAATAGCGGTTTAGGAACTTCAACACCATTCATTAGCTTTTTGCAAGCCTGCTTTGCCTCAAAATAGAAGGATTGACTTAATTCCGAATTTCTTGAATTCCAAGTTCTCGATGTCGCACTAAAACACCATATTTCTGTTGTTCACTAAAATGTTGTGCCAATTGTTCTGCTAAATATACTGAGCGATGTTGCCCACCTGTACAACCTATTGCTATTGTTAAATAACTTCTATTATCAGAAACAAATTCGGGAATCCATGTTTCTAAAAAATTTAAAATATGTTGATACATTTTATCCACTTTTGGATATTGTTGTAAAAATTCAATTACATTATTGTCACGCCCAGTAAATTTCTTTAAATCTGCTTCCCAATGAGGGTTGGGTAAACAACGTACATCAAATACAAAATCGGTATCAAATGGTATTCCATGTTTAAAACCAAATGAGCGAAATAGTAAAGATAATCCTTGTTTGGGGCGCAATTCAATTGCTTTATGAACTAGATTGCGTAATTGATGGATATGAGTCTGACTAGTATTAATACGAAGATCAGCTATATCTGCTAAAGGTTGAATTAATTGACGTTCATATTTAACAGCTTCTTCTAAGGATAAATCTTTGCGAGTTAATGGATGTTTACGGCGTGTTTCACTAAAACGCTTTAACAATTCGCGATTATCAGCTTCAATAAATAATATTTGATAGGCAATGGTGGTGAGGCTGAGAGTTTTTAATAGTACTTTGACATCATATTCTTCTGTAATAGTACGTGCATCTACTCCTACAGCAAAACTGTTTGATTGGTTTTGTTGATTGTTAATATGTTCAATAAAAGCTGGTAATAAACCTACCGGTAAGTTGTCGACACAACTAATGCCCATGTCTTCCAGACTATTTAAAACTATTGTTTTGCCTGATCCTGACAAACCAGTTACAATTACAAATTTCATTTTAATATACTGCCTTAACTCCCCCAAACGGGGGAATTTTACTTAATAGCGATAATGCTCAGGTTTATAAGGTCCATCTATAGATATATTTAGATATTTTGCTTGTTCTGGAGTTAATGCAGTTAAATTTGCACTTAAACGTTCTAAGTGCATATGTGCTACTTTTTCATCCAGATGTTTAGGTAAAACATAAACCTTATTTTCATATTTATCAGCATTATTCCATAATTCAATTTGCGCAAGCACTTGATTAGTAAAAGAATTAGACATTACAAAACTAGGATGTCCAGTAGCGCATCCTAAGTTGACTAAACGCCCTTCTGCTAATAAAATTATGCGTTTGCCATCTGGGAAAATGATATGATCAACTTGTGGCTTAATGTTTTCCCATTCATATTGGCGTAAAGCTGCAACTTCAATTTCTGAATCAAAATGCCCAATATTACACACAATCGCTTGATCTCTCATTTGTTTCATGTGTTCATGGGTGATGACATTTACATTACCAGTTGTAGTAACAAAAATATCACCTAAAGCAGCCGCTTGTTCCATAGTTACAACGCGATAACCTTCCATAGCCGCTTGTAAAGCACAAATAGGATCAATTTCTGTAACCCATACAGTAGCACCTAAACCGCGAAATGCTTGAGCGCAACCTTTACCAACATCACCATAACCTAAAACTACGCCAGTTTTACCAGCAATCATGACATCTGTGGCGCGTTTAATACCATCCATTAAGGATTCACGACAACCATATAAATTATCAAATTTAGACTTAGTGACTGAATCATTGACATTAAATGCAGGTACTTTTAATGAACCATCCTTCATCATTTCATACAAACGATGTACACCAGTAGTAGTTTCTTCAGATAAGCCTTTAATATCTTTTAATAATTCAGGATATTTATCGTGCATGATTTGAGTTAAATCACCACCATCATCTAAAATCATATTTGGACGCCAATCATTTGTTCCAAAAATGGTTTGTTCTATGCACCACCAAAATTCTTCATCAGTTTCACCTTTCCAAGCAAATACTGGAATATCTTGATCTGCGATAGCTGCCGCTGCATGATCTTGAGTTGAAAAGATATTGCATGATGACCAACGTACTTCGGCTCCTAATGCTATTAAAGTTTCAATAAGTACTGCTGTTTGTACAGTCATATGTAAACAACCAGCAATGCGAGCATCTTTTAGTGGTTTTTCATCACCATATTCTGCTCTTAATTGCATTAAACCGGGCATTTCGGTTTCTGCAATTGCAATTTCTTGGTGCCCCCATTTAGCTAAATTAATATCAGCAATTTTATAATCAGTCATATATATATTCTCAGTAAATTAAAAATTAAGCTTTAGCAGCTTCGCGTAAAATGTCAGCTTTATCAGTACGTTCCCATGTAAATTGAGATTCTTCACGTCCAAAATGACCATAAGCGGCAGTATCAGTATAAATTGGATGTAATAAATCTAACATTGCGATTAAACCGCGTGGGCGTAAATCAAAATGCTCACGTACTAATTCAGTCATACGAATTTCATCAATGATACCAGTACCAAAAGTTTCAACCCGAATAGATGTAGGCTCAGCAACTCCAATCGCATAAGAAACTTGAACTTCACAACGTTCAGCTAAACCAGCGGCAACAATATTCTTTGCAACATAGCGAGATGCATAAGCGGCAGATCTATCAACTTTAGAAGGATCTTTACCAGAAAATGCACCACCACCATGTCGCGCCATACCACCATAAGTATCGACAATAATTTTACGCCCTGTTAGACCGCAATCGCCCACTGGTCCACCAATTACAAAACGTCCAGTTGGATTAATATAAATGCTTGTATCTTTATCAATCCATTGTTCTGGCAATACAGGTTTAATAATTTCATCCATCACTGCTTCACGCAGAACCTTATTATCAATTTCAGGATTATGTTGAGTAGATAACACTACTGCATCAATACCAACAGGTTTATTATCAATATAACGGAATGTCACCTGACTTTTAGCATCAGGGCGTAACCAAGGTAAAGTACCATTTTTACGTACCTCGGCTTGGCGTTTTACTAAACGGTGTGCATAAGTAATTGGAGCAGGCATTAAAACATCAGTTTCATTACTAGCATAACCAAACATTAAACCTTGATCACCGGCACCTTGTTCATGATCGTTAGTTTCATCTACACCGATAGCAATATCATCTGATTGCTTACCAAGAGCAGATAATACTGCGCAAGATGCGGCATCAAAACCAACATCTGAACTGTTATAACCGACTTTTTTCACAGTTTCACGAACAATTTCTTCTACTTCAATTTGAGCCTTAGTTCTAATTTCTCCGGCTACGACTACCATACCGGTTTTAACTAAAGTTTCGCAAGCAACGCGCGAATTAGGATCTTGTTTTAATAAAGCATCTAAGATAGCATCAGAAATTTGATCAGATAATTTATCTGGATGACCCTCTGACACTGATTCAGAGGTAAAAAGTAAGGTATTAGACATAATATTTCTTTTAATTTGGCGTAACTAATCAATTATAGCATAATTGTTTATGCGATTTTCATGCACAAAATATTTTGATTGGCTAATAATGTTATAATAAAGATTTTGACCTAAAGACCTGTCAGGTTTTTAAAACCTGACAGGTCTGAGACTTATTATGAGGAATATTATTTATGCAAGAAGCTATACATTATGGAAAAGTTGAATTAATACCGGGTATAATTTGTGATGGATATGTGTTAAATGATGGCACAGCAGTTATGAGTGAACGTGGTACTGCTGATTTGTTGGGAATGAACCAAATGGCATTAAACCGCATGAAGACTACTTGGCCTCCAAAAACGCTTCAGCCCTTTATTGATCAGGGTTTGGGCATGAAGACTACTTTAGTAAAAGTGGTATCCCAAAATAGCCCTTATGAAGGTAGGAAAATTGTTGTGTACAATACTAATTTTATAGAAGCAATCATTCGTGCTTATGTTATGGCATCTGCACATAGCGCACTTCAGAAAAATCAATTGCATATTGGAAAAAGATGTTCTATCTTAGTTTGTGCTTTGACTAGAACTGCATTAGAAGTTTCTATAAAACAAGCCGCTGGCTTATCTATTGATATTCAGAAAACTGCTCAGCAGCATTATCAAGATGCCGCTAAATTACTCAAAGACTTTGGTTTTAGTTGTTCAGTTAATGAAGATGTTGCCATAAAAAAAGACATTACAAAATTCCTTGATGTTCCTGAAAGTACCTTAAATAGTTTTCTTAGAAAACATCAAAATGAAATTCAACCGATTAAATTAGATTACTCAACCATCCGTTCAATGGGTTATAAAGCTCCACGCATGAACGGTTATCACTTAGAAGATGTTGGTAAAATAGCTGTTGGCATGGATACGGTAATTGGAATCGAATGGCGGAAAGTTTTGACTAAAGTTTTTGCTGGATTTGGTTTGCACTGTAATTATCCTATCGGTAACTACAAAGCTGATTTCTTTATTGAAAAGCTGATGCTAATTTTAGAATGTAACGGTTATGATAACCATCAATACTATGACAAAAAACTAGAAAAACAACGAGAACAGTTTATTAAACAACGCTATAGTATGGTGCGTTTCCATCATAAAATTCAGTTAGAAACTTTGTTTAATGGTATTTTGCAAGCTAAAATCGGAACAGTTATTAAGTTATATAATATCAAAGATATATATAATAATAATACTAGTAATTCCTTACATGATTATCTTTAATAATATCTATCACATTTATGGAAAATATAACAGCATCTGCCAATTTAGATAAATTAATCGCACAAGGTGAAAATAGTGGCTTAGAATTTAAATCAGTTAAAGTTAGTGTTGATAAAATTGCTAAAGAATTTGTTGCTTTTTCAAATAGTCAAGGTGGTATCTTATTGTTAGGTGTTGAAGATAATGGCGATATTACTGGAGTTGAAGAATCTAATAAAAATTATGAAGAATGGATTACTAATATTGCTAGAAATAATGTGAATCCTCCCATTGATATTGAGATAGAACAGATTCATTATCATAATAAGCTGATTTATAAAGTCGAAATAGCTAAAGGTAAAGATAAACCTTATCAAACTTATAAACATCAATTTTTAATTCGTATTGGTTCAACAAATCGTATAGCAACTCAAGCTGAATTAATGCGTTTATTTCAACAAAGTGGTGTTTTTCATTATGACCAAATAGCTGTTGATCGTACTTCAATTAAAGATTTGAATTTAAATAAAATTGATCAGTATTTTGACAATTATCAAATAGATTTTTTGCAAGAAGAAAATCATGAAAGTATATTAATTAATACTGATATATTAACTGAATCTGGTCAAGCAACTATAGCTGGATTATTAATTTTTGGAATTAATCCACAACGTTATTTACATAATGCTTCTATTTCTTTTGCCCACTTTGCAGGTTCAGATATTACAGAGGAACTGATTGATAAGCAAGTGGTTACTGGTAATCTTGATTTTCAAATTGATACTATGTTGGCTATTATTAAAAATAATATACTTAATCCTTCTATTATTAAAGGAGCTAAAACAGTAAATACTAATTTCATTTATCCAGATAAAGTTTTTCGCGAATTACTGGTAAATGCTTGTGTACATAGAAATTATGCAATCAGTGGTTCCAGAATTAGAATTTTTATGTATGATGATAGGATTGAATTTATTAGCCCCGGGCGTTTACCCAATAGCGTGTCTATTGAAAAAATTAAATTAGGTGTTTCTTACGCTCCTAATCCAATTATAGTAAAATTTATGGAAAATTTACGTTATATAGACAAATTGGGGCGAGGATTACCTATGGTATATAGAACCGCTAAACAGCAAAATAAAGAAGTTATATTTCAAGAAATAGGTGAAGAATTTTCTGTCACTCTACCATTTTAAATCAACACCTTATTAACATATTGGAGAAAAAAATGAAATTTGATTGGCTTATTGTTGGAGCTGGTTTTACTGGCAGTGTATTAGCTGAACGTATTGCTTCTCAATTAAACCAAAAAGTCTTAATTGTTGAACAACGTGATCATATTGCTGGTAATGCTTATGATTATTATGATGAACAAGGTATATTGGTACATAAATATGGACCACATATTTTTCATGCTAATGCACAGTATATTTGGGATTATTTAGCTCAATTTACTGAATGGCGCAGTTATTATCATCAGGTTTTAGGAGTTGTTGATGGTAAAGAAGTACCAATTCCTTTTAATTTAAATACTTTATCTGCTTTATTTCCAAGTCATTATGCTGAGAAATTATCACAGCAATTAATTGAGGAATATGGCTTTAATGTTAAAGTGCCGATTTTGAAAATTCGTGAAACTGCTAAAAATAATGATTTAAAATTTTTAGCTGATTATATTTATGATAATGTGTTTCATAAATATACCTTAAAACAATGGGAATTAAAACCAGAAGAGTTAGCACCATCAGTAACGGCGCGGGTGCCAATTTATATTAGTCGTGATAATCGCTATTTTCAGGATAGTTATCAGGGTTTACCTAAGCATGGTTATACGGCTTTGTTTAGAAGTATGTTAAATCATCCTAATATCAAAGTGTTATTGAATACTTCATATCAAGAAATAATGAATGATATTCAATATAAGCGTATGATTTTCACTGGACCAATTGATGAGTTTTTTGAACATACACATGGGGAATTGCCTTATCGTAGCTTAGATTTTAAGTTCCATTATACTGAACAAGATCAAATGCAAGCGGTTGGAACTGTGAATTATCCGAATGAGTATAATTATACTAGAATCACAGAGTTTAAACATTTAACTGGTCAACGTAGTTATGGCAGTAGCTATATAGAAGAATATCCACAAGCTTATAAACGTGGTGAAAATGTTCCTTATTATCCAATTCCAAAAGATGAATATAAAGAATTATATAAAAAGTATCAGCAAGAAGCGGAAAAACTGAAAGGTGAAGTGTTATTTGCGGGGCGTTTAGCTGAGTATCAATATTATAATATGGATCAAGCTGTTGCGCGAGCTTTGCATTTGTTTAAAAACCTGACAGGTTTTTAAAACCTGTCAGGTTTATATGCTAACTACTATTCAGTAGCTGCTTCTGCAGGTGGCAAAGCAAATAGTTTTTGCTTGTCACCTCGAGGATAAGTAATCAAAAAGTCTTTTAAGCCATCTCCATTGCTATCTTCAATGTCGGTAACTCCATAACTTTCTGTTGCTTCTCCTTTTTCTACAAAATAATCCAATTTGCCTGTATAAGCTTTTTCACCAAGTTTAAAGGATAAAATTCCTTTTTCGGTTAATGATGCTTCTTCAGCTTGTTGAATTAAGGCATTTGAGGCTGGTGCTGGATATAGCACTTGTTCACGTTTTTGCCCGTCTTTTTCAAAGACTAATACAACTAAATCGCCTTTAACTTTGAAGCCAACTTTCTCTTCAGCTTCAGCTGGTTCACTTGCTAATGCTGCTCTGCCACTAAACCAAACTGTGTTGTTGACAGGTACTTGAATATTACCTTCTTCAGTGATATTGATTTTTGATATTTCAATTGCAGCTAATAAAGCTTTTAGCGTTGCTAAGTCTTGCGGCGCTGGATGAGATTCAACTTCGATACCATAATCAGTTTTAAAGTACACTGTATTTCCAAATCCTAAGCGTAGTGATTGATCAGCAGCGGGGGTTTGAGAATCATCAACACGTTTTACTTTAATTGGAGTAACTGCAAAAGTTACATCGCCAACTTTAAGTTGTAGATTTCCACTCTTATCGTTTTGATCCATAATAAAGTTATTAGCTGCAAATACTTGTAGAGCATTAATAGTAATTAACAAACCTTTACCATCTACAACTAGATCAGCAGATAAATCTACTGCTAGAGAATCTATAAAGCCCGGTAGAGTTTGAGTTAAGTCAACATTGAAAGGTATATTATCTGCTTTGCTAAATTTAACGCCAGTACCTAATTTAGCATCAGCAAGAAAATCTACACCATCACCAATGATAATATCAGTGACTTCACTATTTGCTGCAATTGTTAAGAATTCTAACAATGCAGGAGCAGCACTATCACCTTTAATTATACCAGCTAATTTACCACCAATAACTTTAGCGTTAGCTTTTAATGTGGCATTTGTGATCACAGTTCCAGAACTAGAAGTTCTAATAGTACCTTCTAATATCACATCAAATATAGATGCACCTAAGAATACAACGTCTTTAAGAGTAACACCTTTACCAAAAGTAACATTTTTACCAAAAGTTACATAACTGACTTGGCTATTAGCGACAATTTCTAAATTATCTAATTTAGCAAATCCATCAGCTGATCCAGTAATAGTACCTTGTAGAATACCACCATCTATCACAGTATCTTTTGATAAAGCAATATCTTTCAAGATTCCAGTATTGTCAATACTACCGTTTACTTGCTCAAGATTACTAGTCTCTTCTTCATCAGTAGTTGTGCCTGAACCACCGTCTGTTTGTTGAACAGGGGGTGTTATAATAGGATCAGTTTCAGAACCCGGAACCTTAAATAGTTTTTGTTTAGTACCATCAGTATAGATAATTAAGTAGTGATCTGAATTATCAGCAACAGTGATTCCGGGTGCTCTTGTTGACGCTCCTTCTTCTACATAATAATCCCATGTACCTTCATAAGTTTTACCATTCAACTCAAACTTAATTTTACCATCTTCTGGATAAGAATCAGCCATTTCAGAATCTTTCTGAGTCAGAATAGTAACAGAATCATCAGTTATGTCATCAAGTGATGCTGGCGCAGGATATAGATCTTGTGCACGTCTTGTGGTTCCATCTTCTTCATCTACATCATCAAAGATAAATGTTGTTAGTACATCTTTTTCAAATAATTTATTATCTTTGAATCCAAGCGGTGTGTTTGGATCATCCACTTCATCACTTGTTATTGATGGTCTGGAGTTAATAGTCTTACCATCTTTTTCTACAGATATATTACCATTATCTTTGACAGTTAAATTTGAATATCCCATCTCTTTTAACTTAGCTGTTAAAGCTTCTAAGTTTTGTACTGATGGCTGATTTTTAATTTCTACACCATTAGCTGTAAGATATAATGCATTTCCAAATCCATATTCATTTCCAGTAGAAGCGCGAAGAGTTCTTCTTCTTTCACCACCTGAACCTGCACTAGATGGTCTAAATCCACACATAGCTGGTCTTTTATTGGGCTTTGCCTTAAGCTTAATTTTTAGTCTTCCTTTTTTTAAGCTGATTTTTGCCTCAGATCCAAAAACTGCAACTGTGCTTACCGGAGTTATCGCTAAGAATAAGGTTGGATCACCTACTACAATACTAGTAGTTAAACTTATTATTGGCGGTAAAGTCACGCCTACTATAACAGGAGGAACAAAGACTGGTAGAATTGAAGTTAAGTCAAAACCAATAGGTAGAATTGATAAGCTAGTAAATTGAACTCCTATACCTAAAATAATATTAAGAGGTAAAGTTGTTATATTAGCACCAAGAATGACATTACTTAATATGGCACCAGCAGAAATTGAAGTCACATTCAAAGTAGGAGGATTTAGCGCATTACCTATGATTGCACCACCTAATATGCCACCTGTTATAGTTGCACCAGCAGGAATACTCACATTATTTATAATAGTAGTACTTGTAATAATACTTGGAGGAGGATTCAATGTCTGTGTGATAACCTGCACTCCAGCACCTTGAATTACACCAGAACCAAGAGTTATACCTTGTAATACAATACTATTAGCGGCAATATTCAAATTTGTCAAAGTAATAACAATATTTGGTGTAAGAGGTTGGATTGTACCTGCTAGGCTAATACCAGTACCAGTTATTGTTACGCCAGTTCCAAATGTTACATTTGTAAGAGTAATTGTAGAAGTTGTTGTAAAAATACCTTGTAATGTAACATTAGTTACTGATATACCGACTATTGTAAAGCTTGTCACATTTAGCAGAGTTAAACCTGTCAATGAAGCAGAACCTGAGAAACCAGTTGCTGTTGCAATTGTACCAGATAAAGTACCACCACTGAATGATGTGAAATTAAGCCCAAATATTACATTTGTAAAAGTAACTGTAGAAGTAGCTATAAAACCGCCTTGGAATGTAGCATCAGATACAGATACACCAACTGCTTTAAAGTCTGTAACATCTTTCAGAGTTAAACTTGTCAATGATGCAGAACCTGAGAAACCGGGAGCTGTTGCAACTGTACCAGACAAAGTACCACCACTGAATGATGTGAAATTAAGCCCAAATATTACATTTGTAAAAGTAACTGTAGAAGTAGCTATAAAACCGCCTTGGAATGTAGCATCAGATACAGATACACCAACTGCTTTAAAGTCTGTAACATCTTTCAGAGTTAAACTTGTCAATGATGCAGAACCTGAGAAACCGGGAGCTGTTGCAACTGTACCAGACAAAGTACCACCACTGAATGCTGTGAAATTAAGTCCGAATATTACATTTGTAAACACAACCGTAGTAGAAGTAGTTGTAAAGCTTCCTTGGAATGTAGCATCAGATACAGATACACCAACTGCTTTAAACTCTGTAACATCTTTCAGAGTTAAGCTTGTCAATGATGCAGAACCTGAGAAACCTGTTTCTGATTTAATTATACCAGATAAGGTACCACCACTTAATGCTGTGAAATTAAGTCCAAATTGTACATTTGTAAACACAGTGACAGAAGTCTGAACTATTGTAATAGTTCCTTTTAATGTTACATCAGCTAAAGTTATATTTGCACCCTCAAATCTAACATCTATAAGAGTTACACCGGGTTCAAAAGTTACACCATCACCAATAATGACATTAGTTAATGTTGCATTAGCACCAATTGTTACATTTATCAACATAGCTGGATTGTTGACATCACCTGTGATTGTACCTTCTAGCCTACCACCAGTTATTGAAGCGTTAGCTGCTAATGTTAGATTATTTAGAGTTACATCTAAACTACTAAAATCAAAAGTACCATTTAATGTACCATTACTTATGGTTGTAGTTCCAGTAATTGTATCACTAGGAGTAATAGTATTACCTGCATTATCATAAGCGCCTGTAATATTATTACCATTAGATGCAAAAGTAGTAAATTCTATTGGAAATGTTCCAGCAGTTGCAATATTACCAGCGGCATCTTCTGCTACTACATAAATATCATAAGCAGTTCCTGCTGTTAAACTAGAAATAGTATCACTAGCTTCTGTATCTGCTTTTAATGTAAATTCTACTTTATTAGTATGTGTTTTAACAACTGTTGGAGCTGTTGTACCATCAGTTAAAAGTACATAATAAGCTTTACCAGCTTCATTAGTTTGAACTTTTAAGTTTGCTGTTGTTTGTGTAATTCCATCAACTTTAGGATAAGTTGCTGCAAAAGTTGGTGCAGTGGTATCTGCTAATGTTAATACATCCAATTTATAAGTAGTACTAACATTACCACTTGAATCTTCAGCCATGACAAATACATCATAGTTAGTTGTAGCAGTTAAACCTGTAATATTAGCAGTTCCATCAGTATTTGCTGTTAAGACTACATTACCTGTTTTACTAACAGCAGTGCCAATATTATCTTGTCCAGCTTTTACTTGTGCGGCAGAAGGATCAACTGCATTATCATCAAGAACAACATAATATGCCGTACTATCTTTATCAGTTTGTACTGTTAAATCGAAAGCGTCTTCTGTAATATTTGCAGCTTCTTTCTTATTAAAGATTGGAGCAGCAGCACTGGCTAATGTCAAGACATCAAGCTTACTTATAGTTGCGACATTACCTTCAGCATCTTCTGCTATAACGAAAATATCATAAGGAGTTGAAGCTGCTAAACCAGTGATAGAAGCAACAGCCCCGGTATTAGCAGTTAATGTTAATTCACCTATTTTAGTAGCATCTACATCAGTGTTAGCATCATCTTGTCCATTTTTAATTTGTGCCTTTGTTGGTTCTGTGGCACCATTGCCTAAAATGACATAATGAGCTTTACCAGTTTCATCAGTTTTCACTGTAAACTCAATTGTAGTTTCTCCAGCAGTAATAGGATTACCAAGATCATCAAACACTGGCGGAGTAGTATCAATCGGTGCTACCGCTGTAGTTACACTTCCTAGCATTGGAGTAGTATTTAGAGTAGCAGCAGAATCTTCAGCTACTACATAAATATCATAATCTGTATTTGCTGTTAAACCTATAATATAACTACTAGCTTCAGCATTAGCAGTTAAAGTTAAAACACCTTTTTTATCAGCGTTAACAGCACTACCAGAATTATCTTGCCCAGCTTTGACTTGAGCATCACTAGGTGCGGTTGCACCGCTTGCTAATACAACATAATAAGCTTTACCAGTTTCATTGGTTTGAACTTTTAGCTCTAAGGAACTATGTTTGGTATCAGCAGTATCTACTTGAGGATAACCAACTGTAAAGGTTGGTGCCGCTGCATAAGCTGGCACTTGTGACAGGAATATAAAAGCAAATAGCAACCACCTAAAAATCGGTGGTGCTGCTTTTTTAAATTGGTCAGGTTTCATATTAAAAATACTCTCAATATTAAAATGAATTAATCACAGTAAGATTACCGCAATTAGTAAGGAATCTGCATGTAATAACATTTTGCAACATTCCTAATACATAATACCATGATTATACATAAATTAACAATTAAATTTATGTATAATATATATATATATATATATATTATACACCGATATTATCTAAACTTTCTTGTCATTATCCAGCTATGATTGGAATATATCTGGATATGCTAATAGACTTTTAGAAATGGTGCTACAAAACAGCTACTTTAAATTTGGACATCATAACCCAATAATATATGAATTTACAAGGCTTTTCAACTTAAGTTAAATGAAAAAAGCTAAAAAAGTTACCAGAATTGCTTACAGCGAAGACCTCAATCAAGCTAAATATGACAAGTTAGTTAAAATAGCTAAACGCTGTGGTGCTGTTAGAACAGAGGTATGGCGCAGCTATGGCGGCGCTCAGTTGGCGGCTATTGTGCTAAGTTCCGTCCGGTGCGTGACAGGTGGATTGCTGATCAAAAAGTGTGCGACTTACCACAACGGATATGGCGAGTTACATTATCCGATGCCTTAAATGATATAAAAGCCAATAGAGAAGCAGCTAAAGAAAAAGTTATTCGTTATATTTTCAGGAATGTAGATGATAAGGACAAACCTAAAGAATTATTTAAAAAGCTAAAAAATGATTGGGTAAATGATTCGTATTTGCGCAGGTTAATGCGAAAATACTGGAAACATGGAAAAAACCACACTAAAGATCAAATAGTCTTAGAACCCGGCAGCTATAAATGTTTTTCGCATAACAATAAAAATTATCTTGAAGTTATAAGTTTAATAAGGCGTAAGCGCATTGCTATTCCTATAGGAACAAATTTTTCTATTACCGGACAAATAAGATTAATTCTACGTGATAAACGTGTGGAAATTCATTACACAATAGATAATACTGACGGTCATGTTTGTGGTGATAAGGAAATAGGTATTGATAAAGGCTATACTGAAGCTTTTGTTGATTCTGAAGGTGATTTTTATGGAAAGGGCTTAGGTGAAGTTTTATCAAAGGAACCTGATTATCTAAAGATAAAATATCAAAGGCGCAATAAGATCAAAGCAGTTTTGGGCAAGCTTGAGCAGAAAAATCCGAAAAAGGTTAAAAGAATTAGAAAAAATAATTTGGGTCGAAAAAAGCTTAACAGACGATCACAACTACATCAAGCCAAGGTAAAAACGATTGTTTTTACGGCAGTTAATGGTGTTGTTGATAAAGCTAAAATAATAGTTTGTGAGGACTTAACAAAAACTTTCAAATCAAAGAATTTAGGTAAAAATACCAATCGTCGTTTAAGCGGTTGGGTCAAAGGTTTAATGGCTAAAGCCATTAATATTGTGGCATCCCTAAGAGGTTCTAGGGTAGTTCAAGTCAATGCGGCATATACTTCTCAAACGTGTTCAAAGTGTGGTTGCCTAGGTAAACGCACTGGAGACACGTTTCATTGTGCCTCTGGGTGCGGGGCGGTTATGCAAGCGGACTTGAATGCAGCGATCAATGTGAAAGCAAGATCAGATGATAAGGAACTTCATCGTTGGCTTCCTTTTCAGAAGGTAAAGCAAATCTTGTTAGAACGTTGTCGCCAATCGGATGAGACAGCCCATCCAGTGGTCTAGTTGCAGCTTATGCTATCAACAGACTGTGATACGAAGTCAGCGAAGCTAATTATCAAGGATACTTTTACCTATCTCTGATAGGTGTCAAGGAATGTCCAAAAAAAAAGAAGCTGAATATTACTATGTCAGTACGTATAAATCTTTTAATTTAAATAATTTGTTTATCCACGTAATTCGTTGTACTTATTTTTGTTAATAAACTTTTGTGTACCTACTTATATAGTTTTTCAGATAAAGATTTTGGTCTAAAAACCTGTCAGGTCTGAGAGTTTTTCTTTTTCTTAAAAGCTATAGATAGTGATTTAGCATCATTTTTTCATATTAATAGTGATAAACTTGATACTGGTTATAAAAATGTAATTCCATTGTGGTTGTTTGGATTTTTGTATTAAGTTATTATTTAGAATGGTAAATAAATTGCTTAATAATATATATTTGATAATGAAGGATTTAAGTCATGAATATAAGAAAATTTTTACTTATTAGTAGTTTAATATTGATACCCAGTATATTACAAGCCAGCTTTATATCCTTTTCACAAACTAAATCTACTGTTAATGAAAATGCCAGTTCTATTAGAATAGCAGTGAATCGTTCTAATGGCAAGGAAGCAGCTTCAGTAAATTATACAACTAGTGATGGTAGCGCAAAAGCTGGTAATGATTACACTAAAAAATCTGGCACTTTGAAATGGAAAGATGGTGAAAGTGGTAATAAATTTATTTCAATTCCAATTCTTAATGATAATGAACTAGAAGCGAAGGAAGATTTCACTATTAATTTAAGTAAAATTTCTGGTGATGCAAGTTTTGGTATCCTTACCAGTATGACTATTATTGTTAATGATGATGATGATCCTTGTGAGAAGAAGTATCTTAATAATATTATACGTTCACAAAATAGCGGTTTATGGAATCAAGCAAAAACTTGGAATCAAGCTAGAATTCCTCGTGCAGGAGATATTGTGATTATAGAACATAATGTTATTGCTCCAGCAGAACCAATTAAATTAGATAAAGGTGAATTTTGTATTCAAAAGCAAGGGCAACTCATAAGTCAAGCTAGTTTAGAAATTCATGCCGCTGTAATTCATAATTATGGCACGATACGCGGTGCGGATGGTAAAAATGGTTTTGCTAAACCAATTGAAAAATGTAATTTTTTTCAACATGCTACTGCTGGAAGTCGCATCGAAATTCGGACTGATAAACTTATCAATAAAGATACTGGAAAAATTATCGCTGGTAAAGGTGGTGATGATTTGACTTATCAATATCTTAGTAATTCTATAGGTAAATGTCAAGGTACACCAACACAAGGTGGTTTAGGCGGTAGTGTCGAAATATATTCCACTAATATGGAAAATCGCGGAGTTATTAAAGCAGGTGATGGTGGTAAAGCAGAAGGAGAAGGTACTAGAAATGATGATAAAACTTATGTAGTTGATGGTCCAACCAATGGTGGTAATGGTGGTTTTATACATATTTGGACTAATTTGAAGCAACAAGCTATTTCTGCAAATTATGGAACTATTGAAAGCGGTATAGGTGGTGACGCGCTGATTTCTAAAGAATTTTTATCTGGAAATATCGCAGGGCAAGTGAATAATGATTTTTCTAAATCTGGTAAAGGTGGTAATATCAAGCTATTCTTGGATTTGCAAGATGGTATTGTTAAAGCACATCAGGGTAGTTTAATTTATTGGGGTAATCATCCAAATAAGCTTATTGCAGGTAAAAATGCCAGTTTTAGTGCAGAAAAAATTATCTTTGCTGGTGATAGTAGCGAATTTGATTTAAGCCAATTACAAAAAAATAGCGTTGTTGCTGATGAGATGACTATAGCAGTTTGGAAAACAGGTATTGTTAATTTTATAATTAATAAGCTGACTAAAGATAATCATTGTCAACACACTATTAATGATGCCTTTAATATTACTAGAAAATTTGAAATTTTTGCTGATCAGATAAATAAATGTAAAGGCAATACTGTAGCTGATATAGATGAAAGTCAAACAGTTAATTTGGCTCAATTGTCTGTGACTAATACTAGATCTTTTCCATTGACAGAAGTTGCCGGAACTAAGGTGCCAATTGAATTAAGGTTGTTTAATAATGGTACAAACACTGATAATTATATTTTAACAACTACTAGTGAAGCAGATGATTGGCAATTTTCAGCTTTAACTACTCCAATTGAAATTGAAGCTAAAGAACCTAAAAATTTTACTTTAAATGTCACTTTAGCTAATACTCAAGGCGTAGAAAATACCATTACTGTTAAGGCGACTTCAAAAACTGATCCTAATGCAGTGGCAAAAATAAAAATTAAGATGAAAGTAGCTCCAGCAAATACTGAACAGCCTATAGCTAAATTTCACTTTTCTGCAAAAACATTCGATGCACCCACATCGATAAAATTAGATGCAACAGCTTCATCTGATTCTGATGGAGAAATTGTTGATTATAAATGGTTTTCATCCAATGGATTAGAAGCATCAGGTAAAATAGCAAATATGCAATTTAATCATCCGGGTATATATAAAATAACTTTGAAAGTTAGAGATAATGATGGAGCTATAGCGAATTTTTGGCAACAAATTACTGCACAACCTTATGATCCTGAACCAGCGGCACCAAAACCAGCCAGTTCTTGCCAACTTTTCTATGTCAAACAGAATACACAACAGCAATCTCAGTTTTTTACTATTAGTGTACCTGAATTTAAATTAACAAAATTAAGCAAACTAAATAAAGATTTTGATATTCAGGATATAGCAATTGATCCTAAAACTCATTTTATATATGCCTCATCAGGTAAAAAAGGCAATCTCTATAAAGCAGATAGTTTAACTGGCAAACTGTTTTTGGTTGGAGACATTGGTTTTAAACAAGTTGATAGTTTAGCCTTTCATGCTAATGGCACTTTGTATGGATGGGCACAAGGGCATGGAATGATTACTATTGACCTTAAAAAAGGTAATGGTACTGTAGTTATACCTACGCCGCTATTTGTAGAAACTCTAACTTTAACAGATAAATCTATATTTTATGGTAGTATAGAGAACGATTTATGGAAATATGATCAAGATAACGCAATTTTCGATAAAATTTGCCCTAATTTAATAGGCGGCAAAAAACATTCAATTGAACTAATTCAGGATTGGATATTATTTAGCACCAATGAAAATGAAACTCTAAAATGGCGTTTAATAGAGATTAAAACTTGTAAAGAAATTTTTACTCTTGACAATCCTCGCCGTAAATCTGATAAAATCATTGGTGCAGCATTTCCTATTAATTTATGCCCATAGAACTGACAGGATAACCTTGTTTAATCCATCCCATAATACCATTTTGGACATTATAAACATTTTTATATCCCAATTTGCTAGTGATGAAGTCACTAGCAACACCACTACGCCCACCACTGCGACACATTACAATTAGATGATCATCCACTTTAACTAGCTGTTGTAATTGCGGCACAAAATCTGGATTGATCTTACCATTAGCTAAAAAGAAACTAAGAGTCTTACTACCAGCAATAACACCGGTGTGTTTCCATTCTTGAGCAGTGCGCACATCTACTAAAACCGCACCATTTGCCATCAATTTCTTTAAATCAGCATAATCAATATTAGTATAAGAAGAAGTCTGATTGTTACATGCGCTTAGGATTAATATAATTAATATTAATTGCAAAGATTTAAATATATTCATGATTGATTGAAATTAAAAATTTTATTATAACTGATGTTTGGAATCATTATCGTAAGATATCCTCATCCTCTTCACAATAGTAAATTGAATCTTGACTTATAGAATAGTCTGATTTAACTTGAGTTAGATGTTTGTTATAATAAGGATCAGCATCTATGAATTTTTTCCAACGTGTTTGTAAAATTTCAACTTCTTTAGCAAAACGTTGTTGTTTTAATGGAGTATCTTCTATTCCTCTACTTTTTGACTCATGATGATACATCAATACATCTGGTATAACTACATGTCTATAACCGCGATCTAATAATTTTAAGCAAAAATCTACATCATTAAAAGCTACTGCGATTTTTTCGTCAAATCCATTCACTTCTTCCCATAAACTGCGTTTAATCATCATACAAGCCGCAGTTGTAGCAGAATAATTTGCGACTATAGTTAAACGACCAACATAGCCAAAACTTTCTACTGGAAAATTAACATGACTGTGCCCAGCAACACCGCCTAACCCACTGACTACTCCTGCATGTTGTATTGTTTCATCATCATATAAAAGTTTACAACCCACACAAGCAATAGCTTCACGTTGTGCATAACCAAGCATTTTTTCTAACCAAGCAGAACTAATGACTTCAGTATCATTGTTCAACAACAAAATAATACTACCTTGTGCAGCTTTAACTCCTTGATTTACCAAATAAGAAAAATTAAATGGACCGGGTTCATGGCATATTTTAAAAATCTCAGTGCCTAGCTGTTTTTGATAATTTTTAAATAAACGGAAAGTTTGTTCTTCTTCACTACCATTATCTACTATAATGATTTCCCAATTGGAATAAGTAGTATTACTCAGAATAGAATCAATACAAGCTTTTAATAATTCACTCTTATCTTTAGTTGGAATAATAATAGATACTAAAGGTTTTGCTTTAACAGGATAATCTACTGAAATAAAATTATTACCTTTATTTAAAACAGCTTTTCCGCCTTCAGCTTCTCGAACTAGTGCGTCTTTAACGGCTCTTAAACCAGCTGTAGCTGCATATGTTTTATTATCAGAATTAACAGCAGTAGAATTACTGTGTTTACGCCAATGATATAAAATTTTTGGAATATGTCTGATTCCTTTAGCTTTTTCTGTGAATCTTAAGACTAAGTCCCAATCTTGACTACCTTCTAAGCCTTCCCTAAAACCGCCAATTTCATTTACCAAACTTCTACAATATACACCAAGATGACCAATATACATTTGCCCTTTAAGAATTTCTGGTGCCCAATCTGGTTTAAAGAAAGGTTCATCAAAACACTCTAATGTATCATCCCATTTATCTTCATCTGAATAAATAAGATCAATCTGCTCATCTTCTTGATTTAATAACTTAACCACTTCAAATAAAGCATCTTCTGTCAACAGATCATCATGATCTAACAATGCTATAAATTCACCTGTTGCTAATTCCAGCGCGGCATTGCTGGTTGCAGAAATATGCCGATTAGTTTCACAGTAAGTGATTTTAATTTTCTCAGGAAAACGTTGTTGATAAGAATCCAAGACTTTATGTACTTGAGGTTCTGTAGAAGCATCATCTGCTATGCAAAGTTCCCAATTAGGATAAATTTGATTTACAACAGAATCCAAACATTCTATTAAAAACCTCTCTGGAGTATTATAAGTTGGCATCACTATACTTATAATCGGCAAATAATCAAATTTATCTAAGCTATTAGTCAGAACTGCACGATTTGGTGATACATAGTTATAATTTTTTACTATAGCACCACCTTTCGCTTTATGATTTGTGGTTAGCCACACAGCTAATACATTATTAAGATTATCTGCATTAGGAGAACTTAACTGACAGATATAAGAACCCGTTTTTAAAGGTTGATCTAATGAAAAAGCTGCATAAACACTATCTTTAGCAAATTCGCCATTTAATTGAGCTGTTATAGGTTCATCAATTTGTTCATTAACAGGCGTAATAGATAAACACAAATGACAGCGATTAACTCGACAATAAGTACCAATTTTAAGCATCAAGGTATTGACTAATAAAGGACCCTGCCAAGTAAATGACCATTGTAGAGTTTTTCCTTGAAGTACGGGTATGGGAAAATCTAAACCTTCATAAGGTGGAACAATTTTTGGTATTTCACTAGATTCAGCAATTAAACCTCGCAATTCTATGGTTAAACCAAAAGCAGATAAATCTAACAGTTCCGCATTAGTATCAAATACAACAGGCATCAGAGTACGTCTCATTACCTCACGCATTCTATCTACCCAACGTTGATTATCTCTATTTATCTTATGAGTAAGTTGGTTGACTTGAATTTGTAGATTTTGAGTTTGTTGTTGACATTGTTGGAATGCTCCTACTTGTTCTGCACACCACTGTTTTTCTTGCAGTGTGGCGTTTAGTTGTGCTTGCGATTCAGCTAGTTGTGTTTGTATTTCAGTAAGTTGCGCCTTTGTTGTATTAAGTTTTTCAGTCAGTTGCGCATTTGTTGTATTCAGTTTTTCAGTAAGTTGCGCCTTTGTTGTATTAAATTCAGAGTCTAACTGTAATATGTTATCATGTTGTTTTTGATTAGCTTCTATTAAGGATTTATTATGTTGATTAGTGGCTTCAATTTCTTTTACTTTCTGCTCAAAAGCAGCTTGGATATGCCGCAGTTCTATATCCAACTGTAGCATTCTGTCATGCTGTTTCTGATTCGATTGAACGAGAGATTGATTAGCTTCTGCTAAGGATTTATTATGCTCATTAGCGGCTTCTATTTCTTCGGATTTGCGCTCAAAGGCTGTTTGCACATGAGCTAGTTTATTGGCATGTTCTGCTTCAGCTTGACTGATTAAGTTATGATAATGAGAGTGTACATCATCCCTTTTACGATTCATAATCTCAAAAAAATTGAGACTAGTGCGTTGCAGAATATCTGGCGAAAATGAAGATAAATGTTTTTCAAAAAACTTACGACGATAATGTACTTCTAATTCACTATTTTTACCTGTTATATGAGAATCACCCCAAATACAATAATTGGCTATTAATTCAGCTACATAATGTACTAATCCTTGCTGAGATAAGCGGTAAAAAAACTCCCAATCTTCAAGAAATTCAAATTTTTCATCAAATTCACCAACAGCAATTGCTAACTCACGTTTACAAATATAGGCACAAATAGGAATCGTATTATTCAGTAATAAGCTATCCATATCATGAGGATCGCCAAATATTCCTCCTTTACAAATTTTTTCTGGTTCAGCCGCCATGTGCAATACTTGCACCTGTCCATAAATAATATCTTTATCCCAATCAATAAACTTAGCTAAACGTGCCAAACCCTCAGGTTCTAAGGAATCATCATCGTCAAGAAATGAAACCCAAACACCACGCGCTGCTTGCAAACCACTATTAGCAGCCGCTGAACGTCCACGTATTTGTTCATGCTCAATTAATTGTACACCTTGGCTAATCAAGGATTTAAAACGTGACACTACATCTGCAACATCACTACCTCCATCATTAACCACAACCGTTTCAACCAATGGATAAGTCTGAGCGGCAATGCTTTGCAAAGCTTTAGCTAACAAATGAGGTCGATTTTGAGTACGAACAATTACAGAAATCAACGGACGATTTGACTGTTTTGATTTTTTTTGGTTTGTTGATTTTGACATAAATAGTTTATAGTAATATTTTATTAATTTTTATCAATTTTGATTGCATTCCAAAACGACCAGTCACTGTTGCCATTAGCACCGGGGTTAGTACGTAAGACCAATTCAGCATTATTTTTGGTTTCAAAGGAAACAATCATAAAATTCTGTAATCCCCTATCCTGCGCTACCAATCGTGGATTCAAAAACCTTTTAAATAAGATTGATTCTTGACCATTTTGATCCGTAATTATAGCACTAAATTCTACACCATCAGTAGGAAATTTAGTTTCTGCACTATATGCTCCCTTAAGAATACCAAATTGACCACTGAGTTTATGTTTACCAACAGAAAGTTTAAAACGCATTTCACCGGGAGCATGTACCATCAATACTAAGTGAGTATTTTCTATTGCTTCTTGATTAGGTGAACTTACTTTATAGGGTGTTGAATGAAGCATTGGGTATACATTTTTATTCTGACAATTATTGAAACATAATGACCAATTTGGATTAATTGGAACTTTTACTGCGTCTCCTTGTTCAATATGTTTATAGTATTTTTCCCAATGATAATTTGTTAAAGGAGTAGCTTGAAAGTGAGTAAATGTAGAAAGTAAGAATATCAATAATAATAAGGCAGAGATATATTTAATAATTCCATTTGAATTAAGTAACAAAATGAGAGACCAGATTGTAAAAAGATGTAAAATATAAAAGTAGCGTGTTCCATAATCAAATTGTATTAGAGGATCTAAATCATATCTGAACTTATAAAGAGTACTAACTATGACTATAATGCCACTAATCAGAAAAATTAAAATTGGTAATTGTCGATTATTAAGATTTAATATTCCTAATATCAATAATCCAAATAATATTATTATGCTTATGAATAATAATAGATTATAGTTCATAGCAAGCGAAATATCTTCTCCAAAAAAAAGTGTTCCTGAAAAACGCATTGCTAATATTTGTCCTAAAATTTCTAGACTATAACTTGAATTTGCTCCGCTATTTATATTTCCTGTTTGGAAGATAAAATATCCTTGAATAAAACAAAGTAGTAAAGCAATACAAAAAATATATATACTATAATAACTTCGACAAATATAAATAAAACGAAAAACAAATAAGGGAAGAAATAGAAGAATAAAAGGACCTGTTAAACCAATGATTGTTATTATTATGGTATCCAATAATAATTGTCGATTAGTATTTGCTTTTTCTTGAATAATAAATAAAATTATTATAATAGCTAGTAACCATTGTATATGGCTAATACTCATAAGTATTTCCCCATTATATGGAACAAGTACTATAGCAATAGTTAGTAATGGTTTAAAAGACAGATCTATTCTTGAACTTAATAAATAATTTATTACAAAAAGTGTTAGGATAACAAAACTTAAATTATATAGTGCTGGAATAAATAAAGTAGGAAAAAGACCACTTATATAAGCTATCAATCTAGGTACAAGATGTAAATAGCCTGCATAAGGTTGCCAAATAGCTTCCAAACCTAAAGTCAGATTTTGTTTAAAAAATATAGTTCCATCTTCAGCCCAAAACTGAGGATTAAAAAAAGCATCTGGTTCACGAGAAAATAAAATAATAAGACACAAAAAAAGGATAAATAAGTTATAGTGCTTATTAATACCACTATTATATAAAATGTTTATTTTTAATGATTTTAACATTGTTGTACTAAACTCCCATCCTCTGATTAATCTCATCAAATCGCTGTTCAACAATTTCACGCGCAGATTTCACCCAACGTGTTTCTATTTCCTTATATTTTGGCATTGTTTTTTCGTTTAATACCGAATTCGCGGCTAAGGTAATTAGTATTGCTTGTGCTTTTTGAGTTTGCAAGTATTTTTTTGGTAATGCCGCCCAATCAATTACTTCTTTTGATTTGTTGATTAGAGATATTAATATATATTGATCACTTTCAAGTGCTGTAAAGCTATATTCTTCATTTAGTAGTTTTTTGAGAAACTTATTGGTTTGTTTTATTCCTTTGTATTTAATACCGGTATTACCGCTTACTGGTGGTACTTCTTTGAATGTTTTGCCATATACTATTTGGTAAGTTTTATCCAAGCTGATTTCTGCTTGAACTTCAATTAAAGCTTTATTAATAGTTATAATAGGAATGTTTAATAGATAGGGAAGGGCGGCAATTCCCTCCAATAAGCCGCTAGCAATTTGTAGTTTGGTTGGTACAAAGTTTTCTAGTTTATCTATCGAACTTGTTTGTTTGACAGTATTAGTCGGTTTTACTGATTCTGTACAGGCAGAAATTAAACCTATAGATAATAATATTATTATTGATGTTTGTTTTAACATGCCAATTCCTTAGTATAAATTTCATCCAAGCTTAAAGATGTAGATTCATCAGCAAGCGATAATTCATCTAACATATCATCACCCACCTTTTTTAAAAATAATTCTTCATCTTCTATCAGCTTTCCTTCTAATACTAATAGCTTATCTAATGATATTTCATTCTTTTCTGGTGCTAATTCTACTGGGTAATTATTATCAAAATCTAAAAAATAGCATTCTTCACTTAAAGATAAGAGTTCTTCTTCATCATCTTCATCTTCATCTTTTTCTTCTTCAACAGATAAAGCATCTGATAATTCTTGTTCTAAAGATAAAGCTGATTCTCCCTTTAAATATTTTTCTAATTCATCTGTAATTCCTGTTGATAAATCATCGTCATAATCATTAAATTCTTCATTTTTTGCATCATTTGCCACTAATTTAGCCACATAATTAGGTTCATTATCACTAGAACGAAAAATTTTAATTATAAAAAATATTAGCAATAATAACAGTATCATAGCACCAATACTTAACCAAGCTAAGGGTGAATTCAACCATTCTTTTGTCGTATCCTTTTGTTGTGGTTGCAGTCTCTTATTTGTCTCTACTTGTTGATTTAACTGAGTTTGCAATTCTGATAATTGTTTATTTTGCAGCACAATCATCTTATTCATGTCATCCAACTGTTTTTTCATAGCCGCTAATAATTCATTATTTTTTGACAATTCTTGTTTCAAATAACCATTTTCAGATTCAATACTAGTATTTTTTTCTATCAGTTTATTAATTTGATTAATTAGTTTTTCATCATATTTAGGTGCAATTATATGTAATCGTGGTGATGAATCTACCGGCATTATTACTGGTTTTTGTTTAACTTCAGCTGTTTCTGGTGCAATCGGTATATTTTCAGTTAAACTAGCAATTTTTAATCTCGCACCCACCTTCAGCAAACTCATATCTTCTCTAGCAAAAGCCTGTTTATTAGTATTAAATATATTCAACATTTGTTGTCTTACAGTTTTTCCCTTGCGACGAGTTTTATCTGCTATTTTCCATAAACTATCATCCTTAGTCACAGTATAAAAATTATCCTTTTTTTTCTTATACAATGGAAGATCTAATAATAGTGCATATTCACGTAAAATTCGCCCACCTCTCCAATTTAATTGAATTAAAAAATTTAATACCCGTTCCTTAACAATTTCCTTACTAGTAATATTAATATTAGCTGAAGTCTCACTAGTATTTTCAATAGCAAATTCTAGTGTTTCTAAAAATGCAACTGGCTTAATACCAGCTCGATTAAAATTACTAGTTGATGCCAGTTGAGCTTTAAGATTAGAAATACTGTTTTTCGGAATAGATGAAACTTTTATTTGAGCTTTTAAAGGTTCATTAAATTTAGAATTTAATGTAATATGACTTAATTCTAAGGCATAACTATTTGTAATAAAAAAGCTGGTTATTATTACATAGACTATATGTCTCATCAATTTAGTTCCTTCTAAAACCTACGATATCGTAGGTTTATTTAATTAAGCTAGATAGTCTTTTACTAAAATTTCTGCAATTTGCACACTATTCAGTGCTGCACCTTTGCGAATATTATCAGAAACTACCCATAAATTTAATCCACGTGGATGAGAAATATCCTCACGAATACGCCCCACAAACACTGGATCTGTACCAGCTCCATCGGTAACTGCGGTAGGATATTCATCCATCAAAACGACACCGGGAGCATTTTTTAACACTTCACGCGCTTGTTCGACGCTGATTTTATCACGAGTTTCAATATGCACCGCTTCAGAATGCCCATAAAATACTGGAATACGAGCCGCTGTAGGATTTACTAAAATTTTATCATCCTCAAAAATCTTTTGCGTTTCCCACACCATTTTCATTTCTTCCTTGGTATAACCATTTTCCATGAAAACATCAATATGTGGTAAAACATTAAACGCTATTTGTTTTGGATAAACTTTAGCTGTAATCGGTTTAGCATTTAGCAAATCAGCAGTTTGTTTAGCCAGTTCTTCAAGCGCATTTTTACCAGTGCCTGACACTGATTGATAAGTTGCAACATTAATTCGTTCAATTCCTACCGCATCATAAATTGGCTTTAATGCTACCAACATTTGAATAGTAGAACAATTAGGATTGGCAATAATATTGCGGGGTTTATAATTAGCAATAGCATGAGGATTAACCTCTGGCACTACTAAAGGAATATCAGGATCACGGCGAAATTGTGAAGTATTATCTATAACTACACAACCAGCCTCACCAGCACGCGGTGCATGAATTGCTGAAACTGAAGCACCCGGTGAAAACAAAGCAATTTGCGCCTTAGAAAAATCAAATTTCTCTAAATTACCAACAACTACAGATTTACCTTTAAACTGAATACGCTTACCAGCAGAACGCTCACTAGCTAAAGGATATAAATTATCCACTGGAAAATCGCGCTCTTCCAAAATGGACATCATAGTTTCACCAACTGCACCAGTAGCACCTACTACTGCAACATTAAACTTTTTACTCATTTATTTTCCTTAATCGCTGCAACTACAGCGTCACCCATTTCACTAGTAGTTACTAATTTAGTATTTTCACTTGCAATATCTTGAGTGCGTAAACCAGCTTGTAAAACCTTACTGACAGCAGTTTCAATTCGTTCAGCAAATGTCTCTTGATTAAAACTATAACGTAATAACATAGCAACTGATAAAATTGTTGCCAAAGGATTAGCCAGATTTTTTCCAGCAATATCAGGAGCTGAACCATGTATTGGCTCATACATACCCTTATTATTAGCATCCAAAGATGCAGAAGGTAACATCCCAATCGAGCCAGTTAATTGAGAAGCCAGATCAGATAAAATATCACCAAACATATTAGTTGTGACTATCACATCAAACTGTTTAGGCTCACGCACCAACTGCATAGCGGCATTATCAACATACATATGACTAAGTTCCACATCTGGATAATCCTTACTCACAGTTGTTACTACTTCGCGCCATAACTCAGTAGATTCTAATACATTAGCTTTATCTACTGAACAAAGACGTTTATTACGTTTTTGGGCACTATCAAACGCCACTCGCGCAATTCGCTCAATCTCAGTTTCAGTATAAACTAAAGTATTAAAACCTTGTCTTTCACCACTATCGAAAGTACGAACACCGCGTGGTTCCCCAAAATAAATACCACCAGTTAATTCCCGTACTATTAGTAAATCTAAATTCTCTACCACCTCAGCCTTTAAAGTTGACGCTGAAGCTAATTCAGGAAATAACAAAGCTGGTCTTAAATTAGCGAATAGTTCAAGTTCTGAACGTAAACCTAATAAACCCTTTTCAGGGCGAATAGCAATATCTAACTGCTCCCATTTATATCCACCAACTGCCCCTAATAAAACTGCATCAGCTTGTTTTGCTAATGCCAAAGTTTCAGCAGGCAAAGGATGCCCAGTAGCATCAATAGCAGCACCACCAACTAAGGCTTGCTCTAACTGTACATCTAAACCATCTTGCTGTAAAACTTCTAATACCTTAATAGCCTCAGCAATGATTTCTGGACCAATGCCATCACCGGGTAATATCGCAATCGTTTTCATTTATTAAATATCCAAGGTTCTGTTTGCTTACGTCGCTGTTCATAAGCTACAATTTCATCCGTATATTGTAAAGTTATTTCTATATCATCTAAACCATTGATCAAACAATGTTTTCTAAAATCATCAACTGAAAAAGTAAAAACATCCTCAGTTGGAGTGGTTATAGTTTGGGCTTCTAAATCAATAGTAAGTTTATAATCAGGCGTAAATTCAACAGCCTTAAATAAACTATCAAGCTGATTTTCATCTAAAATAATTGGCAAAATACCATTTTTAAAACAATTATTATAAAAAATATCAGCAAAACTAGGAGCAATAATAGCCCGAAAACCATAATCTAACAAAGCCCAAGGTGCATGTTCACGACTTGAACCACAACCAAAATTACGACGCGCTAATAAAATTTCAGCACCTTGATAACGAGGCAGATTAAGTATAAAATCTGTATTTAAAGGGCGATTAAAACAATCCTGCCCCGGTTCACCATGATCTAAATACCGCCACTCATCAAATAAATTTGGACCAAAACCACTACGATGAATGGACTTTAAAAACTGTTTAGGAATAATAGCATCAGTATCGACATTTGATCGATCCAAAGGTGCTACTAAACCTGTTAAAATTGTAAATTTTTGCATTATTTTTACGAACGTTGATCGTTATTACTGATGTAGATGTAGTAGATGTAGGGTGGGTAGAGCGGTAGCGAAACCCACCAAAATAGCCGAAATGGTGGGTTTTGCTTCGCTCTACCCACCCTACAATATCTGTTAAAATTGTAAATTTTTGCATTATTTATTATTTTTCATTCACCGAAACTCGTGCAAAACGGCGTTTTCCAACCTGATAAACATGTTCTGAATTACTAGGAATTTTCAAACTACGATCACTAACGCGCTCACCATCAATTCTAACCGCACCTTGTTTAATCATACGCATTGCATCTGAAGTGCTAGGAGTTAAGCCAGCGTCTTTGAGTAAATTAGCAATCGGTATTTGTTGTGCCACTAAAGTAATTTCTGGCATATCTGATGGCATTTGCCCTTTTTTAAACCTAGCTACAAATTGTTCATAAGCATCTTTTGCCGCTGCACGACTATGAAAACGTTCCACAATTTCCTGAGCAAATTCTACCTTAATATCACGTGGATTTGCACCATCATCTACCGATTGTTTCCAATTTTTAATTTCTGCCGGCGTTTTAAAACTCAATAAATCGATATAACGCCACATTAATGTATCAGAAATTGACATTAATTTACCAAACATCTCATTTGCTGGCTCATCAATACCAATATAATTATTTAAAGATTTAGACATTTTTTGTACACCATCTAAGCCTTCTAAAATCGGCATCATTAAAACTACTTGTGGAGTTTGCCCTTCACTTTTTTGTAATTCACGCCCAACTAATAAATTAAATTTCTGATCAGTGCCGCCTAATTCAACATCAGCTTTTAACATCACTGAATCATAGCCTTGAATTAATGGATATAAAAACTCATGAATAGCAATAGGCTGCCCACTAGTATAACGCTTATGAAAATCATCGCGCTCTAACATCCGTGCCACCGTATGTTTAGCAGCTAACTTAATCAAATCACTAGCTGACATTTTATCCATCCACGATGAATTAAAACAAATCTCAGTTGTATCTGGATCAAGAATCTTATAAATTTGCTCTTGATAGCTGCGAGCATTTTCTATGACTTGTTCAGGCGACAAAGGTTTACGAGTGACATTTTTGCCAGTTGGATCACCAATCATGCCAGTAAAATCACCAATTAAAAATAAAATTTTATGACCTAACTGTTGAAAAGTACGTAATTTATTTAATAATACTGTATGTCCTAAATGTAGATCAGGAGCAGTAGGATCAAAACCTGCCTTAATACGCAAAGGCTTACCAGTTGCTAATTTTATACGTAATTCGTCTTCAAGTAAGATTTCAGAACAACCTAATTTGATTTGTTCTAAATTTTCTGTTATATTTAACATAATCAATTATTAATATATTTTAAGTACTTATTTTAACATAATTAAAATTATGAAAACTTTCAGATGTTCTGGCATTGAGCTGGATCCACTGACTGGTTTAAAAAAAAAACCCCTCAAGTGTATCTTTAGCTCAGAGCCTAAAAATGGAAAACGATTTAACATAGTAAGTGATGAGAATCGTTTTTTTGACTATACCGTTATTATACTATTTTATCGTCGTTTATTATTTAAGATAAAAGTAAATCCAAATTACTATCGTTACAAATTTATAATACAAGCTAAGAAATTAAAAATACAAACTATAATGGAAGATATAAAAGATTGGTGGGATTAGGATGAGGTATTTTACCAGATGAGTATCTGGTGGAAGCAGCTTATTCCCCCTTTTTACAAGGGGAATCAACTATTAATTAAACATCTCATAAGTAATATTATTAAACCAACTATGAGCATAAGCTACTTCATGCTTTCGAGTTGCTGTTGAACTATAACAAGTATTGTTGCTTGAGTATTAGCAGCATAAGCTGATTTAGGCATCGGACCAGCTATACAGGCATCACCAATAACATAAATATCTTTATGCAAACTTGATTCAAATGTCTTCTGATTATCACCAGCAATAACTGCATTTGCCTTAACATTGACTTCAACGACTTCACCTTCTTCATGAGAAGGAATCCATTCGATCATACTATTATCAACCTAAAGGGATAGCAACAGATCAGGAAGGCTCAAAATATGGATGATTGCATTGTTTTGAGTGCTTGCCCTAAAGAAACTTTTCGTTTATCATATAACCAATTATTAAATCACAATCAATAACAATATAAAAATGCAAGCAATTGAATTTAAGTATAACTATTGTAGTAGACGTTCTGATATTTCTAGGCGTGCTGAAGAACTTTTGTTCCAGAAGATAGAGAATAAAAAATGACAGTTATTACTGATACTGGAGCGTTGATTGGCTTGTAAATTATCTCAAGTAGTTGCAGATGTTAAATCAGCCAAAGCTGGTGATAAAATTGAAACCACTACTTAACCAATATTAAAAGGATAAATTATGCAAACTTTAAAAGTAGAAATTCAAGACAGTTTGGTAGAAAAAATATTGTTTTTGTTAAATCGTTTTGATGGAGTAAAAGTTGAAACTATTGATAAAAGAGAGGAATTTTTAGAAGAACTTAAAAATTCTGAAGATGATATCTTAAATGGTAGAGTTCATAAAATAGATGATGTTGATAAATATATTGAAGAGTTAAAAAATGCAATTGATTAAAACTTCTCAATATGAGAAAAATGAAAAGAAGTTTTTTAAGCAACACAAAGATTTGTTTGTGAAATATGCAAAAGTTTTAAAACAACTTCAAATTGACCCTTTTCACTCTTCACTCAGAACTCATAAATTAAAAGGGGATTTAAGTAAATATCATTCTTGTTCTTTGACTTATGAATATAGAATAGTTTTAACTCTTAAAATAGTTGATGAAGAGATAATTTTAGTCAATATAGGTTCGCATGATGAGGTTTATTGATAAGATCAATTTTTATGATGGAGAATCAAAAGGTCAAAATAGAGGTAGAACATTAGTTTATGATATTGCTATTTTATTACACACTATCAAAAACCAGATCAATTGCCCAAGATTTTTGATTCATGATGGACTATTTGATGGCATGGATAGAGCGCATTTTATTGAATTATATAATTTAATTGAAAATACCTTATCACAAGGAATCAAGTTTCAATATATAATGACCCTAAATGAAGAAGGTACTTTAAATCAAAACTTTGGTGATTTTGAAAAGTAAAAATGATTTTTCTGGTTAGCTGGCACTGACTAGAAAAAATGAAATGCACAGATTAGCAGTGTATGACACTACCGCGCGTGAGGAGTGCGTGCCATAAGGCACTCCTCACTAGATCCAACTTCACTGACTTTAGCTTTTTTCTAGTCAGCACAAGCTAACTAGAAACCCTAATTAAACATCTCATAAGTAATATTACTAAACCAACTATGAGCATAAGCTACTTCATATTTTCGAGTTTGTGCTGAAGCATCTATAGGTGAAATACCACCAGAATCTGGAACTGATATTATCTTACCATTGTCTAAACGATAAATAGCCGCTACTGAAATACCAAAATCATCTCCTACAACACTATAACAAGTATTGACATAAGATGGTGTTGCCATTTCTCGCCCTTGCAATTCAGATAAAATTGCTTCAGCACAGACTTTTGCTTGAGTATTCGCTGAATAAGCTGATTTAGGCATCGGACCAGCTATACAAGCATCACCAATAACATAAATATCTTTATGCAAGCTTGATTCAAATGTTTTCTGATTAACTGGGCACCAACCACTATCATCTGTTAAACCACTATCAAGAACAATTTTAGCGGCTGTTTGTGGAGGAATTATATTGAGAACATCTGCTGGATATTCATCTTCAAATTCACCAGCAATAACTGCATTTGCCTTAACATTGACTCCAACGACTTCACCTTCTTCATGAGAAGGAATCCATTCGATCATACTATTATCAGTGCCATATCCATACATCTTTTCCCATCCCTGAGTAAACAAACCTTGTTTAGAAAATGCTTGATTGGCATCAAACAGCAATACCTTTGACTTAGGCTTATGATGTTTAAAATAATTAGCTATCTGACTAGCACGTTCATAGGGTCCGGGAGGGCAACGAAATGGCTTAGGTGGTGCAGAAATAATTACAGTACCACCATCTTTCATCTCTTCTAACTGTTTTCTTAAAGTAACAGTTTGTGATCCTGCTTTCCAAGCATGAGGTATTTTTTCTGCAACCTCAGCATTATAACCATCAATCGCATCCCACTTAAATTCAACACCCGGTGACACTATTAATTTATCAAAAGCAACTTCTTCTCCACCAGCAAGACGAATTGTTTTAGCAACAGGATCAATATTCATAGCCCGGCTATAAATAAAATTTATAGCATATTTATTTAAGCCTTTATAACTAAACTTAATGGAATCTATTGTCCGTTCACCGCTTAAAACTTCATTACTCATAAAACAAGTGTGGTAATACTTATTTTGTTCAATCAGCGTCACATCAATAGTCGGATCTGCCATACGAATATATTTAGCGGCAATAGCACCACCTGAACCACCACCAATTACAACCACTTTTTGATTAGCACCTCGTGCTATAAATGGAAAACTGACCATACCAGCCGCTGCTACACTACCTGCCGCTATCGTTACAAATTGTCTTCTACTTAGATTTGACATATTTTATTCCTTATTGTTCTTTTTGACTAGCGTAAAAGTGAACCAATTCATCAATACTATCTTTGCCATAACTGTCAACGATGAATTCTAAACGTTTATTCATCTTAGTAGGAGCAGGGCGACCAGATAAAAATTCTAACAAGCTAATTTTCAGGTAAGGCATCCATTGCCCAGCAAGAATACCTGAATTATGCTCATCTTTTCGACCATTATCTCTATGACAACTTTCACAATAATATTTATGAAGTCTTGCACCTTTCTTAGCTTTTTCGGCATTTACTCGTTGTGGATAAACTACAGGTTTCTGTTTAGAAAAGAAATCTGCCATAGTTTCAATTTCTGTATCCGTATAACCGCGTGCTAAACGTCCCATAATAGTAGTTGGACGTTCATTAGTTTTTGCTTCTTGCATTGCTTGAATAAAAGCAAATTTAGACATTCCTGCAATAGATGGTGTTGCTGGACCAAGACTAGAACCATCAGGACCATGACAACCTACACAAGTATTAACTAACATCAATGTATTTATATCTACCGCCATAACAGGAAGACTGAAAATCAGCCAAGTTATAGCAAATAATATATACCTTAGTATTTTAGTAAACATATTGTTACCTTCTTTATTATATATAAATAGAACTTTATTAAGATAAATCTACCAGCTTGCTAGTTTAATCAAAATTTTCAAAAACTGCAATAAAAATTATAATCATATTTTTATCTCTATATATTAGAATATATTAATATTAACAAACCATGATAATAAGGTATTAAGCTGTATTTTCAGCATTATATATTAGAATTTAATAACATTAACAATAATAATAATTATCATTAACTAAGCAATTACTAATACACTAACTTAACATATGTAAAAAATATTAATCTATGATAAATAAATATTTTTTAAGTAAAAAAATAAAAAATTGCTAAAATATATTTTTATTGGTATTATAGGAGACTAATCCATATTTCATATTCATATAGGAGGACGATTTGTGATCATCCGAAAAAACATTATAAATTTAGGTGTAATATTAGTAGGTTTACTAATATTATTTTCAGGAATGGCAAATGCAGCTCGCCCAGCTGGTCAAATTGGAGTAGATTGGGGTAAGAAGGAAGGACAGTTTTGTACAAATTGTCACATGACAGAAACACCGGGTATTTATCACCAATGGAATAATAGTCAACATGGTCAAAGTGGTGTAAATTGTCTGGATTGCCATCAAGCAGAAAAGGCTGAGAAAGATGCTTTTTTACATGAAGGTCAATATATTGCTGTGATTGTCAGTCCAAAAGATTGTTCTAAATGTCATCAAGCTGAATCGAAGGAATTTCAACGTTCTCATCATTCCAGTGCTGCTGAAATTTTATCATCTTTAGATAACCTATTAGGCGAAGTTCTTGGTGGACCAGAAGCTGTAACAGTAGGCTGTAAGCAATGTCATGGTAATAAAATTGAGATTGATGAAAAAGGTAAACCCACACTTGAGACATGGCCAAATACTGGTATTGGTCGCATAAATACAGATGGTTCACGCGGAGCTTGTACAGCATGTCATGGTCGTCATAAGTTTTCTCGCGCTCAAGCCCGTACTCCTGATACTTGTGGTAAATGTCACTTAGGTCCAGATCATCCACAAAAAGAAATTTATGAAGAATCTAAGCATGGTATTATTTATAAAGCCAGTATTGCTGAAATGAATCTTGGTTCTGATAAATGGGTTGCTGGTATTGATTATAGTGCCGCTCCTACTTGTGCTACTTGCCATATGAGTGCAGCACCTTTATTACCAAAAACTCATGATGTTGGTGAACGTATATCTTGGAATTTACGTACTCCTATTTCTAATAAAATTAATTTGGTACGTTTAGATAATGATCATCAATATGATGTACCTGAAGGCAAACCTTTACCTAAAGTAGGTGATAAACCTGATCATCCTAAAGCCAAAGGTGGTACAGTTATAGAAATTATGACTTGGAAAGATCGACGTGAAAATATGGAAATGGTATGTAATGCTTGTCATACCAGCGGCGTAATCAAAGGGCATTATAAACAATTTGATGACTTAGTTAATTTATATAATAATAAATTTGCTAAACCAATTGCAGCGATTATGGCTGAACTGAAAAAGACTGGTAAAATCACTCCATCACCTTTTGATGAAACAATTGAATGGGTTTGGTGGGAAATTTGGCATCATGAAGGTCGTCGCGCTCGTCACGGTGCTGCTATGATGGGTCCAGATTACGCTTGGTGGCATGGTATGTATGAAGTAGCAAAACATACTTACTTTGAATTTATTCCTGAGCTAAAAGAATTAGTCGGTGACAAAGAAGCAGAGCATTTACTTGAAAAATACTTTAAACCAATTAAAGGTCATGCTTGGTTCTTTGATGGCTTAAATAAAGATGCAATTGATCAGGTTCGTAAAGGCTATGAAGCTCGTTACGGTAAAGGTTCAATGAAATAAAAATGACTTAATATTCAGGGTTTATTTAAACCTTGAATATTGGAAATATTATGCGAAAAATTATTATTTTAATTTTTATTGCTATACCAATATTTGCACAAGCAACTAATATAGATACACTTATTTTAGATGGTAATAAATATTGGAAAGCTGGTAAAATGAAACAGGCAGAACAAAGTTATCTGCAAGCACTTAAATTAAATGAAAAATCCTTAGCTATTAATTTAAAACTAGGTGCATTGTATTTAAATCAACATCGCTTAAAAGAAAGTATTTCCTATTTTCAACGCGCTTTGAGTTTAGATACTAATAATGCTAAACTATTTACTATTCTTGGTATAGCTTATTGGCATAATGGAGCTTATTCTTTAGCACAAGCTACTTTCCAACAAGCACTAAAGATAGATGCAAACCAACAAGAAGCTAAGAAATTACTAGAAAGAATTAATAAAAAGCTTAATCACCACAGTAAATAAGGAGATTAATAGATGAGTTTATCACGTAGAACGATTTTAAAAAGCGTTAGTGGAGTACTAGCCTTAGCATTACCATCAGCAGTACTGGCAAAATGGCCACAAACAGCCTTTGAATCTAAAAATGTTGAGGCTGTTTTAAAAAACTTATATTCTGAGTCAGAAGCAATAGAAAGTTCTGATATAACCATTAAAGTTCCAGCTATTGCTGAAAATGGTAGATTTGTTCCCGTTGAAATTGAAACAACTTTAGCTAAAGTAGAATCAATTAGCATTATATCAGAAATTAATCCAGTGCCATTACTAGGTGAATTTAAATTTGCTGATAATGTTCTACCTTGGATTAAAACTCGTGTAAAAATTAGTAAAACTGGTAATGTAATTGTAATGGTCAAAACAAATAATCAATTATATACTGCACGTAAACAAATAACAGTAAATCTTAGTGGTTGTGTATAGGGGCATAAGATGGCAAGAATTAGAACACGTATTTTATCTAGGATAAAAGGTGATGTTACTACAGTGAAAGCATTAGTGAAACATCCAATGACAGGAACACATTTTATTAAAGAAATAACTTTTGAACATCAGGGCAAAGTTATAATGTCAGCTAATTGGGGTATGGGTATATCATCTAACCCTTATTTTTCTTTCAAATTTAAAGGTGGCAATAAAGGCGAACCGGTAAAATTGAGTTGGAAAGATAATAAGGATCATACGGGTGAAATTGTGAAGAATATTAAATGAATAAAGACCTGTCAGGTTTTAAAAACCTGACAGGTCTGATAGCCTTCCCTACAGATACTTGCGGGAGAATCATATTTTATGTTGGACTATGTATTAATTACTGATGTTACGCACAGTTCTTCTATCTGTTTATAATATATTTTGTAGGTTGGGTTAGATTATCAAGCGTAGCGCGATAACGTAACCCAACATTTGATGGCACATTCTTGTTGGGTTACGTTTTTTTACTACGTAAAAAAATCTAACCCAACCTACAGGATATATCAATGTTAGAAGAGTTCTGCGTAACATCAGTTAATTAAACATATCATAAGTAATATTATTAAACCAACTATGAGCATAAGCTACTTCATACTTTCGAGTTGCTGCTGAAGCATTTAAAGCTGAAAGACCACCTGAACCTTTAATTGATACTATCTTACCGTTTTCTAAACGATAAATAGCCGCTACTGAAATAGCAAAATCATCTCCGACAACACTATAACAAGTATTAAGGTAAGATGGTGTTGCCATTTCTCGTTCTTGTAATTCAGATACAATTGCTTCAGCACAGACTTTTGCTTGAGTATTCGCAGCATAAGCCGATTTAGGCATCGGGCTAGCTATACAAGCATCACCAATTACATGAATATCTTTATGCAAGCTTGATTCAAATGTTTTCTGATTAACTGGGCACCAACCACTATCATTTGTTAAACCGCTATCAATAGCTATTTTACCTGCTGTTTGTGGAGGAATGATATTTAGCACATCTGCTGGATATTCATCTTCAAATTCACCTGCAATAACTGCATTTGCCTTAACATTAACTCCAGTAACTTTTCCTTCGGAATTAGAAGGAATCCATTCAATAATACTGTTATCAGTACCATATCCATACATCTGTTCCCATCCTTGAGTAAACAAAGCTTGTTTAGAAAAGGCTTGATTGGCATCAAACAGTAATACCTTTGACTTAGGCTTATGATATTTAAAATAATTGGCTATCTGACTAGCGCGTTCATATGGTCCGGGAGGACAACGAAATGGCTTAGCTGGTATAGAAATAATTACACTGCCACCATCTTTCATCTGTTCTAACTGTTTTCTTAAAGTAACAGTTTGTGAGCCAGCTTTCCAAGCATGAGGTATTTTTTCCGCAATTTCAGCATTATAACCCTCAATAGCATCCCAGTTAAACTCTATACCCGGTGACACAATTAATTTATCAAAAGCAACTTCTTCTCCACCAGCAAGACGAACTTTTTTAGCAACAGGATCAATATTTATTGCCCGACTATGAATGATATTGATACCATATTTGTTTAAGCCATCATAACTAAACTTAATAGAATCTATTGTGCGTTTACCACTTAATACTTCATTACTCATAAAACAAGTATGGTAATACTTATTTTGTTCAATCAGCGTCACATCAATATTCTGATCCGCCATACGAATATATTTAGCGGCAATAGCACCACCTGAGCCACCACCAATTACAAGCACTTTTTTACTAACACCTCGTACTATAAATGGAATACTGACTATACTAGCAGCAGCAGCGGCTATAGTTATAAATTGTCTTCTGGTAAAATTTGACATTTTCTATTCCTTATTTTTGACTAGCATAATAATGAACCAGTTCATCAATACCATCTTCACCATACTTATCAAACATTAATTGTAACTTTTTCATCATCTTAGTAGGAGCAGAACGAGTTTTATTTAAAAATTCTAATAAACTAATTTTCAGATAAGGCATCCTTTGCCCTGCAAGAATACCAGAACGACTATTATTTCTATGACATCTTGCACAATAATATTTATGAAGTCTTACACCTTTCTTAGCTTTTTCGGCATCGAATTGTTGTGGATAAATTACAAGTTTTTGTTTAGAAAAGAAATCCGCCATAATTTCAATTTCTGCATCTGTATAAGCAGGTGCTATACGTCCCATAATAGTAGTTGGACGTTCATTATTTTTTGCTTTCTGCATTGCTTGAGTAAAAGCAAATTTAGACATTCCAGCAATAGAAGGCGTTGCTGGACCAAGACTAGAGCCATTAGGACCATGACAATTAACACAAGTATTAACTAACATCAATGTGTCTATTGCCATAACTGGAATGCTGAAAATCAGCGAAATTATAGAAAATAATATATACTTTACTAATTGAGTTGACATATTTTTTACCTTTAGAGATGATTAAGATATGAGTTTATCACGTAGAACGCTTTTAAAAAGCCTTAGCGGAATACTAGCTTTAGCATTACCATCAGCAGTAATGGCAAAATGGCCACAAATAGCCTTTGAGTCTAAAAATATTAATGCTGTTTTAAAAAAACTATACCCTGATGCAGAAGCGATAGAAAGTTCTGACATCATCATTAAAATTCCAAATAATGTAGAAAATGGTAGATTTGTTCCGGTTGAAATTCAAACAAATTTAGCTAATGTAGAATCAATTAGCATTATATCAGAAACGAATCCAGCACCATTACTTGGTGAATTTAAATTTGCTGATAATGTTCTACCTTGGATTAAAACTCGCGTAAAAATAAGTAAAACTGGTAATGTAATTGTAATGGTAAAAACCAAGAATCAATTATATACTGCACGTAAACAAGTAACAGTAAACCTTAGTGGTTGTATATAGGAGTATAATAAGATGGCAAGAATTAGAACACGTATTCTATCAAGGGTAAAAGGTGATGTTACGACAGTGAAAGCACTAGTGAAACATCCAATGACAAGAACACATTTTATTACAGAAGTAACTTTTGAACATCAGGGCAAAGTTATAATGTCAGCTAACTGGGGAATGGGTATATCATCTAACCCTTATTTTTCCTTTAAATTTAAAGGTGGCAATAAAGGTGAACCGGTAAAATTGACTTGGAAAGATAGTCAAGGTGATGCTGGTGAAGTTGAGAAAAATATTAAATGAATAAAGACCTGTCAGGTTTTCAAAACCTGACAGGTCTGAAAGACTATAGTAGGTTTTGTTTCAACATTTCAAATGCTGTGAAAAATTGATAAACTGGTTCTATTTCTTTACCTAATAACAGGCTCTTTTTTTTAGGTTCCAAGTATGCTCTTCGATTATCTTTGATAGTACCTTGGTTTAAACCTAATACTAAAATCATATTTTCAATTCTTTCAACTATATTTTCATCTTTAATATCAGGATGGGCATGAAATAGATGCCTTTTTTCATTATAGTCTAATAGTTTGTAAGGATTATATTTAGGAAAATCAGGTTTCAGAATTTCATCTACTGGTTGAGCACCTTTTTCAATGTTTATTTTATCGGAAATGGCAAAAAAATTTTCCCAACGCCAACCATATTTTTCTTTGAGGCTGCTATCAAAATGATCTAATTGAGCCGAAAAACTGGATTCTTGTTTTGTCTTTTCGATATATCTTCCAGCTTGATCAAAGTTATTTGGACTACATCTTTCTGTTTCAGCAATCATAATTTCTGTATAGGCACATAAACCTTGCTGACAAAAAAGTAAGCTAACTAACACATCTTTATAGTATTTATGTGATGAATAATATTTAGAATGTATTTGATTGTTCTTTTCTAATTGTCTGATCCACGATTTATATGCTGTCGCTAGAATTTGAGTTTTATCAATCTTCCTCATATTCATCTAATCTCCAAGCGAGTTTCGTCGCTAGTTTTTTATAATCCGCCCATATTTTTTGACCTTCTTCAGTATCTATCTTGTTTTCAGCCTTGAGTTTTGAAAGAATAGTTTCTAATCTAGCCGCTTGGGTAAGTGCTTTATTCCTGAATTTTTCGTTACCTTCAACGGCTAAATCAAAAACACGCATTAATATAACATCCCACCGCAAATAACGCGGATCTATAAAATAATTATCAACATGTCTTTCACCTTCATAATATTTTTCTTGATAAACCGTACCTTGGTTATTAAATTTCAATTCTACAATTTCCCAAGGTTCAAATGCCGAGGCGATAATTGGTGAGTGTGTGGCAAAGAGTAATTGTGCTTTAGGTGCTAATCCTGTGTAATAGTTGATAATTTCATATTGAATATCAGGGTATAATGATCTTTCTGGTTCATCAAGCAAAATAATGCTATCCTCAGTATTCAATTTAAACAATGGTGTCATGGTTAATATTATTTGTTTAGTACCAGTACTCCAGCCACTATAGGGAATATCCTTACCATCAATAGATTGTATTTCAATGAATTTTAAATCATCCGCCGATTTAAAATCAAATGAAGTTTTGACAGCTAAAGAAAATTTATTCAAGATGAGATTCAATTGTTGGGCTAATTCTTCAAGCGGATTAGGATTTTCCTTTTTCCACCGCTTATAATTTTCAAAAGCACGCCCACCTTCGTCAGCACTTATGCCAAGGGCTTTGGTAATCTGCTGACTGTATTTTAACTCTTTTATTTTATAAGCATTGATGTCGGTTAAAATATCATTCCAGATTGCTAATACATTATCATTTTCAAAATCAAAGATTTGTTTATCTTTATACTGCTCTTGTTCAAATTTTTCTATTTTAAAATGGGATTCGAAAGATAGCGGTTTTTCTTGTAAAATTTGATTAATATTGGTGATTATTTCGGCTGGAAACGATATTAATTTATTTTTACCTAGATAAAATTTTTCAAGAAAATTTTGAGGTGGAAGCGTTTTCCAATCCCATAAAATATCATCCTCATTGCTGATTTTGATAATACTTTTGAATTCTTTAAAATAAGCGGTTATCAGTATGCCTTGCAAATCGTAATTATGTTCTATAGTCAGATTTCCTGTCAAAGTTGCCCTGATAACATTCAGCAAACTTGTCTTTCCCGTACCACTTTGCCCAAGAAAACAAATCTTATCCAAAGGCTTACCTTCTTTTTTATGTCCTTTAGGATAAGTTAAGTCAAGTGTAAGGTTTTTAAATTGGTTATAATCTTTAATGTCTATTTGACTTATTTTCATGATTTTATTAACTTTATGGTTTTCTTATTTCACCAATATGAAACCACCACCCAAGCAGTCAAACCCAAAAGCAATACTGACAACACCCGATAATTTTGATACCAAGCTAAATTTTGTAAGTCGCGTGTTTCAGCATCATAAAACTCTTTTGTCCAAATTAGATCTGTCTCTATAGTCGGTGTTTTGCTCATTAAACTGACAATTATAGCAGTTATTAAGCTTATAATAAACAAAATTGGTGCAACATACAGAAAATGAATTGTTGTCCATTCAAATACTACATTTATCAGAAAAAATATTAATCCAATAATACCACCACTTACAAGTGCTATAAATGCTCCATTAGCATTAGCTCTTCGCCAAAAAAGCCCTAAAATAAAAATCGCAACTACAGGTGATACTGCATAAGCTAAAATTTGTTGTAAGTAATTAAATAGTGAATTAAAGTTTGCTATTTGTGGTGCCCAGATTACTGCAAGTAACATAAATATAAATGTCACTAATTTCCCTATCGACATCAGTTGCTTATTATTCATTTCTGGGCGCAGTTTATGAACAAAATCCATAGTTACTAAGCTTGATGCTGAATTTAGAGTAGAATCAATAGTTGACATTATAGCTGCTATTAAGCCAGCTAATACTAAACCTAAAACACCAATTGGTAACAAGTTAAAGACTAGAGTGGGATAAGCTAAATCTTGATTTGGCAAATCTGGGTATAATATACGGGCTATTAAACCGGGAAAAACCATGATAAATAATATAGATAATTTTAAAAAACCGGCAAATAAAACTCCCCATCTGCCATGATTAAGATTTTTAGCACTTAAAACGCGCTGAGTAATAGCTTGATTGGTTGCCCAATAGTAGAAACCTAATAAAAAAACACCTGTAACTAAACCTAACCAAGGCATATTAGGATCATCTAAGGGGCGAATTAAGCTGAGATGTTCAGCTGGTGTAACAGCTAATACTGCATCCCATCCACCTACTTGTGATAAAGCTAATATAGTTAAAATTACTGATCCTATTAATAATAATACTGCTTGAGCAGCATCAGTATAAATAACAGCGGCTAAACCTCCAGCAATAGTATAAATACCAGCTATAAGTGCTAATAAACCAATACTTATCCACAGCGGTATCTCAGGAAATATTAGCGTCATGATTAAACCACCAGCATATAAACTACCAGCGGTATCTACAAGAATATTAAGAAATAAAGTCAGAATAGAAAAATAATAACGCGATCTAACATCAAAGCGTTTTTCTAAAAACTCAGGAACAGTATAAATTTTAGCACGCAAATAAAATGGTAATAGAAAAATGGCAAAAACCACCAATACTACTGCTGCCATCCATTCATAATTATAAACAGCAATGCCGCTAGAATAAGCATTACCAGCCAATCCGACTAAAGTCGTACTAGAAATATTAGAAGCAAATAGAGAAATTCCGATAAAAAACCATGTCATGGAACGTCCAGCTAAAAAATAATCAGCGGCGTTTTGATGCTTCTTAGAAAGTTTTAATCCTAATCCTATTATAAATAGGATATAAATTGCGATGATGCTTAAATCAATTAGTGTTATGTTATAGGTTGACATATATTTGCCACTTCAATAAGGTTTTGATCTGGATCTCTGAAATAAAATGAAATAATTGAACCAGTTGCACCAGTTCTTGCTACTGGACCCTCGATTATTTCTACGCCTGTACTCTTAACATGTTCCATAGCTTCTTCCAATTTGGTATCAGTAATAAAGCATAAATCTTCTGAACCGGGAGTTGGTTGATTTGCTTTTGGTTCAAATTCTTTACCTTGTTCATGAAGATTTATCTTTTGATTAGCAAATTTTAGTGCAATTCTACCTTCAGCAAAAGTTTCGGCTACCATACCAAGAACTGATTCATAAAACTTAATTGTTACATTAATATCCTTAACCGTTAGAACTATGTGATCAATATTGGTTATGTTCATGTTTTTCTTTAGACAAATCTATTAATTCTAAATTCATCAACATTATTAATACTAAGCTTTTGATCTAACAACATTTGAGACACAATTTTACCTGAGCCAAATGCTGGTTGGAAACCATGCGCACTATATCCAAAGTTGTGTATCACAGTTTCATATTTGCTACTTTTAGAGATGATAGGAATTTTATCTTCACATATCGCTTCAATTCCACCCCAGCTTCTAACAATTTTAGCATTTTTTAGTTTTGGAAAAAGTTCAGTAGCATTGCTAACATTGCGTGCTATTTGAGTAAAATCTACTATTGTTTCATTGGTTTCTAAATTTAATGATCCTTTAAATGCCCCGCCTATCATTAGCGAGCCGTTGGAAAATTGCTTTAATGACAGAGCCCGCCTTTGAAAACCAATAACTGGTTTTAAAAATAGGTCTATTTTGGATGTGATGCTAAGTAAAAGGCAGACTGCTTCAAAAGGGACATCTTCACCAAACATTTTGGCGATCTTATCACCCCAAGCTCCAGCACAATTGATTATATACTTGGCATTAAATACATCTTTATCTGTTGTAACTTTCCAAGAAGTTTTATCATCTCCTTTTATATCTAAAACTTTCTCGCCTTCTCTTATAGATACACCATATTTAATCGCTTTGTGTTTTATAGCGACAGTAGTTTTAAAGGGATTTGCATGACCATCGTCTTCTACTAAAATCGCACCCAGTGCTTTATCTGATACATCAGGAACGAAGTTTTTTAGAGTACTAGTATCTATTAATTGTTCATGTTCAAAGCCCATAGCTTTTACTTGTTCGACTCTATTTTTAGAAAACTCTAAAGCCTCTTCATCCATTGCAATTTTAATTTGTGGTACTTTTTCATATTCGCAATCTTCATCTAAAAAGCTATCTAACTTATGCCAATACTCTTTCATAGAAAAATCAGACAATTCAAGTTCTCGAAGATCTCTACCTAATCGTCTAACTCCACCAGCATTAACTCCAGAAGCATGGCGACCACAATAATCTTTTTCTAAAACAAGAACTTTTAAACCATTGTCTGCAAGATTGTAAGCAACACTACAGCCTTGAATGCCCCCACCAATTACTATTGCATCATAACTATTCATATTCTACTAAGCTTCCCATCTCTTCTATTCCAATTGGTTTAATTGGTGATCTAATTTTCAAATATTTTAATTCTTCTATAGGTGTATTTGTATGTTTTGAGATAACTTCCAGTAAAGTTAATCCACAGAATCTTGATTGGCAACTTCCCATACCACATCTAGTAAAGCTTTTTATGCTATTGGTTTCTTTACAGTTCCGTTCTAAACCATTCTTTATCTGTTTTAATGTTACTTCTTCACATCTACAAATAATTACATCATCATCACTTGGAGATAAAAAATTTTTATGAGGTAAATATAAGGTGTTTAAAAAATCTCTGATTTGCATATGAGATTTTAATTGTTTTTGATATGTAGTAACTTTTTGAATTTTATTAAAATCATTTAATATTTTATTCGCCGCAATTTTTGCTTCTACTATAGCAACATCAACACCCCTAATACTCTTGCCATCTCCTACAACAAATATATTATCAACTGAACTTTGCATAAATTCATCAGTTTTGATATTTACAGTTCTTGTTGCTTTAGAATATTCATAATCACATCCAACTTGCAGTTGTAAGTTGATATTTGGAGCTAATCCATTATGTATAAAAGCTATATCAGTATCAATTTTGACTTGCTTTGAACCTTTTTTAAATACTACAGTTTTTAGTTCATCATCACCTTCAAACATAAGTTCATCTACAAAATGATAGACTTTTAACTTATGTTTTCTAAATTTGGCAAAGAATCCTAGTGCCTTGATAAAAAACCCAAATTTCAATAATGCTTTTGGCAGATGCTTAGCGGCTTTAAAATAATTATTTAAAGGAGTTGTATCTATAACTGCTTTAATCTTGGCTCCAGAATCTAAATATTGAGAAATAACATAGTAAAATAGTGCGCCACTACCTATAAAAACTGCATCATCTTTTACAATCAAAGATTCTTTTAAAAGAATTTGTGCAGCAGTTGTTCCAATAACTCCCGGAAGTGTCCAACCTTTTACAGGAAATGGTCTCTCTAAGGAGCCAGTTGCTATCAGTATTTTTTTAGCTTTTATTTTATAAGATGTGCCTTGTTGTGAATAGTAAATCTCTAGTTTTGGATTAATGTTCCAAACATAAGAATTATTTATGTAGCTAATTTTATTTAAATTTATCTGTTTGATTAAGTCGAATCCTTTTAGATAATCCTGTTCAAAAAAATCGGTTTTTGTACTATTTTTTTGAACTTCTTTATATATATGTCCACCTAGAGTTGAACTGTCATCTAAAAGGGCAATCTTTAAGCCATAACCTTGTAAATTAATAGTAGCTTGAATTCCAGCGGGTCCAGAACCAACAATAACAACATCATATATCTCTGTATCAGGCATCTTCTTCAATCTCCATTCCTTCACGAAGTTTAGTTCTACAGCCTTGAATTGCTCTAACTCCATCTATTTTGACTAAGCACTCAAAACATACCCCCATAAAACAAAAACTTCCTCTTGGGGTATTTTTGCCAAATGTTTTTCTATTGGTTCTAATGCCATTAGCAAATAGTGCTGCTGCAATACTATCTCCTTCTTTGGCTTTGTATTTTTTATTGTTAAAGCTAAAAGATATATCTTTACCTTTATCAATTAATCTGGTCATTAATTTTCCTTTTTGCCTATTAAAGACAATACAATATACCCATTAAATAATATAGTCAAGCATCAACAATGTTCAACACTGTGGCATAAAAACTGCTAGGCTCGTATTTTGATCCATCAATTTTAAGGAATGCAAATATGACAAACAAAATACAAAGCCTTTATCTTTCACAAGAAGATCTTCTTAAAGCAGGATGTTTTGATATGCGTCTGGCTATATCTACAGCAGAAGCTGCAATACTTGCTTTTCAAGAAAAAAAGATCCTTTTTCCTGATAAAATTGTCCAAATATTTTACAAAAATAGTCAAGATAGGATTAACTGCTTACCTGCCACCCTTTTGTCAGAAAAAATATGTGGTGTTAAATGGGTATCAGTTTTCCCCGGCAACCCTCAAAAATACGGAGTTCAAAACCTTTCTGCTGTAATGATTCTTTCCGAGATTGAGAAAGGCTTCCCACTCGCATTTATGGACGGAACACTATGTTCAAATATGCGCGTTGGTGCCATGGGCGCAATTGCAGCCAAGCATTTTGCACGGCAGGATTCTAAGAGTATCGGTTTTATTGGAGCAGGGGAGCAAGCCAAAATGCAGTTTATAGCCATGAAGACAGCAGTGCCTTCGATTGAAGAATGCCGAGTATCAGCCAAATATGACTACGAAGAACAGCAGTTCATTAAAGAAATGAGTGCTATTTTTCCAAATATACATTTCATCGCAGCAAACACAAAGGCACAGGTTGCCATAGAAGATGCTGACATCATTGTTACTGCCACAAGTACACAGGCGCCTCTACTTAAAGCAGCATGGATGAAGCCCGGAGCTTTCTACAGCCATGTAGGCGGTTGGGAAGATGAATATAATGTTGCAAAACAATGTGACAAGATAGTTTGTGATGATTGGGAAAATGTTAAGCACAGAACACAAACTCTCAGCCTCATGTATAAAGATGGAGAACTAGCGGACAGTGACATTCATGCAAACTTAGTTGATGTTTTGACTGGAGAAAAAAGCGGGCGTGAGACAGATGAAGAACGAATCTACTTCAATGCTGTTGGCCTTGCTTATGTCGATGTTGCTATTGCTCATGCGATGTATAAGCGTGCCAAAGAAGCAGAAGCAGGACAGAATCTCAACATTCAAGAATCTATGATATTCCAACATGAAGAGCTAAAAGATTGGATACGGGTGTAGCAATAATTTAGCTATAATTCAAATTTGGGGACACTTCATGAGGAGGCACATATACTGTTTCCTGTCCTTGCTTGGTTCCCCATTCGGAACGATACATCATCCAAAGAAAGTTAGTTTTTATCCACGTCATTCTGTCAAAACTAAACTGCCCTCCAAAATATCCATTCTCTCCTTCGGCGGAATTACTTCTACATCATCAGTCAAAGTAAACATATGAACAGGGCGATAATCAATCTTAACTTTGCCTTCAGCATTTTTCCATTTAAACTTAAACGTGCGCGTTCTTGAGCGTGCCATTCTGCTGCTTCTTGAATGTACAAAATCGGCATTTGAGTTACAGTTTCATATAAATATTGTTCAAGTATCTTACGTTTACGTGAAACTGGTAAGCGTTGGCAACCAAATAGCAATTCATGCCAAACTAAGGTAGCTGTTGCAAGTTCATCTTGATGTTGTTCAAGTTTGTTTAATATTTGTTGATTTGGTTTAGGACGTATTGGTTCTGAAAGAACATTAGTATCAAGTAGATACTTTACATAAAAATACCTCACGCCCTGTACTGCGATTACGTACATTATAAAAAATGTATTCATCTAATTCAAAGTTTGTTATATAATAGTATTGATTATATCAAACCTTTGAGATATTTTTGCCGTTCTTCTTTGTTAAATTTTTCAATAGCATATCTTAACATAGTTCTTGGCATTGTTTTATAATACAATTTCAAGAATTCAGTTTCTTTCAATAAATTTCTCTTGCCAATTTCTCTTAACATCCATCCTACCGCTTTATGAATTAAATCTTCTTGATCATTTAGTAACAGCTCTGAAATTTGTAATGTTTCTTCAAAATCATGATTTCTAATGAAAGTAAATGTGGACATAATTGCTATTCGTCGTTTCCATAGACAACTTGACTTAGATAGTTCATGCAATATGGATTTATCCTTATTATCTAGGTACTTTCCAACAATATGTGGAGCAGTTGTATCAACTAAATCCCAGTTATTTATATACTGTGTGTTAGCCAAATAGATTTTATAAATTTGATTCTGCTGATCAGCATTAGCTTTAGAAAATTGCTCAACTAAAACAAGTAATGCAAATAGACGAATTTCATGATAGTTGGATTGTAAAAGTTTTTGTGTAACTTCTAATGAAGTATTTTTATACTTCTTGACAGTTTGACGAATCATTGGAACTCGAATACCCAGAAATTTATCACCATATCCATATTCTCCCTTTGCAGTTTTAAAAAAATGCTGAGAATGCTTGGCTATTTCTGGATTGGATAAACTGTGTAGGTGATCAAGTATGGTTTGATATATCATAAAATGGATAAACTAATAAACCCTCTCTTTAGGCGGAATTACTTCAACATCATCAGTCAAAGTAAACATATGAACTGGGCGATAATCAAGTTGAACTTTGCCTTCAACATTTAGCCATGCTAAACTGTGTTTTAGCCAGTTTTCATCATCGCGTTTTGGATAGTCTTCACGGGCATGGCTGCCTCTACTTTCGGTGCGATTTAGAGCTGAATTCATGGCTACTACTGCTTGCCCGCGTAGGTTGTCTAGTTCCAAAGTTTCAATTAAGTCAGAATTCCAAATTAGTGATCTATCTGTAACTTTTACATCACTAAAGCTATTATAAACTTGTTCAATTTTATCTACGCCTTGTTCCAGACTTTCTTGAGTTCTAAATACTGAGGCATGGTGTTGCATTACAGTTTGCATATTCTGGCGAATTGCTGCGGTATTTTGATTGCCATTGGCATAGCGTAATTTATCTAAGCGTTCTAAAGCTTCTTCACCAGCATTTTTAGCTAATGGTTTGTGTGGAGCTTTGCGTGCCATAATTTGGGCACAACGTATTGCTGCCGCTCTTCCAAATACTATGATGTCGAGTAAAGAATTAGAACCTAAACGATTGGCTCCATGAACTGAGACACATGCGCATTCTCCAATTGCCATTAATCCGGGTATTACTCGATCTTTCAGTGTCACTACTTCGCCATAGTGATTAGTAGGAATGCCGCCCATATTATAATGAACTGTCGGTAAAACTGGAATTGGCTGTTTAGTAACATCAACCCCTGCGAAAATTTTGGCTAATTCAGCAATTCCGGGTAATCGTTCACTAATTATTTCTGAACTTAGATGTTCTAGGTGTAAATGAATATAATCTTTATGTTCTCCAAAGCCACGCCCTGCACGTAATTCCATAGTAATAGCGCGACTTACAACATCACGTGAAGCCAAATCTTTAGCATGAGGAGCATAGCGTTCCATAAATCGCTCACCCTCAGAATTCATTAAAAATCCACCTTCTCCGCGCACACCTTCACTAATTAAACATCCAGAACCATAAATACCTGTTGGATGAAATTGTATAAATTCCATATCTTGTAATGGCAAACCAGCACGGAGTGCCATTCCATTGCCATCACCAGTACAAGTATGAGCAGAAGTACAAGATAAATAAGTACGCCCATAACCACCAGTTGCCAACACCACCATATGGGCACTAAAACGATGAATAGTTCCATCAGCCATATTTAAAGCCATGACTCCGCGACAACTACCATCATCATCCATAATTAAATCAAGTACAAAATACTCAATAAAAAATTCGGCGTGATGTTTCAGTGATTGCTGATAAAGAGTATGTAAAATAGCATGACCAGTTCTATCAGCGGCAGCGCAAGTGCGTTGAGCAGTGCCTTCGCCATAATTAGTAGTCATACCACCAAATGGACGCTGATAAATTTTACCATCCTCAGTACGTGAAAATGGAACACCATAATGTTCCAATTCAATAACTGCTGGCACTGCCTCACGACACATATATTCAATAGCATCCTGATCACCCAACCAATCAGAACCCTTAACAGTGTCATACATATGCCAACGCCAATCATCCTCACCCATATTACCCAATGAAGCACTAATACCGCCTTGAGCGGCAACAGTATGACTACGAGTAGGAAAAACTTTGGTAATACAAGCAGTTATCAAGCCCTTTTCTGCCATACCCAAAGTAGCACGTAAGCCGGCACCACCAGCACCGACAATAATTACATCATAACGATGATCTATAATTTTATAAGACATTAGGAATTATTAAATGTATTCTCCGCAAATAACTCTAACGGAGTTAAACCTGACAGGTTTTTAAAACCTGTCAGGTTTGTTTAAAAAGTTGACAGGGTTATTTATTACCACCTTTTTTCATGACTTTCCCTTGTGCAGCGCGTTGTTTACGCAATTCTTTTGGATCTGCAATCAATGGGCGGTAAATTTCTACACGATCTGATTCTCGTAGTTGCGTTTTTAGGCTACAAGGTTTACTAAAAATACCTATCTTCTTTAGTTCAATTTCTGGAAATTTGCTTAAAATATCCGACTTTTCAATTGCTTCTTCTGCTGTGCAGCCACTTGCAACTTTTAAAGATATAATCATTTGTTCTTCAGGTTTTGCATAAGCTACTTCTATATCAATGGTGTTATTTTCCATGTATTTCATTAGCTCGGTTTATAAAACCATCAAGTAAACTGCTACAAATTTTAGTAAAAACTGGTCCCAAGCTCATATTTAACAGTCGATTTTTAATTTCAAAGTCCAGATTTAAAGATATTTTACAGCCTTCATTACCTAGTTGATCAAATTTCCAAGCACCAGATAAATGATCAAATGGTCCATTTACTAGCGACATTTGAATTGTTTTATTGGGTGTAAGGATATTTTTGGTGGTAAAACTTTGCTGTAAACCAGCCCCCCCCATTTGAATGCTTGCAACTATTTCTGAATCTGTTTGAGATATTAATGTAACTGATTTGCACCAAGGTAAAAATTTTGGATAATCCTTAACATTATTAACTAAATCAAACATTTCAGAACAGTTGTACGGCACTAAAGCCGTTTTATTAATATGCTTCACTAAAAGATTCCGATTGCATTTAAAAATACTAAAGTTACTGCCAATGGAATGATATAACGTAATAGGAAGTTCCAGATTTGATAGCCGAAATTTTGCGCTGATACTTTTAATTCGCTGGTAACATCTTCGGATTTCATCAACCAAGCAACAAATATAGCCATTAATATTCCGCCTAATGGCAACATGATATTACTGGTAACATAATCTATGAGTTCAAACATATTCATTGAGAATAGTTTGAATTCGCTCCATTCATTAAATGAAAATATAGTTACAAATCCAAGCAACCAAGTCGCTATACCAATTACAATTGTAGCACTTACACGAGCGCATTTACCAGTTTCAACTAGCCATGCAATTGCGGGTTCAATTAATGATATTGCTGAACTTAATGCCGCTAATGTTAATAACAGAAAAAACAAACTGCCAAATATATTGCCAAATGGCATTTGTCCAAATGCTATTGGTAAAGTTTGAAATACTAATCCAACTCCAGCATTGGGTTCTAAACCATTACTAAATACGATTGGGAATATAATCAAGCCTGCTAAAATTGCAACTAAAGTATCAGCGAAAGCAACTATTGCGGTTGTTTTAGCAATCGAGGCGTCTTTTGGTAAATATGCACCATAAACCATAATGGCACCCATACCCAAACTCAAGCTAAAAAAGGCTTGCCCCATTGCCACTAATATGCCTTTGCCACTGAAATTTTCACCATCTGGATAAAAAAACTTGTTGAAATTTATATCAAACATAAAATGCACACCATCCATAAATTTTGGTGTGCTGATAGCATATGCTAATAACATTATTAATACAACAAATAAAGCAGGAATCATGAATTTAACAGCGCGTTCTAAACCGCCTTGTACTCCACGGGCTAATATTATGATGGTAACAAGCATGAATATGCTATGTAGAATTAAGAGATAGGTGGGATTACTGGTTAAATCAGTAAATATTGATTTTATAGCTGCGGGGGTATTATTTGTGGCAAATGTACCTGATGCTGAATTCCAAACATAATCTAAAGTCCAACCTGCGATGACACTATAATATGATAAAACTAGAAAACCAGCTATCACACCTAACCAACCTAATAATTGCCATAATCGAGATTGCCCAGCTTCTTTAGCAAGATTGCGCATACTAGCAACTGGGCTACCAGCACCACGTTTTCCTAATAGAACTTCTGCCATCATAATGGGTAAACCCATTAAAACTACACATATTAAATAAATAATAACAAAGGCACCGCCTCCATATTCTCCTGTTAAATAAGGAAATTTCCAAATATTACCTAAACCAACCGCTGAACCAATCGCGGCAAGTATAAAGCCCATTTGAGATGACCATTGATTCTGTATATTCGTTGTCATATTATTTGCTCTATTAAAATTAATGATATAATCATAGTAAGTTTAGCAAAAATACAACCATTATGAAAAAAAAATCTAAAATACCCAGCAGTACAATTGGTCTAAATAAAAAATCGCGCTTTGATTATTTCTTAGGTGATCGCTTTGAAGCTGGTATCGCTTTACAAGGTTGGGAAGTAAAAAGTTTACGTGCTGGGAAATTGCAATTGAATGATACCTATGTGCTTATGAAAGATAATGAAGCATGGTTACTAGGTGCAATAATTACCCCTTTACCTACTGCTTCTACGCATATTCATCCTGAATCACAACGTACTCGTAAATTACTTTTACATCGTTCTGAATTAACTAAACTGTTTGAGATTGTAGAACGTAAAGGTAATTCATTAGTACCAACTGCGATGTATTGGAAAAAGGGATATATCAAATTAGAATTTGCTGCCGCTACAGGTAAAAAAGACTATGATAAACGTGACACTGAAAAGAAACGCGATTGGGATCGTGAGAAAGAACGTTTATTTAAGCATTAATTGTCAGGTTTAATTTGACGAATTTGGCAAGATTCTAAGTCTAGCGGTAATTTATCTCCAGAAGTTTCTTTTAAGATTTGACAGATTTTTTGCATTTTATCATCAATATTATGAATATCATCCAGCATATTATTAATAGCATATTGCATTGGGTCAATATCTGAAGTATCTTGAGGCATTCCATAAGCGTCAAAAATTTTATGATTTTTATCAACTTTAACAATACGCCCGGGAATACCAACAACTGTTGCGCCTTTGTCACATACAGATTTTACTACTACTGCATTTGAACCAATACGTGTGTCATCGGCAATATTAATGGGTCCTAATACTTTTGCGCCTGCGCCCACAACTACATTATTACCTAATGTAGGATGACGCTTACCTTGTTGCCATGAAGTACCGCCTAAAGTTACACCATGATAAAGTGTGCAATCATCACCAACTGTTGCAGTTTCACCAATCACAATACCCATACCATGATCAATAAAAAAGCGTCGTCCAATAGTGGCACCGGGGTGAATTTCTATTCCTGTCAACCACCGACTAAAGGTAGAAAATATGCGTGCTAACCACAGAAAGCCAGCATTCCATAAGCGATGATTAAAACGGTGCATTAAAATCGCATGTACTCCCGGATAAGTTGTAAGGATTTCAAATTTATTGCGAGCAGCAGGATCGCGATCAAATACACAATTTATATCTTCTTTTAAATTTTTTAACATATTGATTATAATACTTTACTATTTTAGTATATTATGAAATAATTATACTACTTTCAATTTATTATAAAATTATATAGACTAAGAGTCTAGGTTATTTTAACCTAGATCACACAGAATTAGTAATTTTATATATAAGGAAGGAGTTGGTATGGCTCATGTTGTCGTATTAGGTGCAGGTACAGGCGGAATGCCCGCAGCTTATGAAGCAAAAGCGGAATTAGGTAGAAAACATGAAGTAACTGTTATTAATGCCGCTGAATATTTTCAGTTTGTGCCTTCTAATCCATGGGTTGGAGTAGGTTGGCGTAAACGTAAGGATATTACTTTTAATATTGAACCAGCTTTAAAAAAGAAAAAAATCAATTTCATTGCTCAAATGGTGACTCAGATTGAGCCAGATAAAAACCGTTTGACTTTAGAAAATGGTGAAAGTGTTGATTATGATTATTTAATCGTAGCAACTGGACCTAAATTAGCGTTTCATGAAATAGAAGGTACTGGACCAATTGATGGTCATACTCATTCTATTTGTACTATAGATCATGCTGAAAAAGCCCATACTGGATTTAAGGAATTATTAGATAATCCCGGTCATACCATCATAGGTGCAGCTCAAGGTGCAAGTTGTTTTGGTCCAGCTTATGAATATGCTTTGACTATAGATACTGCTTTACGTAAGAAGAAACGTCGTGATAAAGTTCCTATGACTTTTGTTACATCTGAACCTTATATTGGTCATTTAGGCTTAGGTGGTGTAGGTGATTCAAAAGGCATGTTAGAAGCTGAGATGCGTCAGCGTCATATAAGTTGGATTACTAATGCTAAAGTTCTAAAAGTTGAAGCTGGCAAGATGTTTGTTGATGAACATGATAGACATGGTAATGTAATTCAAAATCATGAATTACCTTTTAATTATTCAATGATGTTGCCTGCATTTAAGGGCGTGGATGCAGTTGCTGCAATGGAAAATCTGTGTAATCCACGTGGTTTTATCAAAGTTGATCAATATCAACGTAATCCTACTTATAAAAATATTTATGCAGTAGGTGTATGTATTGCGATTCCTCCAGTTGAAGTAACACCTGTAGCAACAGGTACACCAAAAACCGGTTATATGATTGAGTCTATGGTGACTGCTGCGGTGCATAATATTGAGCATGATCTCAAAGGTGAAGAAGCTGAAAAATTAGGTACTTGGAGTACTATCTGTCTAGCTGACTTTGGTGATACTGGTGCTGCATTTGTGGCGATTCCACAAATTCCACCACGTAATGTTACTTGGGCTAAGAAAGGTAAATGGGTACATTTAGCTAAAATAGCATTTGAGAAATATTTCATACGTAAGATGAAGAAAGGTAGTTCAGAGCCTATATATGAAAAATATGTTCTCAAAATGATGGGTATTAAACGTTTAAAATAAGAATTAGACCTGTCAGGTTTTCAAAACCTGACAGGTCTGATTTTCAATATATAGTAAAATATAAGCCAATTTAGTTTTAGTTAATACAAAAGCTGATACAACTCCAGCACTATTGGCAAGCATATCAACCCAATCTCCATGTCTTACTCCACCTAATCCTTGTAGTATTTCTAATAACAATCCTAATATTAAAAATGCTATCAGATACAACCAACGCTGTTTATTGGTATGATAAATCTGTGCAAACCAGCCCATTAATGCAAAGTAGGCAATAAAATGTCCAAATTTATCATTAGGTAGGGCATCCATAATATCTGTTGGTGGTGCCATTAAAGAAAGTGCTATGACTGTAATGATTAGGCTCATGCCTATGCTAAGCCATAAGGTTTTATAACGTAAAGTTTGTTTCATGATTATTTAAAACTTATATAATTATCAATAGAAAAATTCCAAACAATATTCTGTAGATACCGAATGCAACAAATGTAAATCGTTGTAAAAACACTATAAATAGTTTGATGGTCAAATATGCCACTACAAAAGCTACGATAAAACCGATTATAAATGCAGTTAAATCAGCACCGAGAAACTCATCATAGTGCTTTAACAAATCATAGCCACTAACTGCCATCATTACAGGAATTGCCAATAAAAAAGAGAACTCTGTTGATGCTTTACGGTTGACTCCTGAAAGCATTCCGGTGATAATTGTGGCACCAGCTCTACTGGTTCCGGGAACTAGTGACAGAACTTGTCCAAATCCAATCAATAATGATTGACGCCATGTTACATCATCAATATCTTTAGCTTTAGAATTTTCTTCTTTATGAAAATATTCAACAATCAAGAATATTATACCGCCAATAATAAACATCCATGCTACAGTTGAGATAATAAAGATTTCTTTGATCCAATCTTTCAATAAAAATCCAATAATGGCAAGAGGTAAAAATGCGACGATTATTTTTGTCCAAAGATTAATTTCTTTGATATTTATCTTATCTCTATACAATAACATTACAGCTAATATAGCGGCAAATTGTATGATAACCTCATATGCTTTGAATACAGCAGTCTGTTCTATGCCTAAAAACTGACTTGCAACAATCATATGACCAGTTGAAGAAATAGGCAGAAACTCTGTAAAACCTTCAATAATACCTATTATTATGGCTTGTAAAATATCCATTCATTTATATCCAATGTTAAGTTAATTAAATCCAAATTTAGTTGTAGCAAAAGCCAAGCCACATCTTTATTATATATAAATATATCATTTTTGTTTTACAATTTCCCACACTACTCGTTCAAAGCTAACTGCTACCACACTAATTAGTTGTAATCGCAAGCCTTTATATTTTGATTTTAGGCGCGTTTGATAATCTAGTAGTTGTTGTTCAGATTCGGCAAGTTTCTCCTTTACGGTTTTTAATTGCTTTAATTCTTCTATACTTCGTTGTTTTACTTGTTCGCGTTCTGATGTTTGAGGTAAAACCATCTCAAAAATTCGCTCTACATAAAGTTTCTAACATTTCATCAACACTAAGGTAGGATTATAAATCAATTCCTGAACTCTTTCTAAACCTCGCCCACTAGCAGCTGACTTTACTGTTTTGAAAAATGTTTTGGCGTGGGATTTTTGCCAATGGCTAAATTTCCAAATAATGTTTCAAAGTCATCAGCTTTGGCGACATCGTAGTAATTTTCTAGCATTGATAAGAGCAAAACTTTTACCAAAGCGGCGGGGGCGCAGGAATAGTATTTGATGCCCTGCTTGTTCAATTAATCGAATATGTGAACTGCGATCTACAAAAAAATAGTTTTCAGTTCTGATTAGATGAAAGTCGCTAAATCCGTAGGGAAATTTTAACATGGATTCTCTCTTGTGATTTTTTTTAGACCAGACAGGTCTTTCAAATATATATGGAATAGCATTTGCTTCAATACAACAATTAAACTTCCTTTAAGGTATATCCTATGAAAAGTGTAATCTTATTATTCTGTATTTTTACTGTTTCGGTTGTTTCAGCGGCTGATTTAGTCTTCACTCCTGCCAATCCTAAAGTTGAAATTAATCAGAAAATTAATTTATCTGTTTCTGGCACTAGTAGTGAAATTAAATGGACTCCAATTAATGGCAAAATTCAGGGTTCTGGTTCTCAAGTAACTTATATCGCGCCTTCTGATGTAGGTATTGATGTAGTTACTGTATTAGATGCTGCCGCTAATGTTGGTACTGTAAAAATTACTATTATTCCTACAGTGTCTTTAGAAAATCCTAAATGGCAAGTTTTTACTAATCGAAATGAAGTTCAAGATATAGTTTTATCTAAGGATAACACAACTTTATGGATAGCTACTGAAGGTGGGCTTGAGCAACGCGATGCTAAGACTGGAACATTAAACAAATTCTTTACTAATTTAGATGGTCTGCCAAGTAATCAAATTACCGCGCTTGTCATTGCTGATGATGGTAATTTATGGTTGGCTAGTGGTACAGAATTAGTTCGTCTAAACAACAATAAGTTTGAATCAGTTAATAAATTTAAAGCTAAAATTGCTGCTTTGATTAGCGATGGAAATGGCGGATTATGGATAGCAACTTTTGGTGCTGGGCTGGTTCATAAAAATACTAGCTTGACAACTTATAATAATTTACCTAGTCAGAACATTACATCCTTATTAAAAAATCAAGATGGTTTATGGGTAGGCACTGATAAAGGTTTAGCCCATTTGAATAATGAGAATTATTTGCCAAATAATAAGATTAATGCTCTATTGTATAACAAGGATGGTTTATGGGTAGGAACTGATGACGGTTTAGTTCATTTTAAGTCTAAAAAGCGGTTTATGCCAAATAAGAAAATTATTAGTTTGGCTAGTGATGATAATGATGAATTATGGTTAGGAACTTTAAATCAAGGCTTAATTCATATGAAAAGCACTAGTCAATTTTTAACCCTCAATCAAGACAATTCCAAATTACCAAATAATATTATTAACGCTTTGATTAGTATTGATAATAAATTATGGATTGGTACTTGGGGTGCTGGTTTAGTTCAACTGTTTGATGATAAATGGTTAATTTTAAAAAATAAATTAGGATTGCCATATACTCAAATATCAGCATTAGCTAGCGATAATAACGGTGGAGTCTGGGCTGGCAATATTAATAGTCAGAATATTACTCATATTGATAATCAGGGAAAATTAAAGGTAATTACTCATGATAATTCTAAACTATCAGTTAATGCTAAAGTTTTTGCTCTTTTAAATCAACAAGCTGATAATGGTGTTTGGTTAGCTACCAGTGAAGGTTTAGCTTTTATTACAGCTAATGATCAATGGTTTTTAACCAAAACTAATAATATTTTTAGTCTTGATGATGATGGGCGTGATGGATTATGGCTTGGTAGCTTAGGATTAACTCATGTAAGTGGTCATACTTCTTTGTTTACGCCTATTAATATGAAACAGTTTGCTAATAAAAACATTAGCACTATTGCCAGAGATGATAGCGGCAAATTATGGCTAGGAACAGTAAATAGTGGCATAGCTGAATACAATACTAATGATGAAACATGGCGATTTTTCAATACAGATAATTCTAATTTACCATCCAACGCAATTACAGACTTAGTCACTGTTCCCAATGGTGGCTTATGGGTAGCAACTGAAGCTCATGGTTTAGCTTATCTAAATAGCCAAGCGAAATGGCAAATTTTTAATAGCAACAATTCCGATTTACCAAATGATAATGTTACCAGTTTGCTTAGTGATGGTAGTAATGGTTTATGGATAGGAACTTTAAATGGCTTGGCTCATCTCAATGCGAATTTTAAATTCACGATTTTTGATCAACAAGTTTTGGCTTTAGCCAGTGATGGCAATAATGGTTTATGGATAGGGGGCATGGGCTTAGCTCATCTGAGTTTTTCTCAAACAACTAAAGTTAATAATACAGCTATTATAATAGCTGGTAATGATAAAACCAGTCAAACTATAAGTAATAAAATTTATCAAGTTCTACAACAAGCAGGTTTTTCTAATGAAACTATTGATTATTTATCTCCCAATTTATGGACAGATATAAATGCAGACGGCTTAAATGATCATATTGTTGATGCCCCAGTTAATCTGAATAATCTACGTAATGTTTTATCTAAACAGCCGCTTTATTTATTTATAATTGGGCAACAAAATTTAAAAGCATCTGAATTGAAACCATTATTAGATGATAAAGTAGTAATAGTGGTTGATGGTGCAAATTTGAATTCTATTGCAAGCATTAGCAGTACATCAGATAATGAATTAGCCTATTTTGATCGACAACATCAACAAGGCTTTAGTAGCTTTTTTGCTAATGCACTATTAAAAGGTAAAAATTTTGCTGAAGCTTTTGAAGAAGCTAAACAAGCACAACAACAAATGCTAGGACATTTATCACAAAATCCACAAATATTTAATGAGGAATCACTAAGCAAGATTTCTCTAAAAAATAATACAGCAGTCAGCGACTTAAAAATTGAAGCAATTGACAAATTAACTGCTAAAGTCAGCCTTAGTAAGGGGCGTATTAATCGTGTTTGGGCAGTATTAATACCTCCAAAAGTAAAAGCAATCATAGATAACAAAGGCAATACTATTTTACCAATTCCACATTTAAACCTGACTCCTAGCAACACAAATGAATGGCAAACTAATTGGAATCAAGCAATTTACAATGGCGACTATCATATTACATTCTATGCTGAAGACAATGCAGGCAATTTAGCTATCAGTAAATCAATAATAATGAACATAAGCAATGGTATAGAAGCACCAGAACAAGCTGAAATAAAACTAATTTTAGACAAACAGAAAGATCAATTAAAAGCTGAAATCGTTGAACAATTAGGCTGGGGTTATGACTTATATGCCGCTGTAATATTACCAGACGGACAATTTATAACATTTAAAAACAGCAATGATCTAATGCCAGCAAATAAAGTGCAACACTGGCAAGGCGATAGAACACCAAATAAGCGACAAATCTTATTATATTTACAATTACCTAAAGATTTAGCCGCTGGTGAATATTGCTTATATGGAATATTATCTCCAGAAAAAGCAGCAGTTTTAGAAAATATCAAATTATGGGTGCAGGATAAATTGTGTATAAATCTTGGTAAATAAAGTAGGGAATTCTTTTTAATGGAATTAAGACTTTAGGCCCATACTCTCACAAACAGGCCATTTCAAATATTCTTTTAAATGTTTTTCAATACTAACATCAATAAAAATTATGACTAAATTTAAGTTAATAAATACTATGCTTTTATTTGCTGTATTAAGCTGATAACAAAGGAATCTTTGATGCTCAATTGCAAGAAAAAACTAAACTTAAAAACCAACTTTAACATCACTTGGTTGCATTATATGATGGAACAAATGAAAAAATTTTTATCAATGGTATAATTGATGATCTTAGAATCTACAACCGTGCCTTATCAGAATATGAAATTAAGCAACTCTATAAAATGGAACAACAGTAGCTCATAGGGTGTATCCCGCAATAGGTTTGGAGTGCCTTATTGCACTCCAATATCAAGCAATTTACCACCTAAGTAGAAAATTTTACACACATATTTTCTATCTGTTATATATTCTGTAGCTTGGGCTTAGTGTCGGGTTTTAGACCTGTCAGGTTTTTAAAACCTGACAGGTCTGATATGATATAGTATAAAAAATTCCTATTTCACCTCAAGGAAAAAAAATGCAATATCCCTTAGCAGAAAAAATCGGCAATCCTGATTTACTGGTAGGTCGTGAATCAGAATTTAAAGTAATTATATATTGGTGGGATAGGTTCATACCTCTTAAATTAAGTATCCTTTCTGTTAAGAAACTTTTGCGTACCTACTTATCAAGTACAATCTTTATGGATTCGATAATGCTCATTAGTCCATTTTACATGAACCTATCCCACTATTGAATTTCGGGGCTTACAAGATGGTACACTCAAGTATTTAATTTCTGAATTTAAAGCGCAAATTGAAAACTTGAAGACTGAGAATAATAAATTGCGCGGCTTGCTAAATAATATCAATAATAGGTATAATTTTTGCCAAGACTATCAAGATAAATATTTTATAAGGAAAAGTTATCTTGAATGTGCAGTCTGATCTGAAAAAATTAGCGTTTAGTAGTTCTATCTGGGTGATGATTGATACTGTGATTGGACAAGGTTTACGCTTTGTTAGTAATGTTATTCTAACACGATTATTAGCCCCTGAAGTATTTGGTTTAATGGGGATTATTAGTGCTGTGCTAACAGGTTTAACCATGTTTTCTGATGTTGGATTAAAACCAAGTGTCATTCAAAACCCCCGTGGTGAAGAACCAGCGTTTTTACGCACTGCATGGACTATTCAAGTTATTCGTGGGGTTTTACTGAGTTTAGCAGCCGCACTATTAGCATGGCCAATAGCATTATATTATAATGAACCTAGTTTAGTTTTATTAATTGCAGTCGCTGGAGTTACCGCCATAGTAGCAGGCTTTGAGTCAACATGGTTGTTAGTGTTATCGCGTCGTATGAATATTGGTAAAATGACAGTTTTAGAGTTATCTGCTTATATTGTCAGTCTAGTTGTGATGGTTAGCTGTGCTTGGTATTTTAATTCAATTTGGGCATTGATTGTCGGTGAATTTACTAGTGCCATTTTAATATTAATTTTTAGTCATACTCTCTTAGCTGGATTAACTATGAGCTTTCAATGGGAAAGTACAGCAGTTAAAGAGTTAATCCATTTTGGTCGTTGGATATTTATAAGTACAGCTTTGACTTTTTTAGTTTCTAGTCTTGATATATTTATTTTAGGAAGTTTTGGTGGTTTGGCGGTATTAGGAATTTATATTTTAGCTAAAAATCTATCGCGTGTAGCAATTACTGCTTTACTAGAATTATCTTCAACAGTATTATTCCCGGTATATTCTCGTCTTGCTGAACAAGGATTTGACACTTTGCGTGATCAAACATTTAAAACACGAGCTTTATTATTATTAGTATTTTTACCTCCACTGTGGTTAATGGTTTTTCTAGGAGATGATTTTATTCACTGGGTTTATGATGATCGTTATGCAGATGCTGGTTGGATGTTACAAATTTTAGTAGCTGGTAGTATAGCAAGCGCGATAATAGCGACGATTAGCCCAGTATTATTAGCGGTTGGTAATTCATTTAAAAATCTGATTTTTACTGCCAGCCAATTAGGTTTTCAAATTATAGGAATGGCTGTAGGAGCTTATTTAGCAGGAATTGAAGGCTTTATAATTGGTATTGCAATAGCGGAAATATTCTGTTATCCAGTATTGGTGTATCTGATACTTCCTTATAAGGTATGGCTACCCATGCTGGATATGATAGCTTTTGCTAGCTCATTTATTGTTGTTGGATTGGCTTTTTATAAATTTTGAAGATTAAACCAAACCTGACAGGTTTTTAAAACCTGTCAGGTTTTATCAATAGCTAAACATTAAACCTAAAGTGCATTACATCTCCATCTTGCACTATATATTCTTTGCCTTCTAGTCGCCATTTGCCTGCTTCTTTGGCTCCTTGTTCGCCTTTATTCGCTACAAAATCATCATAGGCAATTACTTCTGCTCTGATAAAGCCTTTTTCAAAGTCAGTATGAATCGCGCTGGCGGCTTTTGGGGCTGTTGCTCCGTTGAAAGTTGTCCATGCACGCACTTCTTGTACTCCGGCTGTGAAAAAAGTTTGTAGCCCTAATAAATTATAACCAGCTTCAATTACACGATTTAATCCCGGCTCGGTTAAGCCCATATCTTTTAAAAATTCTTGTCTTTCTTCGGCATCTAACGAAATTAATTCTGCTTCGGTTGCAGCGCATACTGCTACTAGTTGAGCATTTTCTTTAGCCGCTAGTTCGCGCACTTTATCTAAATGTGGATTATTTTCAAAACCGTCTTCGGCTACATTGGCAATATATAACGTCGGTTTTGCGGTTAATAAATGTAAATCATATAATAAACTTTGTTCTTCTTCATCTAATGATCTAATTGGTAAAGCTTGATTTAGCAGTTTATTAGCTTTTTCATATAGCTCTTTTAAAGCTACAACTTCTTTTTTATTACCACTTTTTAGGGTTTTATTTACTTTTTGCATTGCGCGATCAACGGTATCTAAATCTGCTAACGCTAATTCAGTATTAATCACCTCAATGTCATCCAAAGGATTAATTTTACCTGCTACATGAATTATATCGTCATCTTCAAAGCAACGTACTACATGCGCAATTGCTTGAGTTTCACGGATATTAGCTAAAAATTTATTACCTAAACCTTCACCTTTAGATGCTCCTGCAACTAAACCAGCAATATCAACAAATTCCATGGTGGTAGGAATAGTTTTTTTAGGTTTCACAATCTCAGTCAATAGATCTAAGCGTTTATCAGGTTTCTGTACAATACCAATATTAGGATCAATGGTACAAAAAGGGTAATTTTCGGCTTGTATATCCGCATTTGTTAAAGCATTAAATAATGTAGATTTTCCTACATTAGGTAAGCCTACAATACCACATTTAAATCCCATTATATTTTTATGCCTTTCATTAAATTATAAATTCATTTTCTTAAATTGAAACTCTGGAATAGTCTTAATAATCAACATTATCCATTTCCATATCCATTTGGTATAAAGCACATTTTTTCCATTTTGTTGGGCTTTATAAATATCTGTTGCTACATCTTCAGGCTTAGCAGTCAACTTCTTAGGTAAATCCATGCCTTCGGTCATTTTGGTTGCTACAAAACCCGGTTTAACTGTAAGTACATGCACATTGGCAGCATAAAGTCTATTTCTAAGCCCAGATAGATAAGTAGTTAATGCCGCTTTGGCTGAACCATATATATAATTACTTTTTCTGCCTCTATCACCAGCCACTGAACTTATAGCTACTATAAATCCACTTTTGCGCTGTTCAAAATCATTAGCTATGATGTTAATAAAATGCACCACGCCAGTATAATTAGTATCAATGATCTTCTGGGTTTCAGACAATTCACCAAGATAACCAACCGCTGAAATTATGCCTAATGGTTTCTCTTCCAAACCATCATAAATAGATTTATGAGATATATAATCTAATATATCCAATTCAATACATTTAACCTTTCTATCAAATCGTATTGTTATATCATTAGCAAATGTTTCTAATTCACTTACATTTCTAGCCGCTAAATAAAGATCATATCCATGCTTAGCATATTCTCTAGCAGTAGCTTTTGCTATGTCGCTTTTGGCACCGATTATCAGTACATAACTCATGTTATATCACCATTTTATAATATATTTACATATTATTTTATAATATATAAATAAATATATCAGAATACCAAATTTTTGTACATTTGTTATAATATAATTTTATTATTAATAGGAATAAAAATTATATGAAAACACTCATGTTTGTTAGTGTATTTATTGCTTTATTGCTGACAGGTGGTAAGGTAATCGCTGAAGATGAGCCAAAAGTAGAAATGGGAATTTCTGAATATAGTCATACAGATCAAGATCATATTCAGAAAACTCCAAAGGAAAGTAAATCTACAACTGATCATTCCAAGCTCAAAGAATTACAAGGTCCATTTTCAAGCGGACCAGAAGTCACCAAAGCCTGTCTTAAATGTCATAATAAGGCTGGGCACCAGTTTATGAAAAATAAACACTGGACTTGGAAACATACACATCCTAAAACAGGTCAAAAGTTAGGAAAAGGTGTGCTGATTAATAATTTCTGTACTAACGCTAAAGGCAATGAGGGCATGTGTGCCCAGTGTCATGCTGGTTACAATATGACAGATTCAAACTTTGACTTTAGCAATCAGGAAAATATGGACTGTCTGGTTTGTCATGAATCAACTGGAACTTATTATAAGACCCCAACAACAAAAGGGAATAAATCCTGTTCTGTCATGTTTGAAGGTAAGCCACCTATTGAATGGGCGAAGGTAGCGCAAAGTGTCGCAATGCCTAGTCGCAATAATTGTGGTAAATGTCATTTTTATGGTGGCGGTGGCGATAATGTCAAACATGGTGATTTATCCTCTGTATTGTTGAATCCACCCAAAGATGTTGATGTTCATATGAGTGCCGATGGTGAAGATTTTACCTGTGTTACATGTCATGTTGGTGAAGGACATGAATGGGCTGGTAGTCGTTATGAAATGTTAGTTAATGATAAAGTAGGTACTGGTAAACCGGGTATGCCGCGTGAAGTGGCTTCCTGTGAAAGTTGTCACAGTGCTTCACCACATTCCACCAATACAATAGCAGGGATTAAACTTAATAATCATACCAAAGTGGTAGCTTGTGAAACTTGCCATATTCCAGAAATAGCCAGAGGTGGAGTTGCCACTCAAATTGATTGGGATTGGCGTACTATGGGCAAGCTTAAAAATGGCGAAGGTTTTAAGCTTAAAGAATATACACAAGGTGATGGTCATCATCGTGCTACCTATAAATCAATTAAAGGAACATTCACTTATGCGGAAAATCTCGAACCCATGTATGCTTGGTTCGATGGCACTATGCGCTATATAACCATTGATACTAAATTTGATCCCTCTAAAGGTCCAATAGATATCAATAGTTTTTCTGGTTCTCATGATGATCCAAATTCACGTATCTATCCTTTCAAACGTATGCACACAACCATGCCCTATGACAAAGGTAATAATACCTTGGTTTATATGAACTTATGGGGCAATGATGGCAATGCTTTGTGGGGAACTTATGATTTTAGTAAAGCGATTGAAACTGGAATGAAAAAAAATGGTATCCCTTATAGTGGAGAATGGGGTTTTATTAAAACTTATTCTTATTGGCCTATCAATCACATGGTTGCACCTAAAAAAGATGCCTTGGAATGTGCAGAATGTCATTCAAAAGCAGGACGACTTAGCCATCTTAAAGGCTTTTATATGCCCGGAACTGGCAACAAATTACTTGATATAATTGCTTTATTAGCTATTTTGGGAACACTCGGTGGTGTTTTGGGTCACGCAACTTTACGCAAAATAACCAGCAGCAGGAGAAAAAAATAATGTCTCATACAGTAAAACTACGAGTTTTTAAACGCTTTGAAAGATTATGGCACTGGAGTCAGATGGCACTTATTTTTACTCTGATATTCACGGGTTTTGGCGTTTATGGCGTTCATGATTTAATTAGTTTTAGCGATGCTGTCACTATACACACAGGATCTGCACTTATCCTGTTAGTAATTTGGGCTTTTGCAACCTTCTGGTTATTTACAACCGGAGAATGGCGGCATTATATCCCGACTAGGAAACATTTTATAAAAGTTGCGCGTTATTATGCCTTTGGAATTTTCAAAGGTGAACACCACCCTTATATAAAAACCTACCGCCGCAAGCATAATCCACTGCAAGCATTAACTTATCTAATGGTTAAGACTGTGATCTTTCCTGCGATCTGGATATCAGGTATAGCCTATCTGCTGATAAGCTTTGGCTTAGGCGATTTCTTAAGTGGTATTGGGATAGGATGGATAGCACTGATTCATACCCTATCAGCTATTGCGATTGTGATGTTTGTCATTGCCCATGTCTATCTACTCACGACTGGGCATTCTTTTGTAGAACACGTCAAACCAATGATTACTGGTTATGATGACGTGGATTTAACGGATGAAGAACTAGCTTATTTACGGGCTAATGAGCCAAATACAATCAAAGAATAGCTATGATTTATAAGAGTGGGGATTTAAATCCCCACTCTTTTTGATTGTAATGAATGAAATTTTTGATCCATTTTATACTGTTTTCTGAGCTGTCTAAATTTATCTATATCCTTATAACCAGCTTCAAATGTCTGTTTACTAACTCGTACATCTTTACTTAAATAAAATCGCCCTTCATATTTCAAGACTATTTTATCCAATTCATTCAATAGCTCAAATAAGCCCGGTTCGATTTTGAAATCCAAAGCTAGAGTATAACCTTGAATCGGGAAAGAGAGCCAATTGGCATTAGCCTTACCAAACAGTTTCAGAACCGCCAAAAATGAACCTTTACCTGATGCCGCTATTTTACTAAGGATTTGTTCTAAACCTTCATAACTTTTTTCTAATGGCAATACAAATTGATACTGAGTAAAGCCATTTTTGCCATATATGCGATTCCAATTACCAATAGCATCAAGAGGATAGAAAAAACTATCAATTCCTATTTTCTGTTGAGATACCGCTTGTCTAACTTTAGCATAATAGAGACTATTAAAGGATTTAACCGTCAGATTGTTTAGTACAAAGGAAGGAAATTGAAACGGAATCGAAATTTTATTAGTATTGACATAATCAAGATTACCATCATCAGCATGTTCACCTACCATCAGCAAACACCTGCCTAAACTATCTCCTTTAGCCATACAATCAATCCATGCAACTGAATAAGTATAATCTTTATACTGTTCAAATGCTTCAAAAGTATCTTGAAGATTTTTTGTCTTGATAGTAAGCTGATCAATCATGGATGAATTAATAGGCAGAAACTTAATTTTAGCATCAATAATAATACCCGTCAAACCCATACCACCACAAGTAGCTTGAAAAATATCAGGGTTTATAGAATGGGAACAAATAATGATTTCCCCATTTTCCAACATCATAGTAAATTCAACAATAGAATCACTAAAAGAACCTTTTACATGATGATTTTTTCCATGCACATCACTAGCAATAGCACCACCAACAGTAATCAACTTAGTTCCGGGAGTAACAGAGACAAACCATCCTTTGGGAATAAAAGTTTCCAATATTTCCGAAAGCAACACACCTGCTTGACAATGCAAAATACCAGTATTTTGATCAAAATCTAAAAAATAATTATATGATTTAACATCAATCTGATGTTTATTTAACGCGCTATCACCATAACTTCTACCATTTCCACTAGCAATAATATTATTATGTTGATTTATAATATTTTTTAATGCTTGCCTATTCTCAAACTTATAAGCAATTACATCTATATTTGGATAATTTCCCCAACTTAGTAAAGCCATCTTGTATTCAGCTCCTTATAGACTATAATAACCAAATTTGCTAATTTAACATTTTTTTTATGAACATTGGTTTTATATCTCTAGGTTGCCCCAAAGCAACCGTAGATTCTGAACGTATTCTTACACAATTACGCGCTGAAGGTTATGCCATTAGCCCTAATTATAATGATGCTGAACTTGTAGTTGTTAATACTTGTGGTTTTATTAATGAGGCAGTTGAAGAATCCTTAGAAGTTATTGGTGAAGCCTTAGCAGAAAATGGTAAAGTCATAGTTACCGGTTGTTTAGGTGCGCGTGGTGATTTGGTTAAGAAAACTTTTCCAGAATTATTAGCTGTAACTGGTCCAAATTCTGTAGATGAAGTCATGACAGCAATTCATACAGAATTACCTCCAGAGCATGATCCTTACATTGATTTAGTTCCTCCCGGGGGAATTAAACTTACTCCGCGTCATTATGCCTACCTTAAAATTGCAGAAGGTTGTAATCAAAAATGTAGTTTCTGTATTATCCCTAGCTTACGTGGGCGTTTAGTCAGTCGTCCAATTGGCGATATTTTAGACGAAGCAGAAAAGCTAGTTAGCGCAGGAGTGCGGGAATTATTAATAGTATCTCAAGATACAGCGGCTTATGGAGTAGATACTAAATATCGCCTAGACTTTTGGCAAGGTAAACCATTAAAAACTCGTATTACCGAATTAGTACGTAATTTAGCTACTCTAGGAGCATGGTTACGTTTACATTATATTTACCCTTATCCTCATGTAGATCAATTAGTTGAACTAATGGCAGACGGTTTAGTTTTACCATATTTAGATGTGCCATTACAACATGGAAGCCCTAAAATTCTAAAGGCAATGCGTCGCCCAGCTAATAGTGAAAATATGCTAGCTCGAATAGCCAATTGGCGTGAAATTTGTCCAGATATTACACTTCGTAGTACGTTTATTGTAGGTTTTCCCGGCGAAACCGAACAAGAATTTGAAACTTTATTGGATTTTATCCAACAAGCACGTTTAGATCGTGTCGGTGCCTTCGCCTACTCAGCAGTAGAAGGAGCCACAGCCAATCAATTAGCCGGTGCAATACCAGAAGAACTAAAACAAGAACGCCTAAATCGCTTCATGGAAATGCAAAGTCAAATTAGCGCGGAAAAGCTACAACAAAAAATTGGACAAAAAATCACAGTAATAGTAGATGAAATTACCGACACTGAAATTTATGCACGTAGTGCCGCCGAAGCCCCTGAAATAGACGGATTAATAATCATAGAAAAAACAAAGGATTTATTACCGGGCGCATTAGTAGATGTAAGAATTACAGACGCTGATGAACATGACTTATATTCTAAAATTGAAAATTCATGAAATAGATAATATAATAACTGAACGATTCAAATTAGTTAAATTAACCAATTTACTAATTTCATTATAAAAGGGGCTTCTAATGAGTTTATCAGAAAGGTTACATATAAAATATCCAGCAAGTATTGGCAAACGTTTGGGTAAAAAAGCAAATAATGGCAAGAAAATTATTATCAATATTGCTTTATATTTAATGATATTTTCTATAGGTATATTAATCGGTTCACAGTATTCAACAACTGGATCACAAACTGCAATAATTCAAATACCTGACTTTACATTAACTAAAGACAAAGAAGATGAAAAAGATAAAGATAGTACAATGGTAGCTAATAAGTAATTATTAATTTTAAACCTGACAGGTTTTAAAAACCTGTCAGGTTTGTCTAAAAATTAATCTTTCTGCGATAAATTAAACCCACAATAAGCAGTAACCAGCATTCCTTGTATTCCCATAATTGTAAATGTAATGAGTTGTAATACAATTGAATAAGCGACAGCTAAGGTTTGATCAATACCATATAAACCTAACGCTAAGACACAAGCCATCTGATAAACCCCTATAAAACCCGGAGCTGATGGTATAGAAATACTTAAAAGTAAAAATACTCCAACAGTTAAACCAGCTTCAAACGGTAAATCCCAACCAAAAGCCCCCATAATTTTCCACATCCAAAAATAATCAAATAAAAATACACTAAGAGTTAATATTAATACGATTAATATATTCTTACTTTGACGGAAAATCTGAATACCTTCTAAGCCATGCATAAATAATTCATGTAATTTCTGTTGCCATTTAGCTTTAAATTGCCAAATTTCAACGCGCTTTTTTATAGCGTCAACAAAAATAACTGATAAACTCAATACCAGCGTCGCTAAAATAAAAACCGCAATTACAGTTTTACCAATATTAGGATCAATGCGATTACCATGTATCCAAATAACTATCAAGGTAAATATACCAACAACAATCATATCTAACATACGATCAATGATAGCACTACTAACAGCGCGTCCAAATACTAAAGGTGCAAATTTATTAATTGCAATTACCTTTAACACCTCACCAGTGCGAGCAGGATAAATAATATTAGCTAAATAACCAATATTAGCCGCTTGCCAAAAAGACTTAAATTTATCCAATCCTAACTTAGCAACTAAATTCCAACGTAATGAACGTATAGCGATATTAATTATAATTATCATTCCTCCCAAGAAAACTTCTGGTAAACTAATGGTTTTGATAGCTTGAAAAAAAGCTTGCCAATCCAGACCATTTAATATATAAATTAATAAGATAAGACTTAATAAGCTGCCAAATATGATAAAAAAAATTTTCTTTGTCATTATAAAATATGTTAAAAAGTGAGATATAAAATGAATAAAAACACAGCTAATGATAAAACACACTATGAAATCACTGCAAAAGATTTACCCCTGCATTGCCCTATGCCTAATATGACATTATGGGATTCTCACCCAAAAGTGTTTTTACCAATTGAAGACGCTACAGATCATCATATTATATGCCCTTATTGTAGTGCAGAATATCAATTAAAACAGTAACAGTGTCTTCTATTTTAATAGTTGGTCCATCATGGGTGGGTGATATGATGATGGCGCAGAGCTTGTTTAAAGTCTTAAAGATCAAGCAAGCAGATGTTAATATTGATGTGTTAGCACCTACATGGAGTGAAGGTTTATTACAACGAATGGATGAAGTGCGTCATATCATCCCTCATACCATAGCACATGGCACATTAGGATGGCGAGAACGTCGTCAAATTGGTCAACAATTACGTTCTCGCGCCTATCAGCAAGCTATTGTGTTACCAAATTCATGGAAATCAGCATTAATTCCATTTTGGGCTAAAATTCCACAACGCACTGGTTTTAAAGGAGAAATGCGTTATGGATTATTAAATGATATTCGATCTAAAAAAGCTTTAACCAGAACAGTTGATCAATTTGCTGCTTTAGGTTTATCTAAGCTTACACCTAATCCTAGTTTAAACCCCAAACCTTTAAAAGTTGAAACTCAATCGATATTAGCCTTATGCCCCGGCGCAGAATATGGACCAGCCAAATGTTGGCCTTTGGAATACTATGCAACAGTTGCTAAACAAAAACGCGACCAAGGTTGGCAAATATGGATATTTGGTTCTAATAAAGATTATGCTGCTGGTGCTAAAATTCAAAGCTTAGTTGGAGAAGGTGTCAAAAATTTATGTGGACAAACTTCGCTATCAGAAGCAGTTGATTTATTAGCATTAACTAATATGGTTATTACTAACGATTCAGGATTAATGCACATAGCGGCAGCATTAGACAAACCAATGATTGCCATATATGGATCATCAAGCCCCAAGATGACACCACCACTAAGTGATAAAGCTCATATCATATTATTAGGTTTAGATTGCAGCCCTTGCTATCAGCGTATTTGCCCTAAAAAACACCTGAAATGTTTACGTGATATAACACCAGATCAGGTACTTAACTTAGTAAACGACTATGACCTAAATTTGATATAAAATCATATTTGTAGGGTGGGTAGAGCGGAAGCGATACGAAGTCAGCGAAGCTAAACCCACCAAAGTAGCTAAAATGGTGGGTTTCGCTCCCGCTCTACCCACCCTACATTAATACATTATAGATTGTAACATCAATTAGTTAAAAATCTAATGTAGTCATAGGCACATCTGCTGACTTTAATAATCTCCAATTATCCGCCGCTAGTTGTACAGTAAAAGTACCTGCAATTAACTTGGGTAATACAGATTCATAAATTCCAGTATCAATCTTTTCTAATAACACTTTTTGATCAAAACCAGAACGGGTGTGATGACTAAATGAAAGGTTTATGGTATTAGGTAGTTGATAATCTGAATTTGCTTTTAGATATAACCTAATCAATTTTGCATCTGCATTAAATTGCAGATTTGCATCTAAACCGTAATTAACCGCTGCTGTATCACGTTCTAAAGTACGATTAATTTCTAATCCTTGTTTATAATAATCATCCACAACTAAGCCATCATCTGATTCTATGGCTAGATAAAGTGTAAACATACCAGCAATGATTGCAGTAGTTGGAAATAAAATGACTAACCAAACATAAGGTTCTAAATACCAAGCTCTATTCATAATTATTTTAAAATATCCAAAATCAGATATTATAAAGTAAACCAATTTAAAAATTAGTAAAAAATACTATGGATGAGATTACACAACAATTATTTGCACCAGCCAAAGAGTTAGCTCAAGATGGAATTAATTGTTCTGCTTATATAACAGAATTAACTTGGTTACTATTTCTAAAAATAGCTCCAGATTTAGATGAAATTAATTATTTATTTGAAGAATTTAATTGGGAAAATTTACTTCAAAAAGATGGTATTGAGCAATATGATTATTATAAACAAATTTTAACCGCCTTAGCTAAAGTCATTGATCCTCATGTAGCTGGAATATACACACATGCTAACACTGTATTACAAAATCCTGAACAATTACAAATTATTATAACTGCCTTAAACAAGTTGGATGATAGTTCCATTGATGAATTAGGGGAATTGTATGAAGATTTATTAGCTTTATGTGATTATGAAAAAGATGGTCATTTATATATTGCTCCTCGTGCTTTGATTGATATGATGGTTAGATTAACCCAGCCTGAAGTAGGTGAATTTATTCAAGACCCTTATGCAGGTGTTGGAAATTTTATCGTTGCCGCTGATCAATATATTCAAGTTATAGCTGATGAAGAAATTGTTAAAACCACAGATTTTATTGCCATAGAACCTGATTTAATACGTCAACGCTTAGGCTTGATGAATTGTTTATTACATAAAATTGAACATCCTCAACATGTTCCAATACGTTGGGGTGATAGTTTATTATCAAATCGACAAATTTGGCCACCTGCTGACATAATTTTAAGTACATTAATATCTAACAATGACACGGCTTTAGCCTTATTGAAACACATATACCAAACTTTAAAACCCAATGGACGAGCCGCTATAATAGTGCCTGATACTATTTTAGCAACCGATGGACCAGCGCAAGAAGTTCGTAAAAATTTACTTGAAAATACGGTTTTACATACAGTATTACGTTTACCACATGGTATTCTGTATCCAGATGAAATAGATACTCATGTACTATTTTTTTATAAAAGCACTGAAGCCGTCACAGAAAATGTTTGGTTTTATGATGCTCGTAATGATTTACGAGAACATTTGATAAATTTTGAAACGGTGTATGGTGATGATCCTTATGGTTTAGCAGCGCGTCAAGATCAAGGTGAAAATGGGCGTTTGCGTTGCTTTAGTCGTGAATATTTGGCTCAACATGATGATAGATTAAATATTGAAATTAAAAGGAATCAAGATCTAGTGGATGATGCTATTTTAAAAGAAACACTGCAAGATTTACAATCTTTAAAGGATTTATTGTAAATATGCTGGCAAAAATTCCACATTTGACTTTTGTAAATATACAGATTGATTTATGACTTGTTTATTTGCAATTGTTAATTGCAAAGTATATTTTTTTTCAAATTCCATTATTGCACGTGGAATTTTAGGCAGTTCAATAGAATCTAATTTTAGTAGTTGAATCAAAACTTGCTAAAATTTCCTTGGTTAATTCTCTGGGTAACATTTTTACTCTGGAATTTATAAAGTCTATATTATAAATAACTCTGGAAATTTTAACATAAGTTTTTTGCATAGACCTGACAGGTTTAGTTAGATTATTATTACCATTGTCTTTGTATCTGAGGTTGTGGTATATATTTATATATAATATTAATTCCTGATTATTTATAAGTGAGTTGCTATTCTATAATAAAAATTTTGTGTCAATTAATATACCCCTCAACCAAACTCAAAATAAGCTCATCTTCAAACCCACCAGCCAATTCAATAATTTTCTTCGCAAAAGCAGCATATTCATCATCCAATTGATTAGCAAAATCCTTAATTTCTCGCATATCGCCCATCATTGTTAATTCATATAATTTTTCTAATTCTTCAGCAGGTGGCGGTATCAAAGTTTCATCTTCAACTTCGATGATTTGTTGTTCCTCATAAACCCAATCTAAATCTAAATGTTCACTTAGGCTATTAAATAATTGTTGTTCTTCGATTGGTTTTGCTAGAAAAGCATTACAGCCAACTTGCAAACTTTTTTGTTTGTCGGTTTCAAAGACGCTGGCTGATATTGCAATAATTGGAAGTTCCTTAAAGTCTTTTCTTATAATTTGAGTTGCTTCTGCACCAGTCATTACTGGCATAATCAAATCCATAAATATTATGTTTGATTTATTTGCTAGTTTTACACCCTGTTTACCATTAACAGCTTCAATCACTTCAAAGCCAATATTTTCTAGCATTTGTCTGAGTATTAAGCGATTTTCTGGATAATCATCTACAATTAATGCGGTTTGTGCTTCACCTTTATAAGCAGTAATACGCCGCTGTTCTGTTTTCTCTTCAACTTCTACTACTTTTAATGCTAAATCAAACCAAAAAGTACTACCTTTACCAAGTTCACTTTTTAGCTTAATTTCACTACTCATCAATTCTACCAATTGACGACTAATTGCTAAACCTAAGCCTGTACCTTCTGCGCGTCGTTGAGTATCACCAACTTGTTCAAATGGTTTAAAGATTTTTTGCAATTCTTCATCAGTCATACCAACGCCAGTATCTGCTACTTCAAATCTGAAAACGCCATTTTGTATGGCTGATATTCGCAATGTTACTTGCCCTTTATCAGTGAATTTAATCGCATTACCTAATAAATTTAACAAAACTTGGCGCAAACGCTTTTCATCTATTTCAATTCCTAATGGTAAATCTCCAACAGCTTCATAAACAAAACAAACATCTTTTTGTTCAGCACGCATACGCATAATGCCAGTAATACTATCTATAAAACTCTGGCATGTAATGTTTTCAGGATAAATTTCTAATTTACCCGCTTCGATTTTCGATAAATCTAAAATGTCATTTATCAAAGTTAATAAATGATTACCGCTATTATAAATAGTATTTAAACCAGAAACTTGAGTCTCTTCCAAATTTTTAGCCCGCTTCAAAATTTGAGCATAGCCTAAAATACCATTTAGCGGTGTGCGCAATTCATGGCTCATATTAGAAAGAAATTCGCTTTTCGCTTGATTGGCTTTTTCAAGTTTAACGGTTCTATCGGCAACTTTTTGTTCTAAATTTTCATATAGCAATGAATTTTCAATAGAAATCGCCAACTGAGACGATAACATTTTTAAAACCTCTAATCGTTCAGCAGTAAAAGCACCTTTAATAAGATTATTTTCTAAGTATAAAATGCCAGTTAATTTATTTTGATTTAATAGCGGCAAACATAAAATAGATTTAGGTTTTTGCTTAACAATATGTTCCTGTGTGCGTATAACATAGTTAATCAAATCTAATGGCAGCTCAGAATCTTCAATCAGTATTGATTGTTCCGAAGATTGAATAAACCATTGATCTTGCTTAGGTAATAACAAAAATCCAGTTTCAGCACCAGCATTTTCAACCACAATTTGCATCATTTTTTTCAGCAAACGGCTAAATACAATTTCTTCTGATAAAGTATTAGATGCTTTGATCACACTATTTAAATCCAAAGCATTTGATGAAGTAGTGTTGGTAAATGAAGTTGATAAAGCTTGTTTGCTTGAACCAGAATATTGTACTAATAATTGTGGATATTGTTGTTCTAACTGGCTTAGTTTAGCAGTTGCACCCCATTGCTTATAATGATAATGTGCTTCAATGATATAAGTTTGAACCAGTTTTTGCATCCCATGTGCAGCATAAAATTCAGCCAATAATTCATAAGCCAAAGCTTCTTCATGTAAATATTCATTTGCTCTTGCACCAGCAATCGCTTTTTCATATAACTGAACTGCTTTCCAATCTTCACCTAATACACGCGCTTTTTCTGCTTCAACTAAATCATATTTATGTTGACAATTTTCAGGGGCATAATCTGCCCAAGGTTTTAATATTTTTTGATTTTTATCAACTATTTTCAAACAATTAGAAACATCAGCATTTGATAATAAACTAAGAGAATAAAAGAAATTATGCACTGGTAAAAAGAACATTCCAGCAACACCATCTATATATTTTTCTGTTAAAATCGCGTTTTCATAAGCCGCCTTGTTATCTCGCAAAATAAAAGCAGTAATCGTTTTGCCTTGATAACCACAAAAACATAAGGAAAATTGTTCCTCTTTAATAAACCTTGCTATTAACTCATCATAATCAAATACACACTCATTTTTGCCTTGCAAATCCAATACAGATTGATAATAAGGTGCAAGATAATAATAATGAAAATTTTGTTTATACTTCTCAATTGTAATCAGACTTTGAACATATTTTTCATTCAATTTCTGAATATTAGAACCGCTTAAAAATTGATAAATATCAGGTTCAATAATTCCATAGCAACCATATTCAAGATCACCCGTATCTAAGCCTTGTTGAAAAACCTTATAAAAATCAACAAGAGTTTCACGCACAGGTTTGCGCCAGTGCATTACGGTAGCATAAAATAAAGTATAAACTCGTGCTTTGAATGGTTTTAAATTCAATTTATCAATAAGCTCAACGCCCATTTTGCCAAGTCTATAACCTCTATCAATATCCCCTTGCCCAGATAAAAAGCCACCATAAAATACATAAGCCACTGCTGAGTAATCACAATTACCATATTGATAAGATAATTTAGTCATGCTAATACAAATTTGCTCAAAAGCGGTTGGATTATTTGCCCATGCTGGAGTCAAAACTGTATTTAAAACTTGCATTACTGCTAATTTCACAGGATCTTTCATCAAAGGCAAATCAATCAAAGTTTCAATATCTATATAATCTAAATTTTCAATATGTAGATTTTCACCTAACGACTCTACAATTTGCAAGCCTAATTGCAAAGCCTCACCTTGTTGACTCAAAGCAATCAAATATTGCATTTTGACATCATAAGCCGCTAGCTTATCAAGAGTATTATTGGCATTTTCTAGTACAATATTAATGTACTTATCCATATCCTGAAAAGCACCAATTAAAAAAGTCACCTGTGATAAAGTAGAAAATATATTAAGCGTCAACTCATACTGTTGATTCCAAGCATTTTCACCTAACAGCTCAGTTGCATTTTGTAAAAACTCATATGCAGGATTATAAGCATTTGATTCTTTAGCTTTTTCACTAGCAGTGAAATTTAATTTGGCGATTTTAACTTTTTCTTCTTCATCAGTAATAAGCGTCAAACCCTTGTTAAACTGATAAACCAAATCAAATATTTTTTCCTGTTGTGGAGTCAACAATAAACGCCCAATTTTTAAATGCACACTTTTTTTATGATTTTCATCAATTAAAGCATAAGCCGCTTGTTGCACTCTATCATGTAAAAAACTAAAATTATGAATAGCAAAAGAAGAACTTCTAATATCATCTCCATTAACTTCTAACTCAGAAGTTGGCACCACAAAGCCATCAATTAAGATTGGCATTAAATCTTGAAAAGTCTCATCAATTGACTTTTCATAGATTATAGAAAGGGTGTTTAAATCAAAATGGTTGCCCACACAAGCCGCTAAACGTAATACATGTTGTGCTGATTCAGGCAATTTTTTCAATTTGCTGATCATCAAATCCACCACATTATCAGTGATGTTCATAGACTTAATTTGCTCAATATTCCATTTCCATCCATGATCAAAATGAAGCAAATTTTCTTGATACAAAGTACTAAGAAATTGATTAACAAAAAATGGATTACCACCAGTTTTTTGCATAACCAACTCAGTCAAAGATGTAACTTCAGTAGTATCTAAACTTTCAGCAATTAATTGATTTACATGTTCAAATTCTAAAGGCTTTAAAGTAATTTTACTAAATTTTAATTTCTCAACAGTCATCATCAAAGGATGAGTAGCACTAACCTCATTATCTCGATAAGCACCAATTAAAAACAAGCCATTACTTTCACTATCAGTCATTATGACTTCTAATAAAGTTAAAGTAGCAGAATCAACCCATTGCAAATCATCCAAAAATATAACCAAAGGCGAAAACACTCGAATAAAATTCTGAAACACCAAATTAAAGCGATTTAAAGATTGCCCACCATCCAATGCTGGCACCGGTGGTTGTTTTCCAATAATAGCTTCAATATCAGGAATAACCTCAATAATAACCTGCCCATTTGGTCCAAGAGCAGTTAATAATTTTTGCTTCCACTGTTCTAATTGGGCATCGGTTTCCATCAACAACTGCTTAACCAAATCACTAAAAGTGTTGACTAAGGCACTATAAGGAATATTGCGCTGAAATTGATCAAACTTACCCGAAATAAAATAACCCTGCTTATTTAATTTATAAAGTTTCTTAACTAAAACCGATTTACCAATACCAGAATAACCAGCAATTAACATCATTTGTTTATCGCCTTGACTGACTTTGTCAAAGCTATCAACTAATATGTTAATTTCATTTTCACGACCATATAATTTTTGTGATATTTGAAAACGTTCAGAAATATCAAACTGCCCCAATTCAAAAAATTCCTGTGGATTATTAAGAACTTGCTCCAAATCAGCCTTAATACCCAAAGCACTTTGATAACGTTCCTCAGCAGTTTTAGCCATCAATTTCATGATAATTTTAGATAACATTGGTGGCAAATCATCAGGCATTGGCGGTTGCTTAGCCAAATGACAATGAACTAATTCCATTGCATCATCAGATTCAAAAGGCAATTTTCCAGTAAAAAGCTGATAAAAAGTAACGCCCAAAGAATAAAAATCGGAACGATAATCCAAAGCGCGATTCATGCGCCCAGTTTGCTCAGGTGACATATAAGCCAAAGTACCTTCTAAAATTTCCGGTTTTTTTAAGCTGAAATGTTGACGAGGCAATTGAGTAGAAATACCAAAATCTATAATTTTCAGTACATTGCTTGATGGATTATAAACAATATTAGAAGGGTTAATATCTTTATGGATAATATTTTGCTGATGAATTTGGGCTAAAATTTCAGTGATTTTAATAGCGATTGGAATATCAATGGCATGGAGTGATTCACCATTAAAATCTTCTAAACACATCATCAAACTATTTTGATATTTATCAATTTCATAGGCATTGATAACGCCATGCAAATGAGACAAGCGACGAGTAATGTCATATTCTTGACGATAACGTGTTAATTCTTCAGGAGTTGGATAATCCTCTTTAAGGATTTTAAGGATAACTGGTTGATCATCCTCAATCCTTTTGCCACGATAAACTATAGAATTGACACTTTCATAAATTTTGATTAATGAATGGTATTTGGAATACATAATAATATTCAGATTGTTATGGATAATATATTATTGCATATTGTATTCCTTAAAAACTTTAAACATCCAATAAATATTGTTGCGCCGATATTGGAGTTTCATCATCTTTAGGCTGCAAACGAGAATAGTTACCTGCACTATGTAACACCCATGCCTGAATATTATCTTGTAAATATATATTCAAATTGTCTATAATACGTTTTTTTAATTTGCTATTTTCTACTGGATAACACTCTTCAACCCTCTTGAATAAATTACGTGCCATAAGATCAGCACTAGCACAAAATACCTCTTCTTTACCTTCATTTAAAAAATAATAACAACGAGTATGCTCCAGAAAACGTCCAACTATAGAACGTACATGAATATTTTCTGACAAACCCTTAACCCCCGGTTTTAAACAACACATTCCACGTATAATTAAATCAATCTTCACTCCCGCCATCGAAGCCTTATATAAAGCCTCAATTATCTTAGTTTCTGTTAAAGCATTAGATTTAGCAATGATATGAGATTTTTTACCTTGTTTCGCCGATTCTGCTTCACGTTCAATACGTTCAATTAAGCCACTATGTAAAGTAAAAGGAGATTGCAGCATTTTTTTCAAAGTTTCGCCACGCCCAAGACTGGTAAGCTGCATAAACATATTATGTACATCTTCCCCCATTTCCTTATCACAAGTTAAAAGACCATAATCAGTATAAATACGCGCAGTGCGATGATGATAATTTCCAGTACCTAAATGTACATAACGTCTTAATTTTTTAGCTTCTCGACGTACTACCATTATCATTTTAGCATGAGTTTTATAACCTACTACCCCATAAACAATATGAACCCCAGCTTCTTGTAAACGGTTAGCTAAACGAATATTGGCTTCTTCATCAAAACGCGCACGTAATTCTATTACCACCGTAACCTCTTTATTAGAACGCGCAGCCTCTACTAAAGCATCAACTAATACAGAATCAGGTCCAGTACGATAAAGAGTTTGTTTAATAGCTAAAACATGTGGATCAGCAGCTGCTTGACGTACAAAATCAATTACCGGAGTGAAAGACTCAAACGGATGATGCAATAATATATCATGTTCACTGATAGCTGCAAATAAATTACTTTTTGAACTAATTGTAACTTTAGGCGTAAAACTAGGAAATTTTAACTCAGGGCGATCAACTAAATCAGGTAAAGGTAATAAACGATTAAGATTAACTGGTCCATTTACTTGATATACATCAGCTTTATCTAATTTAAAATGCTTTAACAGAAACTGAATCATTTTATCAGGACAATTATTAGGAACTTCTAAACGTACACTATCACCATAACGACGACCATGTAATTCTCCCTCTAAAGCCCTTAATAAATCATCAATTTCCTCTTCATCAACAAATAGTTCACTATTCCTAGTGACTCGAAATTGATAACAACCTGTTACCTTCATACCCGGAAACAAATCCTCAATATGAGCATGAATTATAGAAGATAAAAAAGTAAAATTATTAGTATTATTAGCAAACAATTCAGCTGGAAATTGAATTAAACGTGGTAATGAACGCGGAGCTTGTACCACAGCCATACGACTATCACGCCCAAAGGCATCCTTACCTTTTAAAGAAATAATAAAGTTTAAACTTTTATTCAAAATAGGCGGAAAAGGATGAGCAGGATCCAAACCTATCGGAGTTAATATTGGTTGCAACTCATTTTTAAAATAATTGGCTACCCATTTTAATTGCGCCTCATTCCATTGATCACGTTTAAAAAAACAAATACCTTCTTGTTCTAAAGCAGGAAAAATATTATCATTAAGTAAATTATATTGCTCATCAATAAACTCATGAGCGGCTAAACTAATACGATTAAGAGATTCTTGAGGAGACAAATTATCGGCACCAGTTTGTACCGAGCCATAAGCAACTTGCTGCTTTAAACCAGCAACTCGCACCTCAAAAAATTCATCTAAATTAGTGCTAGCAATACATAAAAAGCGTAAACGTTCAAGTAAAGGTATATTTTCATCCTTAGCTTGTGCTAAAACTCGATGATGAAAACTTAGCAGGCTTAATTCGCGATTAATATACCATTTAGGGTTAGTAATATCTATGGGTTGATCTTCTGTCATAATTTTTATGTTTCAATTACATATCTATGTTAAAATTTAATTTAATTTATAATTATAAAAAAATAATTTACAAGAGGTTAGTTTGATTAAATATTTTACAGTTGAAAATTTTCGTTCTATAAAGAATGAAAGTGTCTTGGAATTTGATACCAATATAAGGCAAGAAATAGCTTGCACAGCTCATCCTTTAATTGGATTAGCCGGAGCTAATGCTTCTGGTAAAACCGCTTTATTACAAGCTCTTTCTTTTGTATTTTGGTTTTTGAAAGATTCATTTTTGACTCAAGCACCTGATGAAGAAATCCCTCTTGATCCTTTTTGTACACAAAAAGAGCAAGCAACACATTTTCATCTTATTTTTTCAATTAATAAAAATAATTATGAATATAAACTCAGAATCAATAAAGAAAAAGTTATCTATGAATCACTCTATTTTTATGAAAATAATGAAAAACAATGCGCATATATTCGAGAAGATAAAACCATTACATTTGGTGATAAAATATCCAAGATAAATACTTCTGGTTTAAGACAAAACAGTTCTATAATTTCTTATGCTGCCCAAGATGATACCCAAGTAATTGCTAAATCATGTAAAGAATATATTGTTCATAGCAATGTAACTCATGGCGGCTTCAGAGAGGAACAATTCACACATAATATAGAAAAAATGATTGAAGATGAATATTTTCAATCACGTTTGTCGAATTTTTTGTCTATTGCCGATGTTGGTATTGATACAGTCACACTTAATAAATTACAGCTTAGTGTACAGAATTTAGATGATAACCTAAAAAAATTCTTGAATATGCTAGAAACCAAAACTGAATTGATTTTCACACATCAGATCGAAGGCAATTTAATTGATTTTTCAAATTCTGAGCGAGAAAGTGCCGGCACCTTACAATTTTTAACTTTATTATATAGAATTTTATCCACATTAGAAAACGGTAAATTATTGATATTGGATGAGATCGAATTAAAACTGCATCAGAATTTAGTCGCTTTTTTGATTGGGTTATTTCAAAATCCTGATGAAAATCGTAACTGCGCTCAACTCATTTTTTCTTTTCATAATGCAGCGTTTATGAAATTACTGAAGCCAGAACAATTATGGTTTGCTGAAAAAAATGATGATGGTCAAACTGAATTATTTTCAGCCGCTGATTTTTATGACATCAAAGATTTACATCAAAAAAACCTTGAAAAATTATATCGCCTTGGTAGATTTGGTGCTACACCTAGAGGCTTGTAATGGCAAGGAAAACTAGAAAACCAAGGAAAAGTAAGATTGTCTATTACTTTATTGTAGAAGGTTGTACAGAAGAAAATTATATTAAACTGTTGAAAAAAATTTATCGTAAGCCCGGCAAAATTAAAAATTGTGACGGAGGAAGTGCGAAAAATGTTTTAGAAGAAGCTAAAAAGATTATTCAAAGCAATGATGATGATTGTTCTGGCTATGTAATTTGGTTTGATGGAGACACCTATTTACCAAACGACAAGAACTTAAAGAATAAACTTTCAACTCCTAATGACACTTCAGTTTATATTACACAACCCTGTGTGGAAAGCTGGCTGCTTGCCCATTTTCAGAAAATAAATTTGAAAAGCGATAAAAAATGTAAAGAATATGAAAAGGCACTTGATCATGTTGATCGTATTCCAAATTATAAAAAAGCTGATTGTAGGCTGCTAGAAAGATATATTACAAAAGAACAAATTGAAACGGCAATTCAGAATTATCCAGATATTGGAAACATACCTAAACAATTTTTATAAAAGTCATAAATTATGTTAATAAGGTTTACTGTAGAAAATTATTTATCGTTTAATGAACTGATTGATTTTAACATGATCGCTTCTGCTGAGGAGCGTCATAATCATCATATTTTACAAGGGCAATCTGCTGAAAATATAGACTTATTAAAAACATCTATTATTTATGGTGCTAATGCTTCCGGTAAGTCTAATCTTATGAAAGCAATGTCTTTTGCTCAAAATTTCATTGTTAATGGTGTAGCCAAAAATCTAACTATTGATGTAAAACCTTTTAAACTTGATAGTTCCTGTGAGAACAAACCATCTCGATTTGAATTTGAATTTTCTTATCAAGACAGACAATATGCTTACGGATTTGCTGTGGATAAAAATCAAGTTCATGAAGAATGGTTATTTGAAATTGGGCATGATATTGAACAGCCTATTTTTGAAAGAGTAAAACACAACATATCCTTTCATTTTGAACATGAATTATTTATTCATTTAACTGAAGAAGAACAACAAAGAATCAGTTATGAGGCTAGAAGCACCAGAGCAAATTTATTATTTTTAACTAATTGCCAAGAGCTTAATATTCAATCTTTACAATTTATTTATAAATGGTTTGCAGAAATTCTGATTATTGTGTTTACCAACTCTAAACATCAAGCCTTAACTTCTTTAGCTAAATTAAATATAGATTTTTTTAATAAAGTAATTAAACTTTTCCATTTTGGAATTGAAAAAATTCAAATAGAAGAATTTAAAGACAAGAAATCTGGAAATTTAGTATCAAAACTAATCACCATCAGAAAAAATAAAGCTGGCAATGAAGTTAAATTTGAAATCAAGGATGAATCTGAAGGTACACAGCGATTTATGGATTTTATCCCAATGTTAATCGGTTTATCTAAAGACAAAGTCTTTGTGATTGATGAAATTGAAAGAAGTCTTCACACTCTACTAATCAGAAGATTATTTGAGTTACTGTTACAACATCAATTATTTAATTCAGCAGCAAGTCAATTAATTGTTTCAACTCATGAAGTTAATTTATTAGATATAAAAAACCTGTTTAGAAAAGATGAAATCTGGTTTATGGAAAAAAACCAAAATGGAGAATCGGTATTGTATTCACTAGCTAATGCAGATGTAGATCATTTAAATCTCACAAAAGGTTATTTAAATGGTAGATTTGGTGCGATCCCCTTTATAAAAGATGTTAAAGATTTAGGTTGGAGTTTATAACTATTGATTTAAAGCACCAAAATTGTTAAGCTAAGGCATAATCATATTTATCTATAGGATAAACTATATGCTCTATGTCAATCGTTCAACAGAACAACAACTATTTACAGAAGCACTACGGCAAGGAACTTATTTAGATATAAATGGAATATATGGTCAAGGAAAAACAACATTTTTAAAATGGATACATGAAAATCAAAGCAATTACTATTGTATTTATATTGATTTATCGGATCCTGATACTGAAATACATAATGTACTTGCTAATTATCCTTATGATCAAACATTGCAGAAAATAGTACTTTGTATTGATAATACAGATGCTATTACTGCCAAGGATTGGCAAAATTTTGAAGAAAATATTGCAGAATACCCTGATTTAATACTGGTTACTGCTAGTCAAACACATACTCCATTTCACAACAAACTGAAACAGCGTCTAAAATTAATTACTCTTTCTAATTTTAGCAAAACTCAAATAATTGAAGGTTTTGAAGTTAAAGAAAATGTTGCTGATGAACTATTAAAAACCACAAATGGGCATCCGTTCAGTATTAATTTTCTTTTACAACAACAAAATTCTAATATAAGTGACTTAATAAAAGTACTTCTTGAAGAAAATATATTAAATCAATTAGAACTTGAAGTGAATCCTCATGAAGCGAAATTATTTCTGCAAACCATAGCACCGCTACGTTATATATTACCCAGAACCCAACATCACTTACTACTTCATTTTCTATCTCATTATGAAGCACAACAACCATTTTTAGCTGTTAGATTATCTAGTGAATTCCAAAAAATAAACCTATTAACTTGGGAAAGTGGAATCGGATATAAACTAAATGCCACTATACGGCATCTATTATTAACAGAAATATTCCGAATTAATAAACAAAAATTTTTAGTTATTCACAATAGTTTAGTAGAGTTATATGGCAATATGACTCATGAAAGCCTAGGTGAAAGTAAGATAACTAGATTTATTGAAAAACTTTATCATTATGCTGTGTTTTTAACAGCAAAAGAATCTGAAGAAGTTAATCAGCTTGTAGCTAAAGAAATACAAAGCTTTTTAAATCAAAATTTTGAATCAGATAGCAGCCTATTAATTAAGTTAAAACAAGACCTTAGTGATGATACAGGATTAGCAGAATTCATTGAAGTTGAATTTTTAATCAAGATTATTGATAATTTTATTCAAGGAGAAGAAGAAACAGAACCAACTCTGCAACCAAAAGCTTTAGTAGAAAACAATGTTTTATCACGCCCAGCAACTGCTGATACTGTTTGGATTAACCTGCTAACTAACCGCTTATTATCTATTGATCATGAATATGATCAAACAGAATTTATACTAGAACAAGGCGCAGGTATTAAAGGTAATTATCGCCTTAATACACCTTTAGAAGAACTAGGTGAAAATGATAGTGTGGTTTGGAAAGCAACTGATATTCTTCAAGAAGCAGCTGGTTCACGTGATAAATTAGTAGTAATTAAATTTTTAAGTCAAGCCTTTTTTAAAAAACATCCAGAAACATTAAAAAAATTAGCTGTTGAATTTAATTGCTATAAAAAATTGCATCATCCCAATTTAGCGGCAGCAGATGAAATTAATAATATCGGTAATTATATTTTTATTGTCATGGGATTTCTACAAGGAATACCATTAACACAATTTATTAAAAATAATCCTCAAGGCATATCCTTTAATGATGCGAAACCAATCATACAAGGTATTGGTAACGCTTTATCTTATATGCACAACAAAGGATTTTTCCATCTAGATTTAAAACCTAGCAATATTGATTATGATCCTGTGAGGAAATTTGCTAAATTAATTGCTATTGCACGCAACTTATCAGATACAGACTCTTCTCCTGCTGATGATGTTTATGCCTTTGCTTGTATCACTTATGAATTATTATCAGGTAAACATCCTTTTGATAGCAAAACAGCTTTAAAAGCTCAGCCCATAGACAAATTAACTCTAGAACAAAATCAAACCTTATTAAAAGCACTTGAAGCACTTGAACTTGAGAAAGAACAAAGAATTGCAACAATAGATCAATTTTTAGCTGGCTTATTTCCACCACCACCAAAACCACCAATGTGGGTTAATTTATTCACCTCTGCTTTACTATCTGAAGATGAACAAGAAACTATAATTGAAGAAGGTACAATTATTAGAGATAATTATCGTTTACTTCAAATTATTAATGAAGAAGGTTTTGGCACAGTATGGCAAGCAATTGATTTAACCATTGATAATAAAGATGAATGTTATGTTGCAATTAAATTTGTCGATCAAACACTGTTCAAACAAAATGTTGACATACTTAAAAACTTAGTATATCAATATTCTAAAACTAATAGATCTAAAAAAATTTCTAATGCAAATATAGTAATGGCTGATGAATTAGATCGTTTTGGTAATAAAATATTTACAGTGATGGAATTTTTAGCTGCTATTTCATTAAAAGATTTGTTGAAAGAATATCCTCAAGGATTACCCTTTAAAAAAGTCAAAGCTATTATTACAAGCTTAGCTCAAACAATTAAAGCGGCACATGAAAAAGGTTTAACTTGTTTAAATATCGCGCCAACAAATATTTTTTATGATCCTGATAGAAAAATAACTCAAACAATTCAATTTGATATTACTAGCCCTTTTAAAGAAGAACAAATACAAGCTTATCAAAGCATTGAAATATTATCCAATTTAGATCCATCACCAGAGGATGATATTTATTCCTTAGCTTGTATAACTTATGAATTACTAACAGGTGAACATCCCTTTGCTGGTAAAACTGCATTAACTGCCAATGAAGAAAACTTATCTCCTAACTCAATTCCACAACTTAAAGATACAAAATCTGAAATTCTATTACGTAGTTTATCATTTAAAAAAGAAGATAGAATTATAAAAATTGATGATTTTATCAATAAAATTTTCACCAAATACCACAAACATTTTATGATGCTTAACTTCTTTAGTAATAGAACGAGAACCTAATAATATTGGAAAAAATAAAATGTTAATTACTGTTGAACAAGCTGCTGAAAAAATTCAAGCAGGAAAAATTTTATTGATAGCAGGAGATGAACAGCTATTATCACAATTACCAAAAGGTAAATGGATAGCTGGCACCATTCCATATTTTATGACTAAAGAAGCTGGTGGCTTAGCATCTCACACACACGTATTTGTTAATGAAATGAAAGATTTCGTTGAAAATATCAAAATTATCAGTTACAAGGAAAAACAATTAGCACGCATTACTAGTGACGCTCCTGATAATGGCTTTTCATTTATTATCATACCAGCAAATAGTTCCGCTCATTTTACTTATGCTCAAAATGCTCCAAACTTCAAGAATATTTTCTTTAAACCTATTTTGGGTTGGATAGCCGGCATCCACCTAAGTCAATTAGGAGATGTTATTCCAAAAGTATTTAATGGTGAAACCGGAGAAGATTTTGATCAAGATGCGATTGTGATGCACATCTCATTGCGTCAAGATAAAATGGCAATGATATATATTCTAAACCTATTTGAACAAGGCAATGGTGATGACATCACTTTTGATAAAGAAGGTTTTCAAGTTGAAGATTGCTATATCAATGGAAAACAACAAAATTTTGTTGAATATCTATTAAAAAATTCAATAGATACTAAATTACCTTTAGTAGCGGATTACTATGGCACTGAGATTAATGTTGCTATTCAACAGATTGATGAACAAAAACCAATTGTGAATTTATATGCACCTGTATTTAAAAACATTACTTATAAAATCGCGGCACCAATATCAGACTATGTAAGCGAATTTTATCAACAATTTCCTAAATATTCAGTTAATCCAATTTTATCATGTAATTGTATTTTAAACTATCTTTATGGCGAATTGGAAAACCAACACACTGATCCAATTGTTGGACCAATGACTTTTGGTGAAATAGCTTATCAATTATTAAATCAAACTTTAGTTTATTTAGAAATAGAAACTTTATCATGAACAACTTTATAGTAACCAACGAAGCAATAATTAGACTGATCGCATTTTTAGCCATTATTACCATAATGGCTATATGGGAAACTAGGAAACCGATAATGACATTAAGCATATCTAAAAAGCAACGCTGGATGAACAATTTCGGTTTAGTAGCATTAAACGTCATAATATTACGCATATTATTTCCTACCGCAGCAGTTGGCGCAGCGATTTTTGCAACAAAACATAGCTGGGGCTTATTTAATAATATTACATTATCATCTTGGATAACTGTGATTATATCATTGATAATAATGGATATGCTTATTTACTTTCAGCATAGAATATTTCATAAAATTCCAATATTATGGCGACTACACTTAGTACATCATGCCGATTTAGATTATGATCTAAGCACCGGTTTACGCTTTCACCCCATAGAAATCATTTTATCTATGCTAATTAAGTTTGCTATAATTTTATTATTAGGAGTACCAATTATTGCAGTAATACTATTTGAAATTATACTAAGTAGTTTAGCCATATTTAATCATAGCAATATCAGCTTTCCTAAAAAACTAGATCGTATTCTACGCTGGTTTGTAGTAACTCCAGATATGCACCGAGTACATCATTCTGTAGAAATCGATGAAACTAACAGCAATTATGGTTTTAACCTACCTTGGTGGGATCGTTTATTTAACAGCTATCGCGAACAAACTCGTGCAACAAATATAACAATTGGGCTTCCAGAATATAGAAAACCTCAACAGGTATATGGAATCATTCAAATGTTACGTTTACCATTTAATAGAGTTTCATAAATTAAATAGTATCTTCAACAAACAACAATACCACAATTAAAGACAACACAGCTTTAAGTGTTCCAACTATTCCGCCAATTATTAATGGTTCGCCTCCTGCCTGCTTAATTGAAGCAAAGGTAATTTGCATTCCTAAACCTACTAATCCAAAAGCAAATAACCATGTTATAAATTGACGGAACTTATTGATTTTGTTCGCTGTATGGCGAACTGCTTTGTGTGCTGATTTTAAAATTTTATTCGCTGCTTCTGATAAAATTTTCGCATTGACTAATCCTCGTAAGCTATTGTCATCATCTATTGACATCACTTTTTTATTTTCAATTAATCGCGTCAATGCCGCTTTATAATCTTCTCTTACTACTTTCGTTTGTTCAACTTTTAATATTGAAAGATTCGCCGCTGTTAATAAACTTGCATTTTCATTATCAAAATATTTACCCTTATAATGATTTGCTGGAGCAAAAATACCTGTAGAAGACAGAGCAAACATTACTATAAAGCCTAATACAAAAATTGGAAATTTCTTCAGTGCTACCTGAGCAACATTGACATTTGGTGCATTTTCTTCACGTTTTACATACCAGATTGCTAACCATATAACAATAATTGGTAAAATTAGCACCCGAGTAATATTAAAAATTTCTGCAACTTTTAAAGTTTCGATACCATCAGGCTGATAAGCTAAAGCGGCTCCGGCAACTTGTGCTGAATTCAAAATTCCAGTACCTGCCCATGCTCCAAATTGTACATATCCTAAATCGAGTAAATGACCAATTACAGGAAATAGAAACATACATCCTACGCCCCAAAGTAGAATTGTACCGATAGTATAAGCAATTTCTACTGATTTAGCTTGTACTACTGGAGCTGAAGCTACTGTAGCTGAGACTCCACAAACTCCCATACCTGCTGATAACACACCACCCATTGAATTAGGAATATTTAGTCGTGTTCCCATCCATAACACAATACCAACTGAACCTAATACAAATACTCCTACCATCAACACAGATAAAAACCCTAGTTGTTGTAGTTCTGCTAAACTATATAAAGTTCCTAATAATACTACACCAGTTTTTAAACCTAAACGTGATAAGCGTATGCCATTTTTTGCCCAATCTGGAATTTTAAAAAAGTTGACAATAATAATACCAGTTAATATTCCTAATACAATATAATTTAAACCTAAGACTTGGTGTAAATATTTAGCCCCCATTATTGGACCCATTTCCTTACTTAGTACAGCTACAAATGGTGCGACAAACCAACGAATGATCATTGCAATAAATAAAATAAACATCGCTCCAGCAACAGTAGATAAATAATAGTCTAAATGACCCTCCTTATGTGTACCAAGATAATTCCATAATCCAACAACCAAGGCAATAGTTCCAAATAAATAAGATAAATAAGTCATTTCACTCAGATGTTTTTTTATCTGAAGATAGTTAATGACTCCGTCAATCAAACTAAAATCTACCAACAGCGCGATTGTTAGCATCATGACACCCATAATTAATAAAGCGGGATGTTTTTTTGTATAAACCATGTATTTGTCTCCAAAAAAATATATAATTCTACTACTATATATCAATAATTTCTCATTCATTAATTTGGAGTTCATATGCGTTATATAATCGCAATTTGTTTAATGCTAATACAAAATCAAAGCTTAGCAGGCACTAGAATCATTAATGGCAGCACAGCTAATTCAACAGATTGGCCTTGGATCGCTTCAATTACGATTTCAGATTCATCAACATTACAAGGGGCATTTTGTGCTGGCAGTTTAATTCATCCATCTTGGGTTGTAACAGCGGCGCATTGTGCTAAAAACAATATTGATAATTTACAAGTAGCATTAGGCAGACATACATTAAGTGATGAAAACACAGGAGAAATAATTAAAATAAAAAAAATCATTAAGCACCCAAATTATGATAATGACCCTGAAAACCCATTATCCGATATAGCATTAATACAGCTTGAGAAACCATCTTCTCAACCAATTTTAAGAATAGCTGAAACTTATAACAAGTTAGATAGCAAAGATGCTTTAGCAACTGTTATAGGCTGGGGATTGACTAATGTCAATGATAAATCTTCAATTTCAGATAAATTACAACAAACTTCTATACCTATTGTTTCTAATGCAGTTTGTAATGCTCCAGAATCATATAAGGGTGATGTAAAAGATTCTATGCTATGTGCTGGTTTAGCTGAAGGTGGTACTGATGCTTGTATTGGTGATAGTGGTGCGCCGTTAATGGTAAATACAGATATTGGTTGGCAACAAGTAGGTATTGTCAGTTGGGGCGAAAGTTGCGCTCAACCAAATTTTTATGGTGTTTATACCAGAATGTCATCATTTAATCATTTTGTGACAACAAATATTTGTACACCAAAAGATATTCCTGCAACACCAAATTTAAGCTTGAAAATCAAGGAACAAAATGTCATTGTAAATTGGGATAAAATCGAACCAGCTGATGGTTATCAATTTTATTATGCACCCTATTCTGAACCTATGACAGAAGTAACTTTTAATAATATTAATAGTTTTTCTATTAAAAATACCAATAGTTTGACTAAAACTTTAGATGGTAAAACTAATTTTTATATTGCAGTTCGCGCTTATAAAGGCAATTGTTATAGCAATTTTTCTAATCTTGGAACTATTTTATGAGCAAACTAACACATTTTAACAATGCTGGTGAAGCAGAAATGGTAGATGTCAGTGATAAAGCTAGTACAGATCGTATTGCTATTGCTGAAGGCATTATTACAATGCAAACTGAAACTTTAGAATTAATTATGCAAGGTGGGCATAAAAAAGGCGATGTATTAGGAATTGCGCGAATTGCAGGCATTATGGCTGCAAAAAAAACCAGTGAATTAATTCCATTATGTCACCCATTAATGATCAGTAAAATAAGTGTTGATTTAACACCTTTAGCATCAGAAAATGCAGTATCCTGCCAAGCAACTGTAAAAACAACTGGACAAACTGGGGTAGAAATGGAAGCCCTAACAGCAGTGCAAATATCACTATTAACTATCTATGATATGTGCAAAGCAGTAGATCGAGCTATGACGATAGAAAATGTTGGTCTAAAGAAAAAATCAGGGGGTAAATCAGGTGAATGGATCAAAACCTGACAGGTTTTAAAAACCTGTCAGGTTTAAAAACTATCTAACGTCGTCGAGAATGCGATTGGTTGCTTGGTTTACGTGAAGCATTAGAATAATTTTTCTTACGCGCAACTCCTGAATTATTACCATTACCGCGAAACTTACGTTTTTTATTACGAGTTTTTTGTTGTAATTTACGTGTTGGCTCCAGCCCTTCGATGATATAACGAGGTACTGATTGCCCAGTATAACGTTCAATACGTTCTAAATGTCGCATATCATCTGGTAAAGCAAAAGAAATCGCCGTTCCTTCAGCACCAGCACGCCCTGTACGACCAATACGATGTACATAATCTTCAGCAAAACGCGGTAAATCAAAGTTGATAACATGGCTAATACCAGTAATATCAATACCACGCGCTGCTACATCTGTAGCTACCAACACACGTACTTTACCACGACGCATATTGGTCAAAGCGCGATTACGTGCCCCTTGTTTCATATCACCATGTAAAGCCGCAGCTGCATATCCCTCAGTTCTTAATGAATGAGCTAAATCATCTGCGCCTCTCTTAGTTGAAGAAAAGATAATTGCTTGTTTTAAATTTTCATCATCAAGAATATGATGCAATAAACGAGTTTTATGTCCTGGATCATCTGCAATATGCAAACGTTGTTCAATATTTTCTTGCGTAATTTCAGTTTCAACTTGAATACGCTCAGGATTATTTAATAAACGCTGTGCTAATTGCGCCATTCTTTTATCCCAAGTAGCTGTAAATAATAGAGTTTGTCTATCTTTAGCAGTAGCATCAGCAATTTTATTTACTTCAGTCACAAACCCCATATCTAACATACGATCAGCTTCATCTAACACCAACATTTGGACATTAGATAAATTTATACGACCTCTTTCTATATGATCGATTAAACGACCCGGGGTTGCGACTACAATATCTACTGGGCGTGACAAATTTTTCAATTGTGGACCATAAGGCATACCACCTAGTAAACTAATACTAGTAAAGCGTAATTTCTTGCCATACTTATTGATAGCTTGACTCACTTGAGTAGCTAATTCTCGTGTTGGAGTAAGTATTAAATTTGACGGCTGACCAGCTTGCCTTCTCTTTGAGCTATTGTTAGCAATACTGTTTAATATTGGTAATACAAATGCCGCTGTTTTACCAGTTCCAGTATTGGCAGAAGCAATTAAATCAGCACCTTCCAATGCTTTAGGAATAGCCTCAGCTTGAATTGGTGTAGCTGTGGTATAACCACAATGTTCGATAGATTTTAGAATCGAAGGATGTAATGCAAAATTTTTAAAAGACACAAATATTTCTCTTTCAGACAAAAGCTAAATGCAAGCCGTAAGCCTGAAGTTTGAAATAATTGCTATCAGTCACGGCTAGTGCAACAAAACCCAATATAATTGGGATGATTATTATACAATTCAACTATTAATTATTAAAGATCTCTTAATAATTCATTTAAACCCACTTTACCACGTGTTTTTTCGTCAACTTGTTTCACAATCACTGCACAATACAAGGAATATTTACCATCTGCAGATGGCAAATTACCAGAAACAACTACTGAACCCGGGGGAATATAACCATAGCTGATTTCACCAGTCATACGATTATAAATTTTAGTACTTTGTCCAATATATACCCCCATAGAAATGACTGAACCTTCTCCAACAATTACCCCTTCAACAACTTCTGAACGAGCACCAATAAAACAATTATCTTCAATAATAGTTGGAGCAGCTTGAACTGGTTCTAAAACTCCACCAATTCCAACACCACCTGATAAATGTACATTTTTACCAATTTGAGCGCATGAACCAACAGTAGCCCAAGTATCAACCATAGTGCCACTATCAACATAAGCTCCAATATTGACATAAGATGGCATTAACACTACACCGGGGGCAATATAAGCACCTTTACGCACTGATGCCGGAGGTACAACTCGCACACCAAATTTAGCAAAATCGCGTGAACTGACATCAGCATATTTGGAATCTACTTTATCGTAATAATTAGTAAATCCGCCCTTCATAAAACGATTGTCTTGAATACGAAATGACAATAAAACTGCTTTCTTCACCCATTGATTAACAATCCATTTGCCATCCTGCTTTTCGGCTACACGTAATTTACCCTCATCTAATAAGCTTAATGTTTTTGTGATTGCATCCTTAATCTCAGCAGTGATTTCAGATTTAAGATCAAAAGCTTGATCAATAATGTTTTGTAATTGATTCATATTAATTATTTTTTATAAAAGTATAGATTCGGTTAGCGGCTTCAATACATTCATCTAAAGATGCGACTAAAGCCATGCGAACATAATTTTCACCCGGATTGACATCATTTGCAACACGCGATAAAAAACTACCGGGTAAAACTGTTACATTTTGTTGGCTCAATAATTCCAGAGCAAATGTCTGATCATTAATTGGTGTTTTTGCCCACAGATAAAACCCACCGGGCGGATGTTGTAAAAAAGGCAAAACTGGTTTCAGAATATCTATTACTGCTGCAAATTTTTGCCTATATAGAATACGATTTTCTATAACATGTGTCTCATCTTGCCAAGCGGCAATACTTGCATTTTGTGTGGCTAATGACATAGCGCAACCATGATAAGTACGATATTTTAAATACTTACTAATTATATTGGCATCGCCTGCAATAAATCCAGAACGTAAGCCGGGGGCATTAGAACGTTTAGAAAGACTATGAAATACTACACAATTTTTATAATCTGGTCTATTTAATAAATGACAGGCTTCTAATAAACCAATTGGAGGTTTGGCTTCATCAGCATATATTTCAGAATAACATTCATCAGCGGCGATAATAAAATTATATTTATCAGAATATTCAATTAATTTTTTTAATATAGATATATCTAATATATTACCACTGGGATTACTAGGTGAACAAATATATAATAACTGACATTGTTGCCAAATATTGCTAGCTATAGAATCATCAAAACTATTAATAAACCACGGCGTAGCACCAGCTAATTTAGCTGCTCCCTCATAAATTTGATAAAAAGGATTTGGCATTAATACTAAGGGATTTGAAGTTTGACTATTTACCACCGTTTGAGCAAAGGCAAATAGGGCTTCACGAGTACCATTTACTGGTAAAATATGAGAATTAGGATCAATATTCTCTAAATTAAAGCGACGCGAAAGCCAATATGCTATACTTTCACGCAAAGTCAAACTACCCTTAGTAGTTGGATATTTAGCTAAATTCTTATTTAAATCCTTAGCCATTGCCTGAATAATAATATCAGGGGTTGCATGTTGCGGCTCACCAATAGATAATTTAATTGAACTTAAATTTGTAGGTGGAACAACATTGTTAAAAAGATTATTTAATTTTTCAAAAGGATAAGCTTCTAGTAAATTTAAATTTGGATTCATATATATTTATGTATAGTGGTTGCTATTAAAGCATAACATCTCTATACTATAAAGAATAAATTTTTTAACGAATGGGCCTTGCGCCCATTTTTTATTGCTTAATTAATGATGTTAGATCAAAAATTACAAAAATTACTAACTCCTGTTATAACAGCATTAGGCTATGAGTTATGGGGTATAGAACTCCTCAAACAAGGAGGCAGTAATCTTATCCTGCGTATATATATAGATCATTTGGATGGAATTAATTTAGATGATTGTCAAAAAGTGAGTTATCAAGTAAGTGGTGTATTAGAAGTCGAAGACCCGATACCGGGTAATTACACTTTAGAAGTATCATCCCCCGGATGGGATAGACCCTTATTTACACTTGATCATTTTATAAGTTCAATTGGTCAGATAGTTAAAGTGCGTCTGAATCGTCCACTAAATGCTCGACGCAATTTTAGTGGTTTAATACAAGGTGTAAATGATTCTAATATCATTTTACTTGTAGATGATACAGAATATAGTTTACCCTATGATCAAATAAATAAAGCACATATTGTGCCTAAATGAATATAGGTAGCACAATGAATAAAGAAATTCTTGTAGTTGTAGATATGGTTTCTAATGAAAAAGGCGTAAATAAAGATGTTATTTTTAATGCCTTGGAATGTGCTATAGCTAGTGCTACTAAAAAAAATTATGAACATGAAGTTGATATATCTGTTCATATTGATAGAAGAACTGGAGATTATAAGGCTTTTCTACTTACACAAAACCCTGATATTAATCAAGGTGAAGTGCTTGAAACTGAGATTGAGTCTGTAGGATTAGATAGAATTGGAGCGCAAACTGCTAAACAAGTGATTGTGCAAAAAATTCGTGAAGCCGAACGGCAACAAATCGTTGAAGCTTATCAAGACAAACAAGGAAATTTAATTAGTGGTTCTGTAAAACGTATTGTTCGCGGTAACGTAATTATTGATTTAGGTGGACATGCTGAGGCTTTAATTGCTCGTGAAGATATGATTAATCGTGAATCTGTACGAATTGGTGATCATTTACGTGGTTATTTACACACTGTACGTTCAGAACCACGTGGTCCGCAATTATTTTTAAGTCGCACCGCCCCAGAATTTTTAATCAAACTATTTGCTTTAGAAGTTCCTGAAATCGGCGAAAATATTATTGAAATAATGTCTGCTTCTCGTGATCCCGGTTTGCGTGCGAAAATTGCGGTTCGTACTAATGATAGTCGTGTAGATCCAGTAAGTGCTTGTATTGGTATGCGTGGTTCCAGAGTGGCTGCAATTTCTAATGAGTTAGCAGGTGAGAGAGTTGATATAATTATATGGGATGAAAATCCTGCACAATTTGTAATCAATGCCATGTCTCCTGCCGAAGTAGTGTCTATTATTGTAGATGAAGACAATAATACAATTGATGTTGCAGTACAGGAAGATCAATTATCTCTAGCTATTGGGCGTAGTGGACAAAATGTGCGACTTGCAAGTCAATTAACAGGTTGGAATTTAAATGTTATGACTGAAGCACAGGCAGAAGAAAAACATGAGAAAGAAGCTATTGCGGTATTAAAAATGTTAATGTCTAATTTAGACATTGAAGAAGACATCGCAAGTGTTCTAGTGCAAGAGGGTTTTTCTAGTCTGGAAGAAATTGCATATGTACCTTTACAAGAGATGCTGGAAATTCAAGAATTTGATGAAGATATAGTTAAAGAGTTACGTCAACGAGCGAAAAACCTTTTACAAGCGGCTGCTCTGAAAGAGGAAGAAGAAAATAAAATACAAGTGACTGAGGAATTGCGTACAATGGCGGGCATGAATGATGAATTAGCGAAACAAATGGCGCGTCATGGATTTTTAACGATGAATGATCTTGCTGAACAATCAGTAGATGATTTATTGATACTGGATGGAATGGATGAAAAACAGGCTGGTGAATTAATTATGACTGCCCGAGCTTCTTGGTTTCAATAAACAGTTATCAGTTATCAGTTATGATATAAAATAGTTATTCATTTACTACATTATAACTGACTGATAATTGGTAACTGAATAACTAACAACTGTAAGGAATTATAACTGACGTATGAATGAGGTAACTGTACAAAAATTTGCTGATAATGTTCTAAAAACACCTGTTAAAGGTTTATTGGCAAAATTAAATGATGCTGGTTTAGCGGCAAAAAAACCAGATGATAAAATCAATAGTAAAGATCAATTACAATTAGTAAATTATTTACTAAATAGTAATGTGAAAGATAGCAATAGCAAAACTCCAGAGAAAGTCCATATAATACGTAAAGAGCAGAGTAAAATTAAATCTCCTCAAGGACGTAGAGGTCAAGCAAAAACAGTGTCTGTCGAAACCAGAAAAAGCCACACTTACGTTAAAGTGAATAAAGAAAAAGCTCTTAATCAACAACGTTTAGCAACTATAAAACAAAATATAGAAACAGAACTTAATAAAGGAAGTACTGCTGTCAATACTAGTAAAAAACCCTCACAGAAAGCTGTGAAAAAAAATCGTTCTGCTGCCAGAAATACCAATACAACTACAACTATACAGCTTAAAACTAAAAAGACCAAATCGTTCACTGACCCTAATAGTTTTACTAATACTGATACTAAAACTACAATACAAGTTAAAACTAAAAAAAAGGTCACAGCAGAAAAACCTGAAGCTTCAGCTACTGATAAGAAGAAAACTACTCCAGCTAATAAAAGACGGAGACCAAATCGCAACAAGCCTAATTATCAGAAACCAGCTACTCAGAAGCCGGCTACCACAACAACAGAGCAGAAAAAAGCTCCTACACCAGCAGCAGCACCAGCACCAGCACCAGCACCAGCACCAACTGTAGATAATAATTCTAATACGAAAAATCCTGCAAATAAACGTAATAGAAGAGGAGTTAAGCAGCAACAAGGCAATCAAAATAATAATTTCAGAAAACGCAATGATAACCATCGTGGTGGTGCAAGGCGAAATAGAAAACCGATAATTAACAAAGAACCACAACATGGTGATTTTCAAAAGCCAACTGCGCCAGTTGTACATATAGTTCAGTTACCAGAAACTCTAACAATTTCTGAATTGGCACAGAAGATGTCATTAAAAGCGGCTGAAGTAATCAAAACCTTTATGAAAATGGGTACAATGGTTACTATCAATCAGGTAATTGATCAAGACACTGCTTCTATTATTGTCGAAGAAATGGGTCATACTGCTAAGTTATTAAAGGACAATGAACTAGAAGAAAGCTTGCAAGTTGAACAAACAGGAGATGCAATTCATCGCGCTCCAGTAGTGACAATTATGGGTCATGTTGATCATGGTAAAACCTCTTTGCTTGATTATATTCGCCGAACTAAAGTCGCTTCTGGTGAAGCTGGTGGTATTACTCAACATATTGGTGCATATCATGTTGATACGCCAAAAGGTACCGTTTGCTTTTTAGATACTCCGGGTCATTCAGCCTTTACAGCTATGCGGGCACGAGGTGCTAAAGTAACTGATGTTGTGATTTTGGTAGTTGCCGCTGATGATGGTGTTATGCCGCAGACACTAGAGGCAATACAACATTCTAAAGCAGCTAAAGTACCCATAATAGTAGCAGTCAATAAAATTGATAAGCCAGACGCTGATCCAGAACGAGTTCAGCAGGAATTAGCTGCTAAAGAAGTTGTACCTGAAGATTGGGGCGGTGATACTATGTTTGTTAATGTATCTGCTAAATCTGGTGAAGGTATTGATGATTTATTAGATGCAATTTTATTACAAGCAGAAGTTTTAGAATTAACAGCCATTTCAGAAGGTAATGCTAAAGGTATTATCATTGAATCACGTTTAGATACCGGCAGGGGTCCTGTTGCAAGCTTATTGATTCAAAGTGGTAGCTTAAAGAAAGGTGATATAGTATTAGCTGGTAAAGAGTTTGGTCGTGTGCGAGCCATGTTAGATGAAAATGGTAAGCAAATAGATAAAGCCGGACCCTCAATTCCAGTTGAAATATTAGGTTTATCAAGTACTCCAAATGCTGGCGATGAGGCTGTTGTAGTTGCTGATGAGCGTAAAGCTAGAGAAATAGCATTGTTTAGGCAAGGCAAGTATCGTGAAATAAAACTAGCTCGTCAACAAGCCGCTAAACTAGAAAATATGTTTTCTCAGATGAAAGCCGGCGAAGTTAGTAAGCTCAACATAGTGTTAAAAGCTGATGTAAATGGTTCAGTAGAAGCTTTACAAGATTCCTTGATGAAATTATCTAATGATGAAGTTCAAGTTAAGATAGTTGCTAATGGTGTTGGTGGTATTAATGAATCAGATGTGAATTTAGCAGTAGCTTCTAATGCAATTATAATTGGCTTTAATGTACGGGCTGATCCTAGTGCTAAACGTTTAATTAAAGAAGAAAGTGTCGATTTACATTATTATAGTGTTATATATGAGGCTATTGATGAAGTTAAACATGCTCTAAGTGGTATGTTGGCACCAGAAATAGTAGAAACTATAGTCGGTTTGGCAGAAGTACGTGATGTCTTTAGATCACCAAAACTTGGTGCTATTGCAGGTTGTTTAGTCATTGAAGGTACTGTGACACGCAATAAACCAATTCGGGTATTACGCGATAATGTGGTGATTTATGAAGGTGAATTAGAATCATTACGTCGCTTTAAAGATGATGTTACTGAAGTCAAATCTGGTATCGAGTGTGGTATTGGGGTTAAAAACTATAATGATGTTAAAGCTGGTGATCAAATCGAAATTTATGAGAAAACTTCTGTAGCTAGAACATTATGAAAGAATTCAGCCGTAATAGGCGTGTAGGTGAACAAATTCAACGTGAATTAGCCAGCATTATTAGTAGAGAAATTCGTCATCCTGATTTAGGTATGATAACAATCTCTGCGGCTGATGTATCGCCAGATTTGAAATTTGCACGAATTTATGTAACTGTTTTAGGTGGTAAATTTGATGCTGAGCAGACAGTAGAATATTTAAACGCTGAAGTAAAGCGGATACGTCATGCTTTATCAAAATGTTTGACTATTCGTGTAACACCACGCTTGGTATTTGTATATGATAGTTCTACAGAATATGGTAATCGCTTATCGGCATTAATTGATTCTGTAAAAAAATAATAATGGCAAGAAGACGACGTAATGGACGCAATGTACATGGAATTTTACTGTTAAATAAGCCGGTTGGTATTAGTTCTAATGCTGCATTGCAAGTTGTAAAAAGATTATTTAACGCAAATAAAGCTGGACATACTGGTAGTTTAGATCAATTGGCTAGTGGCTTATTACCTATTTGTTTAGGTGAAGCCACTAAGTTTTCCGGGTTTTTACTAGATGCTGATAAATATTATCAAGCAGAATGTGCTTTAGGGGTTACTACAACTACGGCTGATGCTGAAGGTGAAGTTTTACAAACACGAGATGTTGAAGCTATTAATAAACATGATATTGATAATATCATTAAAAAGTTTATTGGTACAACTGAACAAGTGCCTCCAATGTACTCCGCTCTGAAACATAAAGGTCAAGCACTGTATAAGTTAGCACGTCAAGGTAAAACGATAGAACGTAAAGCGCGTTCTATCACAATTTATGACTTGCAACTCAAAAATTGGACTAAAGATCGTTTAGATATAGAAGTGCATTGTTCAAAAGGTACTTATATTCGTACTTTAGCTGAAGATATTGGAGAAGCTTTAGGATGTGGCGCACATATCAGTGCTTTGCATCGTTTTGGAGTCGGAAAGTATCGTGATATGTTTGATATTGCTACATTAGAAGATTATGCTAACCAAGGCGGCTTAGAAGCTTTAGATAATTTATTGTTGCCTATGGATACAATATTACATTATCCTAAAGTAATTTTAAGTTCTGACATAGCTTATTATTTTAAGCAGGGTCAAGCGGTACAAGTGGCTAAAGCACCAACTGATGGCTTTGTCAAATTATTTACTGATGAAGCAATTTTTTTAGGTTTAGGTAAAATATTAGAAGATGGTCGTATTGCACCTAAGCGACTTATTAATTTATAATTTTTTAGAGAGAAGTTAAGCATGGCATTAACTGTTGAAGAAACAGCACAAATAGTTCAAGAACATCAACATTCAGAGAAAGATGTAGGTTCTACAGAAGTACAAGTAAGTTTATTAACAGCAAATATTTTAAAATTGTCTGCACATTTTAAAATTCATAAAAAAGATAATCATTCTCGTCGTGGTTTAATTCACATGGTAAATAAACGACGTAAGTTGCTTAAATTTTTAAAAAGACAAGATGTTACTCGCTATCAAGATTTAATAGCTAAATTAGGTTTACGCCGCTAATTACGAACAAATTAATATGACCTTTCATAAAAAACATTTTCAATATGGTCAGCACAGCATTACCTTAGAAACTGGTGAAATTGCTCGTCAAGCAGATGGAGCTGTGGTTGTGAGCATGGGTGAAACGGTAGTATTAGTTACCGTTGTAGGTATGAAAGATGGAGATTCTAATAAGGATTTTTTTCCATTAACAGTTGATTACCAAGAACGTGTTTATGCAGCGGGTCGTATTCCCGCTAGTTATTTTAAACGCGAAGGTCGTCCGACTGAAAAAGAAACTTTAACTTCACGATTGATTGATCGTCCACTTCGCCCTTTATTTCCTAAAGGTTTTAATAAAGAAGTGCAAGTAGTTGCGACTGTGATGTCTTTAGATCCAAATATTGATCCTGATATTTCTGCACTTATAGGTAGTTCTGCTGCATTAGCTATTTCAGGCTTGCCTTTTAATGGTCCTTTTGCTGCGGCACGAGTTGGTTATATTGATGGTGAATATATTCTTAATCCTAGTTTTGGTCAATTAGATAATTCTGATTTAGATTTAGTAGTTGCAGGTGCAGAACAGGCTATTTTAATGGTCGAGTCTGAAGCTAAGCAACTTAGTGAAGAGGTCATGTTAGGCGCAGTTTTGTTCGGACATGAGCAAATGCAAGTTGTAATTAATCAGATTGTTGAATTTGCAGCTGAGGTTAATAAGCCAATGTGGGATTGGCAGGCTAAAGCTGCTGATGAAACGCTAGCAGAAAAGCTTAGATCAATTGGAGAAACTCTTTTAACTGAGGCTTATACAGTTAAAGATAAATTGTTGCGTCGTGATACTTTATCTACAGTTCGGAAGCAATTGCTTGAACAAGTCATTGAAGAACAGTGGTCTGAAGCTCAAGTTATGAGCGCGATTGAACATTTAGAAAAGGATTTAGTACGTTCTAGTATTCTTGCTGGTAATCCTCGTATTGATGGACGTGATAATAAGTCAGTACGTCCAATTACTATCCGTACAGGTGTTTTGCCACGCACACATGGTTCTGCATTGTTTACTCGTGGTGAAACTCAAGCTTTAGTTGTTACTACTTTAGGTAGTGATCGTGATGTACAAATGATTGATGCTTTAGAAGGTGAACGTAAAGATGCGTTTATGTTGCATTATAATTTCCCTCCTTACTGCGTGGGAGAAATTGGACGTGTAGGTTCACCTAAAAGACGTGAAATTGGTCATGGACGTTTAGCTAGACGCGGTGTAGAAGCTGTTTTGCCTGCAAAACAGGATTTTCCTTATGTGCTGCGTGTAGTCTCAGAGATTACTGAATCTAATGGTTCTAGTTCAATGGCAAGTGTCTGTGGTACCAGCTTATCTTTAATGGATGCTGGTGTGCCTTTGAAAGCACCTGTTTCTGGAATTGCTATGGGTTTGATCAAGGAAGGTGATCAATTCGTGGTTTTATCGGATATTATGGGTGATGAAGATCATCTTGGTGATATGGATTTTAAAGTTGCTGGCACCACTGGCGGTGTTACTGCTTTACAAATGGATATTAAGATAGATGGTATTACTCGTGAAATTCTGGAAAGTGCCTTAACGCAAGCTAAAGATGGTCGTTTGCATATTTTAAATATCATGATTGAGGCACTGCCAGAACCACGGCAAGAAATGTCAAAATATGCACCGCGCATTTTAACATTTAAAATCAAGCCCAACAAGATTCGTGAAGTAATAGGTAAGGGTGGTGCAACTATTCGATCTATTACGGAGAAAACTGGTGCTATTGTTGATATTACAGATGATGGTGTGGTCAAAATTTCTTCAATTGATTTAAGTGCTGGCGAAGAAACTCGTAAACAGATTGAAATGATTACCGCCGAAGTTGAGGTTGGTAAAGTTTATGAAGGCAAAATAGTTAAAATAATGGATTTCGGTGCATTTGTAAGTGTATTGCCGGGTAAAGATGGTTTAGTTCATATTTCACAAATTAGTGAAGAGCGAGTAGAAAAAGTCAGTGACAAGCTAAGTGAAGGTGAAACTGTCAAAGTTAAAGTACTTGAAATAGATAAACAGGGAAGAATCCGTTTAAGTATGAAAGGTATTGATTAATTATTAATAGGGCAACCATAAAGGATTGCCCCTGCTATACCATAACATATATTGGCATCTAACAAAGAAGATGCCACCATTTCCGCCATTGCTTGCGCCCATCCTTTCTCAAAATCATCAGGTTTAGCTTCTATAACGCAAAGTGATGGCTTTGCCATGCTTCCATACTTGGTTCTAGGAGCAATTTAAGATCGGGCTGATGATTCTTTCACATATCAAATTTTCTTGCTACTTCTTCAATTGTATTAAATTTACCATAAGACATATATAATCCATGTAATTTACAATCTATTGACAAATCTTCTTAACATTCCGCAAATGTTTTTTAAAGCCTTCACTTAAATTCGGATGTTGTAGTGCATAATCAACTGTTGCTATTAAGTAGCCTAGTTTACTGCCACAATCATAACGAGTGCCTTTAAATTGACATGCTAGTACTTGTTCTTCAACTAATAATTTCGCAATTGCATCTGTTAGTTGAATTTCTCCACCAGCTCCTTTTCCTAAGTTTTCCAGATAGGGTTTTTCAATTATATGATTGATTTTTAAGACACCTTCATACAGTTCTTCTGGTTCAATAATACCGTATTTTTCAGTGTCTTTTTGTGATAAGCATGGTAATTCTTCACCATTGATTAAATCATCTGCTAGCAAGTCATATTTGCCGCGTTGTTCTAATTCGTCTTCTAATTCTTGATTTTTATCAAAGTGATTTTCTATAGCGGTTTTGCTGCCACTGGTAACAAAGATTAATTGTGAGGACATGTAATTACAGAATCTAATGTCATAATAAGTAAATTGTTAAAAACAATAATTTAACTTTATATTGAAATTATAATATAATGATTTTGAAATTATAATATAATGATTTTAATTTTGAGGTAAATATTAAAAATATATGATTAAGTTAGAAACAATTTTTCCTTTTTTAATTTGGTTTAGATTAACTACAAAAGAAACTTTTAAAGCCGATTTTATGGCTGGTTTAACTGGGGCTGTGATTGTCCTACCTCAAGGTGTGGCTTTTGCAATGATCGCTGGTCTTCCACCGGAATATGGATTATATACGGCGATGGTCACACCCATTATAGCTGCCCTCTTTGGCTCCTCATTACATCTTATATCCGGTCCAACAACGGCTATTTCTATTGTAGTCTTTTCGACTATCAGTCATCACGCTGAGCCGGGCACAGCAGAATTTCTCAATCTAGTTTTAACACTCACCTTTTTAGCCGGTGTTTACCAACTCGCATTTGGCTTGGCGCGTTTGGGAACTTTAGTCAATTTTGTGTCTCATTCCGTTGTTGTAGCTTTCACAGCTGGAGCTGCCATTCTTATTATGACCACCCAATTGAAACATGTTTTGGGTGTGTATATTCCTAAAGGTGAATCTTTTTTACATACATGGATAGATGTTTTTAATCAGATAGGCGATATTAATTATTATATATTAACGGTGGCATTATCAACTTTTATATCAGCTCTGCTGTTCAAACGTTTTTTGCCCCGCCTGCCTTACATGTTGCTGGCGATGATTTTTGGAAGCTTAGTTAGTTTGTTGCTCAATGGTCAAGCGCATGGTGTTCATTTAGTTGGGGAAATGCCATCTAATTTACCTCCTTTATCAATGCCAGATTTTTCCATAGATACGATACGTCAATTAGCTCCTGAAGCTTTTGCAGTGGCACTATTAGGTTTAATTGAAGCTGTCTCAATTGCCCGCTCGGTTGCCACCAAATCTCATCAACATATTAATGGCAATCAAGAATTTATTGGTCAAGGCTTATCCAATATGGTTGGCAGTTTCTTTTCTAGTTATGCTGGTTCTGGCTCATTTACTCGTTCAGGCATTAATTATCAAGCAGGAGCTAAAACTCCTTTATCGGCAATTTTTGCAGCGGTATTCCTAGCCTTGACTATATTATTAATTGCTCCATTAACAGCTTATTTGCCTATTGCCGCTATGGGTGGCATCATCCTAATAGTTGGTTATAACTTAATTGACTTTCATCATATTAAAGGAATTATCAAAGCCAGCCGCTCAGAAACCAGCGTGTTAGTTGTGACTTTTTTGGCAACTTTATTTTTAGAATTGGAATTTGCCATTTATGCTGGTATTTTATTATCTTTGGTATTTTATTTAAATCGAACTGCACGTCCTAAAATTGTCACTTTAGCCCCTGATCCAGAAGAAAGACGACGCCATTTTACTAATCTTGAACGTAAAACACTAGCAGAATGTCCACAATTAAAAGTGATTCGTATTGATGGTTCCCTGTTCTTTGGTGCTGTGAGTTATACTTCAAGCACATTACGCCAAATGAAGGAAAAAGAACCAACATTAACTCATATATTAATAGTGGCTAAGCCAATTAATTTTATTGATGTTGCTGGAGCAGAAATGTTAGTTCAACAAGCTAAATATTGGAAAGCACAAGGCGGTGGCTTATATTTATGCGGGCTAAAAATGAAAACTGAGAAATTTCTGCGACGTGGCGGTTATTTAAATGAAATTGGTGAAGATAATCTATTTACTACCAAAAAAGATGCTGTAGCTGAGATTTTTAAAGACTTAGATCATCAGTACTGCCAAACTTGTGAACAGCGTATTTTTCGTGAATGTAAGCAGTTCCATTAACTGGAACTATATTGTTCTAGGAAAGTTGTTTCTGTCTAATTAAACCTGACAGCTTAAACTCTGTCAGGTTTGATCTTAATCTATCTATTGACAAATCTTCTTAACATTCCGCAAATGTTTTTTAAAGCCTTCACTTAAATTCGGATGTTGTAGTGCATAATCAACTGTTGCTATTAAGTAGCCTAGTTTACTGCCACAATCATAACGGGTGCCTTTAAATTGACATGCTAATACTTGTTCTTCAACTAATAATTTCGCAATTGCATCTGTTAGTTGAATTTCTCCACCAGCTCCTTTTCCTAAGTTTTCCAGATAGTTAAATATCTTTGGTGTAAATAGATAACGTCCAACTACGCCTAAATTTGATGGTGCTTGTTCTGGGCTGGGTTTTTCAATTATATGATTGATTTTTAAGACACCTTCATACAGTTCTTCTGGTTCAATAATACCGTATTTTTCAGTGTCTTTTTGTGATATTTCTTCAACCGCAATTACGCTAGTTTGTTGTTTTTCATATATTTGTACCATTTGTGATAAGCATGGTAATTCTTCACCATTGATTAAATCATCTGCTAGCATTACGGCAAATGGTTCGTCGCCTACCACCGGTTTAGCACATAAAACAGCATGACCCAAGCCCAAGGCTTCTGGTTGGCGTATATAAATACATGAAACACCTTCTGGCACTACATTTTTTGCCATTGCTAGCAAGTCATATTTACCCCGTTGTTCTAATTCATCTTCTAATTCTTGATTTTTATCAAAGTGATTTTCAATAGCTCCTTTGCTACTACTGGTAACAAAGATTAATTGTTCAATACCAGCAGCAACGGCTTCTTCAGCGGCATATTGAATTAATGGTTTATCTACAATTGGTAACATTTCTTTAGGGCTAGCCTTGGTGGCTGGTAAGAAGCGTGTACCTAAACCTGCTACTGGGAAAACTGCTTTGCGAATAGTTTTTTTAGTTGCCATATATTTTTTCATTAGTGTCTAAAATGTCGCATTCCGGTAAACACCATTGCCATATCATATTCATCAGCGGCTGCAATGACTTCATCATCACGAATGGAGCCACCGGGTTGTATTACTGCTGTAATACCTACTTCTTTAGCAGAATCAATGCCATCTCTAAATGGGAAGAAAGCATCTGATGCCATAACTGAACCTTGCACTTCTAATTTTTCATCTGCCGCTTTAATCGCAGCAATTTTGGCACTATAAACCCGACTCATTTGCCCAGCTCCAATGCCTATAGTCATATTGTCTTTACAATATACTATCGCGTTGGATTTGACAAATTTAGCTACTTTCCATGCAAATAGTAAGTCTTGTAGTTCCTTATCTGTCGGTTGTCGCTTGCTAACTATTTTTAGATCATCCGCTGTGATGATTCCTAAATCACGATCTTGCACTAAAAGTCCGCCATTTACTCGTTTAAAGTCTAAACCATTAGGGCGTTGTGCTTGCCACATTCCAGTTGCTAATACACGCACATTCTTTTTAGTTGCTAAAATTGGTTTAGCATCTTCAGCGATTTCTGGAGCAATAATAACTTCAACAAATTGTCGATCCACAATCGCTTTAGCAGTTTCAGCGTCTAATGAGCGATTAAAGGCGATAATTCCCCCAAAAGCTGAGGTAGGATCAGTTTTAAAAGCCCTATCATAAGCAGCTAAAATATTATCACCTGTTGCTACGCCACACGGATTGGCATGTTTAACAATAACACAAGCAGCTACTTCAAAAGATTTGACACATTCTAAAGCTGCATCAGTGTCTGCCACATTATTGTAAGACAGTTCTTTGCCTTGTATTTGTACTGCGGTTGCAATACAAGGTTCTTGAATTTTGGTTTCTGTATAAAATGCCGCTTTTTGATGTGGATTTTCTCCATAGCGCATTTCTTGAACTTTTTGATATTGCAAGGATAAAAACTTACTATCACTTAAATAGTTAGCAATAGCACCATCATAGCTAGCAGTGTGTGCAAATACTTTTTGGGCTAAAAAAAAGCGAGTTTCTGTTGTAACTGCGCCATTATTAGCAACCATTTCTTGCAATACAGTTTCATAATCACTAGCATTAACAACAACTGTAACAGCGGCATGATTTTTAGCGGCGGAGCGTAACATAGCTGGACCACCTATATCAATATTTTCTATAGCCATATTTAAATCACAATCAGGTTTAGCAATAGTATCCTCAAACGGATATAAATTAACTACTACTAAATCAATTGGATTAATTTGATGTTGATTCATCACTTCATCATCAACACCGCGCCGCCCAAGTAAACCACCATGAATTTTAGGATGTAGAGTCTTAACTCTACCAGCCATCATTTCAGGAAAACCAGTATAATCAGATACTTCTATAACTGAAACTCCATTATCTGCTAGCAATTTGGCAGTGCCACCAGTTGATAAAATTTCAACACCTTGCTCAGACAAAGCCTTAGCAAAATCTACAATTCCTGATTTATCAGAGACGCTAATAAGCGCACGTTTAATACTTAACATATAATCCTACTAATTATTATTAATTTTTCTGTAGGGTGGGTAGAGTGACAACGAAACCCACCAAAACCATCGAAAATGGTGGGTTTCGTTGTCACTCTATTG
>NZ_MCBX01000006.1 GCF_001723685.1 Candidatus Marithrix sp. Canyon 246
CCTCTGAGCTAGAAATCAGTTTAGGCAAAGCCAATTATTGTTTAAAAGCTTTGATTGATAAAGGTTATTTAAAAATTAAAAAATTTAATAGTAGTAAACGTAAGGCATTATATATTTATCATTTAACACCTAAAGGTATTCAAGCTAAAGCTAATCTTACTGTACAATTTTTAAAATCTAAAATGGTAGAATATGATCAAATTAAAAAGGATATTAAAGAATTAGATCAAGAAGTTCAGCGGTTGCAAGAATTGGGACAGTTAAGTACAACTAATGTTAAATAACAACATGTCATTCCGACGTAAGCAGGAACTGTCATTCCGACGTAAGGAGGAATCTTAATAGTATCCAAGATTCCTCCTTACGTCGGAATGACAAAATAAAAAAAGTCCAAGGCATGAACAAATATTGTGATACAATACCAACATTAAGTACAATAAATACTCAGGAGTTCAAAGCGAAGCTTTGTTATTAATCAAAATAACTAATGTTTAACAATAAATCAATCTTAATAACCGGTGGCACAGGCTCTTTCGGCAAAAACTTTATCGCCACCTTATTTAAAAAATATAAGCCTAAACGTGTTGCAGTCTATTCAAGAGATGAATTGAAGCAATTTGAAATGCAGCAAACTTTTAATGCTCCTGAAATGCGTTACTTTATTGGTGATGTTAGGGATGCTGAACGTTTAAAAATGGCTATGCGTAATGTGGATTATGTGATTCATGCTGCCGCACTTAAGCAAGTGCCTGCGGCTGAATATAATCCAATGGAGTGTATTAAAACCAATATTCATGGTGCAGAAAATGTCATTCAGGCTGCTTTAGCCAATGATGTCGAAAAAGTCATTGCCCTTTCTACTGACAAAGCCGCTAATCCTATTAATTTATATGGTGCTACTAAACTGGCTTCTGATAAATTATTTGTAGCCGCTAATAATATTGCTGGTGGACATAAAACCCGTTTTGCGGTAGTACGCTATGGTAATGTAGTCGGATCACGCGGTTCAGTGGTACCGTTTTTTAAAAAACTTATTGCTGATGGAGCTAATGAGTTACCCATTACTGATCCCAGAATGACTCGTTTTTGGATTACTTTGGAAGATGGTATAGAGTTTGTGCTGAAGGATTTTCAGCGGATGCAAGGAGGAGAAATATTTGTACCTAAAATTCCTTCTATGCGTATTACTGATTTAGCAGAATCATTAACACCTGACATGCCTACTAAAATTATCGGTATACGTCCGGGTGAAAAATTACACGAAATTATGTGTCCGGCTGATGATTCCCATCTAACTTTGGAATTTGATGATCATTATGTCATCAGACCATCTATCATTTTTTCTTATAAAGTTAATTATGAAATTAACCCATTAGGTGAAACCGGTGTTCCCGTCGAACAAGGTTTTGAATATAATTCTGGTAATAATCCGCATTTTTTAACTGTAGAAGAGCTAAAACCATTAAATCATCAAGAAGTATGATTCCTTACGGTCGTCAAGATATTTCCCAAACAGATATTGATGCTGTTGTTGAAGTACTCCGCTCAGATTGGATTACTCAAGGACCTACAATTGCCCGTTTTGAACAGGCAGTGGCAAATTATTGTGGTAGCCAATATGCTGTTGCTGTTTGTAATGCTACTGCTGCTTTACATTTAGCTTGTCGTGCTATTGGCTTAGGGGTTGGAGATAGGCTTTGGACTTCACCTAATACTTTTGTAGCTTCTGCCAATTGCGGCTTATATTGTGGTGCTGAAGTTGACTTTGTCGATATTGATCCACAAACCTATAATATCAGTATAGATGCCTTACGCGCTAAACTGGAACAGGCTGAAAAAGTTGGAAAATTACCCAAGGTTTTAATACCAGTTCATTTTGCTGGGCAATCCTGTGAAATGGCAACAATTGCTGAGTTGGCTAAACAATATGGCTTTTATGTGATAGAAGATGCTTCACATGCTATAGGTGGTGAATATAAAGGTAAAAAAATTGGTAATTGTAGCTATTCAGACATGACAGTGTTTAGTTTCCATCCTGTTAAAATCATTACTACGGGTGAGGGTGGAATGGTAGTTACCAATAATCCAGAACTGTTTGAAAAAGTATCTTTACTGCGTACTCATGGCATTACTCGTACACCAAGCCAAGGTGCATGGTATTATCAACAAGTTGAGTTAGGGTATAATTATCGGATAACAGACATTCAAGCGGCATTAGGCTTAAGCCAGATGCAGCGGCTTGATAGTTTTATTAATCAGCGGCATGAATTGGTTCAGACTTATAATGACAGCTTAAAAGATTTACCCTTACAATTACCTTGGCAACATCCTGATAGTTATTCAGCATGGCATCTTTATGTAATTCGTTTGAATAAACGTAGTCAAGTCTTTGATAGTTTAAGAGAAGCTGGGATTGGAGTTAATGTGCATTATATTCCAGTGCATACACAACCTTATTATCAAGAAATGGGTTTTAAGATTGGTGATTTTCCAGAAGCTGAGAAATATTATGATCAAGTCATAAGTCTTCCAATTTATCCGTTATTAACTGAAACAGAACAACAAAAAGTCATCACATTTTTAAAAAAGGCATTATTGTGAAATTAGCAATTATTCCAGCACGAGGTGGTAGTAAACGCATTCCACATAAAAATATTCGTCCATTTGCTGGCAAACCTATTATTGCTTATTCAATACAAGCGGCTTTAGAATGCAAGTTATTTGATAAAGTCATTGTTTCCACCGATGATGAAAAGATTGCCAATGTTGCCCGTCAGTTTGGTGCAGAAACGCCTTTTTTACGTCCAACTAATTTGGCTGATGATTATACAGGTACAAATGCCGTTGTTAAACATGCTATTTCTTGGTTTATAGAACAAGGCGAAGAAGTGCAGTATGCTTGCTGCATTTATGCAACCGCACCATTTTTACAAACGCGCTATTTACAGCAAGGTTTTGAAAAATTAAACCACTCAGATAAAGCCTTTGCTTTTTCGGTAACAACATTTGCTTTTCCGATACAACGCGCAATTAAAATTAAAACAGATGGCACTGTTGAAGCATTTTTTCCAGAAAATACTGAAAAGCGTTCTCAAGACTTGGAAGAAGGCTATCATGATGCTGGACAATTTTATTGGGGAAAAGCAGAGTCTTTTTTGCAAGACATTGAAATGTTTTCTGAATCATCATTACCAGTGGTATTACCACGCTATTTGGTACAAGATATAGATACTTTAGAAGATTGGACACGGGCAGAGTTAATGTATCAGGCTTATTTAAATGATGTTAGGTACTAGAACTTCAATAAATATCGTCATTTGTCATTTCGACGATAGGAGAAATCTTTAGCATGAATAAGATTTCTCCTGTCGTCGGGATGACAAACAAAAAGGAAAATTAAATCTTGCCGAATATTACAATCCTACTCCGGTAAGCATTCCTTATCGTGGGCATCAAGACAGGTTGTTTAAACGTGACTTTGCCGGTGAAATAATTGAGAAATATCCAGATTTACAGCTAGTAGATTATGGCTTTGTTTATCATGGTGATGCAAATTTTCCTCAAGATGATACTACATGGTTTTTGCTGGAAAAACGCTAATTACTTACTATTTTGTCATTTCGATCCCGACAATAGGAGGGAACTTGAGAAATCTTGATGCTACTAAGATTAAGATTTCTCGCGTTGTTCGGAATGACAAGTTGTTCGGAATGACAATAACACTAGTAACCCAACATTTATGATAGACTATGTCAGCTATAGAATTTGAAACAGTGTAAACAGCTGCAATTCTTTAACCAATTACCCTAAAATAATGGTGAAAAAATGACAACTGTAGTATTACCTAATATAGAGGTAGATCATTCAATATTATTGAGTTTAAAGGAAACAAAAGAAGCTTTTACTAAGGATATGAAGTTTTATACATCTGTGATGTTGTATAAAAAGAATAAACTATCTCTTGGGAAGGCAGCCAACTTAGCTGATATGGATAAACTTGATTTTATAAATAGGTTAAAAGAGGAAAAAATCGCAATCTTTGATTATAATGATGAACAGTTGCAAGATATTTTTAATGGAGCTGACAGGATATTAAAAATAATAAAATGATTGTTGTATCAAACACAACCCCTATAATATCTTTATCTTCAATTAATCAAATTGAATTGTTGAAAAAATTATTTGGGAACGTGTATATTCCCCAAGCAGTATATGATGAAATAAAAAGTAAAACTTCATTTGGTTATAATGAAATTGATCAAGATTTTTTTAAAGTAGAGAAAATAAAAGATAGGTTAGCTGTAAATATTTTGCTTAATGATTTAGATTTAGGTGAGGCTGAAACCATTGTATTATCTAAAGAATTAGAAGCATCTATTATTTTAATTGATGAAAATATTGGATATGAGATTGCTAAATCTCAAAATTTAAATGTAGAAAGAACTTTATCATTACTTATTGCTGCTAAACAAAAAGGTTATATTTTGCAGGTAAAACCATTACTTGATGAAATGATTAATAAAAACAGATGGATTAGTAAAAAAATATACCGCAAAGTGCTAATGTTTTGTGATGAATTAGATTAAAAAACATGGAAATTCTAATCCGAACCGACGCATCCGAACAAATAGGCAGTGGTCATGTCATGCGTTGCCTAAGCCTAGCCAATGAATTAAGGCAAAAAGCGCGTGTATCTTTTATTTGCCAAGAGTTACCGGGCAATATGTGCGATTATATAGAACAACAAGGCTATCCAGTTCATAGCAATGCCATTTTAGCCGCTGAGAATAAATTGATAGATTGGCTTATTGTTGATCATTATTCCATAGACGCGCAGTGGGAAACAACTATGCGTCCCTATGTTAGAAAAATCATGGTAATTGATGATATGGCTAATCGAAAACATGATTGTGATTTGCTACTTGATCAAAATCTTTATGTGGATATGGAAAGCCGCTATCATGATTTAGTGCCACAGCATTGTAAACAATTGCTCGGTCCAAAATACGCATTATTGAGACCTGAATTTTTATCAGCACGTCAAACATTAAGAAAACGAGATGGCAGTATCAAGCGGATATTGATATTTCTGGGTGGCAGTGATCCAACAAATGAAACCACGAAAGCATTAGACGCGATAAAATTATTAAATTACCCTGATATTGCAGTGGATGTTGTTGTTGGTGCAAGTAATCCTCATAAGGAACAGATTAAACAGTTATGTGCCTCTTTGCCTAATAGCAGTTATTATTGTCAAGTCTCTAATATGGCAGAATTAATGGTTAAAGCAGATTTAGCGATTGGGGCTGGAGGAAGTACCAATTGGGAACGCTGTTGTTTGGGTTTACCAAGTTTAGTGATAACAATTGCAGAAAATCAAGAAGAATTAACTCAGACATTACATGAACAAACTTATCTTTGTTGGCTAGGAACAAAGGAAAAGGTTTCTGCTGAAACTATTTGGCAAAATTTATCTGATATTTTGAATGAACCAGAACGAGTATTATCCTTTATTGAAAGGGGAAAACAATTGGTTGATGGAAATGGAACGAAAAGAGTCAGTTCAATAATTGAAGAAACTCATATTTCTGAAGAATATAGATTGCGTAAGGCAACAGCTGAAGACTTATTAACTTATTATCATTGGGCAAATGATGAAGCAGTACGAAAAAATTCGTTTTCTCCAGAACCTATTGATTTAGAAACCCACAAATGTTGGTTTCAACAAAAGCTAAATAATCCTGATACATTGTTATATATTTTAGAAAAAAATGAAAATCCAGTTGGACAAATTCGTTTTGATGTAGAAGAAAAAATTGCACATATTGATTATTCAATTGATTCAAAATTTCGCCGTTTGGGACTTGGTAAACAGATATTACAACTTGGGATTAAAAAAAAATTATTGGATGAGTCAAGAGAAGTTTATTTTCAAGCTGTAGTAAAAACTGAAAATTTTGTTTCTAATCAAATATTTCAAAAAATAGGTTTTAATAAAGTGGCGGCAAAACAAACAAACAAACAAAGCAAGAACCCAGCCACAACCACTTATCAATTGAAATTATCTCCGATAAACAAAGCTGGATAAACAATTATTTACCCTCAATGATCGCGCAATTAGTAGAACTGGGGCATAAAGTGGCATGGAAGCATGAAGTCAAAGAAATAGATTCTGGAGACTTGGCATTTTTTCTTAGTTGTGGACAAATAGCCACTCCGAAAATTTTAAAAAAACACCACCACAATCTGGTAGTACATGAAAGCAATTTACCAGAAGGAAAAGGTTGGTCTCCATTAACATGGCAGATATTAGAAGGAAAAAATGAAATACCAATCTGCTTATTTGAAGCACAAGAAACAGTTGATAGTGGAAAAATTTATATTAAAGACACTTTAAAATTTAAAGGAGCTGAATTGGTAGATGAATTACGTCATGTACAAGCCATGATGACTATTGAAATGTGTCTCAAGTTTGTTAGGGAATATCCCGAAATCGTATTAAAAGGACAAAAACAAGAAGGTAAATCAAGCTATTATAAAAGAAGAAAGCCGCAAGATAGTCAACTTGATATGGATAAAACTATACGTGAGCAATTTAATTTATTAAGGGTGGTGGATAATGAAAAGTATCCGGCTTTTTTTGAGGTTGATGGTGAAAGGTTTATTTTTAAAATAGAAAAAAAAGCATAATTATTTGTGGAGATATTAATTTAATGAAACTACGTAAAATTATTACTGACTTATTCATGGAAAGCCTAGAAGCAAGAAATCAAAACTTAAAGAAAGAATTAACGGATGAAACCGTACTTTTAGAAAGTGGTCTTGATTCTTTAGGTTTTGCCATATTAGTGGCGCAATTGGAAGACAAATTAAACTATGACCCTTTTACTTTAATGGAAGAACCTGTATATCCTCGCACATTTGGGGACTTTGTCGCTGTTTATGAAAAATATAAAGATCATGCACGTTAAAAAATATGTTAGCCAATACTATTTACTCACTTGAACCACAACACAAATTATGGCATATTTCTGCTTCACGTATTATTTGTGCTGGTGAACTGACAAACTTTTTATTTGATTCATATAGTTACATCATAAAGTATCAGTCACAAAAAATTGCATTGTCAGTAAAAGACATGAAAACCCTTGCTTTGTTACTTGTTATGTTTGATGGTGTCTGTGAACAAATACTTTTATTACCACAAGGATTGTCAGAAGATCAAATTAAAAGTTTCTTTAAATTATCAGGAACAAAAATTTTCTTTAGTGATCAAGAAATTACTTTTGATACAAATGATGTAGGCAGTGTGATTTTTAATCCAGATATTTTTGGTAGTAAAAAAGAATCTAAAAAAGATTCTTCTGTTTCTCCTTATATAAACTTTACTGCCCATGATACTAATTGGATTATTCCAACTTCAGGAACTACTGGCACTCCTAAATTGGTTTCTCATAATTTAAACTCATTAACTAAAACCATTAATAGGGATATTAATAAAGGCAAACTCTATAACTGGGGATTACTATATGACTTGACTCGTTTTGCTGGATTACAGGTATTTTTGCAAAGTTTAATGGGAGGCTCTTTATTAATATTTACAGAGCCACTTGAAACCCTAGAAAAACGAATTTCCGTACTAGTGAAAGCTAAATGTTCTGCTTTATCCGCAACACCAACAATGTGGCGTAAAATCTTAATGTCTGAAAATGCAAAACAACTTGCTCTTAAACAAATTACACTTGGTGGTGAAATTGCAGACAATCAAATTTTATTAGCCTTAAAAGCAACATATCCCAAAGCGCGTCTCATTCATATTTACGCTTCAACAGAAGCTGGTGTTGGTTTTGTAGTCAATGACGGATTTGAAGGTTTTCCAGTTTCTTATCTTAATAATCCACCCAAAGGTATTGAACTAGTTGTGAACCAGCAAGGTTTTTTATTACTTCGTTCTAAACAAACCACACAACAATATCTTGATAAAGATCAAATTTTAAAAGAGAACGATGGATTTATAAATACTGGAGATTTAGTTAAAAAAGTAGGAGAGCGTTTTATTTTCTTAGGACGTGCTAATGGTGCCATTAATGTGGGTGGTAATAAAGTACAGCCTGAAGAAGTTGAAGAAGTGATACGATCTTATGAAGGTGTTAAGTTCGTATCTATTGGTGCTCGCAAAAATCCCATCACTGGTTCATTAGTTGAAGCCAAAATTGTAATTGATAAGAATATTAAAGATTCAACTGACTTTAAAAAATCTCTTAGGGAACACTGCCGACAATATCTTGAGCCTTATAAAATTCCCGGTATTATTAAGATCGTTGATGATATAGAAATTAATGCTATGGGTAAATTGCAAAGAAAATAATTATGATGAATAAAAATGTACTAGTAACAGGGGCTACTCGTGGTTTGGGTTTAGCTATTACTCGTCGTTTACAAATTGAGGGGTATCATGTCATTGCAACGGGAAGGAAACAAACCTCAGAATTAAAAGAATTAATTTTAAATAATGACAATGTTTCTGGAAAGGTAATATTTCATCCATTTGATTTGTCTAAGCTAAATGAAATTCATGAGTTCGTGAAATTTATAACAAAAGAGAACGGAGGGTTTTATGGCTTAATCAACAATGCGGCTTTAGGTTATGATGGTGTTTTAGCAACTATGCATGACTCACAAATTGCTGAAATTGTTAATGTTAATACTTTATCAGTTATTTTATTGACTAAATATCTGTGTCGTTCAATGTTGATTAATGGAAAAGGACGCATTATCAATATATCCTCTATTATAGGCTCAACAGGCTTTAATGGTTTATCTGTTTATGGCGCAACTAAATCAGCATTATTAGGTTTTACTAAATCATTATCTAGGGAACTCGGTAAAGCGAATATAACAGTTAACTCAATTGCGCCGGGTTATATGGAAACTGACATGACAAATTTACTTCAGGGTGACAAGTTGCTTGCGATTAAACGCCGAAGTCCAATGGGTAAATTAGTTGGTGTGGATGATGTGGCTGGCAGTGTTGTTTTTTTATTAGGTAAGGATGCTGCTATGATTACAGGAACAACGATTACCGTTGATGGTGGTAGTACCGCTTAGATACGATTTGTGTATAACTATGATAGAATCTATGAAAAATATAAAAATTGCGGACAAATTAATTGGTGTAGATCATAAGCCTTTTATAATAGCTGAAATGTCAGCAAATCATAATCAATCTTTGGAACGGGCACTAAAAATAGTTGATGAGGCTGCAAAATGTGGTGTTGATGCTGTAAAAATACAAACAGCTACTCCTGACGGTTTAACGCTTAATATTAATGAAGGAGAATTTGTTGTCAATGACGGAGGATTATGGAATAAAAATTCTTTGTATGAACTATACACTAAAGCTCACACGCCTTGGGAATGGCATGAACCCATTTTTAAAAGATGTCAAGAACATGGGATTATAGGTTTCAGTTCACCATTTGAATTGGAAGCTGTTGACTTTTTAGAAAGCTTAGATGTACCTTTGTACAAAATCGCTTCCTTTGAAATGGTGGATTTTCATCTTATTCGTAAAGTGGCAGCTACTGGGAAGCCAATGATTATTTCCACCGGCATGGCAACGGCTGCAGAGATTGATGAGACTGTTCATATAGCTCATGATGCCGGATGCAAAAATATTATTCTCCTAAAGTGTACAAGTACTTATCCAGCCACACCTAAAGACAGTAATGTTATTACGATTTCTCATATGAGAGAAATGACCCAATGTCAAGTTGGTTTATCAGATCATACTATGGGAATAGGGGCGGCGGTTGCAGCGGTTGCCTTTGGAGCAACTGTGATTGAAAAACATTTTACCTTAAAACGTGCTGATGGTGGTGTTGATTCGGCGTTTTCTTTAGAACCTAATGAATTAAAATCACTTGTCATTGAAACTGAAAGGGCATTTCATGCACTTGGAAAAGTAACCTATGGTAGTGTTAAATCAGAACAAAAATCTAAGTTATTTCGACGTTCTTTATATATTGTTCAAGATATGAAGGTAGGAGATGTGCTAACAAAAGAAAATTTGCGAATTATTCGTCCCGGTTTTGGATTATATCCCAAATATTATGATGTTTTATTAGGTAAAAAAGTATCAAAAAATATAAAATGTGGAACTCCGACCAATTGGGATATGATATAACTTTCAGAGAAATTAAACAATAATGATTTCAACCAAAATAGCCCAACCAGAAGACGCACAAAACATAGTTTCCCTCTTTACAGAAGAAAATAATGATTATCAATGGAATATAAAAAAATGGGAACACTATTATAAGTCTTATACAGAAGGAACACCCATTTCAATAGTGGCAGAAAAAAATAACCAAATTATTGGTCATTATGGCATACTGCCTATACAAATAGCCGATTATAAAGCTATGTTAGGATTACATGCCTATGTATCTAAGGAATATAGAGGGTTTGAAGTTATTTCAAAATTAATGTCTTTCACTTATGACTATTGTCAACAAGATAATATTGATATTGTTTGTGCATTTGCAAATGAAAACATGACATTGATTCAGTCTAAATTATTTAAGTGGAATCATATCGGCAACTTAATATTTTCAGACACTGACACTTTTGATAACAGAATATTAAAAAACAGACCTTTTCAATTTAATTATTCTAATGAATGGTACAAATGGCGTTTTGGTGTTGATACTGATGTTTATTTAAGTGAATATTCCAGCTTTGATAATCCGATTATTCAACTACTCAAATCAAATCAGGATTATTTTCAAGCTAAAGATTTTGATTTATCAAAATTTCAATTTTGGGATCCAAATCAATACTCAAGCGGAGCAGAAACGAAATTATATCAACCATTTTCAATAAAAATTTTGAATTCTAAAGTATCCAATTCCATTTTAGATATTAATCATTGGAAAATAGATATGGGTGATTCTGACACTTTTGTTTATTCTCCCTATCAAACAAAAACTAGGTATAATAAGATGAACCCCAAGCAAGCAGCAAAAGACGCGCCATAATCGCCTCTAGTCGCAACTGGCACCCAAAATTACAAAAACAAGTAGCAAATCGTATTAAAAGTGATATAATCTTTATTGGAGATAAACAAGATTTAACTGTGGAAAATTTAGAAACAATCGGAGCAAAGACGATTTTTTTTCCACATTGGTCATACATTATCCCAGCAGAAATCTATGAAAACTATGAATGTGTTATATTTCACATGACAGACTTGCCATTTGGACGCGGAGGTAGCCCCTTACAAAATTTGATTGAACGCGGTATTTATGAAACTAAAATTTCGGCTTTACGTTGTGTCAAAGAACTGGATGCTGGACCTATTTATATGAAAAGACCATTATCTCTATATGGCACTGCTCAAGAAATTTACATGCGTGCCAATCAAATTATTGAAGATATGATAGTATCTATAATACTAGAACAACCGCAACCACAAGCTCAACAAGGTGAAGCAGTTATATTTAAGCGGCGTAAACAAAGTGAAAGTAATATAAAATCATTAAAAACATTAGGAAAAGTACATGACTATATTCGTATGTTAGACGCTGAAGGCTATCCAAAAGCCTTTATAGAAACAGAACATTTAAAATTTGAATTTAGCCGCGTGTCTCGAAAATTAGATCATTTATTGGCAGACGTGGTGATTAAAACATTAAATTAACTGGTGATAAATCATGAATGCTCAATTAATTTTAGAAGATAAATTAATAAATCAAGCCATGCGTATAACTGGTAAAAATACCCCTCAAGAAGTAGTAACTTTTGCCTTGAAAAAATTACTATTTCAAAAAGATAGTTTAAGTCAAGCTTTTGGTAAATATCCTTGGGAAGGTGATCTTGACGCTATGAGAAGTGATATAAAACATGTTAGTAGTTGATAGTTCAGTATGGATAGATTATTTTAATGGTAAAGAAACGCCTCAAACATTATTTTTACGGGATGACGCGCCACGAGATCAGATATTAGTTGGTGATCTAATCTTATGCGAAGTATTACAAGGATTTAAACATCAAAAACATTTTGAAAATGCGAAAAAATTACTTTTCAGTTTTGCTTATCAAGATATGGCGGGTAGTAAAATTGCCTTAAAATCGGCTGAAAATTATCGGCAATTACGTTCTCGTGGTGTTACCATACGTAAAACCATTGATGTTATCATTGCAACTTTTTGCATTCAAAATGAACATCAATTACTCCATTCAGATCGTGATTTTGATGCCATAGAAACCAATCTTCCATTACAAGTTTACCATCCTTGAATGAATGAAAAATAAAATAGCAATAATAGCCGCCCACCCCGATGACGAAATCCTCGGCTGCGGAGCCACAATGGCAAAACATATTCAGGCTGGAGACGAAGTTTCTGTCTTAATCATGGCAGAAGGCATTACCAGCCGTGATCAGCAACGTAATCGTAACGCTCGTTCAGAAGAACTGTCAGAACTAGCTGAAACAGCAATAGCGGCAAATAAAATTTTAGGCGTAACATCAGTAACATTAAAAAATTTTCCTGATAATCGCATGGACTCTATTGACAGATTAGATATTATAAAAACTATAGAAAACTTTATTGAAAAACAACAACCAGATATAATTTATACCCATTATAATAACGATTTAAATATAGATCATAGGCGTATTAATGAGGCAGTTGTTACCGCATGTCGTCCACAACCCGGTTCAACTGTTAAAAGCTTATTATTTTTTGAAGTAGCATCAAGTACTGAATGGCAAATACCCAATACTTTTTCACCCAATTGGTTTGTTGATGTATCAGAAACTTTAAACTTAAAACTAAAAGCCTTAGAAGCTTACCAATCTGAAATGCGCCCATACCCTCATGCGCGTTCTATTCAAGCTGTTGAACATTTGGCACGCTGGCGTGGTGCAAGTGTTGGCGTTGAAGCGGCAGAGGGATTTGTGTTGGGAAGGACATTAATTAACAAAATATGAAAAATACAACACTAAAAATAGGCAAACAGCACCCACCTTTCATAATAGCGGAAATGTCAGGCAATCATAATCAATCCTTAGAACGCGCTCTAAATATTGTAGAAGCAGCGGCTAAAGCGGGTGCCCATGCCTTAAAACTTCAAACATATACCGCAGATACCATGACATTAGACTTAGATGAAGGCGAATTTTTCATCTCAGATTCTGACAGTCTATGGCAAGGGCAATCACTGTATAAATTATATCAAGAAGCCTATACGCCTTGGGAATGGCATGAGCCAATTTTCAAACGTTGCCAAGAATTAGGTATGATTGGTTTTAGTAGCCCCTTTGATGAAACCGCAGTGGATTTTCTAGAAACATTAAATGTACCCTGTTACAAAATAGCCTCATTTGAAAACACAGATTTACCGCTAATACGTAAAGTTGCCGCTACTGGAAAACCCATGATTATTTCAACGGGTATGGCAACAGTGGCAGAATTAGATGAAACAGTACGTGAAGCAAAAAAAGCCGGATGTAAAGACTTAATTCTGTTAAAATGCACCAGCACATATCCAGCCACCCCTGAAAATACTAATATTTTAACCATACCGCATATGCGAGAACTATTTAAATGTGAAGTAGGCTTATCAGATCATACAATGGGTATTGGTGTAGGCGTTGCCAGTGTAGCATTAGGAGCAACTGTCATTGAAAAACATTTCACCTTAAGCCGTGCAGATGGCGGAGTAGATTCTGCATTCTCAATGGAACCAGAAGAAATGCAAGCACTTGTGGTAGAAACACAACGCGCATGGCAAGCTTTGGGAGAAATAAAATATGGAACTACAGAAGTAGAAACCAAATCAAAGGTATTTAGACGCTCACTTTATATTGGTGAAGATATGAAGGCAGGAGATGTGTTGACGGAAAAAAATCTTAGGATAATTCGTCCGGGGATGGGGTTGTCGCCTAAATATTATGATATTTTATTGGGGAAAAAGGTTAATCGGCATGTTAAGAAAGGTGTGCCAGTTTCTTGGGGATTGTTAGGGTAAATGTCTCAATCATCAAAACAAGTTCAACCAAAATACAACATAGGTGGTGTCTTTCTACGTTTAATCAGCATTGGTGGTAAGTTTTTACTGGTAATGTTCATTGCCAAGTACATGACACTTGAAGAACTGGGTATATATGGACTGTTTGTCGTTACCAGCAATCTTGTCATGTATGTGTTGGGATTTGAATTTTATGGATATGCGACTCGTGAACTAATTAAACATGACGCTTCGTCACGCTCTCAAATTGTATGGAATCAAGGGCTTTTTCATAGTGTTGCCTATCTCATTATCATGCCGCTTATTATCAGTGTCTTTTGGTTAAATGTGCTACCTTGGACTTTAGTTGTATGGTTTTATCTAGTATTAGTTGGTACGCACATTAGTCAAGAATTGACACGAATTTTAATAGCAGTGTCTCGCCCACTTGCAGCTTATGTTGTTGCAGCAGGAACACATGGTTTTTGGGTATTTCCAGTGGTTTTGTTAATGGTGATTGAACCCAATTTTAGAACATTGAATTTTATTTTAGGTACTTGGGCAATAGCTGGGTTATTGTCTTCAGTGGCAGGGATTTTTTATCTTAAAAAGATTGGATTGTTAGAATTTAAAGCGGTTAGTACAGATTGGTCGTGGGTTATTAAAGGATTGAAAATTTGTTGGATTTTTTTTATAATTTCTTTGTGTTATCAGGTTATTGCACTATCAGATAGATATTTCATTCAATTTTTTTTAGGGGAAGCCTCTGTAGGTGTTTATACTTTTTTTGTCAGTATTGCCCGTGTGCTACAAGATATTATTTCTACGGGTATTACAGCGGTACTTTTTCCATTGCTTGTTGCTAGTTATCACAACGCAGATGTTGAAAGTTGGCGTTTGCATATTAAGCAAATGACTCGTGATGTCACGATAGCAACGGTTTTATTATTTCCACTTTTTATTATTGGTATTTATATATTATTACCTCTATTAGGGAAAGAACAGTTTTATCAGGAATTAACAAGTTACATAATATTATTAGTTTCTTCTGCCATTTTAAACTTGGCATTAATTCCTCATTATATTCTTTATGCCAGAAGGGCAGATTTACCGCTTTTGTATGCAACATTAAGTGGTGCTATTTTAAATGTGATACTAAACTGTATATTAGTACCATTCTACGGTATCATGGGTGCTGCGATTGCTACTAGCATTTCGTTTGCTTTTATGGCAATGTTAAAATTAATTTATTCATTTAAATATAATCTTTATGAACTCAAGTAATTCATCAACATCTATCTTGTTTATTTTGCCTGATTGCCCCGGATTTTTTGTTGAATTAGCGTATAAAATAGCTAAACAGTTAAAACAAGAAGAAATAGAGTGTATATTTGCTGTAACAAGCCCTTATTACAAAAAGTTTAAAAAGGTTCCATTAGAACAAGTGGGTACAGTTCATTATTTTTCTGAGTTTTTGCAATCCTCTTTCAGTTCTGATGATTTAAAAAATGTAGAATTAGATTACTGGCTTGTTTATCCAACATTTGTTCGTCAACGCTATTTTTTGGGAAAACATGCTAATCAATGGGATACTTATCGTAAAACTGTGTTGTTTTATCGTTATTTATTTGAAAAGTATCGAACATTGAAATTAGTATGGAGTGAACCCCCATCTTGTGCTTTTATATGTGTTGGTTATTCCGAATCTAAAAAACGTCAATTGCCATTTTTGGGATATCAAGTTGCACGTGTTCCCGGATTTTTTAATATTGGAATTAATTTACAAATCACAAAAATGTTAAAAAATCCAACACCGCCAAGCTACATAGTAAAAGCTGAGGATACACCTGATTATCAAAAAGTTCCTCAAAGTTCGTTAGCCAAAACCTCTGCTTGGTATTTTTTTAAAGGAAGTGGGAAAAAACTATGGCAGGCTATTCAAAGTGATTTGTTTCAAACTTCTTTGGAAACAGGTACAAGTATTGCGAAATGGCAAATTAAAAGTTATTGGAAAATCTTTTCAAGAAAATTTTATTATGACTATCTGACTATATTTACCTCAGTTTTTAATCACCTTCACACACCATTATCTGAGGATATTAATTTCTTATTTCCACTTCATTATCGCCCTGAAGCTTCAACTTCTGTTCTAGCTCCTTTTTATGAAGATGATTTAGAAACTATTAAGAATATTGCTTTTTCTTTACCTCATGGAGCTTATCTTTATGTGAAGGAACATTCAGGGGCAGTTGGCAATAGAAGTCTTTCGTTTTATAAAGAAATTTTAACTTATCCTAATGTGCGATTAATGGATATTGATTTTCCAGTTAAAGAAAATTGGCATCTTTTGAATGGCATAGTTACATTAACGAGTACGATGGGATTTGAGGCAAGTCAGCAAGGTGTTCCAGTTTTACTATTAGGTAGAGTTTTTTATGAAAATTATCCCGGAGTAAGACGAATACAAAGTTGGGAACAACTCCGTCAAGAATTAGCATCAGTTGCTAAATTAGAACGCGGAAAACCAACAAATGAGCCTATGGAACGTTATTTAGAAGTTTGTTTTCAAGGGAGTTTTAATTATATGGCTGATGAGGTACTTGAGGTTGATAATATTGAAAAGCTTATTCTGCCGATTAAAGCTCAATTAAATCATCAAAATTAAGTCATTATGTTAAGTATTTCAAAAGAAAAACTTGCCGAAATTTTACTTTTTATATTACTACTTCTGGTGTTTATTGATGTAGAACCTTTTCATATCTATAAATACTCAATGATGGAAAGTAGTGAAGGTAATATTAAAAGGCAAATTGCATATTTGTTAGTTTGTTTACCATCCATATTAATTGCTTTTATATATTCCAATCGTTTTAGATTGCAATTTAAAAAAGAACTAATCATTTTATTTTTATTATTATGGTGTTTTCTTAGTATAGCATGGTCTGATGCTCCATCTATTTCTTTTAGAAGATTAGTTGCAACAATATTAATTGTTTACGCAATAATGTCGTTATTGGCTATGGTAACAAACCAAGAAAATTTATTGAAAATACTTTTATTGACATCTGGAATAACTATTTTTATAAACTGCATTGGAATTATTTTTTTACCGAAGTTGTCTATTATTCAAAGCGGTTCCCAAAGTGGATTATGGAAAGGTCTTCATGAGGGAAAAAATATAGCAGGAAATGTTAGTGCAATATTTACGATTATGTGGTTTTGGGCTGGCTTAATTTTCCCTAAATGGAAAAAATATTTTTGGCTTATTAGCTTATTATGTGTTGTATTTTTATTTAATACTGCATCAAAAACACCTATTATCGTTTTATTTTTATCATTCATTATTACTTATTCTTTGTGGAAGGGAGTAAGAAATATAATCAATTTTTCTTTTTTATTGTGGTTTGTCGCAACAATTTCGATTATTGGTATAGCTATCCTTTCTTTTGTATCATTTGATGAAATTATTTTATTTGTTTTTAACGATCCAAGATATGTAGGATTTACTGGTAGAACAGATGTATGGGCATACTTGATAGAGAATATTATACAACATCCACTCTTGGGAGTAGGTTATGAAGCATTTTGGACAGTTGGAGAAAATTCACGTTCTCTCGGAATTAGTGTTGCTTGGGCACAAGAAACAATTCATGGTCATCAAGGTTATTTAGATATATTAACAACAATAGGCATACCCGGATTTATTTTACTTATTTTATTTATGTTTTCAGCATTTAATAAAATTTTTGTTTTTAGAAAAGCAAAAATTTTACCCGTATTTATGTTTTATAATATCTTGATTTTCGGCTTAATATATAATTTAACCGAAAGTACCCTATTACATAAATACCATTTTATGTGGGTACTCATGTTAATAAGTATTTTTCAACTACGTATAAATTACATACAAAGAAAAACACCCTATGAACACCCCAACCCAAGCTAACCTAGATTATTACAACAACTTATATGGCCATCGCAACCCCTTACTACACTGGTTTCATGGTCGTATTTCTTTTGATCAACAATCTAAAACCAAGCTGAATCGTATGCTATTAATACCAATTATAAAAAAACTGATAAAAAATCAAGATAGTGTTCGAGTACTGGATTATGGCTGTGGTTGGGGTACATTTCTTTTAAGTTTACCACGTAAAAATATTCAGGCTTACGGTTTTGATATAGTTGAAAACACAATTAAGACGCTTGAAAAAACAATGCGAATGCGTGGGCGAAAATTACATCGTATTGAATTAAATAAAGGTAATGAAATTAATCCTCAAGGATTTGATGTAATTTTGTGTTCTCATGTATTGGAACATGTGGAATCTGATTTAGCATTATTACAATCTTTTAAAGCGGCATTGCGTTCTGGAGGTTATTTACTGATTAATGTACCGATTAATGAAGTTTGGGACGATCCAAAACATGTAAGACATTATGATGCAAAAATATTAGCTGAAAAAATGAATCAAATTGGAATGAATGTAATAACAAGTACAGAAGAAGATCGTTGGACAGGTTTTCTGTTGCAACATGAAACAACTGGCAATTTAGGACGTTTAACTGCGATTAGTTTGAGAGCTTTTCGTGCCTTACTTGCCGTTATGCCTTTATTTTTAGTTCGGTGGAGTGAAAAGCTGTTGTTAAAGTCAACTCCGACTCAACAATTATTGATGTTGGCAAGTAAAGCAGATGATTAAAGTTTTAGTCGTTGGACAAACACCACCACCCGTTCATGGTCAAGCAGTAATGATTCAAAAATTGCTTGAAGGACAATTCAAATATATCAAGCTATATCATGTTAACATGGCTTTTTCTGCTGATATAGATGAAGTTGGACGTTTTAGTTTTGGTAAAATATTTCACTTGTTATCTGTGATTATCCGTATTATTTGGATGCGGTTTCGTCATGGCATTGATGTGCTTTATTATCCGCCTGCTGGGCCAAATAAAGTGCCTATGTATCGGGATTTTGCTATTTTAATTTTAACCCGCTGGCTTTTTTCGCGTACAGTTTTTCACTTTCATGCGGGTGGATTATCGGAGTTAGTTGCAACATTATCGTTGCCAGAACGCTGGTTAGCGCGTTTAGCTTATTATCATGCCGATTGTGCAATTCGTCTAGCTACCTTAAATCCAGAAGATGGCAAACAATTGCAAGCTAAGCAAGATATTGTTATTCCTTATGGTTTAGAGGATAATTATATTACGGGTCATCATAAACAAAACCAAATACCAAAAATTCTTTTTGTTGCAGTACTTTCCCCGTCAAAAGGGGTCAATATTTTATTGGATGCTTGTAAACTATTAAAAGATGATGGTTTCCAGTTTACATTAGAATTAATGGGGCGGTTTCATTCAGTAGAATTTGAGAAATCTGTGAAGAAAAAAGTTGTATCATTTGGGTTATCTTCATACGTCACATTCTTGGGCGTTAAAACTGGGAATGATAAGTGGCAAGCTTTTAGTAAAACAGATATATTCTGTTTTCCGTCATTTTATGAAGCAGAAACATTTGGTTTAGTGGTACTTGAAGCTATGCAATTTGAATTACCAGTAGTGACAACGTGCTGGAGAGGCATTCCATCCTTAGTACATGATGGTGAAACGGGCTATTTAGTTGCTATTAAAGACGCTGAAGCCGTTGCTGCTAAATTACGCTTATTACTGGAAAATGAAAATAAAAGAAAGATGATGGGTAAACGAGGACGGGAAATTTATTTACAAGAATTCACCCTTGAAGAATGGTATAAACGAATGGAACAAGCATTTTTAGATGTGACAAAAAAATGAAAAAAAACCTAGCCCAACGAATACACAACTACGACAACCCCCGCTCTATCGGCTCAAGATTTAGAGCTAAACGCATCGCGCCACTCCGAGAAATGATTAACAAAGCCTATCAACAACATGGCAAAGTTTCAATCATTGACGTTGGCGGCACAAAAACCTATTGGAATTTGATTGGCGATAAAATTTTATCTGAAAAAAATGTCACAATCACTGTAATAAATTTAGCTGGCACACTTTATGAAGGGGGGGGTGAAAACAATGATAAATCATTTACTTATATTGAAGCAGATGGTTGTGACTTATCTCAGTTTGAAGATAAAAGTTTTCATATAGTCCATTCAAATTCAGTAATAGAACATGTTGGTTCTTGGGAACGAATGGTGACATTTGCTGAAGAAATTCGCCGAGTTGGACAAAATTATTTTGTACAAGCCCCTTATTTTTGGTTTCCGATTGAGCCACATTTTATGGTGCCGTTTATTCATTGGTTTTCTGAACAAATACGAGTTAGTTTAGTGATGAAATACTCAATGGGTGAATACAAAAAAACTGAGAATTTAGATGAAGCGGTGAATTTAGTGAAACATATTCATTTGCCAGATAAAAAAATGTTTAGTCGCCTTTTCTCTGATGCAGAAATAAAACAGGAAAAAGTCTTTTTGTTTACTAAATCGTTGATTGCAATAAAAGATAGGCTGTAAATGTCATATCTAAATTAAATTTATAAATAAATATGTATATTCTTGGAATGCGCGTTGATGCAACCAATTACAACAAAGCAACTAATCAAGTTATCCAATGGATTAAAAACAATGAAAGTCGTTATGTATGTATAGCCAATGTGCATATGACGATGGAAGCCTATGATAAGCCTGAATTTCAAAAAATAGTTAATAGTGCAGATCTGGTCACACCAGATGGTATGCCATTAGTTTGGACTTTGCGACGTTTAGGTATAAAAATTGATGATCGTGTTTATGGTCCAACTCTAATGCTACATGTCTGTGAAGCTGCGGAAAAACATGGAATACCTATAGGTTTATATGGAGGAAGTTCTGAGACACTTGAAGCTCTAAAAAAAAATCTAAAAAATAAATATACTAAAATTAAAATAGTCTATTCATATTCTCCTCCTTTCAGATCACTTACTCCAGAAGAAGATGAGCAAGTTGTAACTAATATAAATGCCTTGGGTGTTAAGATTCTTTTGGTTGGTTTAGGTTGTCCCAAGCAAGAAATTTGGATGAATAACCATAAAGATCGCCTTAAAGTTGTTATGTTAGGTGTTGGAGCAGCTTTTGACTTTCATGCTGGTAAAATTAAACAAGCACCAAGATGGATGCAAAATATTGGTATTGAATGGCTATTTCGATTAATAATGGAACCAAAGCGATTATGGAAACGTTATTTAAAACATAATCCTCGATTTGTTGTCCTCATAATATTACAATTAATTAAAACATGGAAAAGAAAAAAGCATTAATAACCGGCATAACAGGACAAGACGGTGCCTACCTAGCCGAATTTTTACTAGAAAAAAACTACGAAGTACACGGCATCAAACGCCGTGCCTCTTCATTCAATACCAATCGAATTGATCATCTTTATCAAGATCCTCATGAAAAAAACCGCAATTTTATCTTGCACTATGGTGATTTAACCGATTCCAGTAATTTAATTCGTATTATTCAGCAAGTACAGCCCGATGAAATTTATAATCTAGCGGCACAAAGTCATGTCGCGGTTTCTTTTGAATCACCAGAATATACCGCTAACTCAGATGCTTTAGGTACATTACGAATTTTAGAAGCTATTCGCATTCTTGGTTTAGAAAAGAAAACCCGTTTTTATCAAGCCTCAACCTCTGAACTATTTGGTGAAGTGCAAGAAACTCCGCAAACAGAAACCACACCTTTTTATCCGCGCTCACCTTATGCAGTGGCTAAAATGTATGCCTATTGGATAACGGTGAATTATCGGGAAGCTTATGGTTTATTTTCATGCAATGGCATTTTATTTAACCATGAAAGTAAACTCAGAGGAGAAACTTTTGTTACTCGAAAAATAACCCGCGCTTTAGCCAGAATTAAATTAGGATTGCAGGAACAGCTTTATCTAGGTAATCTTAATGCAAAACGAGATTGGGGACATGCGCGTGACTATGTAGAAATGCAATGGTTGATGCTACAACAAGACCAACCAGATGACTTTGTGATTGCAACCGGAGAACAACATTCAGTACGTGAATTTGTCAGCATAGCGGCACAACAACTAGATATAACCATACGTTGGCAAGGAGAAGGGCTGGAAGAAAAGGGTTATGATGCAAAATCAGATAAATTATTAGTGGCAGTTGACCCACGATATTTCCGTCCAACCGAAGTAGAAACCTTATTAGGTGATCCAACTAAAGCCAAACAACAATTGGGCTGGACACCAAAAATATCATTTATGGAACTGGTAAAAGAAATGGTAGCGGCAGACATGCAAGATGCTGAACGCGATGCTTTGATTAAAAAAGAAGGGTTTAAAACTTTTAATTATCATGAATAAAAATGCTGTTATTTATATAGCTGGACATCAAGGTTTAGTAGGTTCAGCGATTCTAACAAAATTAAAATTAGCAGGCTATCAAAATTTATTATTACGAACCCATAGTGAATTAGATTTGACTAATCAAGCCGCAGTTGCGGCTTTTTTTCGTTCTGAAAAACCCGATTATGTGATATTAGCAGCGGCAAAAGTAGGTGGAATTTATGCAAATAATACCTATCCTGCTGATTTTATTTATAGCAACTTAATCATAGAATGTAACATAATCCATGCTGCTTATGAACAACAAGTATCAGGATTATTATTTCTAGGAAGTTCATGTATATATCCAAAATTTGCTGAACAACCCATGCGAGAAGAGGCATTGCTAACTGGAGAATTAGAATCGACTAATGAACCTTATGCCATAGCCAAAATTGCCGGAATCAAACTATGCGAATCATATAATAGACAACATGGCATGGACTTTCGCTCCGTAATGCCAACCAACCTATATGGACCAAATGACAACTTTCACCCTAAAAATAGTCATGTGATTCCAGCATTATTACGTCGTTTTCACGAAGCTAAACTAAATGGTGAAGATAGTGTAACAATATGGGGAACTGGCAATGCTAAACGAGAGTTTCTACATGTAGATGACTTAGCAGACGCTTGCCTCTTTATCATGCAATTAGCCCAACCGATATTATCTCATATAAATATAGGCACCGGCACCGAAGTTACCATTCGAGAATTAGCCGAAACCATTAAACAAGTGACAGGATTTCAAGGACAATTGCGATTTGATAGCAATCAGCCGGATGGTACTCCGCGTAAATTGTTGGACGTATCGAAACTAAATGCACTGGGGTGGCAGGCTAAAATTGGATTGTTGGAAGGATTGCGTGAGACTTATCAGTGGTTTATCAACTCTAAATCCCGATTCTAACCAGACCTGACAGGTTTTAAAAACCTGTCAGGTCTAAATCCCTGTAGTTATTAGTATCGCTTTGAACTCCTGATATTAGCAACTACATGTAGTTATAAACGATATTCTTCCAATTGATCGTATGGTTTAGTCCATTCAGGTTCAGTATCGTTATCTTCTAGCATTGATTTTTGCTGGTTGTTCACCAGCACGTTTTTTACGGGCATATTCAATTGCTGAATCAACCATATTTAATTGTTTTTGTAGTTTTTGTGTTTTAGATTGTTTTTTAGCTATAAATTCAAGCCAACGATTCAATAAATGACCACTATCATTCCAAAAATATTGCAATTCTTTAATGCGACTTTCAATTACAATTGTTTCCAATTCTTGATTGACTATCACATAATCCGTAAACACTGAGTGAGCCAATACCACAAACACAGTATAACTCCGAGTGGCTTTTTCCGAAACGTACACCATCTTATTTTGGCTATCAAACCAAACATTATCAAAATAAACACGGATTCCCGTTGTAGCACCAGCTACCACATCACCCACATGATAATATCCTAAGCGATTATCAAATAATTTGGTTTGTAATTCAATTTTAGTTTCATCAATCTCAATCATTAATGAGTCAAACATTCCCATTGTATTTGTCCTATATCGTTTCTTTTCTAAAATGTTACTTTAAAAATTATTCTAAGTCAAGCTATGTAAATGAAGCTGACCATAATCAAGCCAATTGAATCTGATAAAAAATATAGAGAATTATTTTAGATGAATATTTTAGTTGATAAAGAAGCACTGCTAACCGTACAAGAAAGCAACTAGCTTATCGAACCAAAATATCTTTTGGAAAACCTCAAATATGAATCCTTTATCTTGGACCTTCCAAACTAAAGTTTGGATTCCTACATCAAGTCTAAATCCCGATTCTAGCTAGACCTGACAGGTTTTAAAAACCTGTCAGGTCTAATTCTCTGTAGTATTTGAAATCGTGTTATAATTTACCTTTATAAAATTAGAAGGTTAATATAATGGCTTATGGGAATTTTAATAATTACGAAGATGTTGCAGAAAAATTTGATATTTCTTTTGTAGAAACTTCTTTTTTACAAGAAAAATCAATTTCTATTCATCCTGAAATAATAAAGATGATTACAGATAATTTGGCAACACGCAGAAATTATGTTAGTGAAAGCAGTATTTGTGAAACCATCATCTCTCCGATATTAACCACTGTTGCAAAGCAACATCAGTTACCAGTTTGGTCTCATATTCGTTTTGATGTCTCTGAATCTGAAGGTTTATGTGGTATTCCTGATTATTTAATTGCCCCTTCTTCTAGTATTGGCACACGCTTTACTCAGCCTATTATTTGTATTGCTGAAGCTAAAAAGGAAAATTTTAATGAAGGTTGGGCGCAGGTTTTAACTGAGATGATTGCGGCACAACGCTTTAATCAGGATGAACAATTACAAATTGATGGTATTGTGACTACAGGTAATTTTTGGCAATTTGCCAAATTAAAAGGTAAAATATTCACCATGGAAACGGTCGATTATTCTGCATTAGAAAATATTAATAAATTATTGAATATTTTAAATTGGATTTTTTTTAACGCTAAAAATAGAATTTCATTGTAAACAGAAAATATGCGCAATTTTTCATCCTACGGTTCACCAGATAAAAACACCGATTACTACGTACCCAGAGAAGCATTAATCAGCAATGCGATCAAACAATTAAATAGTGGACATTATATAACGGTATGGGCACCACGTCAAACGGGCAAAACTTGGATAATGCAAGAGGCTATATCAAGAATTGAGCAAGAGGGTCAATTTGATGTGGTTTTGCTAAGTTTGCAATTTCTTTATGAAGAAAAGGATGCTGATATAGTGGCTCAACTCTTGGCTCAGGAATTGATCAAGCAGTTAAACTTGGATAAATTATCCATAAATTCGTTAAAGGATTTACATCATTTATTCAAACAAGGCATTCTCACTAAGCCTTTGATCTTGGTTTTGGATGAATTTGATGCTCTTGATCCAGAGGTAATTGCTAAATTAGTGGCTGTTTTTCGTCATATTTATATGACTCGTCGCAATAAAACCACAGCCGAAAAAGATTATTTATTACATGGTCTAGCCTTAATAGGAGTGCGTGCAGCATTAGGAGTAGAAAATGTCAAAGGTTCGCCATTCAATGTACAACGTAGCCTACATATTCCTAATTTAACTCATGATGAAGTAATTGATTTATTTGATAGTTATCAACAAGAACGGCAACAAGTAATTGAACCAGAAGTTGTCGAACGAATCTGGTATGAATTCAAAGGGCAACCGGGCTTAACTTGCTGGTTTGGGGAATTGTTGACGGAAACTTATAATCAAGCCACTGATCAAGCGATTAAAATGACATTGTTTGAGGGAGTTTATGCGGATGCTTTAAATTTGTTGCCTAATAACAATATTCTAAACATCATCAGTAAAGCTAAAATTGAGCCTTATAAATCCTTAGTATTGGAATTATTCCAAACCCAAGATAAGATAAAATTTACTTACCGTGATCCTCTGATCAATTTTCTCTATATGAATGGAGTAGTGACGGTTGATCAAGTAAGCTTAGGAGTGACGTATGTTAAATTTCCTTGCCCATACATACAAAAGCAATTGTTCGACTATTTTGCGAGAGAATTGTATCAGGGAATGAACAGATTATATGATCCATTTGAAGATTTATCAGATACAATTTCTACCAATGGTATAGATATACGTCGTTTATTACAACGATATGAGCAATATTTACAAGCCAATCGAGAAATGGTACTAAAAGATGCGCCACGTCGTAGTAAAGATTTACGTGTCTTTGAGGCAGTATTTCAATTTCATCTTTATCTCTATTTGGTTAGTTTTTTTAATGGTTATGAAGTACAAGTGGTACCAGAATTTCCAACGGGTAATGGTGCGATTGATTTATTGATGCGTTATGCGGGGCAATTATTTGGCTTGGAATTGAAAAGCTTTGCTAATCAACCGGGCTATCGTAATGCCCTCAAACAAGCGGCTAAATATGCTAAAAACTTAGATGTAACTGAGATTTGGTTGGTATTATTTGTAGAGGTGGTGGATGATCAGAATCGGCAACGGTTTGAAATGGATTATACAGATCAGCATGGAGTGGTTGTACATCCGGTGTTTGTGCAGACGGGGAGTTTGGTTGAATAGGGGCAAATCCCTTGTGGTTGCCCTTGCATCATATTTTCGAGATAAACAGTATTTATATTTCTTATTATCCTAAGATTTAGCTCTTAATTTTCTTAATGTTATTCGTAAAGCTATACCATAAAACAAACCATAATCGAGAATATTGACTACCTTCTTTCAACAAAAATAATAATAAAGCAGTGCTTAAAAATAACATGATATATTTTTTTATAATTATTTCAAAACACGCCAAACTTCTTGCACTTTACCATCAAAGCTTAATGCTGCCCAGTCGTTGCAAGACCATAAAATACCATTTATTAAGCGTCTGTGCTGTAATGTTTGTTTGCAATATCTTGGCAGTTTGTGACTTTTAGGTAAATTTTTGCCTTTTAATACTTGCATTTGTATAAAATCGTCTAGCTCTAATATTTCTAGTTTTCCATCTGGGCGTTTGTAAATTTTACCTTTTAATTTGGCTTTTTGCCAATTAAAATATGTTGGTCTGCCCCAACTGTATAATTTTTTTACTAATTTTCTTTGTTGTGAGATTCGTTGCCAGTTCAATGCTATTGAGGATTGCCACTTTAATGATTGTTTGGTTTTAGTTTTTAACTGCATATCAATAAGATGGTTCCAATAATATTCAGCTTGTGCTGGACGTGGGCGTATTTGTAGCAAACGCGCTAAGTTATAAGTTATCATTGCAGGTGCATTGGGTTTTGTTATTAGTCTTTCTAACTTACTCACCGCTAATGACCATAAATTCATACCTATTTCACTTTGTTCATACATGGTTAATGCTAATAATCCTTGAATTTCTAAGTTGTTGGGAGCTAAGCGGCGTAATTCTTCAATGATGCCACGTGCTTTATATGGTTTGCCAAGGTATAAATATGTTATTACTAGATTAATACGCGCTGGAATATAATTTTTATCTGAAGCGGCAGCTTTTTTAAGATAAATTATTGCTTCTTCTAAATATGGCTTGCTTCTTTTTCCAACATAGTCTTTTAAATATCTTTTACTTCCTGCCCGCACTATTGATGTAGCTAGACTTTGTATATCCAACATTGCTGGCATCCAATAAAAATAGGCATGTTCTCGCTTCATTTTTTGACGCGCTTGTTGTAAATAACAAAAACCCAGATTATTTAATACTTCTCGTGCAGGAAATATGCGTTGAAATTCTCGAAAAAAATATTCAGCGTCATCACAACGCTCAAAGTGACTTAAACGTACTCCATATTCAAACAACCTATATTTGTGTTTAATTTTATCTAAGTATGTTTCTAAAATAGCTAAACGTTTCTTAATAGATGGATAAGCAGAGTTTTTTGGAGGTTTAACTTTTTGTAACCAATTAGTGAAAAAGGATTTTTTTAATAGATGTACTTTATAGCCAGCCAGTGCTGCATAGGCATAACCTTCTGCATCTGCCGCTAATTCTTTTTTCATACGCGCTTGTGTAAATAAGCGATTTCTGCGAAAAAATTTATAATCAAGTTTAAGATGCCAATAATCATCATTGGCTAAATGCCCTAATTCATGCCCAAGTATAAAAGCTAAACGGGCTTCAAATTCATCTTTTGAGCTGCTATAACTAGCATCAATAGCAGAACGCCATAGAACGATATTGCCATCACGTAAAGCGCGTGCCCAAGGATTTCTGCCCCTATTATTAAGAACCCTTAACTTAGGGTTTAAAAATTTATGGTTTTTATTAGCGACTTGTTTTAAACGTTGAAAAACTTTATGCGCGGTAGCAGCTTTATAATCTATGCCATACCAATTGACATAATAGTCAATATAATCACGTGGGCTGGCGGCAAAGCAAGTGGTGTTTATGAGTAGTAAGCTTATTATATATTTTGACATAAAATAAATTATATCATAATATGCTATATTTTTAGTTTTTAAGGGGTGAATTTCAATGAACTTTTCGGTTAATAAAATTATATACAATGATGGCAGTTTTTCAATTGCTTGGGGGCAATGGAAAGATCAAACTATGAGTGTTCTTGAGTTAAAGCCATCTCATTCTGAAGAAAATGACTTCAAATTATGCTATAATATATACATACAATAATTAGTAAATTATATCATGATTATGAAACGATTTTTAATAGTTGGTTCTGGCGGCAGGGAAAGTGCCTTTGCTATTAAATTAATAGAAGACTGCATATTATTTTCGGTTATATCTAATAAAAATCCAACAATAATAGACTGTATAAAGCAATCTGGTGGCAAGTATTTAATTGGTGATGTTAGCAATCCTCAACTTGTAACTAAGTTTGCTATCGAAAATAATATTGATTATGTATTTGTAAGTGCCGATGATCCATTAGCAAATGGTGTAATCGATGAATTATTGAAAAATAATATTAAAGCTATTGGTGGAACCAAAGAAGCTACTCGGATTGAATGGGATAAAATTTATTCCATTAAATTAATGCAAGAGATTTGCCCCGAATTTACACCTTTTTTTAAGGTTGTATCCAAACCAGAAGAATTAGCAAATTATATTGAAGAATTTAAACATAAAAAAATTGAGGTAGTAGTAAAACCTCAAGGTTTAACCGGCGGTAAGGGCGTAAAAGTAATGCCTGAGCATCTTAAAACATATCAAGATTGTATTGAATATGCTACGCAATTATTCTATGATAGACCTAATGAAAAAGTGCTTTTAGTTGAAAAACTCAATGGTATTGAATTTACTATTATGGGTTTAACCGATGGCAAGAATCTGGTTTTATCACCAGCAAGTTATGATTATCCATTTAGATATGAAAATGATTTGGGAGCTGGAACTGGTGGCATGGGGTGTTTTACTAATTTTGAAAAGAAACTTCCCTTTATGACTGATAAAGATTTAAGTGATTGTCAGCATATTATGCAAAAAGTTATTGATAAAATGACAGATGATGGATTATTTTTTAATGGAGTGCTTAACGGAGGATTTTTTAAAACTTCTAAAGGCATAATGTTTATGGAATTTAACGGTCGTTTTGGTGATCCAGAAGGTTTAAATGTTTTAACTATTTTAGAAAGCTCTTTTTCTCAATTATTACAAGATATTTGGCATAAAAAATTAAGCGAAAATAGTGTTAAATTTATCAAAAAAGCTAGTGTGATAAAATATTTGGTTGCTAAGGAATACCCAGAACCAAGTAATGAGGAAATCCCTTTTACACTAGACACTGAACAAATTAAATCAATGGGTATAAATATATTTTTTGCAGCAGCAGAAAGTACAGGAGACAATCAATATAAAACCCTTAAAAAATCCAGAGTGTTGGCTTTTGGTGCGGTTGCAGACAAAATAGAAAAAGCATCAACTTTAGTAAACCAAGCGATTGATAATCATTTTCAAGGAAAACTTGAATATAGACGAGACATTGGGCAAAATCTGGATAAATTGATTTAATTCTTCATGGTATAATTCCTTATTATTTATCAATAAGGATTTATATCATGTCTATTGAAGAAGTTAAAGTACCCGAATTAGCAGAATCTGTATCTGAAGCCACTATATTAAAATGGCATAAACAGCAGGGTGATGTTGTAAATGAAGATGAGAAGTTAGTTGATATTGAAACTGATAAAATCATTTTAGAAGTTACTGCCCCTAAAGCTGGTACTTTAATCAAAATTATAAAAAATGCTGATGAGTATGTAGAAAGTTCTGAAGATATTGCTTTAATAGAAACTAATCCTGCATATTTAAATGATCATGCTAAAACTAGCCCTGCTGTTAGAAAAATTGCCGCTGAGCAGGGGGTTGATCCTGATGCGGTGCCACATGAAGGTGATCGCGTTACTAAAAGCGATTTAGTCAAACCAGCGTCTAAAGCAGTTAGACGTTCTGCCAAAACATTAGTAGCTACTAATAATTCCCCATCAACTATTACAAATAGCCGCTCAGAAAAACGGGTGCCAATGAATAGTTTCAGAAAGCGAGTTGCTGAACGTTTGGTAGCTGTTCAACATGAAAGTGCTATCCTTACTACTTTTAATGAAATTAATATGAAGGCGGTTAAGGATTTACGTGGTAAATATAAGGCTAATTTTGAAGCAAAATATGATGTAAAATTAGGTTTTATGTCTTTTTTTACTAAGGCTGTAGTTTCAGCTTTACAGCAATTCCCTATTGTTAATGCCTCAATAGATGGTGAAGAAATTGTGTATCATAATTATAATGATATTGGTATTGCAGTTAGTTCGCCGCGCGGTTTAGTAGTGCCAATTTTACGCGATGTTGAAAAAATGTCTTTTGCTGAGATTGAGCAAAATATTAGTCAAGTGGCTAAACGCGCTAATAATGGTGAATTAACAATGGATGAGTTAAGCGGCGGAACTTTTAGTATTACTAATGGTGGAATTTTTGGTTCAATGTTATCAACACCAATTTTAAATCCACCACAAAGTGCTATTTTAGGTATGCACAATATTGTTGAACGCCCTGTCGCGGAAAATGGCGAAGTAGTAATTCGTCCAATTATGTATGTCGCATTATCTTATGATCATCGTCTCATTGATGGGCGTGATGCGGTACAATTTTTAGTTGCTATAAAAAATGCAATAGAAGATCCTAGTCGGTTATTATTAGATATTTAACTAAGGAAAAAACATGGCAGATTATAATGTTATTGTAATAGGAGCTGGTCCAGCGGGCTATGTGGCGGCTATTCGTTGCGCACAATTAGGTATGAAAACGGCTTGTGTTGATAAGTGGGATAGTTTAGGCGGAACTTGTCTAAATGTCGGTTGTATTCCTTCTAAAGCTTTATTGGATTCTTCTCATCATTATTATTTCATGCAGAAGGAAGCTAAACAGCATGGCATTAAGTCTGAGGGCTTGAGTATTGACATTGCAGCGATGCAAGCGCGGAAAAATAAAATTGTCAAGATGCTAACTGGCGGTATTGGCGGTTTATTTAAGAAAAATAAAGTAGTTAGCTTAAAAGGTGCAGCTCGTTTAATTAGCAATACAGAAGTTGAAGTTAATACACAGATTATTAGTGCTGATAATATCATTATTGCAAGCGGCTCAGTGCCAACTCAAATCCCAGTTACACCTATTGATAATGAGTTTATTGTAGATTCAACAGGAGCTTTAGCTTTTGATGCAGTGCCACAGCGGCTTGGTGTTATAGGAGCTGGCGCAATTGGTTTAGAATTAGGCAGTGTATGGAGTCGCTTAGGTAGTAAAGTTACTGTTTTTGAAGCATTAGATGATTTTTTAAGTGTAGCAGATCGTAAGATTGCTAATGCTGCTCTAAAAGAATTAAAAAAACAAGGTTTAGATATTAAATTAGCGACTCAAGTAACTGCTGCTACAGTTGCTAATAATGAAGTTACTATAAATTATCAGGGCGATCAACAGCTAGTGGTGGATAAACTCATAGTAGCTGTTGGGCGCAAACCACATACTGATAAATTAGGTGTTGCTGATATTGGTATCGAAATAGATGAACGCGGTTTCATAAAAGTAGATGCAAATCGTCAAACCAATGTAGCGAATATTTATGCTGTAGGTGACGTAATAGGTGGACCAATGCTGGCTCATAAAGGTTCTGAAGAAGGTGTTATGGTAGCTGAACGCTTAGCTGGGCAAAAAACTGAAATGCACTATGATACAGTACCTTGGGTGATTTACACTCATCCTGAAATTGCATGGGTTGGTAAAACCGAAGAACAACTAAAAGCAGAAAATATTGAATATAAAGTAGGTCAATTTCCATTTATGGCTAGTGGCAGAGCTAGGGCACATGGCAATACTAGCGGCATGATTCGTATAATGGCTGATAGCCAAACTGACCGTATTTTAGGTGTACATATATTTGGTATTTCAGCCTCAGAACTAATTGCCGAAGCAGTAGTAGCAATGGAATTTGAAGCGAGTTCTGAAGATTTAGCTAGAACCATCCACGCCCACCCAACCCTATCAGAAGCCATGCACGAAGCGGCACTTGATGTTGATGGGCGAGTTATTCATAGTTGACAGAAATGACATTATAATGTCAGGTTTTAAACCTGACAGGTTTGAAAAACCTGTCAGGTTTTGACTCTTTGTATGGAATATAAATTGCCCAAGGATATTAATCCTTCAATTAATAAATAATCATCATGACATATAAAACAACAATTATATTAATCATAATGGCGTGGGCAAATATTGTTAGCGCAGAATGCTGTCTCAACTCTCACCCCGGAGCTAAACCCAACATAGTTAAACCTATAACACAAGCAAATCAATCAACTGTTATTTCTAATCAAGCTTTAATTGAGAAATTCAAAAACACTAATAATGTACGTATTCTGGTTAAATTAAATATTGCTGTTCAGTTTGAATCTAAAGGTGATAAACCAAAAAATAAGAAAACTGCTGTGACTTTTTTACAAGAAGCCATATTAGAAAGAATGCGAGATACAAAGACTGGGTTAGTAATACAATATGAAAATAATCCATATTTAGTATTAGATGTAGATTCAGATGCTTTATCTATTCTAGCTAGATTACCAGTAATTAGCGCGATCACAGAATATGTTCCAACAGCAGTATCACTTTCATCAAGTTTAGATTTAAAATTACAATATCTTGATATTGGTGGTAATAAATTTAATGGGTATTTAAAATATTATCAATATCCTGCTGATACGAAAGGTCTTTATTGGAAATTAGAAAATTATTGCGCAACTACACAAGCACCAAATTGTTTAACTGATCTTAATAACACTCCACCGAAAATTTCTGTAGCCATTATATTAACTAATACTGATATAAAATTACAAGGAGTAGAAGTGTCAGGCAAATCTTATTTTGCCTATTTGAAACTCTTTAGAAATCCTTTAGATCCTGAAGGCATGTATTGGAAAGCTGATAGTTATCGTGTTTTGAAATAGTAATGAACCCCCTCGGGGGGGGGTTTTATTCAAGCAATAAACCCATCTTGATTCTTTGGTTTGTCTTCTCCCTTTAATTCATAATACAATAACAATAAAACCGCATAGAAAAATGGACTAACGAATTTATCAACGGTTAATGATGCAAATTGCATCAATTGCATAAGTTCTTCTGGGCTTAAACTGCTACTAAAGACAATTTGAATAATCCCGCTGGCTAACATACTAGCTGACATCACAATGAAGAGCGATATGCTTAAAATACTAGCAACAGCCCACCAACTTTTCCAAATCATTTGATGGCTTCTTTTTAATGCCTCAAATGCACTAGCATTTTCCACTATAATTAGCGGCGTAAATAATGCCAATGAAACCAGCAAAATTACACCGGGAATTATCACCATAAATCCAATAAATATTAGAATAAAATATATAACAGTAGCTAATATTATAGCGAATAGTTTTTTTAATCCCTCTTGTAAAGCTGTCAAAGTATTTATATCAGACTTATTATGGATTGCACTAATCCGATAAAAAATCGTGCTATATAATATGAACGTTATCAGCATATATAACATAAAAGATACTGCATTCTCATTTATTATATTTAATAAATCTTCTGGTGTTGCTGCATGTAAAGGAATAAATATATTAATTAAAATTGCTAATATTGCATCCATTAATACTAATGGCAATATATAAGCAAAACTACGCTTATATAATTGAAATCCATTGTCTAAAATTTTTGTTATTGATGTCATATTTTCCGCCAAATTGTTCCTTGCGCTCCATCTTCGAGCGAAATTCCTTGTTCCTCTAATTGATCACGAATACGATCAGCCGTTGCCCAATCACGATTATCTCGTGCCGCATTACGTTCGGCAATTTGCTTTTCAATTGCTGCCGCTTCTATTGTATTACCATGTAAATAGTCTTCAGGTACCGCTTGTAATAAACCTAAAATACTCGCCAATTGACCTAATTGCCCTGCTAATTCTGCGGATTGGGTTTTATTAACTTCTTTAGCTAAATCAAATAATACCGCTATAGCTTCTGGAGTATTGAAATCATCTTTCATAGCAGCATGAAAACGTTGATTGTATTCATTATCCAATTCACTACTGCTAACATTGAAACCACGCAATGCAGTATAAAGGCGCGTTAAAGCCTGTTTAGCAGCATCTAACTCTTGATCAGAATAATTTAATGGGCTGCGATAATGACTAGTCAACATAAAATAACGCACTACTTCAGGCTGATAGCGTTCTAATATTTCTCGTACAGTAAAAAAATTGCCTAAAGATTTTGACATTTTTTCATCATTAATACGAACAAAACCATTGTGCATCCAAACATTAACAAACTGTTCACCAGTAGCGGCTTCAGATTGAGCGATTTCATTTTCATGATGTGGAAATTGTAAATCCATACCACCACCATGTATATCAAAATGATTGCCTAAACAATGAGTTGACATAGCAGAACACTCAATATGCCAACCCGGGCGACCATTTCCCCAAGGTGATTCCCAACTAGGTTCTTCTGGTTTAGCCTGTTTCCATAATACAAAATCTAAAGGGTCTCTTTTCGATTGATCTACTTTGACTCGTTCACCAGCGCGTAAATCTTCTAACCGCTTACCAGAAAGTTTACCGTAATCTGTAAACTCTTTAATTGCATAACAAATATCACCACTATCGGCAATATAAGCATGATCTTTATCTAATAAACTTTGAACCATTGCAATAATATCAGCAATAGACTCACTAGCACGTGGCTCTTGATCTGGTGCTAATACACCTAAAGCTTCACTATCTTCGTGCATAGCCTGAATAAACCTAGCAGTTAATTCATGAAAATCTTCACCATTCTCATTAGCGCGTTGAATTATTTTATCATCAATATCAGTGATATTACGTACATAAGTCACTGAAAAACCTACCGAACGTAAATAACGTACTACCATATCAAATACAACCATAACCCTTGCATGACCAAGGTGACAATAGTCATATACAGTCATACCGCAGACATATAAACCAATTTTGCCCGGCTCAATTGGAGTAAAAACTTCTTTTTGTTTAGTTAGAGAATTATATATTGTAATCATTGTTTTTCCTAATTGATCCATTGCCTCCACAAGTTGGGCATGTTTCACATAATACATCTTTCAAACTTTCCCTAGTACGTTTACGTGTCATTTGCACTAAGCCTAATGAAGAAATATCACTGATATAAGTTTTAACAGAATCACCTGCTAAACCTTGTTTCAGTATTTTTAAGACTTGAGAATCTATTAAATCAATAAAATCTATTATAATAATACCAGCTAAATTTCTTAGCCTTAATTGTCGAGGAATTGCCTCTGCTGCCTCTAAATTTGTCTGTTCTAAATTTAAAGCACTTCCAGTATTAACATCAATTGTAGTCATAGCTTCAGTTTGATCAATAACTAAATAACCACCTGATTTTAACTCAACTTTTCGTTCTAAGGCTTTATTGATTTCATTCTCAATACTATCATTGTCATTATCATATTTTATAGAACTACCAGCAAAATCGCGCAAAATACGCTCTTCTAAAGATAAATCTTTATAAATTAAAGAATAAACTGGTGCAGAATTATATTCAATTTGATCCCATAGCTGACATAAAAAATCTATATCAGCACATAAAACATCACTTGAAATTCCCTCAGCAGCAGTACGAACAATAAAACTACTATGTTGATTATTCAGCATAGTAGCTAATTTTTCAGAAACGATTTGCTTTAAACGCTGACGCTCTGCTTGCGATTTGATACGATTAGAAATTCCAATATGATTAGGATAATTTACTAAATATATGATATAAGGTGCAGCAATTGACAATTGCGTACTAACACGCGCACCCTTACTAGCAAAAGGGTCTTTAATAACTTGTACCAATAAAACTTGCCCCTGATACAAATCTATATCAGCAGTATCTAAAAACGCAGTACGCTTCAATCCAATTTCCACAAAAGCAGCTTGCATTTTCGGCAACACACGACACACTTGCCCCTTATAAATATTACCAACTAAACTAGTTTTGGTGTTAGGTTCAATTATAATATCCTGCACCACACCATTTTCTAAGATAGCAACGCGAGTATCATCTGATCTGATCTTAATTAAAACTTCTTTATTCATTTAATTATTAATTAGGAATAATCATTGCATTATCAACAATCATAACTAAAATTAACAACAATAGGTATAATCGTGTTTGGTTGGTATTCAAATTCAAATTCAAATTTAAAATTAAAATTATATATATTAATGAGCTTACTAATGACCAGTTGCGCTCAAGTTGAGGATGTTCCAATAGATCCAATACTACAAGCCCCCGCTCCACGAGAGGAAGTTGCTAAAACTCCTCCAGAGTATTTAAATTATTTTCATAATACAGTAACTAATAATTCTCAAAATTATCGTCTTGGTAATGGAGATAAAGTATCAGTTGATGTTTGGGGTTATCCCAAATTAAGTGGTCAACATATCGTAGGACCTGATGGCAAAATCAGTTTACCATTAGCAGGAGATATTACATTAACAGGTTTAACTAGGCAACAAGCCGTGCAAACTATTAGTAATAGATTAGCTAATTTTTATGAAAAATTATCCATTGCCTTAAAAGTAGATCAATATACAGCTAATAAAGTCTTTATATTAGGTAGAGTTAAACAAGCTGGTGAAATAGATTTCGGAATGAATACGCCTACCTTATTAGGTGTATTAGCCAAATCTGGTGGTTTTACAGGTAAAAATAGCTTACCTTTTACTCGTTGCACTATTTTTAGAGGGCGTAATCAATTAGTTAATGTTGATTTAGAGCCATTATTAACAGGTAAAAATTTATCTCTAAATGTTAATTTGGAACGTAATGATGTAATATATATTCCTGATCTTGAAGAAAAATTAGTATATGTATTAGGTGAAGTAAAACAACCGGGCGCATATAATTTAGGTACAAGAACTTCATTTATAGAAATACTTTCTAAAGCTGGTGGTTTTACAATCAATAGTAATAGCGAACAAGTTAATTTAATTCGTCCAAGCGAAGGATTAAATCAACCATTAGCATTAAAAAAATTATTAGATGTTAATCAAAATATGAATATCGCGCTTGCAGAAGGTGATATTATTTATGTTCCTAAAAGTACTATTGCTAAGATTGAATATAATTTACGTTTTCTATCACCGATTACTAGTTTGTTAGGTGTTTATAGTAGTATAGATGCTATTCGTGTTAATGCAGAGTTACGTAAACAAGTAGGAAATCAATAGTGTCAGAAGAACAAGTTATTCCTACTGGGCGATTTAAACCCCTAGTAAGTTTATTAAACCATAAGTTTTTACTTGTATTTATCATAAGTACTATGATAACTCTAGGCGTATTACTTTCAAAAAAAGTTAAACCTAGTTACACAACTACAGCTACTGTATTAGTATCACCCAGTTTTGTTCCAAATTTAAACTCAGAGAAAAATCTGGATTTCACACAATATCAGTTGTATATTGCACAGCAAACTAAATTGATTACTCGCGATGATGTTTTACGTTCAGCAATGCAAACTGTAGAGTTTAAAAAATATTGGTTAGATTCAGATTTAAACAATTTAAAAGAAGCACTTAGTACCGATAATGAAGAAGGTAGTCCATTTATTTCTGTTACTATCACTTCAAACAAACCTGACGGACTTGATATTGTATTAAATATCATTATAAAAGCTTATTTAAAACAATCACAAGCAGAAAATATTTATAATAGTAGTGGACGTATTGAAGTATTAAAAGTGCGTCAACAAGAATTAGAAAATTCTATTAATAAGTTACAAGGTAAGCGCGGTGATATTTCCGAACAATTAGGAGTTACAACTTTTCAGCAAGACAGTTTAAATCCTTATGATCAAGTTTTAATTGAGAGTCTCAAAACTTATAACTCTGCTCATAGCAAAAGTCTTGAGCTTGAAACTTATTTCATAGCTTTGACTGGAAAAGTTAAGCAAGGAAAAAATTTATTATCACTGCTTGCAACTGAAAAATTAAATGAAGATAACTCATTAAAAGCAATTAAAAGGCAACTTATACAACAACGTATTAACTTATTAACTAAAATAATCGGCTTAACATCTAGACATCCTACTAGACTTAAAGCAGAACGAAAAATAGCCAATATTGATCAAATTATTAAGCAAGCAGAAACTAAAAAATTAAATGAAATTCGTTTACATTTATTAGAAAAAAGTCGCGCTGAAATATTCAAAGCTCAACAATTGGAAGATAGCTTCGCACAACAATTAAAAGCACAACGTGCCACTGCTAGTAATTATTCAATTCTCTACAATGAAGCTTTAATAGTTAATAAAGAAATAGCCCGTAATTATGAGCAATTAAATACTATTAGTGATCGCATTGACTTTTTAACTATTGAATCAACTGCGCCCGGTTTTGTGCGTATTGATTCACTGGCTAGCCCCTCGCTATTGCCAGTTAATAATAGCACAAAAGTTTTATTGATATTTATAATTGCCGGTATTGGCTTAGGCACTATAGTGCCAATTGGTATTGACTTATTGGATAAACGCATACGTACACCGGGTGAAGTACAGAAAATTTTGGGCTTTTCACCACTAGCATGGATTTTAGAACGTAATAATATTTATGCTGAACAAGTTGCAACCGATTCACTACGTCGCATGGCATTAGCACTAAATCGTGATTGGCGTAGTCATGATACAACTGGCTTTGTCTTAACCTCAGTTAAACCCCGTGGTGGTACTACCAGTGTTACCTTAGAATTAGCGCGTCTTTTAACAGGTTTAGGAATTCGTACTGTAGCGGTAGAATTGAATGCATTTCAACCCGATGATCGTTATACTAACAGTATTGGTTTTTCTGATGGATTAACTAGTTTATTTACACCTGAAGATGTTGAGACTATATCTCCAGAATTATTGATAATTCCCGGTAATAATGAGCTGCCAGATCGTTTGCCAGTAGGCGAAACTTCAACAAGTCATCTAATCACACATGGTAAATTACCTCAGATATTAGAGAAACTAAATGATCATTATGACTTAGTACTTTTAGATACACCACCAATTTTATTATCATCTGATGCCGAATTATTAGGTGAAATTGCGAGTGGCGTTTTATTAGTAATTGAAGCAGGTAATACAACTCCCGGCGAACTAAAACGCGCTGCTAAATTATTAGAACGCTTAAATCCACCAGTATTGGGTGCAGTATTAAATCGAGTTAAAGTATTTCGAGGTGGCGGTTATTTTGCAGAGATATTAAAAGAATATAAAAATATCTCAAAAAAATAATGAATATTCCACAATTATCGGTAGTAATAATAGGGCGCAATGAAGGGGAACGTTTAGAGCATTGTATTCGTTCTGTACAAGCTATAGATTATCCACAGTCTAACATAGAAACTATTTATGTAGATTCCAATTCTACTGATGGCAGTACAGAACGTGCAAAAGCATTAGGCGTACAACAAGTATTATCTGTAAAACCAGAACGCCCAACAGCAGCAATTGGGCGTAATGCTGGATGGCGTGCCGCTAGTGCGCCGCTAATTTTATTCTTAGATGGCGACACTATTTTAGATCCTGACTTTGTAAAAGTTGCTGTAGAAAGTTTTAATGACTCAAAAATTGCTATTGTTTCTGGGCATGTACGTGAACGTTATCCACAAGCCTCAATCTATCAACAAGTCTTAAATTTAGATTGGATTGCTCAGGCAGGTATTTCAGAAACTTGTGGCGGTATTGCTTTAATGCGTCGTGATATATTAGAACAAGTGAATGGCTTTAATTCTGAATTAATTGCAGGAGAAGAACCTGAAATGTGTCAACGTATTCGTGCCAAAGGATCTAAGATTCTTCATATCGATCAAGACATGGTATTGCATGATTTAGCAATGACACATTGGTCACAATATTGGCGACGTTCAGTGCGTACAGGGCACGCTTATGCTGAAGTATCTAATTTACTAAAATCAAATTCAATTAATTTTTGGCAACGAGAATCACGTCAAAATTTTGTACGAGTTAGTTTTTTTATTAGTATTTTTATACTTGGTTTTATTATGAACATATTATGGTTTAGCGGATTAGTTTTTCTAGCTCTGAGTCTGCGTAGTGGTTGGAAATCGCGTTGGAAATCAACTCGATTAATGACTTTATTCTGGTATGGATTACACTCACAATTTCAACAAATACCGATTATGATAGGACAATTATCATACTATTATGGTAAAAAACAACAATTAATAGAATATAAGTAGGGTTGTTATTTTTCTCATTTTTTGTTAAAAGAAAGGGTTTAATTACATTTTTTTATCTAAAAAGAGCGAAACATAATGTCTAAAGTTTGTCAAATAACTGGTAAACGCCCTATGAGTGGTAATAACGTATCTCATGCCCATAATAAAACTAAGCGTCGCTTTTTACCTAATCTACATATACATCGTATTTGGGTAGCAAGTGAAAATCGTTGGATTAAATTGCGTATCAGCCATAAAGGTTTACGTATTATTGATAAGCTCGGTATTGATAAAGTACTAGCTGATATGCGTCAACGAGGCGTTAAAATATAATCAAGGAAGTGAAAAGTGTATAACTTTTCACTATTCATTTGTGACTTTTATTAAGAACTTATTATCTTACCTTAGCTTGCCAGTACAACAATCTATAAATAACAAACCTGTTTATATTCCACGTGATAAACATATGTTATCACGTAAAAATATTAGTCCAGAGGCTTTACAAGTTCTTTATAAACTACATAAATCTGGCTATAAAGCACTTTTAGTAGGCGGGGGTGTACGTGATAGTTTATTAAAACGTACTCCTAAAGATTTTGATATTGTAACTAATGCCCATCCTGAACAAGTAACAAGCTTGTTTCGTCGTTGTCGTTTAATTGGACGACGTTTTGTATTAGCCCATGTATATATAAGTAAAGAAATTATTGAGGTAGCAACTTTTCGCGCATCTCATAAAAACAATAATGCTGGCATTATACAAGATGGACGTATTATTCGTGATAATGTATATGGAAAAACCGTAGATGAAGATGCTGTGCGTCGAGATTTTACCATAAATGCTATTTATTATGATATAAGTAATCTTTCATTATTCGATTATGCTAATGGTATGGAAGATTTAAACAATGGTGTAATACGTTTAATTGGTGATCCAATCCAACGCTATAAAGAAGATCCAGTACGAATGTTACGAGCAATACGATTTGTAGCAAAACTAGATTTTACTATGGCACCAGAAACAGCGGCTCCAATAACAGATTTAGCGAATTTATTAAAAAATATTCCAGCGGCACGTTTATTTGAAGAAGTACAAAAGCTATTTCTAAGTGGACATGCAGTAAAATCCTTGCAACAAATGCGAGAATATAATTTATTTGCACAACTATTTCCATTAACCGAATCTTGCTTAAATGACCCAATAGCCGCTAGATTAATTCAAGAAGTATTAGAAAATACAGACGCAAGACAACAGAATAACCAAACTATAACAGCAGGTTTTTTATTTGCTGCTTTATTATGGCCGCCTTTATCAAATTTATTACCTAAAGAACAAGCTAAAGGTGTGAATCAACAAGAAGTATTATTTGAAGCAATTGAATATCTGTTAAAACAACAACAAAAACATGTTGCTATACCAAGACGGATAGCCATATTAATGCAAGAAATTTGGTTATTGCAATTGCGCTTAACTCGACCACGTCGAGGTAAAAAGAAGAACTTTAAGCTTTTACAACATCCTCGCTTTCGAGCAGGTTATGACTTCTTAGTATTACGTGTTAAAGCCGGAGAGCAAGAAGTCGCCTCAGAAGCTGCTTGGTGGACGAAATTTCAGCAGCGTAAATGAATAATAACCATAGTGCATATATAGGAATAGGTTCTAATCTGAATGAACCGATTCAACAAGTTGAACTAGCATTCATAGAATTGCAAAATTTAACTAATAGTAGTTTAGTTAAACGGTCAACATTATATCGTAGCTTCCCATTAGGATCAGCTAATCAACCCAATTACATTAATGCAGTTGCACGATTAAGCACCGATTTATCAGCAATAGAATTACTAGATAAATTACAAGCCATTGAAAATAAACAAGGTCGTGTGCGTACTGAAAAATGGGGAGCTAGAACTTTAGATTTAGACATCTTATTATATGATAATCAACAAATAGAAACAGCAAGACTATCTATACCACATTCCGGTATATATGAACGAGCGTTTGTCTTGTATCCACTCTATGAATGCGTACCTGATTTAGTATTACCAAATGGACAAAAGATTTATGAATTGCTTAAACAATTTACGTCAACTAAAAGCTAAAGGCGAAAAAATAACTTGTTTAACTGCTTATGATGCCAGTTTTGCTCAACTACTAGATAATGCTGGTATTGACATAATATTAGTTGGTGACTCATTAGGCATGGTAATTCAGGGTAATGAAACTACTTTGCCAGTTACTGTGGATGATATGATTTATCATTCTCAACAAGTTCATCGTGGTTTAAAACGCGCATTATTAATGGTTGATATGCCATTTATGAGTTATACTAACCCAAAAATGGCTCTTGAAACAGCAGCTCGCTTAATGCGTGAAGCTAATGCTCAAGTAGTTAAACTTGAAGGCGGAGTTTGGTTGGTAGATACCATAAAACAATTAGCAACTTATGGTATTCCAGTATGCGCCCATTTAGGTTTGACTCCACAATTTATACATAAATTAAGTGGTTATAGAATACAAGGTCGTAGTGAGATAGAAGCAGAACGTATATATGAAGACGCTTTAGCATTACAAGCGGCTGGAGCCGAATTACTATTACTAGAATGTGTTCCAAGTAAATTAGCAGAAAAGATAACTGCAAACTTAGAAATACCAGTAATAGGCATAGGAGCTGGCTCCACATGTGATGCACAAGTGTTAGTATTATATGATATTTTAGGAATTACACCGGGAAAAGCACCATCATTTTCTAAAAATTTTTTAGCAGAAAATGGATCCATATCTGCCGCTATTACAGCATTTATTGAAGCAGTAAAAAATGGTACATTTCCCGGAACTGAACATAGTTTTAAATAATCATAAATGAGCAATGCCACAATAACAGATATACCCGGAATTCGCGTTGGTCATTTTACTCAACATGAATATGCAACAGGTTGTACTGTAATTCTCTGTGATAATGCAGCAAGTTGTGCTGTCGATATCCAAGGAGACGCACCGGGTACAAGAGAAACAGATTTACTTACACCTAATAGTTTAGTAGATAAAGTTAATGCAATATTATTAACAGGCGGTAGCGCATTTGGTTTAGCTGCCGCTGATGGTGTAATGAAATACTGTCAAGAAAAAGGCTATGGATTTACAATGGGTCATAAAAAAATACCCATTGTACCATCAGCAGTAATCTATGATTTTAACCTTGGTTCACAACATTATGCACCAACAGCACAAGATGGTTATCAAGCCTGCTTAAATGCGACAACTGAAGAAATTGAAACAGGTAATGTTGGAGCAGGCACTGGTGCTTTAGTTGGAAAAGTATGTGGAATTGAACAATCCATGCGTGGTGGATTAGGAGTAGCAGGAATTAAATTTCCGAGTGGATTAATTATCAGTGTTCTAGTTGTTGTCAATACATTTGGAGACGTGAGAAATTCTCAAAACGGCATTATAGCTGGTGCTAGAAAGATGGATAATAGCTTTATAGACGCTACCAAATACCTGATGGATGAAAAGAACACCGCCATCAACAATGGTTCCAATACACTAATTGGTGTTGTAGCAACCAATGCAAAACTAAATAACCATGATCTCCAAAAAATGGCAAAACGGGCACAAATTGGTGTAACACAAATTATAACACCAGCTCACACCAAATATGATGGCGACACCTTTTTTGCTTTAGCAACTGGTGAAATTGAAACAGATATGACTTTAGTAAGTGTTACCGTAACAGAATTAGTAAAAAAAGCTTGTTTTGAAGCCATATTAAAATCAGTTGGTAGAGAAGGAATACCAGCTTATTCAGAATTAATATGACCAATCTGTTTATACACACAATTCATCTAAAAACTGGAAATCACTTAAAACTTCAGCAATACCCAGAACGAGCATTACTGCTCGCTGAAGAACAAGATATTATAATTCTCAACAATTACCCCGATACCGATTATCTTAATTACTTACTAAGCATTGGTATTGGAACCAGCAACATACTTATACCTAATGTCAAAGGCAATCAGTCATTATCAGAAAAAATACTTAAAGATCAACAACTATTAAAGTATTTGAACAAGCAAAAGCCACTAATATTACAACCTTATATTAGCACTGCCGCAGAAGCCAAAATAGCCAAACTGATAAACGCCACTTTGAATGCTGCCCCTCCAGATTTAACAGAACAAATCAACAACAAACACTATTTACTATCCATATCACCAACACTGAAATATAAAACAGCTAATTCAGCCACAGTGATAGCAATTGCCAAACAACAAATAAAAAAACACCAACAAATAGTAATTAGCGGCGTTCAAAGCTATGGAGGAATAGAAATATCGCCAATAAACAATACAAATGACCTGATAAAATTTGAAAACAGAAACGAACAATACCTAATAACAAAAAAATATAAAACCTCAAACTCACCAAACATTCAATACCAGATTAACCCAAACCAGATACAAGAACTAGGCATAACAGATCAAATACTAGACGACAAACTAAAATACCAAGGCAACATATATCCCTCAAAAAGCCAACAACTAAAAAAAATCAGACAAGACTCATATAATCTCTGCCAAAAATTACAAGCGGCAGGATATAGAGGAATACTAGGAATAGACTTTATAGAAACAATAGACAATGAACTATTCATAGTTGACATAAATGCACGAACCAACACTTCATCTTTTGGCTTATATGTACTAAAAAAACTATTCCCTAACTCATATCAACACAAATATCTAAAAATAATACCTAATATTAATATTGGTAAAGCAATGACATTTAAAGAATTAACAGGAACAATTGGACCACTTTTTAATAAAGAAACTGGGCGAGGTATGATTCCGTATAATGTGGGAGGATTGAAATGGGGAGAATATAGTGGTATTTTGATTACGGATTTTGAACATGATTTAAAGGATTAAAGGATTAACATGATTGTAAATTAGCTTTTTCTAATTTATGTTTATATGTTAGTACAACTAATTATGAAATAAACGAATTGATAAGCTGGTCAAACTATATGTTTTAATTAGTTTAATTCTCAATTAGTTGTACTAACAAAAAAGGATAGTGCCACAAATTTTATATGATTAGACAATTTATTCGCAACTAATAACTACCCTTACTTCTTCACCAACTCAATTATCTCCTGAAGATAAGCAATTTCCTTATCCTTTTGCTCAATAATGAAATTAGCTTTTTCTAATTCGTGTTGGCATCTTGTTTGATCAATAGTATTATGGAAAGATTGTTCATTATGAAATGATGAAGTAAAATTAATACTAGCAGTGGCTGTTTTCTTTATGAATTATCGTTTATATTATGCGGTAATGCAAATTTATATATGTAATTAAATTTTATACTGTAATAATTATTAACAATTTTATATATTTGAGGAAATAACCATGAAATTTTTTCTTCGCCCAAAAGAAAGAAACGTCTAGTTTCTTGGGTAAAATATTCAATTAGTGCTATTGCACTTATTATTATTTCAAACAATATCCATGCTCAAGCTGATGTGGCTTCTATTGACTTTACAACTAAAACAGCATATCTACCTGCTGTTAAGGTGCAAACACTTGGAACCTTCAATCTCAAACTTGATTTATTGAACGAAGCTCCAATAGAATTTGTTATTAAGGAAGTGACTCCAGCACCAAACGCCACTAATCCTTTAGCTACATTCAATTTTCGCACTGGCATTCTGCATATTCCTTTTGTAAAAGTAATTGTTGACAAGAATACTGGTGCAGAAGATTATTAGGAGTCAGAAGCAGACATGAATGTTGTTGTTGATTCTCAAACATTTCCACCTATCGACTCTGAAGTAGGACATATCTTAGAAGTTTCCTTTAGTCAAGACAGTAAATTTCTGAACCTTGGATTACAATATGGTATTGTTTTGCCTTGGAAAATTGCCGCCTATACTGATGGAAATACCATCAAAGTGATTGCTGGTGTTCCACAAGCTTTGCTACGTAGTTATTTTAAAGATGATAAAAATATCAAACAACTACTCAGTCTAGCTAGTCAGTATCAAAGCAAAATTGAAAAAGTAGTGGCATCAGCCTTACAATCTTTAAACTTCAAAACTAATATTAATAGCATTATAAAAAACACCCAACTGGGTGAAAGTGAAATTACAGCAATTGAAACTGCGCATGGAAATAAACTAACACACGATTTTGCCACTCCTTCAATTACGATAACAGATAATTCTATTGATGCAAAAACTGTTATTAATGCTATAACAAAAGCATTTTTAGCTGATCAAAATGGAGATCATGCCATATTGCCGAATGCTGTCAATAATTATCTTACAGGATCAATGAGTTTTGAAGATTTTTTTAAACTTATTGAACAGGGAAAAGATATTTGGGCTAAAGGTGACGCATTTCAGAATTGGAACTTATTGAGAACAATGGAATTTTATGATGAAAAAGGCAGCACCTATCAGAGAATCGAAGTTTCTCAACAATTCTATGCGAGTATGGGATTGGGTTTTGGACTGCATCACATGCCAGCACTGCCTTGTTCTATTGGCGTGTGGAAAGATTCAACAGGTGTACACATAAACCTAACTAATCCGCGTTTTTTATTAGATAAAGTATATGCTATTACCCGGGGTTCTAATTGGATTGATGTTTATGATGTTCGCTTGACAAAATATTTGTATAATATTCCTCTTCAGCATGGTCCACGTTCAGCCGAAGCCTACAATACTGCTTTGGGGCTTATATTGGTCACTGGTTCAGATAAAGCAATGGCTAGTCTGATTGATCCAAAAACAGATACTGTGGTAGCAGTTGCTGGTAACGACACTAAAACTAATCCAAAGGATTATGGCGGCTCGCTTTCTTCTGGTCATCCTTTCTGGTTGACTGAACGCCTGTTTGTCATCATTGACAGAGCCAACAGAAAAATTCAGATGTACCGCCTCAATGGGCAGATGGGCAACTGGCAAACTGAACTAGTGAATGAAGTAACCACACCAACATCAGTTCACTACATTATTCCTCGTGATAATAATACTTCTAACACATACTACGCTATTGCAGAAGGCAGTGTAGAACAGCCACCCTTGCTGCTGGAACTCCAACTAAACAATGAAAAACTATTGTTGAATCAGCAAGTAGCAATCAAGACAATGGGAATTACCGGAAAAGGCTCTCATCATGGAGACTTTCATCCTGATGGAAAACACATCTACATTGGTACTGATGAAGGACATTGTTTTGTGGTTAATCGGGACAACATGAAAGTGGTGACAGTGATAGAAACTGGCAAAGGACATGGTCATACCACTTTTGTGCCTAAAAGAAATATTGCCATTAGCATAAACCATAAAGATACTTATATAAGTATCATAGACACAACAAAGCATAGTAAAATCACTGACATTACAGTAAGCGGCAAGCAACAGAATAATCAAAAGTTGCAATCGCACACCTACTACCTAAGTCCAGATAATAGATACTATTATGCTTTTGCAAGTGATAACGGCATTTTTTATGAATTAGATCTTGAAAAACTAAAAATAACACAAACTATTAAAACAGGAGGCACACCAATACAAGGAGTGTTTATTGATCGCTCTGAATGGATGGGTCACTAACTTTATCTTTTAGGAAAAAACTTATGAAAAAACTACTTATCAACATTTTGTTAATGTTCTCTATTGCCTCTTTAAGCCCTATGGTTTTAGCAGGACCTTTGGATGGTAAAAAACTGGTTATGATTATCAAATCAGCTGACTCTAGTGAAGCAGGTATGGGTTTATCTCTAGCATATAGCGCGGTTAAAAAGGGCGCACAAGTCACAGTAGTTCTGGGAGCTAATGCTGCTTTATATCCAGCTAAAAAGGGAGCGCAGCGAATTTTTGCAGCCAAAAATAAAATTCCACGTGACATGCTCAAAGACATTATTACCAAAGGAGGCACTGTTTACCTTTGTGGATTGTGCGCCAAATGGCAAAAATTACAACAAAGTGACTTGATTGATGGAGTTGAAATAGTGACATCCATCAAAATATGGAACAAACTTTATGAAGATGGTGCTAAAAGCTTGACATTCTAACGTAGGTTGGGCTGACGAAAGGAAGCCCAACATTTGGGTGCTATCCTTGCTTCTTTAGCAACTCAATTATATCCTTAAGATAAGCATTTTCCTTATCTTTTTGTTCAATCATTAACTTATTTTGTTCAATAATTAAATTAGCTTTTTCTAATTCATGTTGGCATTTTCTTTGGTCAATTGCATTATAGTGAGATTGCTGATAAAAAATAGAATCAGGCTGAAAATTTTCTATAAAATTAAACACATTTTTATCATTTAAGCCCACCAATTTTTCCAACTCCACACCAAAAATTTCTGAAATTTTCTTTAATCGAGAAAGATTAATATCCACCTTACCCTGCTCAATCTTAGCATAGCCATTAAGACTCATCTCTAATTTTTCCGCCATTTGTTCTTGAGAAAAACTTTTGAATTGACGAATAAATTTAATATTTTCATGCACCTCCATAAATATATCCTCACAGTTGGTAAAATTAATATTTATTAAATCTATCTGGTGGAATGATGATTGGTATTTGCTGTTTATTATACTTTCGATAAATATAAAAGTCATTCTCCAAAGCCTTTGAAATAATCTTATCTTTTCCATCTTCACGTAACCCTTCTAAATGAAATTCAATAACTTCAGCTATTAATTACTTGATTGATTGACTGCGCAATATAATGAAAAGAAAGAAATTGTTTCAAATAATAATTAAGAAATAAACGAAACAAAGTAACGATACGAAGTCAGCGAAGCTAAGTAATTAGTTGATTTCTGAATTCGTTGTACTAACAAAAGTATTATTTATTAAGGGACAAGTCTAATATATAACAAATATTTTATGTATATTTCAAACAAAAAAATATACACGGTTAAAAAAATGCAAGCGTTTTTATAATTTGCATTAAAAGCTTACATTAATAATTTGGATAATTTTCAATTACATATACTTTTAACCAAAGAAGATGATGTAATTGTAGCAAGATGTCTGGATTTTTCTGTATCCAGCCACGGTGATAATGAGAAAGAAGCTCTTGATTCTCTCACAGATAGTATCAAATAGAATTTCATTCTAATACAGGTGGAAAACATAGTGGTAAATTTATAAGAGATAATCAATCATTTCCAGTCAAAACTCATGGTAAGAAAACCATGATTTTGCCTTAGATTCATCCCAAATTCCAACTATTTTTGATTTATCAGTATATTTATTGATATTTTCTACATCTGTGTTACCTGAGAAAAATATATGGATTATATTTTTGTCTTTAAATTAATTTAAATATCTAAGGAATATTTTTATGAAAAAATATTTATTTTCCATATTAGTATTATTACTAACTGATGTTACGCAGAGACGACAACTGATGAAAGGAAATGGGGCTTTAGCCCCGTTCATTACTGGTGAATTGCAGCTTCCACTTCCTAAAAAAGCACAACAGCGGCAACATTACGGGTTGCAAATAAAGTTGTTAAATTGTAGGGGTAAACCTTTATGGTTGCCCTTTTTGTGTAAGTATTTGTTGCTTTTTTAAAAGTGATGAAATAAAAGAAAGATTATGGAATAATACTATTTCAGTAGGCGCAAACGCTGATAGTAAACGCGCTGTCGAATAAGTTTAGCAGTTACTTTGGTTTTAAAAACAACCTAGGCAACCTAACACAAATCACCTATATTGTAGGTGATTTATGATGAGTAATACTCTAACATACCCATAGTATAAGAACTATAAATATAGTTGATTTCATTTTTAATTACAAAACCAATAATTTTATTATGTATTTAATGTAATTAAAAAAAACCTTGAATACAACAATAGTTTATCACTTGAGCAAAAAACTGAAATATTTAACAAATATCGCAGACAAAAAATTAATGATTGCCCTTATTGCGATACTACTGAAAAAATTGAGCGTTTACCTAGAAGAGCTGTAAAAATTTTAACTGCTAAACCGGGTTATGAGCAACCGGGTACCCAAGGTTTAACTCATATCAGTGAATTGAATGTTATAAATTCACTTCGAGAGAAGTTTTCTGAAAAGTTCGGTGATGAGCAATGTGATTTTGAGACTCCATTTTAATTTAAACACCCATGACACAACCACACAACTAGAATATAATAAAAGACTTTTTCACCCACTTTTTTTGGAGGTTAGATGATGAGTCACAGTGCTTTGCCATTCCAGCAGCTTTGAAAGCTAATAATTGATTTTATTAGTTTTTAGATAATTATCTATATATTCAGTTACTTTTCTTTCTGTTAATTGATGACTTACATCGTCATGTATAATATCGTGTCTTCTTCTTAGAATTTCATTCAATTTGTTTTTATCATGTATTAAATTTAAATTTTTTGTTTATCTTTGCCTCATCTACACAAATCTGATAAAACTTATGAAGTTCAGATTTTACTTGTTGCATAATCTGTTGATTATATTTTTGTGGATGTTCTAACTTATTAGGCAATATATCTGAGTTATTTAAAAGGTATTTAAGTGAAGATAAACGTAAATGTAAAGATAAATTTTGGTAATTTTTATTAGAGATTTGAATTTTATATAGAAATTATTCTAAACTAACCACGCTTAAATTCAAAAACAAATCATGGTGTTGAATTTTACCTTCATTATTTTCTGTTCTTGCAAAGTCGATTAATATATTGACATCGTCAATAGTTTTAAAAAAATTATCAGTTGCATCAAGAAAATAAGACATTATTGATTTAATCGCTTTACCATATTAGAAATAATATTAGGATTGCTATTACGTCTAATTAAAACAATGTGCATTACACTTAAATTTATTAAACGTTTAGCTTGTGGTGGTAAGTCTTGAAATCGCATTGATTCAAATTCTGTGATAATTTCAAGATTAGTTAGTTCATATTTATTTTTATAAAAGTTAAAAATCGCTAATATTCTTTGAATACCATCAACTACTAACCATTTACCATCTTGTTGTTCTTTTAAATACAATAGCGGTATTGGAAAATTCATTAGAATAGATTTAATTAGTTTTGAAGCTTTTTCTGTTGTCCATAATTTATTTGGAATTTCTAAGATAATCTGCTTTTCTTCAGTTAAACTTAGAATATACTCGATATTATAATCATAAGAACAAGTTTTTAAATTAAATTGTGGTTTTGATATGTGTTGAGTTTCTGTTGCAATTGCTTTTAAAATATCATTGTTTTGAGGTATATTATAGTTAGTTTGCGATTATTTTGTTGATAAATTCACTCATGAGTACAAAATTGAATTTTTTACCTATAAGGTCGATTTTAAAAAATTATTTCACAAACCATAATAAAATCAATGCTGGCTCCATTAAATTATGTCCTTTATCCGATAAAAAGCATTAATTTTAACATAAATGAATTAACAAGCAGTTGATGTATTTGTTGCTACAAAATGATATAAAAAAAGCAGTGATCTGGATTGGTGCTTTTTTAAAAGTGATGAAATAAAAGAAGGATTATGAAATAATACTATTTCAGTAGGCGCAAACGCTGATAGTAAACGCGCTGTCGAATAAGTTTAGCAGTTACTTTGGTTTTAAAAACAACCAAGGCAACCTAACACAAATCACCTAAAAAGTTTTCAAGACCAGGTGATTTATGATGAGTAATACTCTAACATACCCATAGTATAAGAACTATAAATATAGTTGATTTCATTTTTAATTACAAAACCAATAATTTGATTATGTATTTAATGTAATTAAAAATACTCACAATTGTTTTAGGCAATAAAAAACCCGCTTTATAACAGCGGGCTTTTTTAAATCCTTTTACAATTTTTTTTAAACCTACGAGGCATCCATGTGAAAAATCACTTTATTTCAATTAATTCAAATTGAATTATATCAAAAAGTGGTCAACATGTCTATGCCTCATTTCAATTAATTCAATTTTGATATGAGTATTAAGACCAACCAAAAAAAATTTTGGGCATATAATGATATTTTTGATGTTTTTGGTAGTGAGCTGAAGGCTTATAACCTTATAGTTTACCTATGTTTAATCCGACACGCTGACAGTAAAGGGCAATGTTACCCTTCATACAATTTGATTGCAAAAAAATGTGGAGTATCTCGCAGAACAGTTATAAATGCAATTAATAAGTTAATTGAATTAGATTTCATTAGTTTATCAAAACGCAAGGTTAATAATGGTAGTTACACCTCCAATCTCTATACCATTAAAGAATTACCACATCATACTAATACAACTAAAGATGCTGTATCAGCACTTCAAGATCAGCATAACCCTAGTGCAGCAGATACACCACCCCTAGTGCAGGAGATGCACCACCCTAGTGCAGCAGATGCACCACCCCTAGTGCAGGAAATGCACCACCCTAGTGCAGGAGATGCACCCGAAGGACGGAAAACAGAAGGACAACTAAATTATAAGGACGACGAAACGAAGGACGGGCAAGCCCTAAATAACAAGGTTGATTTATCTGAATTAAAATCCCCAATATTTTTAAGTGAACAAACTCTAAAAGCTCTACATAAATTACCTGATAATAATAAAAAGCAAGAAGTACTTGATGTATTAGCCGCTTCTATGAAAAAAGGCACGATAAGAAAACCAGAAGCATATTTGCAAACACTTATACAACGCTCTTTAGATGGTGACTTAACACCCCTTAATAATTCCATTCCTGAAAAAATTGATAGTAACTTTATTAAAAACCTTGAATACAACAATAGTTTATCACTTGAGCAAAAAACTGAAATATTTAACAAATATCGCAGACAAAAAATTAATGATTGCCCTTATTGCGATACTACTGGTTATATAAGGTTTTTAGAGGAAAATGGTGATATGCATGGTAAAGTCTGTACCCATGAAAAAATTGAGCGTTTACCTAGAAGAGTTGTAAAAATTTTAACTGCTAAACCGGGTTATGAGCAACCGGGTACCCAAGGTTTAACTCATATCAGTGAATTGAATGTTATAAATTCACTTCGAGAGAAGTTTTCTGAAAAGTTCGGTGATGAGCAATGTGATTTTGAGGCTCCATTTTAATTTAAACACCCATGACACAACCACACAACTAGAATATAATAAAAGACTTTTTCACCCACTTTTTTTGGAGGTTAGATGATGAGTCACAGTGCTTTGCCACCTAAGCAGGGTCTCTATGATCCTTGTTATGAACATGATGCTTGTGGTGTTGGCTTTATTGCTCATATCAAAGGTCATAAAAATCATAATATTATAATTCAGGGTTTGGAAATTCTTAAAAACATTACTCATCGTGGGGCTGTGGGGGCTGATCCTCTTGCTGGTGATGGTGCTGGTATCCTTATTCAAACGCCTGATGCCTTTTTACGTGCTAATCTTGATATTAGTCTGCCGTCAGTAGGTGATTATGCGGTTGGTATGATCTTTTTGCCTCGTGATGAGCAAAAACGTGCCGCTTGTGAGGCTTTAATTGCTGATGTCATAGCCGCTGAAGGTCAAAAATTATTGGTTTGGCGTGATGTTCCTACTAATAATGATGTTATTGGTGAAAGTGTTAAAGTGATTGAGCCTGTTATTAAGCAGGTTTTTATCGCTAACGCTTGTGCTGATCAAGATGCTTTTGAACGCAAATTGTTTGTGATTCGTAAGGTCATTGAACATAAAGTACGTAATGAGTTAGAATTGGATTATAGTCATTTTTATATTCCGTCTTTTTCTTCACGTACTTTATTGTATAAAGGAATGTTATTGGCTGATCAAGTTGGAGCTTATTTTCCTGACTTGTTAGATGAGCGCATGGTAACTTCCCTAGCATTAGTACATCAACGTTTTTCTACTAATACCTTTCCAACTTGGGATTTAGCTCAGCCTTTCCGCATGATTGCCCATAATGGTGAAATTAACACTGTACGCGGTAATATTAATTGGATGGCAGCTCGTCGTCATTCTATGGCTTCCGAGTTATTGGGAGATGACTTAGATAAATTATGGCCTTTAATTGCAGAAGGTCAATCAGATTCTGCCTGTTTTGATAATGCCTTAGAATTATTGCTTGCCGGTGGCTATTCTCTAGGGCAGGCAATGATGATATTGATTCCTGAAGCATGGGCTGGTAATCCTTTAATGGATGAAAAACGCCGCGCTTTTTATGAATATCATGCCGCTTTAATGGAACCGTGGGATGGTCCAGCCGCTGTTGCATTTACCGATGGTCGTCAAATTGGGGCTACTTTAGATCGAAATGGCTTACGTCCAGCGCGTTATTTAATAACCAGTGATGATATTGTGGTTATGGCATCAGAAATGGGCGTTTTAGACATTCCTGAAGATAAAATCATTAAAAAATGGCGTTTGCAGCCCGGTAAAATGTTCTTAATCGACACTGAAGAAGGGCGTATTATTGATGATGCAGAATTAAAAGGACAATTGTCAAATAGTCTGCCTTATCAACAGTGGTTAGATGAAACTCAGATTATTTTAGAAAATCTACCATCTGAAGTTGCCGCAATGCCACCTAATAAGCAAACCTTATTAGATCGTCAACAAGCCTTTGGTTATACTCAAGAAGATTTAAAATGCTTTTTAATTCCAATGGTTGTAAGTGGGATAGATCCTTTAGGCTCTATGGGAATAGATTCGCCGATAGCGGTTTTATCAGATCGCCCACGTTTATTGTTTGATTATTTTAAACAAAGTTTTGCCCAAGTTACTAATCCACCAATTGATCCAATTAGAGAAGAATTGGTGATGTCATTAGTATCTTTAATTGGTCCACGTCCAAATTTATTGGGTTTAAATAAAGGTGACTTTTTACAAAAGCGGCTAGAAGTTGCTCAGCCGATATTAACTAATGTTGATTTGGAAAAAGTACGAGGTATTGAAACACGTACTAGCGGCGCATTTCGTACTAAAACTTTAAGCATGTGTTATGGTTCTGACAACATGGAATCAGCAGTTAACACCTTGTGCCAACAAGCTGAACGGGCTGTATTAGCTGGTAATAATATCTTAATATTGTCTGATCGTGGAGTAAATCGCGATTATATTCCAATACCTTCATTATTGGCTACTTCAGCGGTTCATCTTCACTTAATCAAACAAGGTTTGCGCACCGAATCTGGTTTAGTAGTTGAAACTGGTGAAACTCGTGAAGTTCAGCATTTTTGCCTATTAGCGGCTTATGGTGCAGAAGCGATTAATCCTTATTTAGCATTTGACAGCTTATTAGCAATTAGAAAGACTCTGCAATTAACTGAAGCTGAAATTCAACAACGCTACATTAAAGCAGTTAATAAAGGCATGTTAAAAGTCATGTCAAAAATGGGTATTTCTACTTATCAATCATATTGTGGTGCCCAAATATTTGATGCAGTTGGACTTTCTGATGAATTCTTAGATCAATATTTCACTGGTACTAATTGTAAAACTTCAGGGATAGGCTTAGCAGAAGTCGCTGAAGAAACTGTACGTAAACATAGTTTAGCTTTTGGTGATAATCCTATATATCGCAATGCCTTAGATGTTGGTGGTGAATATGCCTATCGTCTGCGTGGTGAAGAACATGTTTGGACACCTGAAACTATTGCTAAATTGCAACATGCAACTCGTAGCAATGATAGAAAACTATATGATGAATTTGCTAAAGAGATCAATGATAAAGCCTTAAATTTACGCAGCTTCTTTGATTTTAAATTCGCTGAAGCAGTGCCATTAAACGAAGTAGAACCAGCCTCAGAAATTGTAAAACGCTTTGCAACTGGTGCCATGTCATTTGGTTCGATTTCTGAAGAAGCGCATACTACTTTAGCAATTGCTATGAATCGCCTTGGTGGTAAATCCAATACTGGTGAAGGTGGTGAAGAAGTTGAACGCTTTACCCCATTAGAAAATGGAGATTCAAAACGTTCTGCGATTAAACAAGTAGCATCTGGGCGTTTTGGTGTCACCGCTGAATATCTAGTAAATGCTGATGATATTCAAATTAAAATATCTCAAGGCGCAAAACCGGGCGAAGGTGGACAATTACCCGGACATAAAGTCAATGAAATCATTGCCAAAGTACGTCATTCAACTCCCGGCGTAGGATTGATTTCACCACCACCACATCATGATATTTATTCAATTGAAGACTTAGCGCAATTGATTCATGACTTAAAAAATGTTAATCCAAAAGCTAGAATTAGTGTCAAACTAGTATCAGAATTAGGAGTAGGTACAGTAGCGGCAGGCGTAGCCAAAGCTCATGCTGATCATATTACCATTTCTGGTTATGATGGTGGTACAGGTGCTAGCCCAGTTACTTCAATTAAACATGCTGGTTCACCTTGGGAAATTGGCTTATCAGAAACCCATCAAACCTTAATATTAAATAAATTACGTGGACGTACCGCAGTACAAACCGATGGTGGAATACGTACTGGACGCGACGTTATAATCGCAGCATTATTAGGTGCAGATGAAATTGGTTTTGCAACCATAGCCTTAATTGTCGAAGGTTGCTTGATGATGCGTAAATGTCATCTTAATACTTGCCCCGTTGGTATTGCGACTCAAAGAGCAGAATTACGCAAACTATTTACTGGTAAACCAGAACATATAGTCAACTACTTCATGTTTGTAGCTGAAGATGTACGCGAATTAATGGCAAAACTAGGTTTCCGCACCTTCAATGAAATGATTGGACGTTCTGATAAACTAAATATGAATCGCGCTATTTCACATTGGAAAGCGAAAGGGCTTGATTTATCACGTATTTTATATCGTCCAAAAGTTGATGATGATGTAGCTGTATATAATACTGAAACTCAAGATCATGGCTTAGAAAAAGCTAAAGATCAAGAATTAATCAAACAAGCACAAGCGGCACTAGAAAATCGTACTCCAGTAAAAATTGAAACCGATATTCACAATTATAATCGTAGCTTTGGAGCTATGTTATCTGGTGAAGTAGCCAAACGTTATGGACATGCTGGCTTAGCAGAAGATAGCATTTATATTAAAGCAACAGGTTGTTCTGGACAAAGTTTTGGAGCATTTGTAGCGCATGGTGTCACCATAGAATTGATTGGTGAAGGTAATGACTATGTTGGTAAAGGATTAAGTGGCGGACGTTTAGTTATTTATCCTCCTAAAGAATCTCCCATTATTCCAGAAGAAAATATCATAGTTGGTAACACTGTACTATATGGCGCGATTAGCGGCGAATGTTATTTCAGAGGAATTGCTGGTGAACGTTTTGCAGTAAGAAACTCTGGAGCAACTGCTGTTGTTGAAGGCGTAGGCGATCATGGTTGTGAATATATGACCGGTGGACGTGTAGTAGTACTTGGTTCAACTGGACGTAACTTTGCTGCTGGCATGAGTGGTGGTATAGCTTATGTACTTGATGAAGCTGGTGATTTTGATAAACGTTGTAATATGTCAATGGTCGAATTAGAAGCAGTTGATGAAGCAGAATTCCTAAAAGGTTTGATTCAAAAACACTTAGATTATACCAATAGTAGTCGCGCCCAAGCGATATTAGATAATTGGAACGACTATTTGCCACGTTTTATAAAAGTCATGCCTACAGATTATAAACGAGCCTTATTACAACAAAAGGGGTAAAATATGGGAAATACAACCGGCTTTTTAGATATTTCACGCCAAGAGAGAACTTATAAACCAGTTGCGGATCGCGTCAAGCATTATGATGAATTTGTAATAGCATTAACCGATGAAGAAGTGAGCCAACAAGGTGCCCGTTGCATGGATTGTGGCATTCCATATTGTCATAATGGATGCCCAATAAACAACATCATTCCAGATTGGAATGATCTTGTATATCAACAAGATTTTCGTGCAGCCTTGGAAGTATTACATAGTACCAATAACTTCCCAGAATTTACAGGACGTATATGTCCAGCACCTTGCGAAGCCGCTTGTACATTGAATCTGAATGAAGAACCAGTGACAATTAAAAGCATAGAATGTGCAATAGTTGACAAAGGCTGGGAACAAGGTTGGATAGAACCAGAAGTAGCAATTCATCGTACTGGCAAACGAGTAGCAATAGTAGGATCTGGACCAGCAGGATTAGCTTGCGCCCAACAACTAGCTCGTGCTGGACATGAAGTAATAGTATATGAAAAACATGACCGTATAGGTGGTTTACTATGCTACGGCATTCCCAACTTCAAATTTGACAAAAGCCTAATAACTCGCCGTCAAGCCCAAATGCAAGCAGAAGGAGTAGTATTTCGTCCAAATAGTCATATAGGGGTTGATATTCCAGCTCAACAACTATTAGACAAGTATGACGCAGTAGTACTAACAGGAGGATCAGAAAAACCTCGTGACCTACCTGTACCCGGACGCGAATCTAAAGGTGTACACTTTGCAATGGACTTCCTAACTCAACAAACCAAGCGAGTTTTAGGAGACATTGTAGATGGTATTAGTGCTACAGACAAACACGTGGTAGTAATAGGAGGTGGAGATACTGGCTCAGATTGTATAGGAACATCAAAACGTCAAGGGGCGGCATCTATAACCCAATTAGAAATAATGCCCAAGCCACCAGAAAAAGAAGACAAAGGCATGACATGGCCAAATTGGCCCCTAAAACTACGTACTTCATCATCCCAAGAAGAAGGCTGCGAACGTGACTGGAGCGTCTCAACTAAATCAATAGAAGCAGATGAAAATGGCAACATCAAAAAAATAAATTTAGTGCGACTAGACGCAAAAATGCAAGAAATTGCCGGAAGCGAATTTGAACTAAAAGCAGACCTAATGCTACTAGCAATGGGCTTTGTGCATCCAGTACAAGAAGGCATGTTAAATGAACTTGGACTAGATTTAGACCCAAGATCCAACGTAAAAGCAGATACTAATAACTACCAAACATCAATAGAAAAAGTATTTGCAGCAGGCGACATGCGACGCGGACAATCCCTAGTAGTATGGGCGATAAGAGAAGGCAGACAAGCAGCGCGGGCTGTGGATGAATACTTGATGGGACATTCAGAATTGCCTAGATAATTTTAGACCTGACAGGTTTTCAAAACCTGTCAGGTCTTGATTACAGTTTTATAAATTACTTATATAAATTTAAAAACATTATGAAAATAATTTCTATTTTTAATAATAAAGGTGGCGTGGGCAAAACTACACTCACCTATCACTTAGCACATATACTCGCTGAAATGGGTAAAAAAGTCCTAATTTTAGATATGGATTCACAATGTAATATGAGTCTATATGGTATGCAAGAACAAGAATTGGAAAAAATTTGGCGAGATGAAAACTCTGTGATTGATAATGGATTTGATTCAGCTAAAAAACAAATGGATGGTAAGGATTTTGAAAATCTTTTTAAAACCACTCGAACAATGCATTTCCTTTTAAAATCGGTAGAAGAAGGTGTATCAGATTTTGACGAGTTGCCTCCGCCTATTAAGCTGACTAATAATTTAGATTTAATCCCAAGCCGACTAACGCTTTTTAAATATGAAAATAAAATTGCTGATCGTTGGAGCGGTATGTTCTTGGGTGAACCATTATCGATAAGAACCGTTACACGGATAAGAAAACTTGCCGAATTATATTCGGAAAAAAATCATTACGATTTTGTAATTATTGATACTTCCCCTAGCCTAGGTATGTTGAACAAGATTATTATTTCTACCGTAGATGGTTTGATGATTCCTTGTCTTCCAGATATGTTTTCTTTATATGGCATAAAAAATATTGGTGAGGCATTAAAACAATGGCAAAGAGAATTTAATACTTGTTTTCAAATTATTTCAGGGGAAAATCGCAAACGGTTTCCAAAAAATCCGGTTCAATTTTTAGGATATACTATTTACAATGCTAAAAAATACGAATCGAAGAATCGTTGGAATTTAGCACAGGCACATTTAAATTATGCCGAAAAAATTCCTGAAACTATCAAAATACATATTGATAAAGAAGTGAGAAAACATCTTTCAGAAGAAATGGTGGAAACACCTATATGGAAAGTACCTACTTTTAATGGTTTAGAACCAAAAGATAAAAGTACTATAAGTGGTAATAGTGCTAGCTATAAAGCGACACAAAAGAAGTACAAACAATTTGCCGATGACTTTCTAACAAGAGTTGCGACTTTAGATGATGAGTGAGACAATTTGAGAATACCATTACGAAAGCATTAAGTTATTTTAAACAAAGATTAGAACAACAACGCTCCTTTCAAGTTCAAAATAATTGGCTATTGTAATTCCAAAAAAATAAAGGACTTATCTTTAGAGTATGAAAACTTTCATCAGAAATTAAGTGAAAGTGGTAGGAGTTATGAAAAATTTTTATCTGATTGCTTCTATGCCATCTATCTTTTTTTTCCAAAGTATTTAGGTGATAAAATAACAGTTAGCACCCAAGATTTATTTATAGGTGGAGATATAGAGCTATGCAAAAAGAATATAATAGAAATTTACCCATAATAATAGTATTGTCAATAGAGTTTATATAGAACAAATTAAAAAATTTCTAAAAAACGAACCAAAAGATAGCAGATGCTATTATCAGTGATAGCAACAGATTAAAAACACACCATGAAAATATGTAAACTTTCATCAGTATGATGATAATACACAAAGTATTTGCAGCCTGTAGATAAATATTTTATAGTGCATTCATAATTGCCTAGATAATTTATAATATTTACCACGCTAGGCGTGGTACTTAACTGTGAATCTATATTAAATCAATATAGTGCTACACATATTTTATATATAAATGATCTAATTAGGAGTACAAAACATAGTTTTGTACTTAAAATGAATTACATAAAAAAAGTAAAAATAGACAAATTATTTGATGAGTTGGATATTAACTGGAATCTTGATCCCAAAGTTAATATTTTAATTGGCAAAAATGGAAGTGGTAAAAGTACATTATTAAGTTTAATAAAAAATTTTTTTAGATCTGAAGCTCAATCACTTGCACATTTAGATGTAAATTCAATAGATATTGAGATCGAAAATGATGATGTTGAACAGATTAATCTGTGCTACATCAACACATTTGAAATGTATCTTGAAAATTTACAGCAGCTATCAGAAAATTCTCAAGCTAAAAATGATTTAAAGACTGAACTTGATGTTATTTTAGAACATTTAATAAACGATTGGAAAAATTACTTACTAAAACGGAAAAATCTAGCTGAAACAGTAACAATTGCTTTTGATCAAAAAATTAGAGAAATCTCATCTAAGGAAACAGGCAATGAACATGATTTTCAAGAATTAAAAAAATTATTAAATGAAAAAACTAAGCAGATAAATGATATTTATTATTATAGGGATAATTTTATAGAACAAATAAATCATTTATTTTCTGATTCAAACAAACGGATAGATTTTGATGAAAATAACGCGATTATTTTTAAAAATAACAATAACAAATCACTTTCCGTCTATGAACTTTCATCCGGTGAAAAACAAATACTAATTATCCTGTTAAATGTACTAATTCAAGAAAATAAACCTACTGTAATTTTGATGGATGAACCAGAAGTTTCCTTGCATTTAGCTTGGCAATTAGACTTGATAGATATGATTCAAAATCTTAATCAAAACTGTCAAATCATCATAGTTACACATTCAGCAGGTGTATTTAATAAAGGATGGAAAGATAAAATTACTAAAATCGAAAATATTACTAGCCAATCAGAATCACATGACTGATATTGATATTGAAAATTTTTTCATACATATACTTATTCAATTGAAAATCACAAGATTTCACCAGAAGCTTTAGCGCGTATTGTAGAAAAATCATCATATCCAGATGCAACTATATCCACTTTTTCTTTCATTAAATTCATTAAAGAGTATTCAAAAGCTAGTTATCCACTATTACCTTATATTTTGTATTTTGAAAAGAAAAAGTTTGAACGAATGGTTTCTGAGCCACTTATTTCAAAAAAGAATTTAAAATCAGTATTTTGTATTGAACCAAATGAAATTTATCTCAATGATAATGCTAATAATGTGATTATTAGATTAAAAAATCGTGTCTTTGATAGATAAAATCAAACAAAAACAAAAATAATATAATAATCATATCAGAAAGATTGATTGGAAAACACTTATGTATGATGGACATATATATTGTTTAAGCTCTTTAAATAAATGCCCTTCAATTCAAAAGATAAAGCAGGATATCAACAATACATATCACAACAAAAATACATGAAAATTCTCCTTTATAAAAGGAAAGTTAGAGAAGGGAATTTGATTATTTATCAGCATTAATCGTAACTGATGAGCATCACATCAGCAGATGCTGGTATCAAAGTTTCATATTTACTGGAAGAGCAGAACATGTAGTCAACTACCTCATATTTGTAACTTGGCTGCGAATATATGAGTGGTGGTATAGCTTATGTACTTGATGAAGCAGAATTCCTAAAAGATTTGATTCAAAAACACTTAGATTATACATGAAGTAGTAGTATATGAAAAAAATGACCGTATAGGTGGTTTACTATGCTACGGGATTCCCAACTTCAAATTTGACAAAAGCCTAATAACTCGCCGTCAAGCCCAAATGCAAGCAGAAGGAGTAGTATTTCGTCCAAATACTCATATAGTTATTAAAAATCATTTTGATGATTGGAAGGAACAAAAACACCATCTTAAAGTAGCAATAAGTAATGCTTTTGAGGAGTGGATTACTGCTATACTTAAAAATTTGCAAGCGCAAGAATATGAAGATAGCGAATTACAGCAATTTTTCGCTAATTATAAGCAAGATATAGAAATTTTTCTTAAAGATTCTGATGTTGTTAATGAATTACTTAAACCATTTTCTGCTACCACCACTGAATATAAAATTGATCATAAGTTATTAATGCAGCGCTGGGCTGCTTTAAAATTGCGTGAGTTGCCAGAAGAATTTGATGCTGCCAGTGTCAGTCGTGCTTATTTGCGTCGTGTTAAAAAGGCTGGCATTGTAACTTCTGAGTTACGAGAATTATTCTTAGCACAATTGGCTCAAGAGCAGACTGATCATCTTAAATCTATTCGCGGTGTTTGGCCGGATTTTGATTTGGATAATTATGCTAAACGTGTCAAAACTCGTTATAAAGTCTTAGATTTATCTGCGCTTACGCCGCCGTCACGGGATGATGTCGATGATGGCAGCATTTTATTGAAGGATGTTTTTGTTCCTCAGATGGTGCGAGCAAGTCGTCCGCCGCGTGAGTTGCCCAAGGATATTGTTAAGAAGTTGCATGAGAAAGGGGAATTTCATAGTGATGCAGATTTGCAGAATCGTTGGATGCAGACTAAACCAGAGTCAGTATTAACTGTGGTGGAGAAACCAGAACATAATCGTTTGATTTTATTGGGTGATCCGGGTTCTGGCAAATCTACCTTCACGCGGTATTTATTGTTGACTTTGTTGGATGAAACTTCTGATCTTTTTGCTGGGCATTTGCCGTTGTTGGTTGAATTACGCAATTATATGGGTGAGAATTGTGATGGGTTTTTGGAATATTTTCATTATTTGGGTAAAACCCAAGGTTATACTCTCAATCATTCAGAACTCAAAGAACAACTTAAAACTCGCCCCTGTTTGATAATTTTTGATGGTTTAGATGAAATTTTTGATCCAAGATCACGAGAGAAAGTAACACAGGAAATTATTGGTTTTGCTGGTGAATATCCTAAAACACGGATATTAGTTACTTCTCGAATTATTGGCTATAAACCTGAAGCCTTAGAAGCTGCCGATTTCCGTGAATATACTTTCTTGGATTTTAATCCAAAACAAATCAAGACTTTTGCGCAGGGTTGGTTTAATTCTCAGGAATTGCCAAGAGAACGAGTTAAATTGTATGAACATGCGACTAAGGTTTTGTGTCATCATTGGGATGTGACTGGGCATAAAATTCCCGTAGCAGAAACACCGGCTGATTTTATGAAGGAAGATGAGAAGTTGAAATTATTGCGACGCATTGCGTGGCGAATGCAAACTAATGGTTTGACATTTTGTGTTTGTATGGTCCGAAGTTATATGGGTTTGTACATCGGACTTTTTTGGAATATTTTTGTGCTGCTGATATTGTTTATCGGTTTGAAAAACAACAGACGCTTTCTCTTGATGAATTGAAAAAAGGTATATTTTTAGCTCATTTTAGGGATGAAACTTGGCATGAAGTGTTGCGATTGATTTGTGGGATGATAGATTCTAAGTTTACCGGTAAATTGGTGAATTTTATTGTCTCACATGCCAAAATAGGAACACTTAATAACAATAAAATAACAATATAATCATACAATTACGATAAAATTTATTTTTATAATAGATTACAAGACTGGTTATTTGCTCAAACATGTTTAAATGAGGCAAACAAACAGATAGAATCATCTGTCAAACTTTTGTACTCAAAATTTCAAGATTTTGCAGGTCATGAAGATTGATCAGTTCGCAAAGCAGCTATTGAATCCTTAGCTGAACACTACAAAGACCATCCAGAAACTTATTCACTGCTACAACAGGTTATTCAGAACGATGAAGCAAGTGAGGTTCGTAATACTGCTGTGGCTGGATTAGCAAAATTTTATTATGAAGATACTTGGAAGAAGCTGCTTTTAAAAGACTTAAAAAAGTCAAATTTTATGATTTATATCATTGAATTTATTCCATTTATTTTTTACTAAATACTATATTCCAAAGCCATCATTGATGAAAAACGAGTAGAGGAAGCAGCAAAGGAACTTGAACTCCCCACTGAAACCATCCGACAACATTATGAAGGCATTGCCAAAGATATACCATTTCAATTGTCTTGGAAATAGGTTTGAACAAGATTGTCACTGACTAAGTGATGTTACGCACAAATCCTCTTTTATCTGTGATATATCCTGTAGGTTGGGCTGACGGCAGGAAGCCCAACAAAGCCCAACAAAGCCCAACAATTTTTCCGCGATTCGTTGGGCTTCCTGTCGTCAGCCCAACCTACAATGCGTAACATGATGATTGAATATAATCATAGATTATAATAGACATAATAATATATTATCCATGCTTATATACAATCCCTGTAGTTTTCTAAATAACAGGTATAATACCAATCAAATTTAACGATCAAATTATACCGAACATGAATCAAGAACCCCTAAAAACTCTATCGACATTATGCACCGATGTCATGCGCTGCGATCAGTTTCGTTTTCAAAAGCGTATTCGTAATCTCAAATCTCGAAAGGATGATATTACTAAGCCTTTTGAAAAATTAATGGCTGATATTGAAAAATCTTTGAAATTGCGTCAGCGTCGTTTTGCTAATTTACCTCAGCCACAATTTCCTGATGATTTACCTGTAAGTTCTCAGCGTGAAAATATTTCTGATCTTATTGCTCAGCATCAAGTTGTTATTGTTGCTGGTGAAACCGGTTCAGGTAAAACTACTCAGTTGCCTAAAATTTGTTTATCACTTGAGCGCGGTGTTACTGGCATGATTGCTTGTACACAACCGCGTCGTATTGCGGCTCGCGCTGTTGCTAGTCGAGTTGCTAGTGAGCTTGATACATCATTAGGCAATGCAGTAGGTTATAAAGTACGTTTCAGTGATCGCTTAAGTGCTGATACTTATATTAAATTTATGACTGATGGTATTTTATTGGCTGAAACTCAAGGCGATAGATTTTTAGACGCTTATGACACCATCATTATTGATGAAGCCCATGAACGTAGCTTAAACATTGACTTCTTATTAGGCTATTTAAAAAAATTATTACCTAAAAGACCTGACTTAAAAGTCATTATTACTTCTGCGACAATTGATACTAAGCGTTTTTCCAAGCATTTCAATAATGCCCCTGTTATTGAAGTCTCAGGGCGCACTTATCCAGTAGAAGTACGTTATCATCAACGAGATGAAGAAGATGATGACATGGCACAAGCTATCATTGAGGCAGTAGATGAAATAACTTTACGCGATAAACTAGCTGATATTTTAATTTTCTTAGCTGGTGAGCGTGAAATTCGTGAAACTGCTGATGCTTTAGCTAAACATCATTTAGTAAATACCGAAGTTGTAGCCTTATATGCTCGTCTCTCAGCGGCAGAACAAAATCGAGTTTTTAATCCCAATCATCAGCGGCGTATTATTTTAGCAACTAATGTTGCTGAAACTTCTTTGACAGTTCCCAGAATTAAAGCGGTTATTGATACCGGTTTCGCGCGAATTAGTCGTTATAGTATTCGCAATAAAGTTCAGCGGCTACCAATAGAAAAAATTTCACGCTCAAGTGCTGATCAACGTAAAGGGCGATGTGGGCGAATTGCTCCCGGTTTATGTATTCGCCTCTATTCTGCCGAAGATTATGATTTACGCCCCCAATTTACTGATCCAGAAATTCTCAGAACTTCATTAGCCTCAGTTATTTTACAGATGTTAGCTTTAGGTTTAGGTGATGTCACTAAATTTCCATTTATTGATCCGCCTAGCTCTAAAATTATTAATGATGGTTTTACTCTATTATTAGAATTAGGCGCGGTAGATGAACAGCGGCGTTTAACTCAAATTGGGCGACAAGTTGCTAAATTACCAATTGATCCTAGAATTGCGCGTATGATTTTAGCGGCGACACAGAAAACTTGTTTAAAAGAAATTCTGATTATTGCCAGTGCATTAAGCATTCAAGATCCTCGTGAACGCCCAATGGATGCCCAACAAGCCGCTGATGTAGCTCAAGAACAATTTAGACACGAGATATCTGATTTTCTAAGTTATTTAAACCTTTGGGATTTTTACCATGAGCAATCTAAACACCTATCAAAAAATAAATTAAGACATTTATGCCGTAAACATTTTTTATCCCATACCAGAATGCGCGAATGGATAGATATACACAAACAATTAAACTTATTAATCAAAGAATCAGGCTGTAAAATCAATCAAGCTGACGCTGGTTATAATGAAATTCATGAAGCCTTATTGACAGGATTATTAGGCAATATTGCCTGTAAAGCTGATTCGGATTATTTAGGCGCACGTCAGATTAAATTAAATATACATCCAAGTTCCAGCTTATTTAAAAAGCAGCCTAAATGGATTATGGCAAGTGAATTAGTAGAAACTAGCCGCTTATATGCACGTTCAGTCGCAAAAATTAATCCAGAATGGATAGAACCGATAGCACAACATTTGTGTCAAACTCAGTATTTTGAAGCCCATTGGCAAAAACGCCCTGCCCAAGTTGGAGCTTTTGAAAAAGTCACTTTATATGGTTTAACCATTATAGCAAAACGTAAAATCAACTATGGTCCAATTGACCCAAAATATTCACGGGAAATTTTTATTCGTGGAGCCTTAGTTGAAGCAGAATATAATACTAGAGCGGCTTTTTTCAAACACAATCAAGAATTAATCGCCGATATTGAACGCTTAGAACATAAATCGCGCCGTCAAGATATCCTAGTTGATTCCGAAGACGTTTATGCCTTTTACAATAAACATATACCAGAAGGAATTTATAATGGTAAAGCATTTGAAACATGGTTAGCTAAAGCCAATAATCCTAAATTGCTATTTTTAACTCGCGAAGATTTAATGCAACATACGGCTGATAATATAACAGCTCATGTATTTCCTGATTATATTCATATAAATAGCATGACATTGCCGCTAAATTATCATTTTGAACCTAAACATGAAAAAGATGGAGTAACAGTAACAATTCCCCTTGCCTTATTAAATCAACTAAATCCAGCATTTTTTGAATGGTTAGTACCCGGATTATTAGAAGAAAAAATCATAGCCTTACTGCGTAGCCTACCAAAACAATTAAGAAAATCATTTGTACCAGTGCCAGATGTAGCCAAAGATGCAGTAGATGAATTAAAACTACCAACAGTAAGTTTTCGCGAAGGTGGCAGCTATTTAGAATATCCCAAACAATCGCTAATAGAAGCCCTAACCAGATACTGTCACCGCCGGCTTGGCAAACCAGTGGAACAGAATATTTGGAACCTAGAAACCCTGCCAACACATTTATTAATGAACTTTCAAATAGTAGAAAACGCAGAAGTGGCAATGGGGCGTGATTTAGTAGAATTACAACAAAAATGGGGAACTCATGCCACCGAAAATTCACAACAACAAATAGCAGATACCAGTGGTTTAGAACGCGACAAACTAACAAAATGGGATTTTGGCGACTTACCAGAACAAGTAACATTACCACTTGAAGGAATAACAGTACAAGGCTATCCAACCCTAATAGATCAAGAAACACATGTAGCCCTGCGAGTATTAGACAACCCAAACAAAGCGAAACAAGAATTTAGCAACGGCTTACGACGTTTATTCATGTTAAATCTACCGACAAAAAAACTACAAAGACAAATGCCGATAGACCATAAATTATGCTTACAATACATGAAAATAGGCAAAAACTGCGAACAATTCAAACAAGACATGCTGATAACAATAATAGACTCACTATTCCTAACAGAACCATTAGCAAGAACATCAACAGAATTTGAACAACGCCTAGTAACTGGTAAATCAAAAGTAATGCAACTAGCCAGCGAATACGCCCAACACCTAGAAAAAGTACTAGAAGAATACCACCAACTAACCCAAAAGCTAAACAAAAGCAAACACCCAAGCACAACAGAAATAAAACAACACCTAAAACACCTAATCTACGATGGCTTTATAAAAGACATCCCATTAAGCCAACTAAAACATATTCCCCGCTACCTAAAAGCCATCCAAATACGCCTAACAAGACTAGAACATGATCCCCAAAAAGATGCTAGAAAAGCGGCAGAAATAGACAATTTATGGAAAAAATATATCAAATCACCAAAAGTTGAGGTGAAATGGATGCTGGAAGAACTTAGAGTTTCATTGTTTGCGCCAGAGTTGAAGACGGCTTATCCGGTTTCGGTGCAGAGAGTTGAGAGGATGTTTGGGTGAAAAAAAATTATAGGTATAAAAATGCTAAAAAAAATTAGAATCCGCTCTTTTAAATCCATAGTGAATCAAGAAATTTCCTTGGGAATGGTAAATGTATTTATTGGCGCAAATGGAAGTGGCAAAAGTAATATTCTTGAAGCCATAGGCGTTCTATCTGCCGCTGCCGCTGGCAGAGTAGATGATGAAGCCCTACAAAGACGTGGTATTCGCCTTGGTACGCCAAGATTATATAAATCAGCATTTGAAGAAAAGATACCAGCTAATATCTTTTTTGAAGCTCAAACGGATACCGCCAAATATTCTGTTTCTTTAAACAATCCTTTAGAAAACCCCAAACCTGCTTGGCAATATCAAACTGAAGAATTGATTTGTAATAATGAAAAAATTGTCAGTAGAGATAGTAATCGTATAAAAAATAAGGAACAAGGAGTTGCAGCTTTAAAACTGGTAGAATCAGAAGAAAATTCTCCAGCGGCTGTTTTAATTAACCTATTACGCAATTTTGCCGTCTATACGCCCAATACTCCAATATTACGAGGAATTATTCAAGATCAGCAAACTAGGGAACCCGTTGGTCTTTCAGGAGGAAGGCTTGCCGACGCAGTTAAAGAATTACAAACTATCATTTCCACAAACGAATTTATTGAAGATGCCTTTGATGATATTCTTTCTTTGATTGACTGGATTAATTCTTTTGATACCACTTCAAATGTCAACGAAATTCTTTCTTCATCTATTGCGAGACCGAAAAATGTTATTCGTTTTAATGACCGGTTTATGAAAGGCAATAATAATCATCTTACTGCTTATGATGCGAGCGAAGGTGTACTTTATGTCCTGTTCTGTGCTGTACTCGCACTATCACCTAATTCACCGCACTGCCTTGCTATAGATAATTTAGATCAAACACTCAATCCTAGATTGGTTCTAAATTTGACTCGTTTCTTATGTAAATGGATTACTGAAGGCGAGGATCAACGTCAGATATTTGTTACTGCACATAATCCAGCGGTACTAGATGGACTCAGTTTGCAAGATGACAGAATCAGATTATTCACAGTTGATAGAAATAATCTAGGACATACAGAAATAAATCGAGTCAATATTACACCAGAACTATTAGAATTAAGTAATAAAAAAGGGTGGCCACTGTCAAGACTATGGGTTATGGGACATATTGGAGGAGTTCCCAATGTCTGATTATAACATTGGAATTGTCGTCGAAGGTACAACGGATCGTATTGTCATAGAATCTGCTCTTAATAAGATATTAGCGGATCACACTTATATACTAACACAATTACAACCCGAATATCGTGATGGGTTAAAGAATGGAGGTTTTGGTTATACTGGTAGCGGCTGGGGTGGCGTTTATCAATGGTTCCGGCAAATTGTTAGCATGGATATAACATGGGAGGATAATCTATTTTTACAAAAATTTGATTTTATAATCATTCATTTGGATGCAGATGTAGCAGAGAAAAACTATCAAAGTGCCAATATAGAAAATCCGGTCAAAAATGACCTACCATGTTTACAACCATGCCCTCCTGCAAGTAATACTATAGAGGTACTTGAACAAGTTGTATTAGGATGGCTAAATTTAACAGAACAACATTCTCATCCATTCATAATGTGTATCCCTTCAAAATGCACAGAAGCTTGGGTAGCTATTGCCCTTTATGGGCAAGGCGATAAAAACCTATTGATTGATATAGAATGTAATTCTAAAATCGAGAATTACCTAGCTCAAAAACCAGCCAAAGAAAGATTAATCCGCAACAGAAGTGGTAAAATGAAAAAGATCACTCAAAAATACTCGGAAAAATCTGGACAAATAACAAATCAATGGGATTATACTACCCAAAACTGTAATCAGGCTGATATATTTACATTGAGGGTGTACTACAAAATAAAAACAAATATTTAAAAACAGCTTATCCAGTATCAGTGCAACGAGTGGATAGGATGTTTGGCTGAAAAGTTTTGAACTGTGATTTAACATTAATCACAGTTCAAAATACTAATTTATAGTTAAGTACTAGACTTGCGTCTATTTACTTGAATATACCCAATAAATATTAATAACAGAATAGCTGGAATAAACATCCATTGTTTAGCTGGTCTTTGAATTTCTAATTCAATTCTAATAATTTCCCAGTTAAAATCCAATCCCACCAGAAACCCGGACGAAAAAGTGTAAATGCAATTAGCAATAAAGCCAAAGATTCCCACAATTTACTTTTTATCAACCAATATCCTTGAGTTACAGCAGCAAATAATAACATCGCACTAACAGCACTAAATATGACCAGTAATAGTTCAAACCAGTTCTCAATATCAATTAACAACAATTGCGTATTGAAAATAAATAAAAACGGCAAAATCGCAGTACGGATATCGTAAATAAAACCTTGAATGCCGGTTTTAATAGGATCACTCTTAGCAATAGCTGATGCTGCAAAAGCGGCTAAACCTACAGGTGGTGTATCATCAGCCAGAATTCCAAAATAGAAAACAAACATATGTACAGCTATAAGCGGTACAATAAGACCATTACTTGCTCCAAGATTGACAATCACTGGTGCCATTAGAGTAGAAACAACAATATAGTTTGCGGTAGTCGGTAAACCCATACCTAGTATTAGGCAGATAAATGCTGTAAAAATTAGCATTATCATAAGGTTGCCACCTGACATCAATTCGACAAAATCTGTCATTACCAAGCCAAGACCAGTTAATGTGACTGCACCAACAATAATACCAGCGGTAGCCGTAGCTACTCCGATACCAACCATGTTTTTTGCGCCCATGATCATGCCATCTATAAAATCATCAAAACCTATTTTTATTTCCTGTGTGATATTTGTTTTTCTTTCTTTTTTGAAGAAGACTATTAAGGGTTTGTGAGTAATAACAATAAAAAATATAAACCTGATTTGACAGTTGATCCTAACTCAGGTAATTTTGTTATTTCTTCCAGAACAATCTCATTATCTAAATCAAAGTCATGTAAGCTAACAAAACTTCTGAGATAGAATATCCAGCACGCCTTGGCAATCCTTGCATATTGGCTTTTAAGGCTTCTAAATGAACGATATAAATCAGTGCAATATAAGAAATAAGTGCTGGTAAAATAGCATGTTTAATAACTTCCATATAGGAAATACCAACATATTCTACCATGAGAAAAGCAGCCGCTTTAGCAGGACCACCACGCATATGTCCTACTAGGGCAAACGACACTTTTATAAAATAATTACCAGCACCCGCTTTTTCTAAAAAAGCTCCAAACAGTACAAACAAAAATACAAAGCTAGTAGAAACGCCTAGAGCCACCCCAAAAACACCTTCTGTACTTAACCATTGGTGGCTCATAAGTTTGCTTACACTTGCACCTTTGTGAGATATAACTTCTGGCATATAAGGTCCAGCAAAAATATAAGTAAGAAAAACTATTGCCACAATCATTAGTGGCAAGCCTAGACTTCTTCTAGTAGCTTCAAGCAATAATAACAATCCAGATACTGCAAGTATTAAATCATAAGTAGTTGGTGCGCCTGATCTATTTGACAATTCCTCATAAAACAAAAACAGATAGGCTGCACTAAAAGAAGCTAATAAGGCAAAAAACCAATCTTGTAGAGGAATAAAACCTTGAGGCGAAGTTTTTAATGCAGGAAAAAAAGTAAATGCCAGAAAAACAGCAAAAGCTAAATGGATAGAACGAGCTTCAGTGTCATTTAAAACAGCAAAACCAAAATAATAAGGAAGAGGAGAAGCATACCATAGTTGGAATAAAGACCAACAAAACGCCACTCCAATAATTACTTTTGCTAATACTCCATCAAAAGTACGGATATTATTCATGGTTGTTATTTATTAAGGATAGAAAAAGCAGGATGTAATTTTTTGATGTCTGGATATCTTTTTCATTACCTTGATACATACCACCCGGAATTGTTGCTGCACGGTAGTAATCAGCATCAACTTTGTTATCACAAAGAGCTTGAGATTGTTCAGCTGATTTTAGCTCTGATACAAATGTAAAATCGTTTTTATTCCAACCTTGTGCTTTCATCACTACTTCCATCGTTCCGCGTTGACCTGATCCGGGATTACCTATATTTACCCGTTTACCTTTCAGATCCTCAAGTTTCTTGATTCCAGAATCAGCACGGGCAATGATTGTGAAAGGCTCTGGATGAACAGAAAATACAGCTCGTCAATCCTTGAATGGTCCATATTTACTAAATTTGCTAGTACCATTGTACGCATGGTATTGCCAATCAGATTGCACTACACCAAAATCTAATTCTCCAGCGCGGAGAGTATTCAAATTATAAATTGAACCTCCTGTACTTTCAACTGAACAACGTATATTGTGTTTATCACGACCTTTATTCATTAAACGGCAAATAGCACCTCCAGTCGGATAATAAACACCAGTTACACCCCAGTTCCAATAGTGATATGCTGAGTTTTATCACCACCGCAAGAAGATACAAACAAGGACGATATAAATACAACACCTGCAATATGTTTTAATGGTAATTTCATAATATATTATGTAATTATTTTAAGTAAGTGAAGTAAAAAAAAACTATTAATATCTATTATGTCTAGTTACTGACATAACCCAAGAATTTTTTCTGTCATGGAACAACTCCTTTTATTATTTATAATAGGAGGCTGATGACTTGTACTTGCTTGTAAATTACAATCAGCCGTTTGAAAAGCCTCTTTAACATCATCTGAATATTCCCAACCGCCGGGTAATTTAGAATATTCCAATTTTACTTGTTTCCATTTTGGATGTCCTTTTGATTGTAAAATGTCAAAATTTTTACAGAGTGATCTTGTAAAATTTTTAATTCGTTTTTTTGTCCAACTATTTGTATATTTCTGTGTGATTAGAAAGGCTTTAACTGCTATGGTAGGTACATCTTGATTCAACAACTTGTAACTCTCTTTATTAATCAAAGCTTTATAGTATGGACCTTTCAAAATACGCTTGTCTTGATGATTACTATCATCATATTTTAACAATTTTAGATATTGTTTTGCTTCAGCTTTTAACTGACTAAAGCGCGTTGCGGGTTGCCCTACTACCATAATCCAAGCATCAGCGGTTTTATCAATAGCAATGGCGCGTAGTGCATCATCAAAGGATGAAAAATAAACGTTTTGTGGTGTAATCTCTTCACCAAACATATAATTATATAAAGCAATTCCCGTCATTGCTGAGCCACCGTTTGCTGATCCAAGCGCAATTCTTTTTCCCTTGAGATCATGAAAATATTCCATATCTGAGTCTGCATGTGCCAAAATATGCACTTCTTCATTATACAATGGTAGTATCACTCGCAGTGGGCTAATTAAATCAGTTGCATGTTTATCCCCTTTTTTCGCTTTTCCCTTATAGTACTCCAGTACATCTGACTGGACTATGGAAAACTTTATGCCGTATTGCCAACGCATTTTTTTGACATTTATGATGGAACCACCTTCCACTGACATAAGATTTATTCCAGCGTCGGGTGCTACATATTTGGCAAGGCTTTTACCAATCTTATAGTAAGTAAATTTTTTATTACCAGTGGCAATACAATATCCCCTTGGATGGTTTTCACAACTGCAAGGTATCTTGGCTGGGTTTGGACAAACTGCATAGCTAGATTGTGGAAGTCCTATAATTCCTAAAAGGACAATAACTAGTATAATTTGCTTCTTTAATTTATGTATCATAGATGTTACTCCTTATTTATATGCGATATATCACTACAATTATTAAATAGAACACATTCAGCATTTTGCTTTGGTTTATCTTCATCTTCAAAAATAGATATAATGTCTTTTAACAAAAAGTACGAACTAATAATTGTCATTAGCGAAGCCAAAACAATCATAAATTTATGCTTTTGAAAAAACTCTGAAAAGACCGCACCACCTGTTATTATAAAAATAAGAGCTAAAATAATGAGTTTTAATTCCGTCATGTTTTTTTAATTACCTATAATCAGTTTTTTGCCCAAGCTGTTGTCAATTTCAAACTACATCTCCGTTAGATAAGTAATACTACATTAATTAAACGGTATCTTTCAAATCATTTTTGATTATTTAACTATAGATTATATTTATTAATTATTTGAAATAGTAGAAAACGCAGAAGTGGCAATGGGGCGTGATTTAGTAGAATTCAAAAATGGGGAACTCATGCCACTGACAAAAGAATTTAGCAACGGCTTACGACGTTTATTCATGTTAAATCTACCGACAAAAAAACTACAAAGACAAATGCCGATAGACCATAAATTATGCTTACAATACATGAAAATAGGCAAAAACTGCGAACAATTCAAACAAGACATCCCCCTAAGTCAACTAAAACACATGCCACGCTACCTAAAAGCAATCCAAATCCGCCTAACAAGACTAGAACATGATCACCAAAAGTTGAGGTGAAATGGATGCTGGAAGAACTTATTAGTGCATTTTTTGTTCCAAAATTAAAGACGGCTTATCCGGTTTCGGTGCAGAGGGTTGAGAGGATGTTTGGGTGAAAAGTTTTGAACTTTTATTTTTATGATAAAATAACATTAATCACAATCCAAAAAAGAAACTAAATACCATGAAACAAGTAGCACCATTACGTTATGATGTAATTTTTAAAAAGGCTTTTTCTGTACCAGAAGTTTTCAATGCCTTTGTTCGTGATTTTTTAAATATAGAATTTGAGATTGATACTGTAGAAACTGATAAAACTTATACACCGCCTATTGGTAATGTTGCCGCTAAATTTGATCTTTATGCTCAAGATAAGAAAAATCGCGTAATTGTTGATATGCAGCATGTTCGTTATCCTGATCATTATCATAGATTTTTACATTATCATTGTGCCGCTTTATTAGAACAAACCGTGCAATCAAGAGATTATCGCCCAAAGTTAAAAGTCTTTACAATAGTTATTTTAACTTCAGGTGATAAATATAAAAAGGATATATGTATCATAGATTTTGATCCAAAGGATTTACAAGGTAATCCTATCGGTGAAATAGATCACAAAATAATTTATATTTGTCCAAAATATCTCAATAAAAAACTAACACCTAGGAAATATCATCAATGGATGGAAGCGATTGAAGATACTTTAGATGAAGAAGTTGAAGAATCTAAATATACTTTACCTGCAATTCAACGTGTATTCAAAATAATTGAAAAAGATCAAGTTACTCCAGAAGAACGTGCAAGAATGTTTGATGAATATGGTGAAGAAGAAATTAAAAAACAGGGATTTAAAGATGGTTTAAAACAAGGCATAGAAAATGGTAAAACTGCGACAATACATGACACAGTGTTACGTATGCATAAAAAGGGATTAGATATAAAAATGATTGCTGAAATTGCTGGAATCACGGAACAGGAAGTGGATGATATTTTGAGTAGGTTGGGCTGACAAAAGAAAGCCCAACAATTCCATCTACCCAAAAACCAAATTAGGCAAAAATAAACTAACAGCAGGCACATAAGTAATAATCATTAAAAATACCAATAGGATTAATAACCAAGGCAATACCGCTTTTATCACTGCCATCACATTCATATCAGTAATACCAGTTAGCACAAAAATATTTAATCCTACTGGTGGAGTTATCATTCCAATCTCCATATTTACTACCATAATTATGCCTAAATGAATCGGATCAATTCCTAGTTTTATTGCCACAGGAAAGAAAATCGGTGCCGCTATTAATAACAATCCCGCAGGTTCCATAAAACTTCCACCTATCAATAACAATACATTAATCGTTATTAAAAATAACCAAGGTTCCATACCAGCATTACTAATAAAATCAGCAATTTGTTGAGGAATTTGTTCCGTAGTTAAAACATGTGCAAATAGCATTGCATTACTGATTATAAACATTAATACAATAGTAACTTTAGCAGCATCTGTAACTACATTTGGCACTTCACGCCATTTCAAATCGCGATAAAAGAAAATTGCAATAATAAAAGCATAAACTGCCGCTACTGCTGCCGCTTCTGTTGGAGTAAATTTACCACTATAAATACCACCTAAAACAATAAATACCAACAATAAACCGCCACTAGCTTTTAAAGCTGAAGTTAAAATTTCACGCGATGATGCTGGCTCCATTTTAGGCAAATTTCTTTTACGTGCTAACACATAAATGCCAAGCATTAACATCAAACCAGCCAAAATACCCGGAATAACGCCTGCCATAAATAAACGCCCAACTGAAACCTCAGTAATAGCCGCATATATTACCATCACGATAGAAGGTGGTATCAAAATACCTAAACTACCCGCACTGCCAACCACTCCAGCAGCAAATTCTTTAGTATAACCACTAGCCACCATAGCTCCAATAACAATTGAACCAATCGCAACTACTGTAGCTGGTGATGAACCTGAAATAGCAGCAAATAACATACAAGCTAAAACCGAAGCCATAGCCATACCACCACGCAAAGAACCAACACAAGCAATAGCAAACCTAGTCATACGCTGTGCTACTCCACCAGTAGATAAAAAACCAGCAGAAAGGATAAAAAAAGGAATAGCCAGTAAAGTATAATGCTCCATACTTTGAAATAGCTTCAAAGATAAAGAAGCCAAAGAATCATTAGAAAAAAATAAAATAGTTAAGATGCTAGACAGCCCTAAAGAAATGGCTACAGGTACACCCACAATTAAAAATATAAATAATAAACTAAATAGAAAAATACTTGTCATAATTAATAATTAACCAGTTTGGGTTATTACAAAAGGCAGGTGCAGAATAAATATTTTTCATTATATGTTAAATCAATTATTGAAGTCAAGATTATTTAGTTAATCACTTCAAAAAATTATGATATAATCTTATTAATTTTGGATTAAAAACTAGGGAGACACTTTATGCAAGCAGTATTTGCCGACTATATGACTAATATTACTGATTTTAAAAAAAATACTGAAAATGTTTTAGAACAAGCTCAAACAGCTACAGTGGTTATTTTAGCTAAAAATAAACCTTCTGCTTATATAATTCCAGCCACGGAATATGAGGATTTGTTAGAACGTTTGGAAGATTATGAATTGGGTTTATTAGTGAAAGAAAGAGCGGCTGAAAAACCAAAAGCGGTTGAGGTGTCAATTGATGACTTATAGTCTTAAATTTTTACCTAGTGCCTTGGAGGAATGGGAAAATATTAATAACAGTATTAAGCCATTATTTAAGAAAAAGTTACAAGAACGCCTTAACAATCCCCATGCTCCTGCTAGTCGTTTACGTGGTTTTGAAAATCACTATAAGATAAAATTGAAAAAAGCTGGATTTCGTTTAGTTTATGAAGTTTTAGATGATGAAAACAGTGTATTAGTGATAGCAGTAGGGAAAAGAGAAGATAATCTGGTTTATCGGCAAGCACAAAAACGCTCAAAGAGTAATTAGTAGAATGTGCTAAGGAAATTAGGTTTTGTATCAGAAGCAGTGATACAAGATATTATCGGTCAAACTTTAGGATTATCCCGTCAAGATCTCTCTAATTTAGTAGCCGATAATGAAGCTATTAAATTAATTCCTAAACAGTTTGCAATTTAAAAACGCATGGTGTTTAATCCACAAGGGATAATATTAATCACCGGACCAACAGGCAGTGGTAAAACTACCAGTAACAAGTTAGCATTATGACGCTGGAAGATCCAGTAGAATATATTTTAAGCATAGTACGACAAACTGCTATCAATGAAGCGGTGAAACTTTGCTACGTGACTGCGTATACGGAATAAACATATTTTTTAATCAATTCAAAAGAATTATGATATAATATTGATTATTATCAAATAAATTTTGCATTATGAACTTGGAATAATGGAATTACCTAAAAATCTTAAAACAATTCGCAAACTAAGGAATTTAACCCAAGAAACAATGGCAGAAAAATTGGGAGTTTCGACTTATTCATACGCGAAGATAGAGCGAGGTGAGACTGATGTTAATATTTCTCGACTTCAGCAAATTGCTAAAATAATGGAAATAGAATTGTCACAGTTGTTTTGTTTGGATGAAAAAAAGATATTTCAGTTAGGAACTAACAATAACACACAAGGTGACAATTGGTATGTCAATTCTTCTGCGCAGACAGAATGCAAACAGGAATTAGAAAAAGCACATTTCATTAATAAACAGCAAAAAACAGAAATTGATTATTTAAAACAACAGACAAGTTACTTGAAAGAGATAATTGATTTACTGAAAAGAAAGTGAGGCTTTAGCCTCACAATATTTATGCTATTTATTATAAACTTGTACATGGTACATCCAGTAATAAAGGTAAGAGAACACAACTAAGGCGAACAAACTAGAGTAAACTACAATGGGTCTCAAACTCATTATTAGCAAAGAAGTTATAAGTTCTGTTATAATTAACAAAATTAATATATGAGCTATAGTATCACGATCAAACCTGTTACACAAAATAGCACCTAGAGGGGCACCTACCACAACAACAGGGATAGCTGCTAGCCAATAACTACGCATTTCTTCAGTAAAATTTTGGAAAACAAATATTTGCAATAAAAATCCGATAACAGCATTGAAGGCCATCAAGATAACAGAAGTAGGAGTAGCTATCTTTTCACTTATGCGGAATAAAATAACCATCACAGAAAAGGCAACAATATCAATACCAGAACCAACTAATCCACTCATAAGTCCTCCGCATATTCCAGTAACAAATAAAATGCTTTTTTCTCGAAAACTCCAAGTGGGTATGGAAAAATGACATTTCCTCATTCCCCGATTCAAGGCAAATAAAGCAACACCAAAGCTAGTGAGCATTATTGTGAAAGACATTTTAATAACATCAGGAGGTAGTATGGGGGCTAAAAAACCTAATCCCACAAAAATACCAACTAACCCACCCAAGCTCCCCCAGCGGATTACTCGCCATTCCACTTTGATGCCAGTCAACCAAATTGTTAATGAGGCAGCACTCATGCCAACACTTTGAATGGCAAGTGAAAATACCTTTGCATCATAAGGTGTAATATGTAACACTTTGGTGAAAACTGGAAACGCAATGACCCCACCTCCCATACTTGTCCCACCAGCAACCATAGAGCCAAAACTCATGGTTAAGGCAATTTCCCAATTGCTAGTGATAGACTCAAACGCACCACCCAAACCAAGGTAAGCTAACCATGTGATCCAGATGGTGATACTTATCAGTATAATTGAAATTTGTTTAGAAACAGACAGTGGAATACCCCCTAGTTAAGCAATATTCAATTTAACCTTTTCTTGAATATAGGCATGAGATTGTAAAACGTTTTCCCGAGAAGAATCTTGTAGTAAATAGTAGGCAAAATGTGGTTGGGCAGCTTCAGGTGCTGTCACCACATAATCCCCTACTTTGTTAAGATAAATAACATCCAAGAGTCCCGAAAGTCCTGTTAAGAATTCAAGGCCATTAACACTCTTGATATATCCTGATTTGTGGTAAACAATGCCACCATATAACGCTGCCCTGCCATTGGATATTGGTTCAGGTAGCTCTCCACCACTCAGAATATCAGCAAGTGCTGTATAAGTATTAATGCCCATAAGGTATTCTATGGCCATCACTGTGTAGGCTCCACCGGGACGAAGTCCTGCTTCTAAAACCTTTGGACCATCATCCGCATAGCGTATCTCCACATGAGCCACACCCAGTTTGTGACCAATAGCTGCCACCGCTTGAGTTGCTATTTCTGCAAGTTCATGCTCCACTTTTTTTCCAAGTGAAGTCGGCGAAACCGACATTGTTTCTATAAAATATGGCCCCGCTGATGCTGCCTTTTCATAGATACCTGTTACCAGAGTTTTACCCTTAGTTATTATTAAATCTACACCTACTTCAACACCTTTACAAAATGATTGAGCCATAAAGCTTACTTTCGACTTTCCATAAGCGATTCTATTACGATCCAAAGCAGAATTGTAATGCAAAGGTCTGGATAACAAGGTGTTGAGTTGTTTCAATGCCAAAGAATAACTCTTATGATCATCTACTTTGATAACACCTTGGCTGTTCATTGAGTCTGTTAGTTTTATTACTGCCGGTAAACCAATATATTTTTGGATTGCTTCCCAACCAGTGGCTTCATCTAAAATGGGTACAGTCTTAGGAACTGGTACATCTTGCTTTGACCATTTTTGATAAGCAAGGTATTTATTCCTGCTAGCTTCTGCTGCCTCCACAGTTGTACCTTTTAAACTTAATGCATGAGCAATCTTAGCGGTTAGAATTGTGGCACCCTCATAAATAGGCAGTATAATATCAATAGGACGTTTTTTGTGATAGTTATGAATGATTTCCAAACTCTGCTCAAAATCATGGATGGGAATCTCAACTGCACTTTCGATTTTTGAAAGTTCAACAACATTGCTTTTTGGTCCAAAGTAAACAATCTTATAGCCCTTTTTTATTAAAACATCAAATAAATAATTACTGGGATAAGAATGAATAATCGCTATTCTTTTAGACATTCAATTAATCCTTGTAGTTAAAAGCTTCCTGTCCTAGTACCTGCTTTAAGGGCAAGAGACTCTGCTGATTGAAGAGCTTTTTTATGTTGAAGAGGTTCAAAAGCATCTACCATCATGTTAGTAGTCCAACTTTTACCTTTTTGGCTGAGATACCACGTGCCATCTATTTCAAAAGCTAAACCATTCTTGACCCATAAGTTGAGGATATTTTCAGGAATAGTTTTTATAACTTGTGCGTATTTTTTATTGAGTTGATAAAATTTAGGAAAAAAAACAGCAGCGCGGTTTTCTGGTTTTTCTAGGGGTGTTGAGATTTTCTCAAACACAAATTTATTTTCTTCTACAAGTTTGAGGTATTTGTTAGTATTACCATAGTTCATATAGGAAAATCCATTGATATATCCTCTTGCGGATGCTCCAATTGCTATGGTTTCTGCCGTGTGATCACCGTACCCACCTCCCCAAAGCAATCTAAAATATTCACATACTTGAGATTCTTTAGTGAATATTTGATCTGCAACATGGTTATAGCCCATATCTATTAGGCGGGCACTGAGTTGTTCGCCAAGGATAAAGTGCATTTTCTCGGAAGGTTTAGACATATCAACCTTCATTTTATCAGGAAAAGCATAATAGTGAAGGTTATAATAATCAATACTATCAAAATCATGCTCAGCTAAGTGCTTTAAGTCATATTCTAAGTCAGTCAGTGTCTGATTGGGTAGATCATACATCATATCTACGTTGATTTCGTGGAAATTCCTGTCCCTCGCATTTCGGGTAACATTGTCAATATCATCCAAAGTTGCCACAATATTAAACAATTCACGTATTTTTGGCTTGTAGGTTTGTACACCAAAACTGATGCGCTTAACATTAAAATCCTTTAATAGATCCAACTTTGCTGGTTCACCTAAAGTACGGGGTTCACCTTCAAAGGTGATTTCAGCGTCAGTTTTGAGGTTGAAACAACGTTATAACTTCCGCATACTGGCAAGTCTGAACCAAATAATATTTTATGACCAGTTTTTTCCAAATTAGGAAACACAGTTTCCCAATTTTTAGGATCAACCAAACCTGTATCTACATAAACATTTTCAAATTTAGTAATCATATCCACGGCTTCAGTGTGCCAATGAGGCTTACCACCATGAGCCAAAATTAAAACAAGATCAGGGTTTTCTTCCGCTATTTCCTCAAATATTAGGGGTCTAATAAACTTCTGTTCTGTATCTTTTTGAGCGGTGAGTCCTGTATGGAAGACAACAGGCAGATGAAATTTTTCGCAAAGTTGGTAAACTTCCTTCATAACCTTGGTATGGGGGGTCAAAAGAATGATCAGCAGGATAGAATTTGAAACCTTTCACTCCCATTTTCATACTTTTCCAAAACTCATCAATGACATCATTGTGAAAGTTTGGATTAATGTTCCCAAAAGGGATCAGCATTTTGTGGTTTTTACAAAAATTGGCAACCAATTCACTATCAATGGAAAAGTTGGTACCCGGACCACATTCAGCAAACACTATGCCTACTTCTACACCATAAGGTTTTATATATTTTGCTAAATGCTTAGGATCAGATAATACTAAAGTGATATCCACACCTAGTTCCATGGGCCTTCTGGTGAGCAGTTCTTGAATATCTTCTCGTAAACGATAAAAGTCCCCTGCGTGTGTATGAAAATCTATTATTTTCATGTTTTATTTTTCCTTTAATTGTTTTGCAAAAAAGTCATATAATGGACGTTCATGTTCTTCATAATGATATTGCTTCAAATGACGACCAGATATAGACTGACGAATATCAGCTATTCCTTCATAACAATACATTCCAAACAAATCTTCAAGAACATGATGAGTTGCAATCAACTCTCCTCCAGTATAGCGGCGCACAATAGGATGTAAGAAGACATTGGTATAAGATTTGTCATGACTAGGGTGACGATCAATCGCAAAAACGTCTCCATCCCAATCCCCCCATTCAAAAGTAATAATATAGTAATGCTCACTTTTACCAAAGGGGCTATCATGGATATAATCCACAGGGAGTTCAGGATAGTATTGTGCTTGTTTATTCTGTTCATCTACAACAATAAGGTCACACAAGAAGCCAAATTGGGCCCATAGCGCGGAGGTACGACAAATCCGCGCCATTGTAGCTTTTTGCAAGTTTGCGCTGCTTGCCTCAACTAAATTGTTAGGTAATTGTTGCTGATGATATTTTGATTCTATGAAGTGATAAAGTGTTCTAATGTTGTACCTAAATCCATCAATAAAAGCAGATGATGACTTCTTAAAATCTCTTGCCTGCATATGTGTCCCAGCAAAAAATAAGCCCGGAACATTGGAAGATTCCCACATACTTGTCATTGCTGGCAATCTCCCATTTAGGATAAGTTTGGGACAACACGTATCATCAAAAATGGAGTCATCAAACTTAAATCCAGTACACCTGATAACTCGATCATACGCCAATTCTTCAACTTCACTATTAGCATGTGTATAGTTTATAGTGACCACAAAGGTTTTATTCCTTCGTTCAATTTTTTCAATAGTCCCATCAAGCGCACCATTCAAAAGTTTCAACTGATAGGTATCCAGAATTCTAGTGTAATCAGCACGTAGATGCCCCGGATGTCTTGTTTGCCATGCTAGCTCAACTGACTCTGGGCTGGCGAGATGAACAAGTGAAGCAGTTTCCAGAATATTATCCGCAATTTCAAACCCAGAGTTAGCTTTACCAATGATCAGCACCTTTTGTCCAAGAAAATCTTCTGGGTTCATTGAAACATTTTCGTAGCCTTCTTCTACTGTTTCAATACCGGGTATTTCAGGAATATAAGGTTTGGAAAACCCAGTAGCCACTATCAAACAACGGCAAATATACACAGAGTTATTCTGATCAACTAAACAAAAAAAACCGTTATTGTCTTTTGAAACCTGAACAATTTTAGTTCTCTGTTGTATTTTGAGAGAATACCGTGTTGCAAAATCCTTGAGATAGCTCAACATTTCGTTGGAATGTGGATAAAGTCGTTTGCTGTAATCTCTGAACAAAAAATCATAGTCATCAGTTAAAAGAGAATTCCAATCCCATCGTAATTGGATTTCAGGATCGTCATAGATGGAATGAACTTTATTGAATGAAATTAATTTATTGTTTTTGGGATATTTCGTAAAAAATGATCCCACTTCCTTGGCATCAAGGATCAAATAATTATGTCCAGCCTTTTCAAGAAAGTATCCTAATTGCAGCCCCGCTGGACCAGCTCCAATAACTACATAATCATATGTGCTATTTTTATCCATAAATGATTCCGCCATTGTAAAAAAACTATTTCACTCCAACAATAAGATGTTTATCGCCGTTGGAAGTGACTACCTTAAATTCTTTAAATCCCACTTCTTCAAGCCAAGATGTATATTCTTCTGCGGAGCTGTGTTTCCCCCAAGTTTCAAGGAACATAGCAAGATTCATCATGGCTGTAGGCAATGGGCCTGTTTTATCATCGTTGAATAACTTTTCTAAAATGAAAATTTTGCCACCTTCAGGGAGTTGACAGTAAATTTTATTAATAAGTTCAGTCCCCACCTCTCTTGTCCAATCAGATAATATATAGCCGATAGAATACGCATCTCCCTTGGGAAGTTCGCCTTTAAAGAAGTCACCCGCCCTGAACGACAATCGCTCCTCAAGATTAAATTCACGTTTCTTGTCTTCTAAGAAAGGTTGAATTTTGGGCAGATCGAACACAATGGCATTTAATTCTGGATTATTTTCCAATGCTGCAATGGCAAATGATCCGCTACAACCTCCTATATCAATCAAAGTCTTAATGCCATTCATGGGGAATTTATGCGTTAATTCGCGAGCAGGTGTAATACCCATAGCCCACATACTCTCTACGAATTTTTTTAAACTTTCCTGATCAGCATAAATATCATCAAAAATGTTTGGCTTAACTTCTGTGCCAAATACTTTGCTCCATTGAGGTTTAGCCTCAAATAGCCCATTTTTTAAAAAACGGAAAATATCCATCGTCAGTGTTTGGTAATGAGAAAAAATATTTCCCAAGTAATTTGGCGACGATTTTTGGAGAAAACTTTGCAGCGTATCTGGCACTTGAAAAATTTGCCCCTTTTTTTCAAGCAAACCTGCTGCTGTTGCGGCAAGTAAGAGCCTTTCCATGCCATCAAGACTAGTTTTGCTCCAATTAGCTAGGTTTTCTGCTGTATCTCCTTTATTTAAAATAATGCGATCAAACACACCTAATTCGTCACCAACGTAAAGAACGTGGGATGACATGAAGCCATACATTGCGTTATTGAGTACATTAGGTATCATAATTAGTATCCAAGTATGTCAAGATAGTTTGTACAAGTTCATATACATGACTGGACTCTGTGGCAAAATTGCTGATAGCTGCACGCAGATAATGATGCCCCCGCCAATCAAGGAGAGTTACATAATGGTTAGAAGCAACAAGAAAACGTTGTATTGCCATTGTTACTGTGTCCGGTGACTTTATTTGACCTACGCGAAAACAACAGACCGGTAAAACTGGTTTATGAAGCAGTTCTAATACATCTGTGGCAATAACAGTAGCTGCTAAGTCGTGGGTAACTTTTAAGTTATGGCTTAATATACGTTTATAACCTTGCTCGCCTAAATGACGAAACGCAAGCCATAGCCCAAGCGTGCGCCACTGTCGGGTGCCGGAAAAGCTCATCTGAAAAATGTCAAGTTCATCTGTTTCTTCCCAATAATGGCCAGTTGCATAGAAACTTTTGCGTAATTCTTCACCATTCTTGACCAATAAGCAGCCTATACCAAAGGATACAAAGAACCATTTACAGGGATCTAATGTTACTGAATCTGCTCTTTCAATACCTGTGAAAAATTGACGAGTCTCTGCCAAATTAGCATAGGCTCCGCCGGCGGCGCCGTCCACATGAAACCACATATTATGATGAGCTGCCACATCTGCTAATGTATCTAGGGCATCCACAGCACCTGTGGCACTTGTTCCAGCCACACCTATTAGGCAAATTGGTTGATATCCTTGGCGCAAATCGCGTTGAATTGTATCCTCAAGAGCGTTTAAATCAATACAACCTTGTTCATCAATTTCTATAAGTCGCAGAGATTCTCGGCCTAGCCCAAGAAAATCAAGAGATTTCCATACAGAAAAGTGTCCTTCTCTTGACATGTATATGGTGGGCTTATTAGCACTCCTCACGCCTTTGCTTTGCACTTCTCGTCCCAATAAAGTATCCCGTGCGAGCTTGAGGGCACTTGCGTTTGCCATAGTGCCACCATTAGTGACTATGCCATTGGGCAGATTTCCAGACGGTGTATGGTATCCTATGAATTCGGATAACCAGTGTAATGTTTCCGTCTCAATGGCAGTTGCGGCAGGCCCTGCACGCCATGCCCCCGGGGTTTGGTTTAGCCCCATAGCAAGTAAGTCGCCAAGAACCGATACAGGCAGTGGTCTTGGGGATATATAGCCATAATATTGAGGATGCGAAACATTACAGTAGCCACTAAAAATGGTCTGGATTGCTTCTGCAACAGTTTCATCCATATTTTGTCCGTCGAATGGTAATGGCTCAGGTTTTGTTACACGGTGATACAATTCATCGTTCCAAGATAGTACTTTATAATTCTCAGGATGAGAGTATGCAGCAGCAAGGGTTTTTAGAATGGTAACACCAGCCTGTATAAAGTTATCAGTATCATCCATTTTCAGTATCAACTGTAAGAATAAATGCCTGTTGTCCATACGGCTGCCCGTTGATCAACACTTCAAAAATATGTTCCCCTGTATAATATCGGCGCGTCGTAATGACACGAAACTTATGCTTGCGCGTTAATGACAGTGATTGTCGATGTTTAAGAGTCTGTGTAGTCCATTTAAATACCTTGGGTAACAATTTGCCATTTGCTTTGCGATGGTGGATATTATAATCAATAACAATACGTTGTGTATCGTCTGTCAAGGAGCGCAGTTTCAACGATACCTCCAATGCCTCACCCATGCAAATCGAAGAACAGGCAATAGTGATATTTTCTATCTCCACTAGGGGATTAGCTGTAAATCCTATCACTTCAAACACTCCCGGATGCCCTTGTTTTATTAGTGTCCTACAGGCATGTCGAATCAGTTTACGCATTTCGTTGCTGGTATCTTTTGACCATTTTATGACAGTTTCGACAACTTTGTCAGGGTGATCTTTGGCTATGTCGTTGAGATTATTAGCTACGGAACGGCGCACCACAGGATCAGGATCGGTACGCAGTTTCCAAAGCAGTTCCAATAGCTGTGACGGATCGCTCTGAAAGGCAGGAAGTCGCCCCGCCCAAGGTAATCGCGGGCGTGTGCCTTCAGATACTAACCGTCGCACATGCGGATTTGGATCACTTGACCACCGATCTAGGTACTGCAAAGTTAGCTCTGGATATTGGTTTAAGAATGGTCTGATAGCGAACTCAGCAGTGAACAAAGGAGTCAGGTGATAAAGCGCATCAAGTGACTCTTCAAAATATTCTAAGCCAAACGTCTCAACAAAATGACACAATGGCCACACTTCAAAGCCGCTCATTGGTGCTAAATCGCTATCAACACCAGCCACCTGTTTGATTTGCTCCACTGCCCTAGGATAGTAGGGATCAAGATTTTTATGCAAGGCCGATGCTATGTGTCGCACACGATCTTTCATCTGCAAATCTTCAAGCCCCATTGTTGTCTCTTTGATAAAGTTCTCCGTCCGAAATTTGGGTACTACATGGGCACATCGGTGCGCTAGAGATTTAACAGTAGCAAGATTGTAATATTGCTTGAACGATGCTTCATTGGCCATTGTCTGTTTTTCTCCATACTATCGAATTCTTTTCAACCGATTTTTATCAAAATCTCGATTGGTAAAGCCATTGCGGAACTTATAATCCTTCCATACCACCTCTGCTTTTTTGCCAGTTTGGTGGTTAATCATATTCTGAAGCTTAGCACGCCAATAATGACCTAGATAAAGTTGATAATTGTCATATGTCAACGTCTTGAGTGGAGAATTCTTGCGGTCATAAAAGACTTGCTTAATAAATCGGTAGTGTTCCTTATCTATCCAGACTTGCAAGCGCGTATAACCTGAATACTTATATCTAGGATACATATCCACCACATAGGTATCAAGATCACCTAGTTTCTCATCTCGCTGGTACTTATAGCGGTATTTACCAACTTCAAATGAGCTAAGATCTTCGTATGCAAACTCGCTTCCCATAAAGCGACCTGACTTGTTTACAGAACTTATGCGCTTAACTCGTCTAAGCTGTGGCAAGTACAACCATTGATAGTCTGACCGTAGAACATGAGAAAATACTAAAAAAGCTGTTCCCTTAATATCTCTAGGTTGATCAAAGACAGTCAAACTTTTATCACCATCATTTTGAACTTCCATTGTGTTGATACGCATGTAACGTACACTCTTATCACCGTTTCGGTTATACAGCGTCATTGTTAGTTTTGCGCTCATGTCTTGCCAATCTCTATCATGGTGATCCACCTGCTTTGCGATTTCTAAGCCGCGTTGTTCACTTGCTAGGGCATTTAATGTAAATAAATTTAGCAATGCTATTGTCAATAATCGTCTTTTCATTTGGATATAGCCTCCAATTTCATTATAATAAGGGGTAATAAAAATAAATCTACAATAAGTGCAATGCCAATGGCTAGTCCAGCAGTTAAGCCCATGTCACTGTTTAGTTTGAATGTAGAAAGAGTTAAAACTAGAAAACCTGCCATTAAAGTTAAGGAAGTTATGACCAATGCTACGCCTACACTGGAAAATGCATAGCGCACTGCTTCTTCAGATGACAGATTGCGCTCACGACGGGCACGAAGGTATTTGCTGAGGAAATGAACTGTATCATCTACCACAATTCCCAAAATCATACCTCCCATCATCGCTAACGATAGGCCAACTTCTCCAACAAACAGCCCCCATACACCAAGTGTTACTGCTATGGGTACCAAGTTTGAAACCAAGCTCAACATACCCACTTTGAAGGAGCGTAAAACCAAAATCAGCAATACACTAATCAGAACCAAAGCTGCGACTGTACCACCAATCATGCTGCGAATGTTACGGTCTCCTATATGAGAAAACATCAGAGTGGTACTCGCACCTACCGCTGTGATATTCTGAGCGTTATCTGTCAACCAATTCGCTATCCGCTTTTCTAAGACTAACATACCATTTGTAGACATGTTTTTCAACGTCACCACTAGCCTAGTAGCTGACTTGTCGATGTTTATTTGATTGGTGATATCCAATCCATAAGGTAAAGAAAGTTCGTAAAGTAATAGATACTGAGCTGTCAATTCACGATTTTCAGGCAAACGGTACCATTCCTCTTTGTCTTCATGCATGTTCTTATTGATACGTTTAATGACATCAGTGATGGTAGCAACATGTAGCACTTCTGGTTGTGTGCGTAACCAATGTGAGAATTTTTCTACTGTGGCGAGAAAAGAAGGTTCACTGATTCCACCAGATTCGGCAGCCTTCAACGAATATTCAATATTGAATAAGCCAGTAAGGTTTTCAGTTGTAAAATCGTTGGCTTGACGGAATGTAATGGATTCATCAAACCATTCAGGGTATTTGTCATTTAATTCATTCCGTGGAATCATGGCTATAAATACTAATATAATAAGAGACAAGCTTGTTAACAAAAGGATACGCTTATGTATAACAAAATTTGCTAAAGCAAGCATCATTTTTTCGTAGCGATCACCTGAAACCTTCACACGCAAAGGCAATACTGCAATCAAAGCAGGCAAGAATGTTATTGAAAGCAGAAAAGCCATACCTACGCCCAAGGCGACAATGTTGCCTAAATCACGGAATGGCGGTACCTCACTAAAATTCATACTCAAAAAACCCACTGCTGTAGTAAGGCTAGTAATGAATACAGGCGACAAGTTAATGCGTAAACTCTCCTCCACAGCCTCATGCCGATTACGCCCTTCGCGCATGGCATGTAAAAAACTAACCAGTACATGCACCCCATAAGCCACAGAAACAGTGAGAATTATGGTAGGCGCAATTGTGGAAAGCGTCGTCAGGTTAGTACCCAACCAACCTGATATCCCCAAGCCACTGTACATGGACATAAATATAGTAAGTACTGCTGCCACTGTGGCAAGAAAACTGCGAAGTAACAACAATAAAACCAGAGCAATTACCACGTACATAAGCGGTATTAAGGTTTCGTTATCCGCCATCGCTGATTCCATGAATGCATTGTTATACATAACCATACCAGTTAGATGTATCGTCAGATTTGGATAATCCGTTTGTAGGCGAGTTGCCAAGTCTCGCACAAACATCACGATCTCATAGTTCTCCATTGGAGAAACACCGGGTAGTTGTACAGTCACGTTCACACCAGCAACATGTGCTTGTGGGGATACTAATTTACCCACTAGAGTTGGTTCAGACAAAGCAATAGCTTTAACCTGTTTAAGTTGTTTGTCATCTAGGTTTTGGGCATCACGCACCAAATCACCAACAACCACTTCATCACCTATAGCATAGCTATACTGGAAATTAGTGATGGATTCCACCCGTGTGGAATAGGGGGTTTTCCATGCTTCTCTTGTGAGTTGCTCAATGGCAGCCAAATTCTTTTGACTGAAAATTTGACCATCTTTAGGGGCAATCACAAACAAAATATTGTCTGCTTTTTCATAAGTATTCTGTAGTTCTTCAAAAGCGCGTAGTTCAGGGTTGTCTTCTGAAAAATACACCCGATAATCGGTGGAAAATCCTAACCATTTTCCACCGAACGCTGCCGCACCCGCAAACGCGAGCGAAACAAGTAAGATGATCCAGCGCCACCGAACCACTGCTTTCGCAAATAAGTCAATCATAGTTTAGATAACCTTAATAATTTAAATGTGTTAACCGCATCCATAGACCCTCTTTTGACCGTAGCACAAAAAGGCAATCAATCTCAACGGGATGCAATGCGGACAGTTCTATGCGATAACGCTTCAGAATTTCACCGATTATTATCTGTGCCTCAAGCTTAGTTAAACCAATACCAATACATCTCATATGACCACCACCAAAAGGAAAATAAGCGTATTTTTCTCGCTCCTCAGTGTGTTCAAAACGTGCAGGATTAAATACCGCAGGATTATCCCAAAAGCGAGAGTCACGGTGAGTAACATAGGGACTCAGGATAATGTTTGAGTTCGGGGGGATATGATAACCACCTAATTCAGTTTCTGTAGAAGATTTGCGATCCACTAACCAAAGTGGTGGGCGTAAACGAATTGCCTCTGAGAATACATTATCGAAATATGGTAGGTTAGCAAATCCTAAGTGTCCCTCTTTTGTTTCTTTTAAAGTAGTCAACATTTCCTGCCGAACCTGTGTCTGTATATCAGGATAGCGAGCTAGATAATAAAGTGTCCATACCATTGCGATGGCAACGGTGTCAAATCCTGCCAAAAATATTCCCATTATTTCATGAAGAATTTCCTGATCCTTAAGTTCGCTGTCCTGATCACGATTATGAAGCAATGTGGACAGAAAAGATCCACTATCATCAGGTGTTTTACGCTGCTGTGCAATGATGTCAAGTATGATCTTGCTAATTTCGTTTGCAGCAGAGCGCAGGTGGCGGTTATTCCGCGTTGGCACCCAAAGAGGTAGTGGAAGTGCTTCGGACATGCGATAATTCATGCTTTTAAGACTCATAGACCAAGCCTTAGCAACCGCTACCAACATTTTGTTATCCAGTCCACTACCAAAAAGGAAGTGGGTGATAACTTTCATGGCATAGCCAACCATAGCTTCTTGGACATCTATCAAATGTCCTGCTTGTTGCTCTGTTTCCCATTGTTCAACTATCTCCACAGCGTTTTTGTGTATCTGTGGTGCTAGCATAGCTAGACGATTCTTGTTAAAGGCAGGTGCCACCCTATGCCGTTGGCGCAACCACTGCTCACCGTCGGCAATGATCATGCTGCCACCAGCCAGCGGCTCAAACAATGCGGAAAAATCGCTGCGACCAAAAGATTTGTCATCAAATACGCGGACAATATCTTGCGGATTAAATACCAAATACACACTAAACGGCCCCAACCGAAGCTTCACCACATCACCATACTCACACCGACATTGGAGTAAAAGTTGCAAAGGTCTGTTTCTAAACGCTCTAAGATTGCCAAGCAATCTGTCGCCATGCGGACCTGGTACAGTGTTCATAATATCCATCACCTCAAAAGTAAACTAACCATAGCAAAGTCTTTGTCGAATATGGCCGCAGTGTCGCTCACGTTTTCAGTATAGTCAGTGTCTTGCATAAGTTCAGCAACACTATCTGGTCGCGGAAATTGTATGATTTATACCCCATCAAAATCCCAGTCTATCCCTCGTTCATTCGTCGCGCTCAATAACACTTTACCTCCGTGCTTAGCTAACGCAGGTGCTCGCGCTTTTAAATAATGTTCAAGACCCGCAGCGTCACCACCGTCGATAAAGGTAAAAGCTATGAAGATTGTAGTTTTATCAGGAGCGACTTCGTTTAGACATTCCAGAACTGGTTTGATCGCTACTGAACCATCTTGCAAGGGTTCCTGAGAAACACAAATATTTTGCACCGGAAAATTGCCATAGATTGACTTTTCCACTCTGCCCATGAGCGCAGTCTGTGTTCTGGTAACGAAAGTTGTTCCGGTTGATACTGTTAGATACATGCTTCTATTTCCATTTGTTTAACTGTGAATTATTTAATTCAAATCACTAACATGCCATATACTTCTTATAAAGATAAGGCTAATCTAATCCATATATTTATATTTATTATTTATATAATAAATAATGTATTGTATAAAACATTGCTAAATGTGTTACACTTACTACTAGTGTCCATATAATAATATTTATTCCTAAATTAAAACAGCAACTAAAAGTTGTTAATTGCATTTTAATATAAATTAAAATTAAACTTATTGAAAATCATGCTTTTATTTTTATTTTTTAAGTAAATCTACAACTAAAAGTTGTTAATTGCTTGACTGATAGTATCTATTTATGGAATTACCTAAAAATCTTAAAACAATTCGCAAACTAAGGAATTTAACCCAAGAAACAATGGCAGAATTGTGGGAGTTTCGACTTATTCATACGCGAAGATAGAGCGAGGTGAGACTGATGTTAATATTTCTCGACTTCAGCAAATTGCTAAAATAATGGAAATAGAATTGTCACAGTTGTTTTGTTTGGATGAAAAAAAGATATTTCACTTAACAGGAACTCATAACACGCAAGGTGACAATTCCAATTGGCATGTCAATTCTTCTGCGCAAACAGGAATTAAAAACCGCAAAAAAATAAATTGATTATTTAAAACAACAGGTAAGTGACTTGAAATAGATAATTGAATTACTGAAAAATAAGGATAGGAAGTGAGGCTTTACAACAATTTAGATAAACTACAACCATCTTGAACTACCAAATTTAATAAATATTAATTGGTTGATTAAAAAAAATCCGAATAAACGGATTTTTTTGTAAACAACAGCTACAAAAGGCTGGTATGAAATATAAAAATATTATAGACACTCTGGTAGAACAACAAATTATTAGCAAAGATCAATTACAAATCGCTTTAATTGAACAGAAAAAAAAGTCCGATAAATTAGAATCAATTTTAATTAAATTAGGTTTTGTATCTGAAACAGTGATACAAAATATTATTGGTCAAACTTTAGGATTATCCTGTCAAGATCTCTCTAATGTAGTAGCCGATAATGAAGCTATTAAATTAATTCCTAAACAGTTTGCCATTAATAATAAAATTTTACCTCTTAATTTTAATCCAGATAATAATACATTATCAGTTGCAATAGCTGATATTTTTAACATATTTATAATTGATAAATTAAATAATTTATTAGATAATTCCATCAAAATTGAACCGGTTTTAGCTAGTCAAACCGATATTATTTCTGCGATTGATTATTGCTATGGTTTTGAATTATCCATAGATGGAATTCTGCATGAAATTGAAACAGGTATCTTAGAATTTCAAAATAACGATTATCAGCAACCCTTAATACGTTTAGTAGATGCTTTACTTGCTAACGCTGTTAAACATGGAGCCTCAGACATTCATCTTGAACCCGAACAAGGCTTTTTACGAATACGTTATCGTATTGATGGAGTATTGCAACAAATTCGTAGTTTGCATAAGAAATATTGGTCAGCCATAGTAGTACGTATCAAAGTTATAGCAAAATTAAATATAGCCAACACGCGCATACCACAAGATGGAAGATTTTCCTTAAACTTATCTGGAAAAGCAGTTGATTTCAGAGTCTCAGTACATCCCACTATTAATGGTGAAAATATTGTATTACGCATATTAGATCATAAGAAAGCAGTTATAACAATTGAACAATTAGATTTATTAGAACCGAGCTTAATAATTTTAAAACGCATGGTGTTTAATCCACAAGGGATAATATTAATCACCGGACCAACAGGCAGTGGTAAAACCACCAGTTTATATTCTCTACTTCAATATTTAAATACTGAACAAGTTAGCATTATGACACTGGAAGATCCAGTAGAATATATTTTAGGCATAGTACGACAAACTGCTATCAATGAAGCGGTGAAACTTGACTTTGAAAATGGACTAAGATCAATATTACGTCAAGATCCAGATATTATTCTACTTGGAGAAATTCGTGATAAAGCCACAGCTGAAATGGCATTTTGGGCATCTATGACTGGGCATAAAGTCTATTCAACCTTACATACAAACTCTGCGATTAGCGCGATTCCACGTTTATTAGATCTTGGCGTTGTAGCTGATGTAATTGCCGAAAATATGGTAGGAGTTGTTTATCAACGTTTAGTGCGTAAACTTTGTCCAAATTGCAAACAGGCTTACTCTCCCAATGATGAAGAACGTAAACTATTAAAACTATCCAAAACCCAAGATATTACTTTATACTCAGCAGTTGGTTGCGAACAATGTTTTCAATATGGCTATAAAGGTCGTATTGCATTAATGGAATTTTTATATATTGACAACCAATTACAAAAAATGATTGCCAATAAAGCAGCCACATATAAAATAAAACAATATGCTCAAGACAATGGTTTTATAACTTTAGCACAAGAAGCAAAACGTCGTTTGCTTGCAGGTATAACTAGCTTAGATGAAATCTGGCGAGTGGTTGGAATTGATTAAGATTCACACAAAAATCAACGGAGATATGATAAAATCATGCATGAATTTATCAACATTTTTGCAATAAATGATTTTACTACAATATATTATCCCGCAACACATACTCTCACGACTGGTTTTAAAATTTACCCGTTTAAAATTAGGAGGTTTTACTCATTGGCTAATAAAACGTTTTATTAACTTATATAAGGTAAATATGAATATTGCTGAGTCACCTAATATCAGTGATTACAATAGTTTTAATCAATTTTTTACTCGTAGTCTAAAAGCAACTGCCCGCCCATTAGCGGCAACTGATATTATTAGTCCTGTTGATGCACAAATAAGTCAAATTGGTAAAATTAATAATGGCAGTTTAATACAAGCAAAGGGACGCTATTTTCAGCTAGATGACTTGCTAGCTGGGCAAACTGATATGGTGAATTTGTTTAAACAGGGTTTATTTACTACTTTGTATCTAGCCCCTAAAGATTACCACAGAATCCATATGCCTATAACAGGACGCTTAAAAGATATGGTATATGTACCCGGACGTTTATTTAGCGTCAATCAACGCACTAGTCGAGCAGTACCTAATTTATTTGCACGTAATGAGCGCGTTATTTGTTTATTTGAAACCGAATTAGGACCAATGGCCATGATTTTAGTAGGCGCACTTTTCGTCGGTAGCATAGATACTGTTTGGGCAGGTACAGTCGCACCTAGCCGTTTATCTAGCATTAAACGTTGGAACTATTCAGAACCGGTGTTAGAAAAAGGAGCGGAAATGGGACGTTTTAATATGGGATCTACCGTAATTATATTGCATGATGCTCAACATGTTGCATGGTTATCAGAACTAAAACCACAACAAAATCTAAACATGGGCGAAGGATTGGCGCAAGCTTTGCGATAAGAAAATTATGAATATTAAACATATATATATATTATTAATTAGCCTAAGTCTTTTGGCTTGCAATGAAAGTAAACATGCTGATTCTTCAGCATTTGTAAAACCAGTTATTTTTGTAGTTTCCAAAAATGATAATGGAGTATTTTCATATACTTATACTCTGGATAATTCAACTAGGGTACAAGAACCTGTAAAACCTGTCATTAAATCAACAGTTGTGACTACAAGCACTCAAACTGTAGTTGAAGAACAACTTCCAGAAGTTACTTTATCTGAACCATATAAACCATATTTTTCTGGTAAAAATGATTTATGGGATAGAATACGTAAAGGTTACAAATTACCAGTTTTCTCCAATTCTAAGATACAAGCTCATATTGATCGCCGTGTAAAATATTCAAGATACTTAAAAAGACTGTTAAGTCGTTCACAACCTTATCTTTATGATATAGTCAAACAAATTGAAAAACGCAAAATGCCAATGGAACTAGTCTTGTTGCCTGCCATTGAAAGTTCATTTAGACCATTAGCTCTTTCAAGAGCAAATGCAGCTGGTTTATGGCAAATGATTCCTATGACAGCTAGCGATTATAACTTGCAACAAGATGAATGGTATGATGAACGTTATCATATATTTAAATCGACACGCGCTGCTTTGGGATTCTTGAAAAATCTTAATAGACTATTTGGTGGCGATTGGTTATTAACATTAGCGGCATATAATTATGGTCCGGGTAATTTGAAAAAAGCTATTAATAAAAATTTAGAACAACAATTACCAACAGATTTTTGGTCCTTAGAATTACCAAAAGAAACAACTAATTATATACCTAAACTCCTAGCTTTATCCAGAATAGTAGGTAATCCAAAAGAATTTAAGGTTCAAATACCTTCGATTAAGAATGAACCATATTTAACAAGGGTTAAAGTAGATCGTCAAATTGATATGACTTTTGCTGCACAATTTTCTGGTTTATCATTAAAACAAATGAAAACTTTAAATGGTAACTATATACGAGAAGCTACAGCTCCAAAAGGCAGACACTATTTAACATTACCAGTAAATAGAGTTAGTAGATTTAAGAGACGTATAGCTCAAACGCCACCTGAGATTTTATTATCGATTAATATTTTAGAACCTCCGCAACCGAAAGAAACACAAGTGGCTGCTATTGATCCTCATAAGGTAGGTGCTGGTGAAAGTTTATGGAAAATCGCTAAAAAATATGCAACTACAATTTCTGAACTGACTAAATGGAATGATTTAGAATCTAAATCAGTGAAAGTAGGGCAAAAATTAGTTGTATCAGCTCCTCCTGAACCAGTTAAACCAGAAACAAAGCCAGCTGTGAAACATAAAGTTGAAAGTGGTCAAACCTTATGGAATATTGCAAGACGCTATAATATTAAAGTGGCGGAACTGAAACAGTGGAATAAGTTGGGAAATAAATCAATCAAAGCAGGGCAAGAATTGATTCTATCAGCTCCAATAATAGAACCATTGGTAGTAGAAAAACCAATCTTAGCAGCAGTAGCACCAATCAATGAAACTGTTCCAATAGTAGAAGAAGAAAAAAAGCAAATTATTCTAACGCATAAGGTAAAAAATGGTGAAACTTTATGGAGAATTGCAAGACGCTACAATGTCAAGACGACAAAAATCCAGCAATGGAATAAATTACAAGGAAAAACAGTACGTGTTGGTCAACAATTACTAATATCAGAACCTCCTACACCACCACAGACTGTAAAACTACCAACAATAGTAAAACATAAAGTGAAAAAAGGCGAAAGTTTATGGACAATAGCTCAACGCTATAAAATTACAGTGACTCAACTAAAACAACTGAATAGTCTGGAAAATAAATCAGTATTTGTTGGACAATCCTTGTTAATTGCCTCAAGAGAAACTATATTAGATAATACTAATTAATTATAAAAATTGAAACCACCGCCTTTTAAGCGGTGGAAACTAGTGGTAAACTAAAGGTATGCAGGAAGATGAAGAAGATTTAGATGATATTTATCCCGACGCTAGAGTTAAAATATCTAAAGAACAATTTAGTATTTATGATTTAAAAAGACAATATGATAAACGTCAAAAGATCATTATAGCACCTAATTTTCAGAGAAAAGATGTATGGAAACCTAAGCAAAAAAGTGAATTAATTGAATCCGTTTTAATGGGTATTCCTATTCCAATAATGTATTTCTTTGAAGACAAGGATGGTAAAAGACAAGTTGTGGATGGTCGTCAAAGATTAACTACATTTTTTAGTTTTATTGATGGTGGATTTAAATTAAACAATCTAAAGATTTTAAAAGAGCAAAATGGCAAAGGCTTTAAAGATTTAGAACTGGTTCATCAGGCGATGATTGAAGATTATCAATTGTTTATTTATGTAATTCAACCACCTACACCTGAAAATGTCAAGTTTGAGATTTTTGATCGAGTGAATCGTGGTGGCACTCAATTAAAACCTCAAGAAATGAGAAATGCTTTATATCAAGGTAAAGCAACAAAATTATTAGACCGATTAGTCAAATTTGATTGTTTTAAACAGGCTACCAATAATGGCATAAAGGACGAAAGAATGAAAGATAAACATTTCGTTTTAAGGTTTTTGTCTTTTTATATGTTATATGAAAATTGGCTAGACAATATTGAATATAAAAGTGATATTGATGATTTTCTAGCTAAGGCTATGGAATTTTTAAATAAATCAAATGACGACATAATTGAAAAAATAGAACATATATTTAAAACTGCAATGCTTAATAGTTATAAAATTATTGGTGAAAATGGGTTTAGATTCGGAACCAAAGAGGGTAAAGCTACTAAACGAATTACTATGGCATTATTTGAAATAATCGCATATTTATTTAGCAATAAAGATATTGGAAATCTTGATAAAGATTTGGTAAAAAAAGAAGTTGAACATCTAAAATCAGAATTTGAACAAAGCGGAACTTTCTTGAGCAGAATAGACAGTTCAACTAATGTTGCCTACCGTTTTAATAAAATTAAAGAACTCAGAGAAAAATTATTATCATGATAAATCACTTAAAAATTAAACGATTCAAATGTATTGGTGATGAATCTTTTACTTTTAAGAATTTAACCATCCTAACAGGTGTAAATTCTGCGGGTAAATCTTCTGTGATTCAAAGTATTTTATTAATCTCTCATTATTTTGGTGAGAAAAAATTCTTGTCAGAAAATCTGCTTGATTTTACTAATAATAGAAATAAATATTTAAATGCAAAAGAATTTTCAATTGAAATAGATGATACTAGTTTAACTAAAAATATTGATGGTACAAATAAACAAGGTAGTTTACTGAATTTTACGAATGAACAAGATATTTTTTATCTAAGTGCTAATAGATTAGGACCCGAGGAACTTGCTTTATATAGTAGCGAAAATAAAATTGGTAAAAATGGTGAATTTATTTTTAGTTATTATGAACAAAATAAAACTAATGTTATTGAAAAATATTTAATCAAAAGTGCAAATTCAGATACATTACAGAGTAATATTGATTATTGGTTAAGCTATATTTTAGATGCAGAAGTAGAGCTTAGTACAGAAAGAGTTGCCGCTAGTCATGTCAAAGTTAGTTATAAGTTCAATAAACTTCAAGCAATCTCACCTGATGGTTTAGGTGCTGGAACTAGCTATGTGGTTAAAATTTTGATTGTCTGTTTATTAGCTAAAAAAGGTAATATTTTATTACTAGAAAACCCAGAAATTCATTTACATCCCAAAGCTCAAGCCAAACTTGGTGAATTTTTTGCTTTTATTGCAAATAATGGCATTCAAGTTGTTTTAGAAACCCATTGTGAAAATTTAATTGATAGAATTAGATATGAGATCTATAAAAATCACATTAATAATGCTGATGTTGTCATTTACTATAAAGAAGATTCAAATACACCTTTTGAAAAAATAGAAGTTGATGGCACTGGGCATTTCATTCGGGAAAATAAAGAAGCTAATGACAATTTTCCGTCCAGTTTTTTCGGAACCAATTTAACGGAACTGTTGGAAATGGGATAAAATAATGGAATATACGATTGTTTTAAGCGATGAACTGTTAAAAGCGTATTATGACTTTAAAAATGCCAAACATGTTGATCCACAGATAATAACCAATCTTTTAAAGTATTATTCTAGGCATTTAACCAATATTGCCCAATTAAAAAGAATTGCCATAGAGGTGGATAATTCTGTCAGCAAAAAATTATTACGAAAAGGTTATATAAATCAAACATTAGAAGAACTTTGTGAACAAACTAAATATAAACTTATTTTAAACACCGAAAGAAATGATTATCCTTATATAAATATTAATGCTGATAAAATAGAAAGAAATTTTACCGCTACCTATAATAAAAATGAAAGCCGTGATAAAACTATTAAACATATAAAAGCCTTATGTAGAAATGCTAAATATATTTTTATATATGATAAACATATGAATGATAAAGTTATTCAAAAAATATCTCACATTTTACCTCAAAAGAAACTGAATATAATTTATAAAGCTAAACAATTATCTCAAGTACAAATCAGTAGCTTAAAAAAAGAATGTAAGGATTGGAAAATTCAACAAGATAGTAAAAATACCTATCATGATTATCACGATAGATATTTATTGATTGATAATAATATAGAAATTATTTTAACCAGTGGATTTGATTATTTATTTGATGAAAATAAAGATTTTACCTATATTGTAAGAACTCGGTTTTAAAAAATACTAATTAACTATCAGAGGCAAAAAAAATGTCATTACGCATAATCACTTTTTTATTTATTTCATTCTTGAGTGCATCCAGTTATGCCGGAAAAACTGTAGTGCTTGTTCATGGATATTTAGGCGATGCTAGTTCTTGGTACAATCATGGAATTGTAGCTGCTTTGCAAGGCTATGATACATATACTGTTAATTTACCTTCAGAAGCACCATTAGTAGTACAAGCACAATATTTAGATGGTTATTTACGTGATATAAAAGCTAAGCATCCACAAAATTCATTAGTTTTAATAGGACATTCTGCTGGTGGAATAGTGGCACGTTTGGTAATGGTAAGAAGTGGCATAGCAATTCAAGGATTAATTACTATTAGTAGCCCTCACTTAGGAACTGATAAAGCTGAATTAGGTTATAAAATCAGTAATAGCCCACTTGCTTGGGTAGCTCCTTTTTTGGGATTAAATACTATTAATCGTTCCAAAGATTTATATCGAGATTTAAGCAGAGAACATCCTAGTTCATTAATATTCTGGCTAAACCGCCAACCACATCCCCAAGCATTTTATGCTTCAATTGTCAGAGTAAAAGGCGATAAATGGGTAGCACCATATAGTCAAGATTTAAATGATGTGCCTGCACTACATGGATTAGCAACCACAATAACCAGCGTCGGAACACATTTTTTACAACCGGCTGATGGAGCCGTTTTAGTTGATTTGTTGAGAAATATGTAGTCTCTGATATGTTTTAACTATGCTATAATACTAAATATATTCAAAATAGCGTAGTTAAAATGTATTATCAAAGAGAAATAGAAAAAAAGATTAATAAATATATAGATTCTCCTGAAATTATTGCTATCTTTGGTTCAAGGCAAGTTGGAAAGACTACAATTTTAAAGCATATATATCACAATTCTGAAAATGCTCTTTTTTTAACTTTTGATGATATTGAAACTAAAATTTTATTTCAAGAAGATATAAAAAGTTTTATCAAACTCTATATTGAACCATACGATAGAATTTTTATTGATGAATTTCAATATGTCACAGATGGCGGCAAGCATTTAAAAAACTTTAACTCATTAGAAAATAAAGTCGATAAAGCAGCGATTTTAGAAAATTTTGTTTTTAGAGAATTAGTAGATAAAGATGTAAAATACTACAGAAACAAAAATGGTTCATAAATTGATTTTATTATATATTTTTTAGAAAATTATCCTTCAAATATTGGATATATACTGAACTTTAATAAAATTGCAGAAATTTCAATTAATAATTCAATAATAAAATTATTACCACATTTTTTTGCTGGTAACTTGAAAAACATTTTTCAACCCAAAAAATAACCAAATGCCAATATTTTATCAGCTGCCCCTGAAAGGGCGATATATAAGCAATTATTATCATAAATATGGTATTTTTGGATAATTTTAAGAGATTTTCAATATTCACGTATTATGTATCGCCCTTTCAGGGCTAAAATTCTAAATAAATCCTAGGGCGTTGCCCTAGGCTAGTATGTAAGCCCCTTTCAGGGGCAACTTAACAGCCTTAAATATTGAGTACAACGAATAGTAACAACAACGAATATATATCGACAAATTGGAGTTCAAAGCGTAGCTTTGTCAAAATAACTCCAAAAAAAAGCAAGGGGGGATGATAAATATGACTTTGCATAAACTCCCTACACCCCCCCTTGCATCCCCCCATTATTAAAATAATGAAAAGGGTAAAAAGATAAAGTTTAAATGGTTATAGCCTGGATACCCGGAAGCCCACGCTGCCGTCGCGGCCCGTCGGCTTGTACCCGTTGCGGTAAGCCGAGCGCACGAACCACGCGCTGTTGTACCACGAGCCGCCGCGAAGGGACAAACTATCTGCACTTGTAGCACATTGTTTTTCTTTACCATTATATTGGCTGTCATATTCAGAACAGGTCCATTCGGATACGTTACCAGCAGTGTCATGTAAACCAAATGGATTAGCAGAAAAAGAACCTACTGGAGCAGTTTGTTTACTATCCCATTGACTACCACAACCATAACAGTTAGCATTATTGCTACCAATTTCATTACCCCACCAATACTCAGTATCCGTACCTGCTCTAGCCGCATATTCCCATTCAGCCTCCGTTGGCAAACGATAATTTCCTCCTGTTAGTTGACTTAACCATTCTGCATAAGCTGTAGCATCATGCCAATAAACATTCATTACTGGACGATTACCACGCCCCCAACCTTTATCATCAGGTTTATTTCTACCAGTAGATTCAGCAAACTGATCATATTCAGCAAAAGTGATTTCATATTTACCCATATAAAAACTTTTCATTGATACTTTATTATCTCCCATTTTAAATGAACCGGCTGGAATTCTAACCATTTCTGGCTTCAACCAACCAAATTCCCATACTTTTTTATCTCTTATAATTATTGCATTACCAATAATAGAATGATCATCTAACCTATTTACCTGAATAAAAAAAGGCTTTTGTTTACCAGCTTTCCATAAAGTTTCTGCTTCTAAAGGTGCAATATTAATCCATTTTTGTGTCTCATAAGGAAAATCACTAAAAAATTGCTTAACCCATTTAGCTTGCCACTTAATTTCAAAAGAAAGTATTTCTTTATCAGCATCATAATCGGTAAGAGATACAACACCAGCCTGATAAGGTTTATCACCATTTCTTCCAGCTTGATTGAATTTAGCTAAAGACTCATCTAAATATTTCCTAAAATGATTTTGAAAATCAACAGTCTTTTCAAACATAGCTTTTTTTAGTGGAGGATTAAAAATAGCTGCAAACGATGGCGACTCACTAGAATTATCATTACAACTAGTAGTGAATAACAAAAACAATATGATAACCATATAACGATACATATACACACCTAAACTTGAAATAAAAAATTAAACCCAAAAAATAACAATCAAATTATCATATATAAATATACTAAAAAAAATGCCAATATTCCAAGTAACCAAACAAGCAGCCGCTCAAATATTACAAGCCGCTGAACAAGCTGACATGAAAGGCTCCGCCTTACGTCTTGCGCCATTACGTAATGCTGATGGCACTATTGAATATAATAAAATGGGATTTGATAAAATCCAAAATGATGATGTACACATCCATACTGAAGATGTCGATATTATATTCAAATCTGCCTATAAAGAATTATTAGAAGGTGCAGTTATGGATTTTGTTGAGATTGAAAAAGATCAATTTAGCTTTATATTCCTAAATCCTAACGATTCTAATTTCGTACCACCAAAAGAAGATAAACCTCATGAGTGAATTAACAAGCAAACGTTGTAAACCTTGTGAAGGAGGAGTTGATCCTCTTACATTAGAACAATCTCAAGACTTATTAAAAGGCTTAACAGATTGGCAACTCACCGCTGATGGCAAACAAATCAGCCATGATTTCAAATTTAATAATTACTACGAAACAATGGCATTTGTCAACGGCGTAGCATGGATGACACACTTAGAAGATCATCATCCAGACATGGAAGTTGGTTATAATCACTGTTTAATTACTTATACTACTCATGCTATCAATGGATTATCAGAAAACGATTTCATATGCGCTGCCAAAGTGGATGCCTTACTAGCACCAGCAGAAACAGTTTCTCCAACTTGTGAAATATGATTAAAAAACGGATTGGCATAATTGGCGGCGGGCAATTGGCGAGAATGTCAATACAAGCCGCCAAACAAATGGGATTTTTTATTACAATATTAGATCCCACTCCAGAATGCCCAGCCGCACAAATTGCCGATGCACACATTGTCGGCGATTTATATGATGCCGCTAAATTAGAGCAATTAGCAAAAGTTAGTGATGTATTAACATATGATATTGAACACATAGATGTAGAAATACTAAAACAACTACATCAACAAGGTCATATTATTTATCCATCGCCAAACACCTTAGCTTTAATTCAAGACAAACTTTTACAAAAACAAACGCTAGCAGATAATAATATTCCAGTACCGAAATTTGAAACCGCTGAAATAACAACCCAAACCAAATTTCCCATAGTACAAAAAGCCCGCTATGGAGGATATGACGGTAAAGGTGTAGTCATATTAAATAGTATTGATGATATAAATAAAGCTTTATCCAGCCCATCAATGCTAGAAGAGCGTATTGACTTTGAAAAAGAATTAGCCATAATCATAGCTAGAACCGCCAACGGCGAGATTGCAACTTACCCAGTTGTAGAAATGGTATTTGATGAAAAAACCAATATTTGTGATATTGTAGCTGCACCAGCGGCAATTGATCAAACAACCGCCGAACATGCCCGTAAAATAGCCATACAATCAGTAGAAGCATTGGACGGAATAGGTGTATTTGGAGTAGAAATGTTTCTAACTAAATCTGGAGACATTTTAGTCAATGAAATCGCGCCAAGACCACATAATTCAGGGCACTATACAATAGAAGCCTGTATTACTAGTCAATATGAACAACTAATACGTATTATTAGCGGCTTACCACTAGGCTCCACCAAACAACTAAAACCAGCAGTAATGCTAAACCTACTAGGTGAAGAAGGTTACACAGGAACCCCTCAAATTGAAGGATTAACCACCGCCCTAAAAATTCCCGGCTTGTCATATCATTTTTATGACAAATTAAGCACCCACCCCTTTAGAAAAATGGGTCATATTACTATATTGGATAATAGCCTTAACCAAGCTATGACCAAATTAGAACAAATAAAAGACATCCTTAAAATTAAAGGAACAGACACAATATGACTAGGGTAGGAATTATAATGGGCAGTGATTCAGACTTGCCGATTATGAAACAAGCGGCAATAATACTAGAACAACTAGAAGTTGAATATGAATTAACGATAGTCTCAGCTCACCGCACACCAGAACGCTTATTTGATTATGCCAAACAAGCAGAAACCAAATTAGATGTAATTATTGCAGGTGCAGGCGGTGCTGCTCATTTACCCGGAATGGTAGCCTCAATAACAAGCTTACCAGTAATAGGGGTTCCAGTAAAAGCCTCACATTTAGAAGGACTTGATTCCCTACTATCAATAGTACAAATGCCAGCCGGCATTCCGGTTGCAACCGTAGCAATCAACAATGCCAAAAATGCTGGCATCTTAGCGGCACAAATAATAGGCATCAAAAACACCAAAATACGCCAAAATGTCAAAAAATATAAAGCGCAACTAGAAAAAATAGTTACAGAAAAAGCGCGGAAATTAGAAGACATTGGCTATGAAAAATACTTAAGCTAACAAATTTTGTGTTAAAATTAACCTGATTTGAAATGGAGTAAATACAATGCGTGATAAGATAAAATTAGTTTCCTCAGCCGGAACCGGACATTATTATACTACAAGTAAAAACAAGCGTAGTACCACAGAAAAGTTAGTATTTAAAAAGTATGACCCTGTTGTACGTAAACATGTAGAGTATAAAGAAGCTAAAATTAAATAATCAATATATAGGAAGATTGTATATGTCTATTCTTAAAATGACCGATTTAGATCTTAATAATAAACGGGTTCTTATTCGTCAAGATTTAAATGTACCATTAAAAGATGGTAAAGTTGCTAGTGATATACGTATTCAAGCCTCATTACCGACTATCAAACATGCTATTGACGCTGGTGCTAAAGTGATGCTAATGTCTCACTTAGGTCGTCCTACAGAAGGTGAGTTTAATCCAACCGCTTCAATGGCTCCAGTAGCTGAACATTTAGAATCTTTATTAGGCAAACCTGTTAAATTAGTCAAAGATTGGTTAGATGGAATAGAATTAAACGCTGGTGAAGTCGTATTATGTGAAAATGTACGTTTCAATAAAGGCGAAAAGAAAAATGATGATGAGTTGTCCAAAAAAATGGCAACTCTATGTGACATCTATGTAATGGACGCTTTTGGTACTGCTCATCGCGCCCAAGCATCTACACATGGTGTTGCTAAATATGCACCAGTCGCCTGTGCTGGTCCATTATTAGCCGCAGAATTAGACGCTTTAGGTAAAGCTTTAGATAACCCAGCTCGTCCTATGGTTGCTATTGTTGGTGGTTCCAAAGTTTCTACCAAACTCACAGTTTTAGACTCCCTATCCAAAATAGTTGACCAATTAATTGTTGGTGGTGGTATCGCCAATACTTTTGTAGCAGCGGCTGGTCATAATGTTGGTAAATCTTTGTATGAAAAAGATTTAATTGATGAAGCTAAAAAATTAAGTGCTGCTGCTCAAGCAAATGGTGGTGATATTCCAGTTCCTACAGATGTAGTAGTTGGAACTACCAGCCCATTTGAACAAGCAGATGCCCCAGCAACATTAAAAGCAGTGAATGAAGTTGCTGATAATGAAAGTATTTTTGACGTAGGTCCAGAAACTTCTGCCAAATTTGCAGAAATTCTAAAATCTGCTGGAACAATAGTATGGAATGGACCAGTTGGAGTATTTGAATACGATCAATTTGGAGCTGGAACCAAAGCATTAGCAGAAGCTATTGCAGAAAGTAGTGCTTTTTCAATTGCAGGTGGTGGAGATACACTAGCAGCAGTAGATAAATACGGTATTAAAGACAAAATATCATATATATCAACAGGCGGCGGTGCATTCTTAGAATTTTTAGAAGGTAAAAAATTGCCAGCAGTGGCAATCCTTGAAGAGCGTGGGCAGTAATGCTAAGAAGAACAAAGATTATCGCAACATTGGGACCATCAACTGATGATCCTAAAATGTTGGATAAGATCGTCAAAGCTGGTGTTGATGTAGTACGTTTAAATTTTTCACATCAAACCGCTGATATTCATAAAAAACGCTTACAAAAATTACGTGATTGTGCTAAAGCTAATGGACGAACCATTGGGGTAATTGCAGATTTACAAGGTCCTAAAATTCGTACTGAAAGTTTTCGTGATGATAAAATTGAGTTATCTGAAGGTGATACATTTACCTTAGATGCAGCTCATCCAAGTGATGCTGGAGATCAAGAATGTGTAGGTATCACTTACAAACAATTACCTCAAGATGTATTGGCTAATGATACTTTATTATTAGATGATGGGCGGATAGTCTTAAGAGTTAAGAAAGTTGTTGGTACTAAAATCATTTGCAAAGTGATTATTGCTGGAATATTATCCAATAATAAAGGTATTAATCGTCAAGGTGGTGGTTTATCAGCAGAAGCTTTAACTTATAAAGATCGCGCTGATCTTGCGACTGCCGCTTCTATGCAAGTTGATTATATTGCAATATCATTTCCTCGTTCAGCTCAAGATATTCATGAAGCTCGTACTTTATTGCAAGCTGCTGGTGGAAAAGCCGGTATTATTGCTAAAATTGAACGCGCTGAAGCATTAACAAATCATGAAGAAATCATTAAAGCATCAGATGCTATAATGGTAGCACGGGGTGATTTAGGTGTAGAAATTGGTGATGCTAATTTACCCCCGGCTCAAAAACTATTAATTAAAAAAGCTCGCGACTTAAATACAATTGTAATTACAGCAACCCAAATGATGGAATCGATGATTGAAAATGCGATTCCTACTAGGGCTGAAGTTTCAGATGTCGCAAATGCAGTTTTTGATGGTACTGATGCAGTAATGTTATCAGCCGAAACAGCGGCAGGTAAATATCCTGATAAAGCTATTAAAGCTATGGATAGGGTTTGTATTGAAGCTGAAAAACAAGCTATAGTCAGAAAATCTGGGCATCGTCTTGAGCATCAATTTGGACGTATTGACGAAGCAGTGGCTATGGCTGCAATGTACACCGCTAACCATTTAAATATTAAAGCGATTGCAGCATTAACAGAATCAGGCGCAACCACATTATGGATGTCGCGCATCAATTCTGGCATACCGATTTTTGCATTATCGCACTATCAATGTACTCGCACCAAAGTAACTCTTTATAGAGGTGTATATCCAATTGAATTCGATGAAGAAAATCAAGTGGATAGTTTACAAATTAATCAATTCATTGTAAACGAGTTAAAACGGCGCGGTGCAATTAGTGACGGTGATTTATTAATAATTACTAAAGGTGACTTAAAAGGTATTTCCGGCGGAACGAATTCAATGAAAATCGTTTGTGTTGGGGATCAATAACTAAAAAAGGAAAAATTTATGCTAATATCTATGCGTCAATTGCTAGATCACGCTGCGGAAAATTCTTATGGATTACCAGCATTTAATGTCAATAACATGGAACAAGTTCATGCTATTATGCAAGCTGCTGACGCTACTAACAGCCCTGTAATTATGCAAGGCTCTGCTGGCGCACGTAGTTATGCAGGCGAACCATTCTTACGTCATTTGATTTCAGCTGCGATAGAAATGTATCCACATATTCCAGTTGTAATGCACCAAGATCATGGTTCAGAACCAGCTATATGTCTGCGTTCTATCCAAAGTGGCTTTAGTTCAGTCATGATGGATGGCTCATTAATGGCTGACATGAAAACACCTTCTAGTTATGAGTACAATGTAGATGTAACTAAAGAAGTGGCTAAATTGGCTCATGCTGGTGGTGTATCTGTTGAAGGTGAATTAGGTTGTTTAGGTTCATTAGAAACAGGTATGGCAGGCGAAGAAGATGGTTCAGGTGCTGAAGGTAAACTTTCACAAGATCAACTATTAACTGATCCTGAAGAAGCTGCTGATTTTGTAAAGAAAACCAAGGTTGATGCTTTAGCAATTGCTATTGGTACCAGTCACGGAGCTTACAAATTCACTCGCCCACCAACAGGTGATATTTTAGCGATTGAACGTGTGAAGGAAATTCATGCACGTATTCCTGATACACACTTAGTAATGCACGGTTCCTCATCAGTACCACAAGAATGGTTAGCAATAATCAACAACTATGGTGGTGATATGGGTCAAACCTATGGTGTACCAGTAGAAGAAATCGCTGAAGGTATCAAAAATGGTGTACGTAAAGTAAATATTGATACAGATTTACGTATGGCATCAACAGGTTCAGTTCGTAGATTCTTACAAGAAAACCCATCAGTATTTGATCCACGTAAATTCCTAAAAGAAGCAACAAAAGGAATGATGGAAATCTGCAAAGCTCGTTATGAAGTATTTGGTTCAGCAGGAATGGCATCTAAGATAACAGCAATATCTTTAGATAATATGTCTAAACGCTATGCAAGTGGCGATTTAGATCCTAAGATTAATTAAAACAAACCTGACAGGTTTTTAAAACCTGTCAGGTTTATACAGCAAATAAATTTTTTACTTTTCAGCATCAACGGGCTTATTAGGAAAAACTTTCCGCCCCGTGAACATAGCACTAATTAAACCACTCCGTTCCCTTATTTCGGTGATCACAATAGCACTAATATGTAAAACAATAAAAATCAACAAAATATAAAAACAGTAAAGATGAATAGTGATAAATGGTTTACGAAAGTCTCGCATTTCTGCATATTTTTCCTTGTTGATGTTTTCCTTGGAATAAGCTTTTAACACCTCGATCTTGCTTGGATCCTCAACAACCCATTCCTTAATAGTTTGACCAAAAGGCGGATAATAAATATCGGTTCCTGCCAACACTAATCCTGTGATTGCTTGTGTCATCAATGCTAGAAATAGCAGTGTAATCATCACTTTGGCGGCTGGATTATGTCCTTTATAATATTGAAAATTACCACTAGTAAAACCAGCTTTGTATTCACGTAGTGCAGTAAAAAAACCTTTATCACAGGGCAAAATAGCTTTCCAACGAGCATATTTATTGCCAATAAAAGCCCAAATAATTCGCCACGCTAGATTCAAACAAAATACATAACCTATATAAACATGAATTGTCTTGAGCAAGATTTTACCATCAGTGCTAACGCCAAGGGTTTTGGCATATAAAATCACTAAGCCCACTCCGATAAGCCCAATAACAGCCAAGACATTAATCCAATGAAACCAGCGAGTACTACGATCCCAAACGGGATATTCTTTGAGAGTGTTAGATGAAGTATTTTTAGAGTTCATTTTTTTATTCCTTTCAAATTATGCAGTTTCTAACCAATTATTATAACACTTAGAACAACGATTGAAATGTGCAAACCACTAAAAGAACAAAATAATTCATTTATTCACCATCCTAGATAATTCTTCCACCATATACAACGGCAGAGAAAGTAGCCTGAATTTTCCAGAGGCTCTGGGCAAAGATATTGGAATTTCACAGTAAGAAGGTATATCAGCATTAAAGCGAACACCATAATCAAGTTGTTTTTCTTGAATAAAAACATGGAGTGATTTAAGCGTTCCTGTCTTACCTGCCTTGATTTCTACCGGTATTATTTTTGATCCATAATTCAATATATAGTCAATTTCTGCTGATGATTGTCTCTTTTCTCGGCACCAATAAAACAATTCAGGTTCTTCATAAGAAGGTTTGGCATAAAGCAGGTGTTGACCAATAAATTGTTCACACATTGAACCTGAATTAATCAATGTCACTTCATCAGCTGCTTCAATCTCTGCATAGTTGACTCCACAAGCTTTGGTAAGTAATCCTACATCTAAAAACAAAGGCTTTTGTATCTTTTCATTGGTTTGCGCTCTCAGTGGAATACCATTAGCGGCAGTATGATAAACTGGATAGTAAATTTTCGCTAATTCAAGCAAATGCAAGGCATTTTTTAAATAAGAACTTTTTTCATTTGAGTCTAAATTGACATATTTTAATTTTTGACCGATCTGAAAAGGTAATTTTTTAAAAACTTTTTGTATTATACTATGTTTAAAACGGCGACCATATTTACTAAAATCATCGCGATAGCTTAATAATATTGATTGCTTTATCATGTCAACTTCTAGTAGTGAGCCGGTATCTTTATAAACTTGGATGGCTTCAGGCATACCGCCAATGGCAAGATAAAGTTTGAACATTTTGATTAATTCATCATGAATCACACAAAAAAATGGCGTACTAGAATCATATTGTTCAATAAATTCCCCAAGTTGTTCTTTTCCAATAGCTTTTAAAAAATCCTTGAACTTTAATGGTCCCAAGTGCATGTATTCAATTCTGCCAACCGGCATTGAAAATGAATGCTCTTCCAGAATAAAATCTAGTAAAGAGCCAGCGGCAATGATATGAAGTTGGGGCAAGATTTCATAAAAATAACGTAAACTAGCGAGTACTTGTGGAGCAGTCTGAATTTCATCTAAAAAAATCAGTGTTTTGCCGGGAATGATTTTCTGCGAGGCTTTAAGTTCTAGCAAAACAATAATCTGCTTTGGATCTTTTGACTGAAAACAGGCAATATAGTCGTCATTCAATTCAAAGTTGATTTCTAAAATATCTAAGGCATAGATTTGGGCAAACTGGCGAACCAGATATGATTTACCAACTTGTCTTGCTCCTCGAATTACTAAGGGCTTTCGTGTATTTTTATCCTTCCACTGTTCCAGATAACTTAGCTCAGATCTTTTCATACTATTTATAATGTTTAAACTTACCCCTTAATATATACATATTAAGGAATTTTGTAAAGGTACATTTAGTCATATAAAGTAATTTTGTAAGGGTTATTTTATTTTTATAGACTTTATAATCAACAAAAATAAGCCCTGAAGGGGCGACATAATATAAGGTAATTATTTCGCCCCTTCAGGGCTAAAATCTTTCCTATGCTTCAAATCAACCCATCAAACGGTTCCACCAAAACTTCATCACCTGCCGCTACATTGCCACTATCTTTCGGCAAGATAATAAAACAATTCGCCTGACTCATAGAGCTTAAAATTCCAGAACCTTGTCGCCCTGTGCTTTTTACTACTAATTGCCCTTGTTCGTTTGTTTCTATGATGCCGCGTTGAAAATCTACACGCCCGGGAGGTTTTTTGAATGCTGTTAGGGATGGTACGGTGAATCTTATTGGTGTTTGCTTAGTTTGCCCCATCATTAGACGTAATGCTGGTTGTACAAATTGGTAAAATGTTGCCATTACTGATACTGGGTTGCCGGGTAAGCCAAAAAATACAGCATTTTTCACCGTACCAAAAGCTAAAGGTTTGCCCGGTTTCATCGCAATTTTCCAGAAATTAATTTTACCGACGCGGCGTAAGCAATCGGTTACATAATCGGCATCACCTACTGATACTCCACCTGATGTAATAATCGCGTCATTGCCATTAGCGGCTTCTATAAAGGCTGCTTCAATAGCTTCAGGCTGATCTGGTATGACTCCCATATCAAGAAATTCTATACCTAAACTACTCAACATTGCATATATGGTATAGCGATTACTATCATAGATTTGCCCAGCTTGTGGTATTTCACCCAAGGAACATAATTCATCACCAGTTGAAAAAAATGCTACCCGTAAGCGGCGTTTAACTTTAAGTTCTGGAATACCTAAAGAAGCTAATAAACCAATATCAGCAGCTAGTAAAGATTTACCAGCTTTTAATACTACATCACCAACTTGAATATCTTCACCAGCTAAACGTATATTTTGTCCAGCTTTATGCCCAACTTCAATATGAATTATATCTGCATTACGCTCAACATCTTCCTGCATAATTACACAATCACAATCGCTAGGAATTACAGCACCAGTATAGATTCTGATACATTCTCCAGCATTAACAATTTGAATTGTCACAAGTATTCATAATATGAAAGAATTTTATTTGAAATAAGCTTCATTAATTTTAATCTGATTAGTGCCTTTTTTTAATATACCAGCGTATTGTTTTTTAAATTGCTTTTTTAATTTCATAAATTTTTGATTAGCGGCGTTTGGTACACTAGTTGATACAATAAAACCATAAATTTTTTCCATTTTTATCTGATGACTTTTAAAATATTCTATTGTTTCGCAAATTTGTTTAAAAGCATGTTCTAAGTTTGTACCTTTTAATTCAACAAACATAAAATATGCAGTATCACATTTGACGAAAACATAATCACATTTTATTTGTGATATCGAAATCAGGCACGAATCTACTTTTATTCGACAATAGTTAGATCTATTTTTGGTTTCAATACTAAATCGTTTCTTATTTTCACTAGCCGCTGTAGATATTTCAAAACAGTTTAATTTATAATTAAATATACTTTGTAGCTTGTCACAACAGGGGCTATTCATCATATTCTAGATCTAAAAGTTGTTCAAATTCTTCTCCTAATTTTTCTGACACCTCATCTATGATTGTTGCATCAATTACCTTAAGTTCTTCATTCATCATATTTCGTGCGTTTCCATTTTCTATAGAATAAACTGCTACTCTTTCAAAATCTAACCATTTATCTGATGATACAATTTTATTAACTTTTTCTTTTAAAAAAGGTTTTGCTTTTACTACGTTATGAGCTTGAATTAGATTATTTAGTGCAGTTAATATATAAGGACTATGAGTTGTGATAACTAACTTATTGTTTTTATAAGTACATTGTTGAATGATATATTCAACTATGTTTTTCTGAGTTTCAGGATATAAATTTAACTCAGGTTCTTCTATCGCAAATATTTGAGCTTGTTTTGATGAAAAATATTTTAATATAACGTAAAGAGGTATTGCTGCTTGAAGCCCGCTAGCAGTTTGAGAAAGCGGCAATTCTTTATTATTAGGAAGGTAAATTTTATCAATACCATTTTCAAAGCGATAAGTAACATTTAATGGTTCAATATTTAAAGAGTCTAATTGTTTTCTAGCAATTTCAAAGGATGAACCAAATTGTAAGATAAAATCAGGAATGGCAATTTTATTAGCCATCATACCCATCATAGATTCTGAAAGCATGGAGACGAGAATTCTTTCTGCGGGAATATATAAAGGTTTTAATTCTGAATTTTTAATCCTGCTATTATTCAGTTTACAATTTTTATAAATATATGATTGTCCGTATGAAATTAATGTTTCATCTGAAAAAAAATTAATATGTTTGTCTTTAAAAATTTGATGAAACTCAGTTTCAGTTTTGCCAAGCAATGTTTCCCCACTAATAATAGATAAAATTTTTGCTAATGTACTTTTACCGCTAGCTTGTGGTCCAATAAATATCATTATATCTTTTATTTCAATACTGATATTTTTCAATGGTCCAAAATTTTTTATGATTAGTTGATTAAATTCCAATATAATCTCCAGTTATAAGTTTGAACTTAGGCTCTAATTAACCCTTCAAACGGTTCCACCAACACCTCCTCACCTGCCGCTATATTACCACTGTCTTTTGCTAACACAATAAAACAATTCGCCTGACTCATAGAGCTTAAAATTCCAGAACCTTGTCGCCCTGTGCTTTTTACTACTAATTGCCCTTGTTCGTTTGTTTCTAAGATGCCGCGTTGAAAGTCCACACGCCCCGGATGTTTTTTTAATGCTGTTAGGGATGGTACGGTGAATCTTATTGGTGGTTGCTTAGTTTGCCCCATCATTAAGCGTAATGCTGGTTGTACAAATTGATAAAATGTTGCCATTACTGAAACAGGATTGCCCGGTAAGCCAAAAAATACAGCATTTTTCACCGTACCAAAAGCTAATGGTTTACCCGGTTTCATCGCAATTTTCCAGAAATTTATTTTACCTACGCGGCGTAAGCAATCAGTTACATAATCAGCATCGCCTACTGATACTCCACCTGATGTAATAATCGCGTCATTGCCATTAGCGGCTTCTATAAAGGCTGCTTCAATAGCTTCAGGCTGATCTGGTATGACTCCCATATCAAGAAATTCTATACCTAAACTACTCAACATTGCATATATGGTATAGCGATTACTATCATAGATTTGCCCAGCTTGTGGTATTTCACCCAAGGAACATAATTCATCACCAGTAGAAAAAAATGCTACTCGTAAGCGGCGTTTGACTTTGAGTTCTGGAATACCTAAAGAAGCTAATAAACCAATATCAGCAGCTAGTAAAGATTTACCAGCTTTTAAAACTATATCACCAACTTGAATATCTTCACCAGCTAAACGTATATTTTGTCCAGCTTTATGCCCAACTTCAATATGAATTATATCTGCATTACGCTCAACATCTTCCTGCATAATTACACAATCACAATCGCTAGGAATTACAGCACCAGTATAGATTCTGATACATTCTCCAGCATTAACACTATCATTATAAGGCTTACCAGCCCATGAAGTGCCAACTACAGTGAAATCGGTTTTCGTATCTAAATCACCACTACGCACAGCATAACCATCCATAGCCGAATTATTATGTGGAGGCACAGCGATTTTAGAATGTACATCTTCAGCCAAAATTCGATTTAAAGCACTACGTATAGCTAATTGCTCAAAACCATTTATAGCTTGTAAATCGCGCTCAATGCGAAGTAGAGCTTGTTCTACTGTTAAAAAATTTGAATTGTTATTGTCACAAGTATTCATAATATGAAAGAAAAATAATGAGCCATATTATTATAATATATATATATTTATCAAAAAACAAGTTAAATTAAAATCCTGATTCTGACACACAAGATTATAAATAATATAAATCGAGCAATAAAAACAAAAAAAAATATCAAAACAGCCTGACCTTTTTCTCCAGCAAGCATTCTATATAAGTATAAAGAAAAAATGTTTTTTCTATTGAAAACCATATTATGGCCATTATATTTATCCTAATGGCCGTAAAATCCGTTGTACTTACTATTTAGTACAACTAATTAAGAAATAAACGAATTCACACAATTTAACTCTTAAAGGAGAAACTTTCTTGAAAAAATATACACTTATTAATACTATTATCTTATCTGCTGCATTAAGCGGCAATGTTTTGGCTGATTTGAATGATGGATTGGTGGCTTATTACCCGTTTAATGGTGATGCTAAGGATGAATCGGGGAATGGGAATGATGGAACGGTTCATGGTAATGTTAATTATGCCGCTGGCAAAATTGGACAAGCTGCAAATTTTTCCGGAAGTCAATATGTTTCCTTGTCATCTGATCGGTTCTTAGATAACTATTGTCATATAACTATCACTTCATGGTTTCATCATCAAGCTTCTGATGCTAATTATCATCAGATAATCTCAATTGGTGATACTAGAGGCGGATTGGATCCAATATCTTTTCAATTTCAAAAACAGAAACTTCATAATTTTGGTTTTGAAGATGTTTTTAATAAAAAAGCAATAAAATTAAACATAAATTCTAAAAATCCACTGATTGAGAATAATGTTTGGAATTTTCTAGCGGTAACATTAGAAGAGTTGGAAAATGGTTCAAAATTAACCGTTATAATTAATGATGAAATCATTCAAGAAATAACTACCTCTGAAAAAGTATGTATCCGATATGATACGAGCATGGAAACACAAATTGGAGCTATTCATGCTCAACAAAATTGGGTTGGTTTTATAGATGATGTTCGCATTTACAACCGCGCTCTATCAGAATCAGAAGTCCAACAACTTTATACTGCTGAAGAAGAGGAAAATGAACAACCACCAACAGAAATTTCATCAAAAGCCATTTACGATTCTTCAACAAATACATTATCTTTAGAAGGTATTTTAGTTCCTTTTATAGATGAATTTACGGGCAAAGCA
>NZ_MCBX01000007.1 GCF_001723685.1 Candidatus Marithrix sp. Canyon 246
GAAAGAGGAATTAAAGCTTTCTGAACGTGTTTACCATTGTGGTAAATGTGGTTTTAAAATAGATCGTGATTTAAATGCAGCGATTAATATTGAGCGTGAAGGCATACGTCTTTTAGCTTAGTGATTAGTTAGTAGTACCGGGGGCTAACCGGGAACTTACGTGCGGGGATAAGACGGCTCTGTTTCTTGATGTATTTCTGGAAACAACCAGCTTGGATGAATCGCAAATTTAACCGTGAGTGATCACATTTGCTCACAAATCAAGTAGCAGTAACACAACCACCACTAGACAGTAATGGATTAGATAAAAATGTTTGTCAGGCTGATTCAGCCATCATGGCAGCGGAAAAACCTTTGTTACTAAATCCTGAAATAGATAAGCCTGAGTTACATTTTGTATTTTTGCCCAATGGTGAAATCATAGAGAAAACTCAACGTGGCAAGAAAACTCAAGAAATCTGTGATTTAAACCGAGATGATTTAGTAATAGCACGCAAAACCATTGTAGATAATTTTTTGGCTGAAATAAGAGATGATTTGAATGACTTTAAAAACAAGCGCATTGATAAAAAAACGCTACGACATTCGCTTAAAAAACTCTTTATGAGGATTTTTAAAAGCTTATCTACTACTCAACCTTATTCTCGTTTAGCTTGGTTTATGTTTCATAAGTTTGAAATATTTTTTATAAAACCTTTAGATAAGAAACAAAAACAAGTTGTTAAAAAAGCTTTTCAATTATTTAAAGAGGGGAAATTATAAATCATCTATCTGTCTTTAATCCAACCATAAGCTATATTCACAATAAAAATTCCTCCATATTTTCCGGTGTAATAATTTTAGTATCACTTTGAGGATATGCACGAATATAAGTTTTTGGAATCATAACTTTAGCCTTGACATTCCATTTGAATTCATAAGCAAATAAATTGTCTTCTCGTTCCTCAATGTAATCAATTTCTTGTTGTTGAGTTGTACGCCAAAAGTAGCTACTCGCTCGCATATTGTTATTTGCTAAATACTTTATGCGTTCACTTATTAGAAAATTTTCCCATAGTGCGCTAATTCATGATAAGATACTTCGCTACCTAATTGTAAAGCCAATGCTTTTAGCAATTTTTCAAGCATTACTGGTTTTTTTATATTATCCAACATCAATAAATCTTTATACAGATAACTATTAGATAATAAAACCAGTAATTCCTGAGCATTTTCGGGATTTGTCACTATTTCTGGATAATAACCATAAATTAGACACTGATTTAGCAATCGTTTTTCTTCTATCCAACCATGATACTCAACCATTTCAGTAAATGAAACTGGATAAAGTGTATATTCAAATTTGCGACCAGTTAGAGGCTCTTGTAATTTATTAGCTAAATCAAAGGCGGAAGAACCAGTGGCAATTACTTGTAAATGAGAAAGTTGGTCAGTGAATAGTTTTATAGTAAGTCCAATTTCAGGAATTCTTTGAGCTTCATCCCCATTAAAAAACAGTACACGTTCTTTAGGTGTTTTTAACAGTTGCTGAATCAGAGTAGTTTTACCGACTTGACGTGAACCAAATAATCGCTGCTCTATTTTAGCAGCCAGAATACGTGTAATCATCAAATTATTATGTTTATCCATAATATAAGTAAGTGTTGTTATCAATTGCATCATATGATAAAATTGATAATTATTATCATTATTGTTTATTTGTTATGTTATCAGTTGAAAATCTCTCAATTGCTCATAAGAATCATCAAGTATTAGATGATTTTAACTTAGGTTTAGAATCTGGTGAAATGCCTCGGCGTATAGCCAGAACCTAAACTATCATTAAACATTCTAAACGGAACGAGGAAAAACGAATGTGTATGCACTGTGCAGTAGCAGCAACGCTGCATACGAGGTCGGCAAGTCAACCGATAACGCAGCATTTGGGTAGGAATCTAGGAGGAATTATAAGGCTGTAGTAATACAGGGTTCAGACCATTTTTGATGCTTATGATGAATACCGAAGCTTGCATCAGAAGCAGCCACAAAATATCATGCCATAAAAAGGCAATCTGTTTTTAGCAAATGATTTTGATCGGTTTTATCTGAAAACGGATGGTTCACTCACTAACCAACCATTTTAAAAGCAATGGGATTTTTAGAAGATGACTAGATGTTGGGTGATAGATGCTTCTCCACTAATTTTACTTTCTAAAATTGGACAAGTTGAATTATTACATGAATTACCTGATGAAATGGTGATTCCTACTGGTGTTGCTAAAGAAATTCTACAAGGTGCAAAAAATGATGTAATGAAACTTTAAAATTATCAGGAGAACAAAATTAGCTGAGCTGACTTTTTATACTAAAAAATGGTAAAATAGTCTAATTAAAATTCATTGGAAATTATGATGGCTGAAAGTACTTACGATTCAAGTAATATCAAAGTTTTAAAAGGTTTAGATGCGGTTAGAAAACGACCGGGTATGTATATTGGTGATACTGATGATGGTACCGGTTTACATCACATGGTGTTTGAAGCCGTTGATAATGCTATTGATGAGGCATTAGCTGGCTATTGTTCAGAAATTAAGGTGCAACTTTATCTTGATGGTTCTGTGAGTGTTAGCGATAATGGGCGCGGTATTCCTGTTGATATTCATAAGGAAGAAGGTTGTTCAGCGGCTGAAGTTATTATGACTGTTCTTCATGCTGGTGGTAAGTTTGATGATAATTCTTATAAAGTATCTGGTGGTTTACATGGCGTTGGAGTTTCGGTAGTAAATGCTTTATCAGAGGAATTGCATCTTACTATTTGTCGAGAAGGTAAAATTCATCAACAGTCTTATCAAGAAGGAGTACCGCTGGCACCATTAGCTATCACTGGTGAAACTGAGAATAGCGGTACAGAGATTCGGTTTAAACCCAGCACTAAAACTTTTACTAATATAGAATTTCATTATGACATTCTTGCTAATCGTTTACGTGAATTATCGTTTTTAAATGCTGGAGTCAGAATTCGTTTAGTCGATGAACGATCTGAAAAAGATGAAGTTTTTGAAAATGAAGGTGGTATTCGTTCTTTTGTCGAATTACTGCATCGCAATAAAACTGGATTACATCAATCCATTGTTTATATAAATAGCGAAAAAAATAAAATTAGGATTGAAGTTGCTATGCAATGGAATGATTCTTATCATGAACATATCTATTGCTTTACTAATAATATTCCTCAGCGCGATGGTGGAACTCATTTATCTGGATTTCGTGGTGCCTTAACACGTACTTTAAATAATTATTTAGAACGCGAAGGCTTTTTACAAAAAGCCAAAGTATCACCATCAGGTGACGATGTTCGTGAAGGTTTGACAGCAGTATTATCTGTTAAAATGTACGAACCCAAATTTTCCTCTCAATCAAAACATAAATTAGTATCAAGTGAAGTAAAAGCGGCTGTAGAAGCAATAGTTGCTGAAAAGGTAGATGAATTTTTATTAGAAAATCCCAGCGAAGCTAAAAATATAGCTAGTAAAATTATTGATGCTAGCCGTGCTAGAGATGCTGCTCGCAAAGCTCGTGAAATGACACGGCGTAAAAGTGCCTTAGATATTGCAGGTTTGCCGGGTAAATTGGCTGATTGTCAAGAAAAAGATCCAGCTTTGTCGGAATTGTTTTTGGTTGAAGGCGATAGTGCCGGGGGGAGTGCAAAACAAGGAAGAGATAGAAAATCCCAAGCCATCTTACCTTTAAAGGGTAAAATTCTAAATGTTGAGAAAGCTCGCTTTGATAAAATGTTAGCTTCTGTTGAAGTTGGCACTCTTATTACTGCTTTAGGTTGTGGAATTGGTAATGAGGAATATAATATTGAGAAGTTGCGTTATCATAATATTATTATTATGACTGATGCTGATGTTGATGGGCAACATATTAGAACTTTGCTTTTAACCTTTTTTTATCGGCAATTGCCTGAACTTATTGAACGTGGTTATGTTTATATTGCTCAGCCGCCTTTGTATAAAGTTGCTAAAGGTAAACAAGCGCGATATGTCAAGGATGATGCTGCACTTAATGATCATTTAATGTCTCTGGCTTTGCAAAATTCTCAATTATTTGTTAGTTCTGACGCTGTTGCTTTAGAAGGTGAGGGATTAGAGACTCTGTTTCGACAATATCTGCAAGTCATGAAAATGATTGAACGTTTTTCGCGTCAAATACCAGCAGCTGTTTTAGAAGCTATGATTTATTTGCCGCCGCTAAGTTCTGATGTTAAAAAATGGTTTAAGGATTTAGCAAAACAATTAGATTCTAAATCTTATAAAGTTAATTTATTAACTTCTACTGAAGAAGAATTTGCCGCAAATATTATTTCAACCACTTATAGTGTCGAAACTAGTTATCCTATAACTCAGCGTTTTTTCAATAGTTCTGAATATAAATCATTACTAAGTTTAGGGGAACAACTTCAAAGTTTATTGAAAGCAGATGCTTATGTGCAGCGTGGAGATAAAAAACAGCCTGTAAGTAATTTCAATGAAGTTATAGAATGGCTGATGAAAGAAGCTAAACGTGGTTTACATATTCAACGTTATAAAGGTTTAGGTGAAATGAATCCTGACCAATTATGGGAAACTACCATGAATGCTGAAACTCGAACTTTATTACAAGTTCGTATTGAAGATGCAGTTTCTTGTGATGAAGTTTTTACAACTTTAATGGGTGATCAAGTCGAACCACGTCGTGATTTTATTGAAAAAAATGCCTTGTCAGTGGTTAATTTAGACGCTTAATCTATCAAACCTGACAGGTTTTTAAAACCTGTCAGGTTTAGTTACAGAGTTGATTATGAAAGAAGATATTCCTATTTATTATTTTAGTAAAATTAAAGATAGAGAATTACGAGAATTAGTTAATATAAAACAAAATTTCTCGCTGAAAATCTTTGATCTTTGGTTTAACCAAACAATAAACCTGAAAGATCATGAAATTAAGTTTTTAACTGAACTTTTAGACAAAGAATTTAATTTCATTAGAATATATAAAGAAGAAGATTTAAAAGTTAAATTTATAGCTCCCATTTTAAATAAAGTTGATTTTAGAAATATAGAAAAAGAAATCAGAGATTTTTATGAAGAAAAAATAACTTATAAAACCAATAAATTTATTTTTACGGGAAATACAGACTTTTTAGTTTCAAAAGGTTTGGAATATTCAGAAAAACCCTATTTTTTTATTCAGGAATTTAAAAAAGCTAAAGAAATTTCTTATCCAGAATCACAATTACTAGCTGAATTAATAACAGCAGTTGAATTAAATGATTTTAAGATTATAAAAGGTGCTTATATTGTTGGAGCAATCTGGAATTTTGTAATTTTAAAAAAATTAGCTGAAAATACATATCAATATTTTATCTCCATAAATTTTGATAGTAGCAAACTAACTGACTTAACAGCTATTTATAAAAATTTACTTGTGGTTAAAGAAGAAATCTTTAAAATATAAAGAGCTGACAGGTTGTTAAAACCCGCCAGCTCTGAGAGAATTAAATAACTTTAGAAAATCTTTGTTCTTTATGTTTACGCAAGTAAATATCAAAGTTCATACAGATATTACGTATTAATAGTCTGCCTACTGGTAGTACTTCTATTCGATTTGCAGTTATTGTTAATAAACCATCTTGTTCTTGTTTGGCTAATTCTTGTAGTTCATATGCAAAGTATTTTTTGAAGTCAATCTGATATTCGGTTTCTACGCTAGGAATATCTAAATAAAAATTGCACATTAATTTAGTAATTACTTCTCGGCGTAATTTATCATCGGCATTTAGTGTGATTCCACGAAATATCGGAATATGCCCTGCATCAATTTGAGCGTAATATTTGTCTAGTGTTTTTAGGTTTTGAGAATATGAATCACCTACTTTTCCAATTGAACTCACACCTAATCCAATTAAATCACAATCAGCATGAGTTGAATAACCTTGAAAGTTACGATATAAGGTTCCATTATTTTGTGCTTGTGCTAATTCATCATCAGGCAGGGCAAAGTGATCCATGCCTATATAAACATAACCAGCTTTAATTAATTGATTAGTAGTGTGTTGTAGAATCGCTAACTTTTCATCTGGGCTAGGTAAATCAGCTTCTGAAATACGTCGCTGTGGTTTAAATATAGTTGGTAAATGCGCATAATTAAATATCGATAAGCGATTGGGTTTTACGCTTAGGATTTGTTCTAAAGTTTGAGCAAAACTATCAACTGTTTGATGTGGTAAACCGTAGATTAAATCTATACTAATAGATTTAAAACCTTCTTGACGAGCGGCTTCTAAGACTCCAAAGGTTTGTTCTTCAGATTGAATACGGTTCACAGCTTTTTGTACTTTAGGATTAAAATCTTGTAAGCCTAAACTCATGCGATTAAAACCGACTTCACGCAACACTGCAACGGTATCAGCTTTAGTTTCACGAGGATCTATTTCTATAGAATATTCTCCAGTATCATCATCAAGTAATTGAAAATTTGATTTCATACTGTTGATTAATTCTCGTATTTCGCTATGACTTAAAAAAGTCGGTGTACCACCACCCCAATGTAATTGGGTAACTATACGTTCAGGATTAAATAATGCACTTTGCATTATAATTTCTTGATTGACATAGTCTAAATAAGGTTTAGATTTAGTGCGGTCTTTGGTAGCAATTTTATTACAGCCACAGAAAAAACATACTGTATCACAAAATGGAATATGCACATACAATGATAATGGGTTTAATGAGGCATTACTATTTTTAGCATAGTCACGATAAGTGGCTTCATCATAGTGTTCATTAAATTGAACAGCAGTTGGATATGAGGTATAACGTGGTCCAGCTGTATCGTAGCGGCGGATTAAGTCTATATTAAAAAGTTCTGTTTGTTGCATAATTATCACTATTATTGAAAATATTTATTCCCTCTCAACTCATAATCTCTTATAATTATAATTTAATTAATATAAAATATCAGCAATTGAATTTCTATTACTGTTTTTTCGCTTTATAGAAATGATTATTAAACTATAATGCAAATATTTGAGAATGAACTTTGTAAATTAATATATAGTAATATTGATAAAGTATTTGATAAACATATAGAAGATTCTTCTATTGATTTGATTTTTGTTGATCCGCCATATAATATTGGTAAACAATTCTCAAATTTTCATGATAAATGGGCAAATGATCAAGACTATGCATTGTGGTGTTATCAATGGATAGATATTTGTATCAAAAAATTAAAACCAACGGGTTCAATGTACTTAATGACAAGTACAGAAGCTATGCCTTATTTAGATCTATATATACGAAATAAACTTACTATATTATCTAGGATCGTTTGGGCTTATGATAGTTCTGGCAAGCAGGCAAAAAAATACTATGGTTCCTTGTGGGAACCGATCTTATTTTGTGTAAAAGATCAGAAAAATTACACTTTCAAGGCTGAAGATATTCTTGTGGAAGCAAAAACTGGGGCAAAACGCAAGTTAATTGATTATAGAGGTGAAACACCAAAGCCTTACAATACTAAAAAAGTCCCCGGTAATGTTTGGGAATTTCCTCGTGTGCGTTATAGAATGGATGAATATGAAGAACATCCTTCTCAAAAACCTGAAGCATTGTTGGAACGAATTATTAAAGCTAGTTCTAATGAAGGTGATATTGTTCTTGATCCTTTTGCTGGAACATTTACAACATCTGCCGTTGCACAACAACTGGGTAGAAAGTCTATAGGTATAGAATTTCAGGAAGAATATATCAAAATAGGATTGCGCCGCTTAAATATTAGTGATGAGTTTAATGGAAAAAAACTTAAAACTTTAAACAAGTCATATGTACGAAAAAACGGAATAGACAACAAGCAAAATCAAGCTGAGCTATTTTAATCTGTTTGCTAGAATGAGGTTATTACCATTTGGGCAAAAACTGCAAAATCATGCTTTAAATAACAGGATGAATGAAGAATTTAGAAAATTCTTTCCTGATGTTCAGCATCAACCAATTATTCGAGATTTAAAAACCAAGAGATATTGGATAAATGATAATTTATTAAAAGTTCCTGTTGGCGACAAGTATGTAAATATTGCAAAAACTATTATTGAAATCATAGATGCTTATGTTGAAGCAAAGCGATTAGCATTTGATGAGTTTATTGCCTACATATCAAGCTTAGCTAAAATCTCAGAAGATAATACAGAAAAAGCAATCAGATTTATTAAGCAACAGTTACAAACAAATGTAGATGCTAGAGTATTTGAAATTGTTAGTTATGCTATTTTAAAAGCTCATTATGCAGATGCAGTTATATATTGGGGTTGGAATCCAGAACAATTGAATAAAGAAAACCTAATGCTTTACAAGACAGGGCGTACAAATGCTAATGATGGTGGGATCGATTTTGTTATGAAACCATTAGGTAGATTTTTTCAAGTAACAGAAACCTTGGATTTTAGAAAGTATTTTTTAGATATTGACAAAATACAGCGTTATCCAATTACCTTTGTCATAAAAACAGAGATGGATGAAAAAAAAATATATGAGCAATTGCGAACTAATGCTCAAGCTGTATATGGAATTAAAAAGATTGTTGATAGGTATATAGCTTCTATTGAAGAAGTAATTAATATACAAAAGCTAATGAATATATTTGTTGAACAAATTAAGCGTTCTAAAATCAAGGAAATAATGGAAGAAATTGTTGTACAGAGTCGAGTCGAATTTAATTATTAATAATCACTATTATTGAAAATATTTATTCCCTCTCAACTCATAATCTCTTATAATTAGAAGTTTTCAATTTCTAATTATAATTTAATTAATATAAAATATCAGGATTTATATAATATGGTTTCAATTCGTTTAAGTCGAGGCGGTTCAAAAAAACGTCCATTCTATCATGTAGTTGTCACTGATTCACGCTCTCGTCGTGATGGTCGTTATATTGAGCGTTTAGGTTTTTTTAACCCTGTCGCTAATGCAAAACAAGAAGGTTTGCGTATTAATTTAGAACGCGCTGAATATTGGTTAGGTGTTGGTGCCCAAGCTAGTGATCGAGTTGCTAAGTTACTTAAACAGTCTGCTAAAACAACTTCATCTATAGTTACTAAGAAGAAGACTGTTACTGAAGAAGAAAAAACAGAAAACACAGAAAAAACTACTACTGAATAAATTCAATGCGGGTAATAGTTGGACAAATTAGAGGTTTATATGGAGTGCGTGGTTGGGTTAAGGTGTTTTCTTATACTGATCCTATCACAAATATCATCAACTATTCTCCTTGGTTTGTAAATCAAAAAATGCTCGCTGTTAGCCAAGCTAAAGCGCATGGTAAAGGCATTATTGCTAAGTTTGAATCTATTAATGATCGTGATGAAGCGGCTACTTTGCTGGGTGCAGAGCTTGCCATTGATCGTGAGCAATTGCCTGCAACTGTTACAGATGAATTTTATTGGCATGATTTAATAGGTTTAACTGTTATGAATCATGAGGGAATTAGCTTTGGTAAAGTGGCATCTTTAATTGCTACAGGCGCGAATGATGTTTTAGTAGTTTCGGGTGAGCGCGAACGTTTAATTCCTTTTGTGATGAATCATGTCATATTAGAGGTGAATTTAGTAGAAGCGACACTGCAAGTTAATTGGGATGTTGATTTTTAATGCGCATTGGTGTAATTACTTTATTTCCTCAAATGCTTGAGACACTACGTTCTGGTGGTATCACAGCTCGCGCCTTAGAAAAAGGTTTGGTAGAATTATCTAGTTGGAATCCAAGAGATTTTAGTGATAATAAATATCAGCGAGTTGATGATCGTCCATACGGTGGTGGACCGGGTATGGTGATGCAAGTTAAACCCTTACGAGCGACAATCAAACAAGCTGTTGGCAGTTTAGGAACTGATACCAAGGTAATTTATTTATCACCGCAAGGGCGGCGTTTAGATCAAGCGGGAATAGAAACTTTATTAAGCTATAAAAGTTTGCTATTAGTTGCAGGGCGTTATGAAGGAATTGATGAACGGATAATAGAACATGATATTGATGAAGAATGGTCAATAGGTGATTATGTTCTAAGCGGCGGTGAGTTAGCAGCAATGGTAATAATTGATGCTTTAACTAGGCAATTACCCGGAGCATTAGGCAATCAGTTATCTGCCGCAGAAGATTCATTTGTGAATGGTTTATTAGATCATCCACATTATACGCGCCCAGTAGAAATTGACGGACAAAAAGTACCAGAAGTATTATTATCTGGCAATCATGCTGAGATTGCAAAATGGCGACATCAACAAGCCTTAAATCGTACTCAGCAACGTAATGAAAATATTAATTAAACAGGAGGCATAATAATGAATAATATTATTGCAGAATTAAATAAAGAACAAATGAACAAAACTATTCCTAGTTTTGCTCCCGGTGATACTATTGTAGTAAAAGTAAAGATTAAAGAAGGTACTCGTGAACGTTTACAAGCCTTTGAAGGTTTGGTGATTGCGATACGTAACAGAGGTTTACATTCTGCTTTTACAGTACGTAAAATTTCTCATGGAGAAGGCGTAGAGCGAGTATTTCAAACTTATAGCCCTTTAATTGATAGTATTGAAGTTAAACGACGCGGTGAAGTTCGACGTGCTAAACTTTATTATATGCGTGATAGACGTGGTAAAGCAGCGCGTATTAAAGAAAAACTTGTAAGAAAAGTAAAGGCAAAAGCATAAATTATGCGTATTTATTTGATAGTAGCATTATTAGCAAGTTATTCATCTGCTTTTGCAGTGGCAATTCCAAAAGAAGTTACTAAAACTGCTAAAAGTTTGACATATCTTTTAAGAGGAAATCCTAGTTTAGATAGGATTAGAAAAACACCTGTTGCTGGTTTATATGAAGCAACTCTTGGTTCTAATATCATTTATATTACCGCAAATGGTAAGCATTTTATATTAGGTGAGATTTATAGAACTAATGGTACTGTAAATTTAACCGAAAACAGACGTAATAGAATGCGTATGCAAGCAATCAATGCTATTGATGAAAGTGAAATGGTAGTTTTTGCGCCCAAGCGAGAAACTAAATATACTGTCAATGTTTTTACTGATGTAGATTGCGGTTATTGTGCGAAATTCCATAAAGAAGTCCCTTTTTTGAATCGTGCAGGTGTTAAAGTACGTTATTTAGCCTTTCCACGCGCTGGTAAAGGTTCAGATACTTATAATACAATGGTATCAGTATGGTGTGCCGATGATCAGCAGAAGGCTATGACTGACGCTAAAAATAGACGTAAAGTCAAAGACAAAACTTGTAATCACCCTATAGATAAATTATATAGTTTGGGGCAAAATATAGGAGTAACTGGTACACCAGCATTAGTTTTACCTAATGGTAAATTATTACCCGGTTATATTCCATATTATCAATTAATTCCTTATTTGCAACAAGCAAAGTAGTTTAACATTATCAGTATGAATTGGATACCTCACCTAACAGTAGCGGCTATTATTGAAGATCAACAAGGATTTTTATTAATAGAAGAAACATCTTCCAACGGTGTAATTGTTGTCAATCAACCTGCTGGGCATTGGGAACAAAACGAAACTTTAATTGATGCAGTAATTCGTGAAACTTTAGAAGAAACTGCATGGCATTTTGAACCTGAAGCCATAGTGGGTATTTATGAATATACCAGCTCTCTAAATCAAAGTACTTATTTGCGAGTATGTTTTTGTGGAAAAAAACTCGAAAAAGAAGCTGATCTTGAATTAGATGCTGGTATAATTCGTACTGTTTCTTTAACACGGGATGAAGTTGCAAAATTACCAAACTTACGCAGCCCAATGGTTTTGAATTGCATAGATGATTATTTAAGTGGTGTTCGTTATCCATTAGATTTAATCAAACATATTAGATAAAAAATACAAACTATCAAACCTGACAGGTTTTAAAAACCTGTCAGGTTTTTATTCACCAACAATTTCCCAAACCAATCTGTCAAATCCCACAGCCACGACACTAATCAATTTCAATTTCAATTCATCACCATACTTGTTCTGCAAACTAGCATTATAGCTAAGCAATTGTTTTTTAGCATCAGCAGTATTTTTCTTAACCAGAGCCAAATTATTTAATTTATCAATACTCATATCTTTAAGCTCTTCGCCGCTTAGATTTACTTCTGATAAACTTATATATTTGAATTCTAAAATAAAATCAAAAATTGGAAACTTACGTCGCTCTGGGCGAATAATCATACTCAAATCTACGTAGCGTCGCCCGGTTGAAAATTCTGAATCCATTACGTAAAGAACATCATTAAATAAAATGGTTAAAAATGCTGTTTTTATAGTTAATTCATTGGCGAGCTTATAATCACGATTGTCAAAAACTTTGAAATAATGTTGTTCCATAAAATCGCAGATTGCTTGCAAATCACCAGTTTGAAAAAATTGTTGAGCAAGTTTACCTGTTTGTTCACGTTCTGATTTTGTCAAGTGCATTTCAAATAGCCGCTCAACATAAAGCTTACGTGCAACTAAATTAGGGATTTTAAAACGTAATTCTCCTACTTCGGTTTCTCCATTTAAAGTTAAAATACCTAAATAATACAATAAAGAAACAATGAATTGAGTATCTTTATTGGCAGATAACATATCTTGAACCCCAAACCTATCTGCCAATTCAAACAGACTTAATGGTGGATTTTCATTTAAAGCTTGAAATATTACAGATTCACCATTTAATAAACTTGAGACATAAGAAAGTTTGCCTCTATCCATAGCCAAGTTGTTATCCAGCATTTTACGGGGAAACTGACATTCTTGTTGAAAATTATCTAAGAAATAGAGTGCTAATGTAGGATTATAAATATCCTCAGTTTTACGGTAGTTAAAACAATAACCATCATAAAAATCCTTCATTAAAGTTAAGGCTTGTTCAGCCTTTGTCGAAGTCAAATCGCATTCTTTAGCGATTTTATGAAGAATTGAGGCTAATTCAGATTCTCTAAATCCGCATAAATCATTAAATTCTGATCTTAAATAAATATCTTTTGCAACATTATAAGAACTAGTAATATCAGTCATTAAAACTGGAGAAACACCAGTAATAAAAACTCGTTCTAAACCTTGCCCGCTAGTAGCTGATTTTACTGACTTAAAAAGGGTTTTTAGAAAACTCTCAGCAGAAGTTAATGCATCATAGCGGCTATTGCTGATTTTCTGTTTGCCCATCATTACTTCATTGGCAAAATTGTCGTATTCGTCAATAAGTAGATAGAGTTTATAAGCTGTTGTTCGCACTGCTCTTAATAAAGATAGAAATGATGCGATAGGATTTGATGGATTAATTGAAATAGATATTTTTAATATAGATTGGTAATAATTAGCAAAATCTTGGAAACGTTCGTTAAGATAATCTGATAAGGTTTTTTCAATCTGCTTACTATCACCCTCTGGGCTAATATTAGAAAAATCCCATTTCATCACTAAATATTTATTATGTATAGGAGTAGGATTTTTTCCTATCGCTAAATTACCAAATAATTTATCAAAATCATCAGCTTTGGCTACGTCGTAGTAATTTTCTAGCATTGATAATACTAAGCTTTTACCAAAGCGGCGAGGGCGCAAAAAAAGTAATTGATCTCCTGCTTCTTCAATTAGTCTAATGTGATTACTACGATCTACATAAAAATAATTTTCCGTTACTATTCGATAATAATTACTTATGCCATATGGAAATTTGATCATGTTTGTTCTCGGATTTTCTAATAATTGAAATATATTATAGTACAACTAATTTAGAAATAAACGAATGTTATTCCATTATATTACTGTCATCAGATCTTAAATCCCTTTTTAAGTCATTCAATGCTTGTGACCAACTTTTATCACTACTTTGTCTATATAATTTAAAGCCCTTAAACCAAGGTGATTCTTTACCTGTTTTCATATCTCGCCATTCTGGTGGGTAGGGGATTAAAATACGCGCAGTTTTAGCTATTCCTGCCATTAGATGAATATTAGTATTATGCACACAAATATAATCATCTAATAATTTCAATAAAGCCAACATATCTTCCAAATCTTCATTGAAAGCACTTAAATCGTGTACCGGTTTATTAACCAGATATGTTAATTTATTGATTTCGGCTTCAGTAGGATTACGTTGTAAAATCAATATTGTAGCATCAATAGGAGCTAATACTTTGCCTAATTCTGTTAAATCTATTTCTCGATAAAATGTCGGTTTTGTACTATTTTCATCTGGTTTACATCCAGCCCACCATGTCACAGCTAAATATGGTGGCTTGCCTAATGCCGCTAAACGTTTTCGCATCGCTTCAAGACGTTCTGGTAATACAGATAAGGCTAAAGGTGGTGCCGCTTTAGTAGTCATAGCTAATGCTAAAGGCAAATCGCCTACTAATAAACTATTTTTGCCCTGAAACAAAACTTTTTCATCAGATATTATTTTATCTAAACAACTGACACGGCTAAGCAAACTAGCATTTTTGATATGACAACGATAATGAATATTTGCACCACGTGCTTTCAATTCTGGGGCGTAACGCAAAAAAAACAATTCATCTCCTAAGCCTTGTTCCCCATTTAAAAAAATAGTTTTATCTTGTAGATTATTTGTCAATAAAGGCAGTTTTTTATTAAAGGGTTTTTCTAGTGTTTTATAATATAAAAATTTACTTGGGCGCCAAATATGTTCACTCCAAGCAGGTTCAAATTGAGCTAATGAAAATAACAGCAATCCACGATTAAAATGAGCATCAATATAATCAGGATTCAGTGCAATGGCTTGTTGATAATGCGATAATGCCGCTTCAAACTGTTCTATTGTTTCTAAGCTAATAGCAAAATTATGATGTATTTCTGCACTATCTGGTTTTAGAATAACTGCTTTGTGATAACATAAAGCAGCTTCAGCCAAGCGTTGTTGTTGTTTAAATACGTTAGCTAAATTATTATAAGCCAGTGCATAATTGGGATTAAGAGCTAATGCTTTTTGATAATAATCAATAGCCACGTCTAATTGAGAAAGATCATTATAAACATTAGCTAAATTTAAATGCAGGCTAGCACTACGAGGATGAATAGCTATAGCTTTCAATAAGATGTTAATAGCTAAATCATATTGCTTAGTTTCTTTAAGGCAATGCCCCAAGCCAAGATAAGCCAATAAAGAATTAGAATCTTTAGCTAACGCCTTTTGATAATGCTTAATAGCGGCTTTAGGTTTGCCTTTTTTTAGTAGGACTTTTGCTTGTTCAATGCTCATTGCTTATTCCAGATTTAAATTAAATCTTTAAACTGATCAATCATAGGTTCTGCCATAACTAATGCTTGTTTTTTTTGTCGTAAGATTTGATATTCCTTAGAATGGATTAAATGAGTACAATAGTTTACAAAATCCACTGTATCTGCAACAACTGCATAATCATTATATCCATCTAAATCAGATGATTGCTTTTCAGTAACTACACAACAATTATTTTGTATTGGATACATAATACGATAAGGATTAACTGTCATCCATTGACTATTGTGTTGTAAGCTTAGCACTAATTTAGAACGACTAATAAAATGATTACGTAAAAACACAGGAATACCCGGAAAATCGGTTATTTTCACTTTCAAACCAGATTTCATAATTTGTTGTAATATGTTATTACGTTTTTTTGTTAAAATACCAAAGAAATAACAATCAATACCTTTTTGATCATCCTTTCTGACTTCAATATCATTCAATTCTGGTACATATCCCCATTTGACATATATGGCATTGATACCATATTGGTTTTTTAAAGTATTAACGACATATTTAAATGGAGATAAAACCAACTTAGCTTTCGCTAAAGTAGGTAAGTAATCTAATTCTAAATCAATAGCTGCTTTGGGTCTGGAATTTAATGCGCCGTTATGAATAATCTCAGTTTCATATACTATATAGTCAATCTGTGAATTTTGGAGTTGAGTTCTTATTTCACGACTTGTAATATCTAATCCTATAATAATATTAAGTCGATTTTTATCCAACATATTATTACTAATAACAACATCATAATCCAATGCAACCAGAGTATGATAAATGCCTAGAATAATATCTCTTTTGATGTCTAAGAATTTATTGTCACCTAAATGAACTATAACTAGTTTTGATGTATTTTTAATCATGTTGATTATTAATCAATAACTTTGCCTCTCTTATCGTTTCAGGATCAAACAATTGAGGATGAAGATAAATAATTTTTGCCAAGAAAAAATTATGTTTCTTAGCAGAGTTGTTTGCTGTTATAGAATCATAATGTTTTCGATAATATAAGACAATATTTCTAGTACCAATAAAAGGAATATTGTACTTATGACAATGAATCCAAAATTCCCAATCTTCATACATAGTCATTTCTGTTTTATATCCTTTGAGCATTTGCCAAACTTTCTTTGAAAACATAGAATTAGCATGAACCATATTAAATTTAAGAAGATTTTTTAAAGAATAATGATCCAGACTAATAAAACGTGTATTAACCACACCAAATCTTTGATATGAACCAAAAACTACACAAGGTGAAGTTTGTTCCATTGCAAGAGCAACTAAATTTCTGAGTGCATTAGCTGCTAACTTATCATCAGCATCTAAGGGATGAATGTATTCACCATTAGCAATCGCTATACCTGCATTACGGGCATCAGCAAGCCCTCCATTTGGTTTTTTGAGTAAGCGTATTTTTTTATTTGAATGTTTGTTTATAAGTTGTTGTGCTACTTCATTAGTATTATCAGGGCTACCATCATTCACGATAATTATTTCCCAATCTGGATAGCTTTGTGACACCACACTTTCTACTGCTTCTGCTAAAAAATGTGCTTGTTTATAACAAGGTATTATTATAGATACTAATGCGTTTTGCTTATGATTATCATTTTCAATAGTAATAAGACGCTGAATTTCATCAGTTTTAAAACCCAAAGCCTTTGGACGTTGCACCCCTGCTAATACTTGCACATCATAAAATTCAGTAACAATTCCTTCAATACGCAGCCAATGAGCAATTTCTCCGGTTTTTAGATCAATTATCATTAAGCCGCAACGGGCTTCTACTTGTTTTGCTGCGAGTTTTTCGTCTAGTGCTAAGCCGGTAAAGGTTTTTTCACGGGCTTTGGATAAGGCAACGATGGCAAAATCTCCTGAAAATGCCAATCCACGCATATAACCCGGGCAAAATGTTAGTGGCTGAAACTTACCATTTTCTATATAACCAAATTCGCCTTCACCAGAATTTAATAGCCATAATTTTCCTTGATACCAACGTGGCGAATGTGGCATTGATAAGCCTTTTGTTATAATTTCATTGGTTTTTATATCAATTACACAACCACCATCGTGCCGTCGCTCACGCCAACCATCAATCACATCAGATTGGCTAACTGCTGTAACATAACGAGCTTCTCCATCTACCAGAGCTAAACCATTCAGATGACAACGATCTTCAGCCACTAGTTTGCTAATAAATGGCGGTTGCCACAGGGGCTTAAAACTATGACGTTCACTTAAAGTGGCTAGACAATTATAAAGAGTATTGACAAAGATGATATTTTGGTTCTTATCTACAACTAAGTCATGAATATCCAAATCGCCAGTAGTATGAGCAATACGGGGTACATAAAGTTTATCATAGCCCTTATCTAATTCTCCAGCGGCTAAGACATTATCAAATTGCCACAATTGATAACGTGAACTCATATAAAGACGCTCAGGTGTAGCATACAAACCCATAGCACGATCAAATAATCGCTCGAAACCAGATAAACTGCCATCAGGTTTTACACCAAGCAAAAATAAACGAGAACTTTGATAAGTTGTTAAAGCTAGACTGATTTGTTGATTTTGGAACCAATCAATGAGGTGACGTGAACCGGTGATATCTAAGTTTTTTGAAGGGGTCATAATTTTCAGAATAAAGACCTGTCAGGTTTTTAAAACCTGACAGGTCTGAAGGTTACTATTTAAGTTTCAAAATTTGTCGTAATCCATCAGGATAAACTATTAGTAATTGTTTTGCATCTATATTTATTACTTCTAGTTTTCCATCGCTTGGTGCTTCTCCATGTACTACTGCATAATCTAATTTACCTTCATAGCTTTGTCCTCCTAACTTAAATTTTAAGTTGCCTTCTGGAGATAATTCAGCTTCTGTAGTAAATTCTGCTGTGGCTGGGATAGAAGCTGGAGTTGGATAGAAAATTTGTTCTAGTTTTTGTCCATCTGCATCTTCAAACACTAAGGCCAAATTGCCATTTTCTTTAACAATAAAGCCGTTTTCTGTGTCTTTATCAACAATTGTTGCTGCTAAATCTGGTCTGCCAAAATAGCTTAATTTGTCAGTGGCTGGAATTTGAATATTACCATCATTGTTTATACTAAATTTTGGTAAATTTAGCTTAGCTAAGGCAGCTTTTAATTGTTTTAAATCTTGCACTGCTGGATTAGCTGTTACTTCTATACCATCTTCAGTAGTAAAAAACACTGTTTGTCCAAAACCTAATCTAACTGCTTGCTCAGTAGCAGCACGAGTTTTGCCTTTCACATACCGCACTTTAATAGGAATGACTACAAACACTGTTATTTCTATGTTCAGTGTTAGAACACCAGTATTACTGCTTTGCTCAATTTTACCACTGCTTGAAATAGCTGGTAAAATATTGATCTTGGTTAACAGCCCTATGCCATTCACAATTGGATCATTTGATAAATCTACAGGCGATGGTTGCTCAACTTCAACATTCTCAGGAATTATGCTTGGTAGAGTTTGTGTTAAATCTATACCTTCAGGAATATTTTCTGCCTTGATGAAACGCACGCCGTCAGCTAAGCTAACATCTGCTGGCATTTCTACACCATCATCAATTATAACATCAGTTAATTGAGTTTTTGGCTCTATTCCTAAATGTTGCAATACTGCTGGTTTTTTAGGATTACCGCTAATTTTTCCTTCTAGTTTACCACCAATAATTGTAGCATTTTCTCCTAAAGAGACATTTTTAATTACTGTTGCAGAACTGGTAGTTCTAATAGTTCCTTCTAATTTGCCACCATTTACTGATGCTCCTCGTAATTCGACATCTGTTAAGGTAACTTCTGTAGGAAGTTCAACACTTTTATCAAATATTACATGACTTAATTCAGTTTTAGCAATTATTTTTACATTGATCAATACTGCTGGTGCTTCTGGATTGCCGTTAATTTGACCTTCAATTTGTCCGCCTTCTATCTGAGTTCCTTTTGCTAAAGTTACGTCTTTTAGAATGCCTTCATTTTTGATTTCTCCTTCGAGAGTTCCGCCTTCTACTATAACCTCTGGTTTAATATTAACATCCTTATTAATTGGTTCTGGTGTTGATTGAACTGGCGTTTGAGGTAATGGATTTATAGTAATATTAAAGGTTTTAGATTCTGAATTATCTTCACCATCATTTAATATTACGGTTACTACTGCGCTACCAACACCTGCTACTGTATAGCTTAAATTTCCAGAACTATCAATTGCTGGTTGTGCTGAAAATAGGCTGTTATTGTCATTAGTTACTGCAAAACTTAGAATTTGTGATGATTCATTTGCTGTTCCTGCATCAATCTTGGTTGCCCATAAATCTACTGTTTGTGTACCAGAACCTTCAGAAACTGTTTGATCAGCACCTTTGGTGAATGATGGTATGTCATTTACCGGATCTACTGTGATGGTTACGGTATCAGTATCTGTTAATGCACCTAAGCTGCTTTGATCATCAACCTCAATCTGTATTGTGCTATCACCATGAAAATCAGCATTTGGAGTAAAACCCAGACCTTCCAATGCAGTATTAATATCTGTGACAGTTCCTGTAAATACCATTTCAGCATCATCAGTTCCATCACCTGTAGTAAATGTTAATCCATTGATTCCACTTAAAGTTGCTGTTCCGTTAGCCACTGTTAGTGTCACTTTAACTGGATTAGTTCCAGCATCAGTATCTGTAATTGAAATCTGATTGCTATTATCTGCTGAGAAAACTAATGGGCTATCTTCATCTGTAGTTTGCGTAGATGGTACAGTATTGCTTGGTTCTTCATTGGTATCACTAATATTAATAGTGAAAGTTTGAGCCGCTGAAGTATCTGTACCATCACCTAATACGACTGTTACTACTGCACTACCATTTGCATCCGGGGCTGGAGTATAGCTTAAATTTCCAGTTGCATCAATTGCAGGTGGTGCTGAAAATAGGCTGCTATTATTATTAGTAACTGTAAAGCTTAGAGTTTGTGATGATTCATCACTTGGTCCAGCAGAAATGTTAGTTGCCCAATTACTAATTGTTTGTGCGTCAGAATCTTCATCAACTGTTTGATCAGCACCTTTGGTGAATGATGGTATGTCATTTACCGGATCTACTGTGATGGTTACGGTATCAGTATCTGTTAATGCACCTAAGCTGCTTTGATCATCAACCTCAATCTGTATTGTGCTATCACCATGAAAATCAGCATTTGGAGTAAAACCCAGACCTTCCAATGCAGTATTAATATCTGTGACAGTTCCTGTAAATACCATTTCAGCATCATCAGTTCCATCACCTGTAGTAAATGTTAATCCATTGATTCCACTTAAAGTTGCTGTTCCGTTAGCCACTGTTAGTGTCACTTTAACTGGATTAGTTCCAGCATCAGTATCTGTAATTGAAATCTGATTGCTATTATCTGCTGAGAAAACTAATGGGCTATCTTCATCTGTAGTTTGCGTAGATGGTACAGTATTGCTTGGTTCTTCATTGGTATCACTAATATTAATAGTGAAAGTTTGAGCCGCTGAAGTATCTGTACCATCACCTAATACGACTGTTACTACTGCACTACCATTTGCATCTGGGGCTGGAGTATAGCTTAAATTTCCAGTTGCATCAATTGCAGGTTGTGCTGAAAATAAACTGTTATTATCATTAGTAACTGTAAAGCTTAGAGTTTGTGATGATTCATCACTTGGTCCAGCAGAAATGTTAGTTGCCCAATTACTAATTATTTGTGCGTCAGAATCTTCAGAAACTGTTTGATCAGCACCTTTGGTGAATGATGGTATGTCATTTATTGGATTTACTGTGATGGTAATGGTATCAGTATCTGATAATGCTCCACCTCCACCAGTATTACCAAGATCATTAGTTTCTATAGTTAAAGTAGTATCACCATTAAAATCAGCATTTGGAGTAAAGCTCATGCCTGCCAATGCAGTATTAATATCTGTGATAGTTCCTGTAAATACCATTTCAGCATCATCAGTTCCATCACCTGTAATAAATGTTAATCCATTGATTCCACTTAAAGTTGCTGTTCCGTTAGCCACTGTTAGTGTCACTTGAACTGAATTCGCTCCAGCATCTGGATCTGTAATTGAAATCTTATTGCTATTATCTACTGAGAAAACTAATGAGCTATCTTCACCTGTAGTTTGTGTGCTAGCTGCTATACTATTAATTGGTGCTTCATTTGGTGGTGGATTATTCAGCCACAGCTTATTGGCTTGACCAAAGTTAGCCACCACGGCATCCAAATCACCATCGCCATCCACATCCCCCAGCGACACGCTTCGGCTATTAGAACTGCCAAGGCTTTGGCCGCTATCACTAAAGGTTCCAGAACCGTCATTCAGCCACAGCTTATTGGCTTCACCATAATTTGCCACCACGGCATCCAAATCACCATCGCCATCCACATCCCCCAGCGACACGCTTCGGCTCTTAAAATTGCCAAGGCTTTGGCCGCTATCACTAAAGGTTCCAGAACCGTCATTCAGCCACAGCTTATTGGCTTGACCAAAGTTAGCCACCACGGCATCCAAATCACCATCGCCATCCACATCCCCCAGCGACACGCTGTAGCTCTTAAAATTGCCAAGGCTTTGGCCGCTATCACTAAAGGTTCCAGAACCGTCATTCAGCCACAGCTTATTGGCTTCACCAAAGTTAGCCACCACGGCATCCAAATCACCATCGCCATCCACATCCCCCAGCGACACGCTGTAGCTCGATGAACTGCCAAGGCTTTGGCCACTGTCTGATAATATTCCTCCATTGCCTGCTTTGACAGTGAATTGTGATGTTTTAGCAGTGGACAGAGATTGAGCATTATTGCTTTGTAATAATGTGGTGAGAGTAACTGTTACAGTCTCACCGGGTTTGAAGTCATTAGTTGGATCGAAAGTAATATTATTGCCACTGGGTGTGAATATGCCATCAATTGGCCCTGATAATGAGCCATTGACAATAATATGTGTACCCGGATTACCCATAGCATCATCAAACTCAATACTAATATTACTATCGGCATTTTGAGCTAAGGCATTAACTGTTGGAGTTTGACTATTAACTGATAAGGCATAAGCAGCAGGAGTCAAAGTACATAGACTCGCCAATAACATGCTACTCGAATACAGTTTGAATTTATATTTATTATTCAGAGGAAATAATAACTTTGAATTTAATTGGTTCATAAATTTACTGACTGGTTTTTTTGTATCACAAAAATAGATTATACATAAATATAATAAATATAACTACATTAATTTCAATTTCAATTCATCACCATACTTGTTCTGCAAACTAGCATTATAGCTAAGCAATTGTTTTTTAGCATCAGCGGCATTTTTCTTAATCAGAGCCAAATAATTTGTTTATCCACGTAATTCGCTGTACTTAATATTATGTAAATATGTATAAATATTTATACGTACCGACATAAATAGTTCATCATTAGTATTAGATTGAAATCAATAATAATAACTGGATAAGATTGCCATTCAGTAATTTTTTCATGTCTTATACCTTTTCAATTTGATAGCCAATCTCCTTCCCTAAAATCCCCACACCAAGATAAACTCGCTGACGCAAATCATTTAAAAAGCGTTCCCCATAATTTTTGTCTTTGATTTGCGCAATAGCTTTATTAGTCAAGCTATCCATTTTAGTGCCTTTTTCAGCATATTTAAATTCTATCAAATAAATCTTGTTATCAAATTCCAATACGCCATCAATACGCCCCTTATCTGTTAATATTTCCAGATCAATTTCAACCCCCATCAATACTGCCACCATATAAAATAAAGAATGATAATAAGCTTCTTTCTTGATATGTAAGTTATATGGAATTTTAGCAAACAAAGCACGGATTAGATTTATAAAGCCTTCAATATCATCATTTTGTAAAAAAATTCGTAATTTTTTTGTTGCTGGCTGAATTTCATCTAATCTATTATTAGTAAATGCAGTAAATAAATAAGTAGTAAATGCTTGTTTTACTTCTAAGTTTGGATAATTTAAAGTGTATTCAATAAATAAATCTTCACTATCAATATCAGTGATAGTTAGGTATCCCGTTTGAAATAAAAGCGCGAATACATTTAGATTCTCAAGATTGTATCCATCAAATATAGTTTCTGGAACTTTTTTGTTTTCAAATTGGATTGTATCAAGTTCTGTGTTTTTAATTAACTTCATCAAAAACGTTGGAGTGCCAGTTGCAAACCAATAATTACTAAAGCGTTGTTCCATAAATAAATTAAGAATTGAGAACGGATTATACAGTGTATCTTTAGCATTCCATGAATAACCATTATACCAAGTCTTAATTTTAGTAAGTAAAACTGGTTTTTTGATTTCTAAAACAGAGCCGAGATTATGAATATAAGACTCAAAATAAGTTTCTAATTCTTTTTGTGTATATCCACACAGTGTGGCAAATTGTCTTGAAAATGTAATATCCCTTACATTATTTAATTCAGAAAAAATCGAAACACGAGAAAATTTCGATACTCCGGTAAGGAATACAAAGCGTAAAAATGGATCAGAAGATTTCAAAATACCAAAAAAATCTCGCATGATTTCACGATTTTTTGTCGCTTTTTCTATATCGTCAATATGTTCAACTATTGGTTTATCGTATTCATCTATTAAAACCACAACTTTTTTCTGAGTCTTTTTTGAAATCTTTTCAATTAACTCTCCAAATTTATCCTTAATAAAACTCTTTGATAGTACAATATCATATGTAGTGGCAATTTCATCTAAAAATGATAATAATGATGTTTTAAAAACTTCATCATTAGTGTATGAAATTTTATTGAAATCAATAATAATAACTGGATATGATTGCCAGTCAATCTTATCATAGATATATAAGCCCTGAAAAAGTTCTTGATTGCCTGAAAATATTTCTGATAATGTTGAAATTAATAAAGATTTTCCGAATCTGCGAGGGCGAGATAGAAATAAATATTTACCTCCTTGCAATAATTCAGTAATTTCTTTAGTTTTATCCACATATAAATAATTTTCTGTGATTATTTCTGAAAATGTTTGAATGCCTATCGGTAATTTTTTCATATTGTTAATATTTATTTTATCGAAAAAATCTATATTACAGACAATCTAACATTTTCACAAGGTTTTATTTACAAAGATTTTTGTCAATAGCTACAGTTTTTCCACCGGGTAATACTGCTACTTTTGGTCTTTCTAAGCTCGGAATACAAAATTAATACTGAGCTTCTGAGTATGCTGGGATTATTGTATTTAATGGGGTGCCGCCGGGCACTATTGATATTAGATTTACAGTTACGCTGTTTGGATTACCTAATGTATCAATTGCTTCCATTGGAATACGAACATCTTTAAAGTGCTCAACTATTGGTTTATCATATAACAAAATTAAGTACAACGAATTACGTGGATAAACAAATTATTTAAATTAAACTTTATTAGTTTATCCACGTAATTCGCTGTACTTAATATTATGTAAATATGTTAAAATATTTATACCTACCGACATAAATAGTTCATCATTAGTATTAGATATTAGATTGAAATCAATCAGAATAACTGGATAAGATTGCCATTCAATCTTATCATAGATAATAAATATTTACCTCCTTACAATAATTCAGCAATATACAAAATTTCTCCACTAGGCAATTCATTAGGTGAGCCTCCTAATGGTTCTAAACTAACCGCAATTTTGTTTTTATTCGATAAATGTGCTAATTTTTCTGTTAATCTTAATTTTATATTACCTTGTTTAGGTAATAATCCTATCGATATAGGATTGGCTTTTACTTTTTCCTTTGGTAATAACCATAATTCAAAATCTTGCTTGGCTGTGATTTGTTGTGGTTTATTTAAGGTTTTAATTATAATGTTTTTCTCATTCAATGATACATTGATTAACCATATAGGTTTATGTTCACTATCTTGGATAATGGAAATAAGTGTTTCTTCAGCCTGATAAAATGGTTTCAATACAATAAACATTAAAAATAAGGACATTATTACAAAACTAGTTGCTAATGAACGCCATAATAAAATATTATCCCATAATGATATTTTGGGTTTCTCAGGATTAATTTTTGTAATAATAGATGACCAGATATGTTTCGGGGGTAATACTGGAATCATGTTTTCATAAAATTTATAAAAATAAAGTTCCCAATACATAACGCCCAGATAATATTATTAATTTTTCTTCGTCTTTATTGTGCATTGTCTAAACATTGTTTTAAAAATATGAGACTACGACTGATCCAACTTTTAACTGTACCTATCGGTTTTTCTAAATATTCACTTAATTCTTTGTGAGTATAACCATGATAATAAGCTAAAAAAATGCTTTCACGAGCTTCTTTTTTTAATTGTTTTATACAGTATTCCAATTCTGAAGCATCAGCATAATCTGTTAAAAAATCATTCTCATACATCTGTTCTTGATTAAGTTGTAAATTAGCATCTAATTGTTGTAGAGTACTATTTTGACGTAATTTATCTAAAGCATGATAACGTGTTATGCTATATGCCCAGACTATAATTGAACCTTTGTTAGTATTATATTGTTCTGCTTTATTCCAGATTTAGATAACTGTTGTTCATTATGTTTCATGTAAGATATTCTTTTATGTCAATTGATACATCCAAATACTCGCCAATATAGCTGAGGCTATTGAAACTATTTTAAATATCCATATTTTAAAATTGATGCTTAATTCTGTGATTTTGCTATTACAATCAGTAGAAAATTTTAAATGTATTTGTTAGCCTTTATTTCTGCCTAAGTAATTTTTCTATCTAAATTATTATCTAATCCTAAAATATTTTCTAAGTCTAAAACGGCAATATCCCAACTTCCTGTTATATACATGGGCATAAGCATTTATGCTCAATAATAGTAATAATAATATCCTCATTATTTAAATTTCCCTAATAAAGATTGTATTCTTACATCTTCGAGTTTATTTTGTTTTATCCAATTTACTAAATTAGGCACGGATTTATTATTAGCTAAATCTTGTTCTAATGTTAATAAGAAACGCGCTTGTTCTGCTAAATGTAATGTAGAATTACGTGCTTTTTCTATCTCAAAATTAGCTTGTAAATATTTTATATCGTCTTGTGAAGATTTACCTGCAATCATAATACGTAAACGTAAAGCCAGATTATTTTTAGCTAAATCTTCAAATAATTCAATAAGCTGTTGTGGTTTATTATTCCAAATCAGAAAGTCTGCATATGAATTGTATAAATAATAATCCTGATTTTTTATTTTAAAAACTTTATTAGTTTATCCACGTAATTCGCTGTACTTAATATTATGTAAATATGTTAAAATATTTATACGTACCGATATAAATAGTTCATAATTAAACCTGACAGGTTTGGCTTAAACTTATGATAAAATAACATAACATTAATCACAAAAATCTAAAAATCCGATGCAATATCCCTTAACCGAAAAAATAGGCGATCCAGAGTTACTAGTTGGGCGAGAAAAGGAATTTAAACACTTTGGTAAATGGATAAAAAACATACCCAAAAGACTATCCAAATCCAGAGTAATAATAGCCAGAAGGAAAAGCGGCAAAACTAGCTTTGTACAACGAATTTTCAACCAATTATGGACAGAAAATAAAGAAGTTATACCATTTTATTTTGAATTTGATGAAAATAAAATGTGGTATCCAGAATTGGCAATTAAATATTATCGGGCTTTTGCTTCACAGTATATTTCTTTTATTACTAGAGCACCAAACTTGGTTATAGATCATTTATCTTTGGAACAAATAAGAGAATTTGGTATCAGTAAATCAATTGAACCTCTAATTAATGATGTAGATTTTCTTATTAAAAATAAAGAAATTGGAGGTAGTCATGGATTAATGTGGAAAACTGCTTGTGAAGCACCACATCGTTATGCTTCTGTTCTTGATACTAAATTTTTAGTAATTTTAGATGAATTTCAAAATATTACTAAATATATTTATCGAGATGAAAAATGTCAAGAGGAAGCTGATGAAACTCTAGCCGGTAGTTATCATTCTCTTGCCGAATCAAAAGTTGCTCCAATGCTAGTAACTGGCTCTTATGCTGGTTGGCTATTAAAAGTTATTAGTCAATATTTAGAAGCAGGAAGACTAAGTCAAATCCGTTTTTCTCCTTATTTAACTGAAGATGAAGGTTTAGAAGCTGTATATAAATATGCTTCATTTTATGAAGAGCCGATTACCAATGAGACAGTTTTGCAAATCAATGAATTATGTATGGCTGATCCATTTTTTATCTCTTGCGTAATAATCAGCGATTATGAAGATAAAGATTTAACCACCTCAAAAGGAGTAGCAGATACTGTTGATTATGAACTTTCAGAAGAAAATGCTGAAATGTATTTAACATGGGGAGAATATATTCATCATACTGTAAATGAAGTAAATGATCAAAATGCGAAAAATATTTTATTGTTTTTGAGTAAAAATAATGAAAAATATTTTACACCCACAGATTTGAAAGAAAAATTAGGCTTAGATTTAGAAATTAATGAAATTCATAAGCAATTAATTGTTTTAAAAGAAGCTGATTTGATTACTAGGGCTGTTTCTAATATTCATTTTAGAGGCTTGCAAGATGGTACGCTAAATTTAATTTTACGTAAGAGTTTTGAAGAAGAAATCAAAGAATTTGCGCCTGATTTTAAACAAGAGTTTGCTGATCAAATTGCTGAATTAAAGAAGGAAAATAAACAACTACAGGGTAAATTAAATTCTTTATCTGGCAAAATTGCTGAAAATATGTTAGCTACTGCCTTAAGAAATAAAAAACGTTTTAGTCTATCTAAATTTTTTAAGAATGTTAAAGATAATACTGTTTTAAATATTCAAAAAGTTAAAGAAAGAGTTCATATTCAGCGTGAAGATGGTAAAAATATGGAACTTGATATTGTAGCTCAATCTTCATGTGATAGAGTTGTTTTAGTGGAAGTTAAAAAAACTCAGACTAAAACTGGTTTAAACAAAGTTGAAGACTTTCAAGAGAAAGTTGAGGTTTATAAAACTAATTTTCCTGACACTATTGTTTTAGCGGCTTATTTATCCTTGGGTGGATTTACTGAAGAGGCTGGTGATTTTTGTTTGAGACATGGAATTGCTGTGGCTGAGATAATTGAGGAATTGTAAATAATTAAACCTGACAGGTTTTTAAAACCTGTCAGGTTTGGTATTATAAAGTATTAATGGATTTTAAATTCAAGGTAATAATACCATCGAATATTAATATTAAATCCATACTTATATGAAATTCTTTAATCACTTTACCATTAGCAATGATAGAAACTTTAGGTAAATTGAGAGAATTATCAGCAAAATTAAATATATCATTAGATTCTTTTACTTTGTCTAATAATGTTAAATCCTTGATATTAAAAGCATAGATATTATCTAGGTTGGTTTCTAAGGTCATATTTAACTGATAATAATCAATGCTATCTCCATTTTTAACCTTTAAAATAGGAATGTTCAAAGTAACATTATCAGTATCATAGCTGGTTGCCCACAAACTATTTGATATTAAAGCAAATAATAAAATTAGCAAATATTTAAAATATTTACCAAAGCTGGTAAGGTAGGATGAGTAACATAGGTAGCAAATTGTCCATCATCTTTAGGCAAACGTGATACTTGTACCCATTTTCCAGCATTAGCCGCTGGTTTAGCAAAACTAGCTTGAGGATTTAATAAACGTATTTGTGGCAAACTAGCAGTTGTCCAAGCACCTATAATTCCTTTACCGTCGCCAATTAAACATTTGGTAGGAACTTCTATTGCTAAACTAGTAATACATAATTAATTTTTCCACAACCTTCTATAGAAAAGTCATAGATAAAAGTCTTGGCATAACTGCTGTAATCAGCAAAGGTTTTTTGACCTTGAACTAAAGTTAAAGTATAAGATAATGAAAATCCTAAACTTTTTTTATTATCAGCAGAAATAACCCCAATATGTTTTAATCGTCACCATTGTTATCAACATGGATTTCATAAAGAGCATTAGTATCCATGCTAAAATAATTTGGACCACCATAGGCATCTTGTAATGAAATTTTCTCTACCTTTTTCATAGCTAGTAAACATATAAAAAATCGGTAGCATCAACTTTGGGATGTTTAGTAATAAAAGGGGCTTCACGATGACTGGAAGCGTAACTATTAGACCCTGCTAATAATGCAGTTATAGTAACAGATAAGCAAAAGTTTTTCAATTTCATAAGTAATCTCAATAAAAATTTGAATTAAAATATGAGATAAAAAGCATCTCATACTAATAATTACGTATGAAGTTTCAAAACGGATGCAAAAAAATTATTTTTTGTCAAAAAAATGGCATTTTATCACGCTAATAAAAAACAAAGTCACGCTATTTCAATGAATTCCATCATGGTATAATATTTGTGTTGTGTGATTTAAACCAATTAAACACAGAATATCATGAAAAGTTTAAACCAATATCCATTATCATCTACTCAAAAAGAAATCTGGCTTGATCAATCATTATCTCCTAATATACCCTTATATAATATCGGTGGATATTTACATATATCTGGCGCAATTGATATTAAGCTTTTTGAGCAAAGCCTTAATCAGCTTATTCAAGAATATGATGCTTTAAGAATTAAATTACAACATTCTTCTGAAGGTTTTGTTGTTCAATCTATTGAGGAACATATAGATTTTAAGCTAGATTATCAGGAATTTTCTGAACATCCTGATGCAATGGCTTGGATGCATAAACAATTCAAACAAGTTTTTAAACTTGAAGGTGAATTTTTATTTCAATTTGCCTTATTAAAAATAGCAGATAATTGTTATTACTGCTTTAATAAATTTCATCATATTATTGTTGATGGCTATGCTATTTCTTTAATGAATCAGCGTTTGGCAGCAATATATAATCAAGCCGACGATGAAACTATTTGTCATTCTTATATTGATTTTGTCAAAAAAGATCAAGCCTATTTTGATTCTGATCAATATATACGTCATCAAAATTATTGGTTAGAAAAATATCAGGATATTCCAGAGCCGCTTATTGAAACTGACGCTACATTTGAAAGTCAATGTTCTAGTTTAGATTTGAATCGTGAGCATTATAACCAATTGATTCAATTTGCAGAATCACATAATGTTTCCACATTTCATGTTATTTTAGGCGCACTTTATTGTTATTTTACTAAAACTACTGGTAGAGATGATTTTGTCATTGGTTTACCAATATTAAATCGAAATACTGCCGCTTTTAAACAAACAGTCGGTATGTTTGCTAGTGTTAGTGCCGCTTGGTTTCGTTTTGGAACCGATTTAAATTTTATTCAACTTATTCAAGCTATTAGTCAAGAATTAAAACAAAATTATCGTTATCAACGTTTTCCAATTAGTGAAATTAATCGTCAATTAGGTTTACAAATAGAAGCTAGAAAGCAGCTTTTTGATATTACACTTTCTTATGAAAAGCATGATTATGACGCTAATTTAAATGGTAATCCAGTTGAAGCTCTTACATTAAGTAATGGTTATGAACAAACTGCTTTAAATATTAATATCCGCGAGTTTAATAATAACCATGATGTTAGAGTTGATATAGAATATAATCTCGGCGCGTTTACTGAATCTGAAATTGAACAATTTAAATTGCGTTTTAAAGCATTGTTAAGCAATATCCTTGATGGCAGTCAATTAGCAATTCGGGAATTGCAAATTATGCCTGACATAGAAAAGCAAATTATTCTAACTAAATTTAATCAGACAGCTAGTTATGATTTACCAGTAGATACAACTGTAATTGACTTATTTGAGCAACAAGTAGCAACAACACCTGATAAAATTGCCGTTACTTTTGCAGATCAACAACTGACTTATCAACAATTAAATTGTCGCGCTAATCAACTAGCACATTATCTTCAAGCTATCGGAATTCAACCTGAAGTTTTAGTTGGGCTTTGTATTGGGCGTTCTCATGAAATGTTAATTGGATTGTTAGGAATTCTGAAAGCAGGAGCCGCTTATTTGCCATTAGATCCTAATGTTCCAGCGGCACGCAATGCCTTTTTATTAGAACAAGCTCAAATACAAGTATTAGTTACTATTCAAAGTGTTATAGCAGGATGGTCGATTGATCAAGCTCATGTAATTTGTTTAGATAATCCATTATCAGAACAAAATACTGATAACCCAATTAATAATTTATTAGGGCAAAATTTAGCCTATGTTATTTATACATCCGGTTCAACAGGTAAACCTAAAGGGGTTATGATTGAGCATCATAGTTTAATTACTCATACTCAAGCCATTATTGAACACACTGAGTTACAGCCTAATGATAAAATCTTACAATTTGCCCCTATAAATTTTGATGTTTCAATTGAAGAAATATTTCCTGCATTATTAAGCGGCAGCACACTGGTATTACATCCTGCTAAACTATTTGCCTCATTAAGCGAGTTTCAACAATTTCTGGATTCAGAAAAAATCAGCGTCACCCATTTACCATCATCTTATTGGCATCAATGGGCATTAAATGTCTCAAAAACTAAAGCCAAATTACCAGATAGTTTACGTTTAGTGGTAACTGGTAATGATAAGCTAATGTTAGATCGAGTTAAATTATGGCAGCAATGTGTAGCTGATCAGCCAATAAGATTGTTTAATGTTTATGGTTCAACTGAAGCTACAATTACCAGTACTATTTATGAAGTCACAGCTAATATCAATTTATCATCAGTGCCAATTGGTCGCCCGATTGCCAATGTGCAAACTTATATTTTAGATAAATACATGCAGCCTACACCAATAGGTATTGCCGGCGAATTATATATTGGTGGTACAAGTTTAGCGCGATCTTATTTATATGATACTGAATTAACTGAAGAAAAATTTATTTATAATCCCTTTTCTGACAATTCACTGTTATATAAAACAGGTGATATAGCGCGTTATTTAGCAGATGGTAATATTGAATATATTGGTCGTAATGATAATCAAGTCAAAATACGTGGTTTCCGTATTGAGCTTGGAGAAATTGAGGCAGCACTAACTCAACATCCAGAAGTCAGAGAAACAGTAGTTCTAACCGAAACTGATAAATACAATAATAATCAATTAGTCGCATATGTAGTTTCAAACTGGATTCCTGATCGAATACCTTATCAAACAGCTTGCCTAGCTGAAATTGAAGGTGAAACTGTAAAACTTAGAACCGAAGATATTTCCTCTGGAGGTGTTGGATTAGAAGAAGTACCTACGAATTTTTGTGAGGGTCAAAACATTCGTTTATACTTACTATTACCTAATGAACAACAACAACGTTGGCTTAATGGCACTGTAACATGGGCGCGTTCACCTCAAGCAGGTATTAAATTCCATTTAACACCGACAGAACAAATTGTGCTTGAACAAAGCATGGAATATCTATTAGAATTCCAAGGGTTTTTAAAAGCTTTACAACGCATAGTTGCTGGTAATTTAACTAATTATTTAAAAGAAATATTACCTAAATACATGATGCCTTCTCGCTATGTATTATTAAATGCTTTACCTCGTGCTGCTAATGGCAAAATAAATCGTAAAGCAGTTGTTAAAACCTCAATCAAGAAACGACAAACACCAGCAGAGGCTTTAACTCCAACGGAACAAATTATCTCAGCAGCTTGGAGTGAAGTATTAGGATGTGACAATATTAGTATCTATGATAATTTCTTTAAGTTAGGTGGGCATTCATTACATGTCATGCAATTCGTTTCCAAAATTTCGATTGCAATGAATATTGAAAACTTAGTAAAAAAATTATTTGATAATCCCACAATTGCAGAATTGGCTAAAGAACTTGAAGGCGTTATAGAGCAACCAAAACCAGCAAAGCAAAATTTAACAAGCTCAGCTAGATAATTGCGAAGAATATATACTTCCTGAAGAACAAATAGAGAAATTTAAAAGTAGAACAGAATAAAAATGATATAATCAGGTAGGTATTTATAACTAATAAAGGAGCAAACCCAATGCCTATAAGAAACGCCCGTTATTGGAATAATAAATGGCAACAAGCCCCTGTAACCTATAGTGGTAGAGCCTTACGAGCTAGTAGTGACAGAATTGTTTGTGATGTTAAATGTTTTGTTACTATTAATGATGCCATTTTAACTGAAATCATTTATGATTATGACTTAAAAAAAAGCAGTAAGAATGCTACCGCTCATGCTATTCAAAAGTTTGTAAATAATTTTCTGGAATATGTAGGTGATAATGAATCGAGTGAATGCCCAGAATTTTGGCAATTCCCTTTTGAAACTTTACAATCTGGTATGGGTGATTGTGAAGATGGCGCGATTTTAATGGCTAGTTTAATGATACAAGCAGGAATTCCTGCTTATCGAGTTAAAGTATGTGCTGGTTATGTGCGAGAGTCATCGACTGCACCACAAGGTGGGCATTGTTATTGTATTTACTTAGCTGATAGAGGTTGGAGAAAACAAGATTGGGTAGTTTTAGATTGGTGTTATTACCAAGATCCTGATGTTGCTCCTGAAAATAAACCTTTAGCTAAATCAGGAGGTTATAAAGGTTATTATCAAAGCTTATGGTTTACATTTAATAATGAATATTCTTGGAATCAAGATGGATTAGAAATAGAAGCTCGTCGTATCAGTCGTAGTAAATCAGATATGCCAGCTCAAATGAATACATCAATAAAAACTGTTATGACTCAGATTCAGGATAAACTTGCTAAGTAATTTCGGGTTGAGGGCAACCGTGGGATTGCCCTAAAAGAATATTAAAAGTAATTTAAAAACCATGTTTGATATAGAATGGATACAAAATAAGATCAAGAATGATGAAGATTATTTTTCCATACATGCTGATCAAGAAAGACAAAATGATAATCTTACTCAGATAGAAATAAAAGAGGCTTTATTAAATGGTATAGTTTTAGAGCAATATGTTGATACTGGAAGAGGTGAAAGTTGTCTAGTGGTAGGTTTTACTAATAATGGAAAACCAGTACATATTGTATGCGGTGAACGGAATGATAAAGTAATTGTTATTACCGTTTATATTCCACTACCACCAAAATTCAAAAATCCATATGAACGGGGATAAATATGAACACCAAATGTCATTTTTGCGGAAATAAGAACTTTAAAGAAACTAAAGTACAATATATATATAAACATAATGGTAAATTTTTAATTATGGATGATGTTCCTTGCGAGCAGTGCGAATTTTGTGGTGAGCAATACTTTGAAGGAAAAATTTTAAGGCAAATTGAAACTGAATTTAACAATATCTATGTTCAAGGGAAAAAACCAATAAAAGAGTTACATGTTCCTATTGAATCATTTTCAGCAGTGCAATATGCCTGATTTATGCTAAAATCCGAATTAATTCTACCTAGACTAAAAAAGCGTGGTGATACTATAACTCCGCTTGCCCTGCCAGCGGATTATCATTATTTAAAAATAGCTAGCGATTTAATACAAATTGTTAAAGCTCATGTTGGAAAAAGTCAAGGTGAATTAGCTCGTAGTTTAAAGGATTATGAAGCTGATAGTTTGGATTATCGTATCATTCGTGGTTTGGCTAATGTTTTAATTAATCCTTGTGTTTGGAGTCATGAGTTATTGGTTGATCCTATTGATTTGCGTCACTTTTTATTTAGTCAAGGTCCAATTATTCATCAAAGTCAACGCACAGAATTAATCGCAAATACAGCGGCTAAGTTTCAATTGACTAATGAACAAGTTGAGCAGGCTTTATTTTCTGATTTGCTTGAAGAACGTATTTTATTAATTTATGGTGATACATTTACACCCAAGGATTTAATTGCGCGTTATAATTTAGAAGTAGCGCGTGGTTTGTTATATTGGGCGCATGAGGTTGATATTATTGTTCGTGATGGATATAAAACTGTGTTTAAATACATGAAGTTATTTAAATTAATGCACACAATATACCCTATACCCGGACATGGATATAATATTGTTTTATATGGTCCAATTTCTCCTTTTGTCAAATCAACTATACGTTATGGATTACAATTTGCCAAATTTCTACCTGCCTTATTTTTATGTGAAACATGGCGTATGGATGCTTCTGTACAACCACCTGAAACTGGACGTAATTTACATTATAGTTTAGATAATACTAGCGAATTAAAAAGTCACTTTAAAGCTTCAAACATCTTTGATAGTAAAATGGAAGCAGATTTTGCCGCTGAATTTGAAGCGAAATATGGTAGTGGAAAAAAACAAGAATGGGTATTAGCGCGTGAAGATGAAGTAATTGCATTAGGTGACACGGTAATGATACCAGATTTTTCTATTACCAATAATAAAGATGGAAGACGTGCTTTAATTGAAATCATAGGTTTTTGGCATCCAAAATATTTACTAACAAAAATCCGAAAAATTCGCGATGCACAACGCAGCGATCTAATTTTGCTAGTTTACGAAAGCGTCAACATTGCAAAAGAAGTGTTTGAAAAAGTTTCTGCTGGTGAAGTTTTGACGTTTGTCAAAAAGCCGGTGCTTAAAGATGTATTAGCGGCAGTTGAGAGATGTGCTAAATAATGGTATAATTATACCATTGTTCAGAATTGTTCTTGTGCAATATTTTACTACAAACTAGGATCTACCTATGAAAAAAGTATTTATTTATTTAAGTTTATTTCTATTATCTAGCCCGCTATTCGCAGTGCAATGTAACTTGGAAGGAAATCAAACTGAGATGAATCAGTGTGCACATAATGATTTTTTGCGAGCTGATCGAGAATTAAATAAAACTTATAAAGCATTAATTAGAAAATCCGCTGGTAATAGAGGCTATATCAGAGCACTTAGAAAATCACAACGAGCTTGGATGAAATTTAGAGATGCAGAATTAAATGCGATATTTTACTGCGCAGAAAGAAACATCCGAATATGTTGGGGCAGTATGATCGGAGTCTTGTATCCAAACGCAAAAGCGGATTTAACCCGAGATAGAACCAAACAGCTAAAAAAGTATCTTGAGAAAAGTGAAGGCGATTTGTAGTGTTCCCACTACTAGTAGGCTTTAGCCTACTTTAGCTTTAACCTTGGAATACGTATTCCTATTCAACTCAATTTGCCAAATTTCTACCTGCCTTATTTCAGTTGCCCCTGAAAGGGGCTGACATACCAGCCTAGGGCAACTTTCGAGGCAAAAGTTTTTTGAAAAAAAACATTTGCCTCGAAACTAGGATTGATTTGTTTAGAATTCAAGCCCTGAAGGGGCGATACATAATACGTGACTTTTGAGAATTAATTTATGAAAATTATCCAAAAATACCAAATTGATGATAATAATTGCTTATATATCGCCCCTTCAGGGCTAAAATTCTAAACAAATCAATCCTAGTTTCGAGGCAAATGTTTTTTTTCAAAAAACTTTTGCCTCGAAAGTTGCCCTAGGCTGGTATGTTAGCCCCTTTCAGGGGGTGCGTAACATCAGTATTTATTCATAGTTAAGTTTAAAAATTGAAGGGAAGGATAGTCTCAAAACAAATGAGCCGCTTGCTGTCCAAAGCGTATCTGTTTAATTATCAGAAATAGCATCGCGATCAAAAATGCTATTGCTAATATTATCGCGCTTACTATTCCATATTCTCCCCATAATAGCGGTAACAGTTGTAAATCCCCTATTTGGATGCTGTTTTCATATATTTTGCTAATTATACTTAGTTCTGCGCTTAGTTCATTTCTCATCATTATTATTGCTCCTATTGTTAGTATTGTCGCTACTAGGAAGCTTAGTATTATTTGGATGTACAGGATTAGGTGCAGTTGGTTCCAAGACATTCCTTTTGCTAGAAAAATTCCATACTCATGTTGGCGGTGTTGGATCACTATTCCTATTTGTACTATTAATAATACCACTATAAAAAGCAGGAAAAATTGGCTGTAGATTGAATTTAGTAGTTGCATTATTTTGTCAATAAAGTCAAAACGAATCAGTGCGTTGTGATAGGTTGGATGAGGGCTTAATGCTGGTGGATCATTTTCTGTTCTGCTAATGGTTTTAAGATCTTTTAAGTGCTGAAATAGCATGTCGCGTTCGGTATAAATAAAGCCTTGTTGATAGCCGCCAATCATGGTTAGCATATCAGCAGTGGCTTTTGTGTCGCTACATGTTGCATGTCCTTTTTTGGCATATCTTTTCCATGCCGGTACAATTTCTTCACATGGTTTATTGCTTATAATACTTAAATATCCATTGTTATAGCTCAATTTATGCCCTTCTATGAATTCTCCTATGCTTAAATAAGGTTCTGTTAGTAGTTGTTCAGAGTCTGTTTGTAGTGGTATTTTATAAAGTTCGGCGCATTGTTTTACCCATTTTAATGGTAGGGGCTGTTTGGGTATAATCTGATTTCTAGGTGTATTGTCTTTGGCTAATAAGCAGTCTGTTAAGTTATCGCGCAAGCTTTCATTTTCTTGATCTTGCCAGAACATTAGTGTCTTAATGCGTTGTATTGAAGCTCCTTCTGCTTCTGGATAATAGTTTAATTGTGGAGAATATTTTGCTTCTTTTAGAGCTGAGAAGGTGCTTATTGGAAATAGAAATGCTAGTTCTTCCATTGTGGGTATGCGCCCTTTTGCCCAGTTTATACTAAATGGCATCAGTTCACGCCCTCGTCTAGTGTTTACTTCTAACCATAGTTGCTTGTTTGCTAGACAGTATAATTTGTCAGAACTCGCTGCTTGAGTTTTAAAGTTGGGTAATTTGTCTTTTAAGGCATTTTCGTAGGCTTCACATTGAAAATATTGTTTAAACAAGGATTTACTTAATATTATTTCTAATGGCAATGCTGTGGTTTTGTTGCCTTTCCACAAGGGATCATCTGCCGAAACTGCCCAACCTTTAAAGGCTATTTGTTCTGCTTGCCATAAATCCGTTTTACCATCTATGGTTCTCGGAAGTGATACTTGATCCCATTCTACTAGGCGATATGGATGGATGTTATAATCCAAAGATTCTAGCAATTCACGATCCATTACCCGCCCCTCATCATCTACCTTTGCCACAATCCAAATTGGTATTCCTGCATCCTTTACATAGCCAAGAGATACATCCATAAAACGATTTAATAAGCCTTCACGACTGCCATAAACTAGCAAGGCTAAGCTTAGAGTTAATGCTAATAACATTGTTAGCCAGAAAAAGTCGGGCTTACTACTTTTGCTCCATAAGAACGAACGTCGCCATTCAATCCAAGCTAGTTTCCACCAGAGTCTCATTGTATTTCTCCACGTTTCCAGTTTTCTAAGTCTAAACGGTTTTTTAGCTGACATAAACCTTTTTCTATAAATAGAAACTTGTCTATTTCCATCATATCTAAATCATCCGTATGGTGATGAGTTACCCATATTAGGCGATGTTGATTTATATCTGCTTCTACCCAGTTTTTTAGCACATTCATTACTTGTAAGCGTGTATGATAGTCCAATTGTCCAGTAGGCTCATCAGCAAATAATACCCACGGATTATGAATCATAGCTTGTGCTAAAGCAACGCGCTGCTTTTGTCCACCTGATAGTTGAGAAGGAAAACTATTCATAAAGTCTTTTATGCTCTCCTCCGGTAATAATACTGCTTTTAATTGCTTTTCAGCCGCTTTACGTGCTACTGTCCAAGTTTCTCCTCTTAGAACTAAGGGATAAGCTATATTTTCGGGTACAGTTAAGTGAGCGGATAGAGTATTATCTTGAAAAGCAAAACCAAAACGCTCTCGACGTAGCCAAGCTGCTGTTTTAGAACTTAAACCGTTTTTATTCCAAGAACAAGTTTTGCCATCGGGAAAAGTCCATGTAATTTGCCCTTGAGAAGGCCACTTTAAGGCCGCTAGTAGATACAGCAAAGTACTTTTACCTTGTCCACTTGGACCCATTAGGGGTAACTTGACATTTTCTTCTATCAGAGAAGACGCTAAATTAATGTTTTTTAGTGTTGCCTGTTGGCGAGTTGGCCATTTAGCGGTTACGTCTTCAAATTTACATTGCCATTTGGTCATCGTAATTTACTCCTTTTTACTATTTTTTTTTACGTTTTGAACTGTGATTTATGTGATTTTTTATGATTTTTATTACTGTACAGGACAAAAATTCCCCTGAAAGGGGATAACATACTAGCCTAGGGCAACGCCCTAGGATTTAGTTAATGATGTGTTAGCCCTGAAAGGGCGAGACATCATGTCTCGCCCTTTCAGGGCTGAAATTCTAAACCAATCAATCCTAGGGCGTTGCCCTAGGCTGGTATGTTTGCCCCTTTCAGGGGCTTTTAACAACACATATTTTTCGTTATTTACTCCTTTTTAGTATAAGTTGTACTATTTATGGTAGAGCAAGAGATTTACATATTGGGGCATTTTTTTACGCTTTGAACTGTGATTTATGTGATTTTTATGAGAAAATAACATCACATTAATCACATGAATCACAAAAATCACAGCTCAAAATACTTTTCAGTGAATAGGCTAATACTTAGCATAAAATGTCGGGTTACGTCTTCAAATTGACATTGCCATTTGGTCATCATTATTTACTCCAAAAGATTAGATAAGTGTTTAAGGTTTAAGAAATTCTTCTAAGCTTGTTTGAATTTGCATCATTGCTTGTTCATCTTGTAATGTTTGACATTGCGCTTCGGCTTTTTGTGTCCAAGCTGTACATTTGCCAGTTGTTAATACGGTAAAGGGTATTCCTGCTCTTTTCCAAGTTATTAGGGGTACGCTTAAATTTTTGTCATTGATGTCGTTGATATTTCTAGGTATGTTACTGTTATAAGTGATATAATATACGCTTTGTAAGCTTTGTTTGTTATATACTATGTTGATTAAATCTAAGTCTTGTAAGGCGCGTAAGTCACTGGCACCAAAACGTATGTTGTGAAGCCGTTGCCATATAAAACGTCGCGTTTCTTTTGATTTTTCTAAATCTGCCATGTCTTCACATCTAAGTAGAGCTGAACTTAATTTTCGCCCCGGTTCTATTTTTACTACGGTAAATGGAGTGCTAGTTTTGAGTTGTTTTTCAAAAACTTTTAGCATTGTTGTCGGAATTTGTCTGCCATATTTATCAAGTTTGTCGCCGGTGGAAATAATGATAAGTTTACGTTTACCATGACAATCATAAGGTTTAAACTCATTTGTTTGTGTACAGCGACTGATTGGTTTATCATTGAGTTCATCAAATAATCTTATATAATTGTCATGTGTAAATTCAATGCTTTCTAGTTGCTGGTGGTTGGTGTTTTCACGGCAATCGGTTTTGTTGCTGTATGAATAAATTGCATAATCTTTATTATTGTAGTCTATTATGGGCGGAGTAGTAGGCTGTGAATTTGAGATGAGTTTGATTTGGATATGTAATTCTTGTTCTATTTCTTGTTTAGATAGAGGTATAGTTAGTGTAGTTGGTAATTTGTTGCAGTTTGCGATAACAGTATCTTTTTGAATATCAACAGTTTCACAATCTTTTAATAAATTAATATTTTCACTATTAAGCTTTTCTATTAATTTATAGGGTAGTTTTATTTTTACCTTGTAGGGCTGGCTTGCAAAGCTATAACTTATTAATAATGCAAGAATAAAAAAACTGGTAATTTTATATATATTCATTATTTAATTCCTCTTAATGACTCATGTTACGCACATGTAGTTTTGTAGGTTGGGTTAGCTTTTTTTGCAAAGCAAAAAAACGTAACCCAACAAGAATGTGCCATAAAATGTTGGGTTACGTTATCGCGCGTCGCGCGATAAGCTAACCCAACCTACTCTACTTGTCATTTTATATATATTCATTATCAAAATCCTCTTAATGAGTAGTACAACGGATTTAAATTATGGCAAGAAATCTTTAGGTATAGAGTAGATAGTTTGTTTTCTAAAACTGTGATCGTAACGATACTCATCGTTAGGTCCTAATGGTTTAGGTGGCTTCAGTCTTAGACGTTGGAGATTTTTACTTTTATCACTTATACCACGACATTGTGATTCAGGATAAGGATCTAATGAATAAGCAACCTTATAGGTAGGATTGGATGTTAGCCGAGTTAGAAGATCAAATATATCTTTTATCCACTTAGTAAGGCGATGAAATTCACATGGTGGCATATTGAGTATTTCTCGCTTACTGTATTGCATTAATGGACTGTGTTCACGGACTGGTAGCCCATTTATGCGTTTAAGGATCTCACCTAATATTTCTACTTCTAAAGCGTCCGCAATCTCTGGATATCCCAATATAAGTTGGGTTTCTTCTTTTAAAGTACGGATAATTTCTCTTTTAATTTGATTAAATCCCTTGTTATGAATACCATAAAACAATGGTCGCAATAAGCTTTTAAAATTATCCAAGTCTCTGGAACTTATCCAGATTTCTTCCACAAGTTTGTCTGATACTGGAATATAGGCATCAATAATACTATCATTGAATAATTTAGCATCCTCACGGCTAAATATGAATGTTGGTATAGCAACATGATAGTATCGTTTTCTTTGTCTATCTATCACTATATCTAATAGCGGCAAATGTAAGGGATATTTATACCAAAAGTTACCACCTTGAATTTTGATTTTTTGATCCTTTGTAGCTTGTAAATCAGTATAAGCATATACAAATTCAAGCATCTCTTTAGGGCGAATTTGCAACCTCGTATTCCATGGAATAATTCTATCTTTATCAACCCAACCAATTAATGGTGGAGCCATAATTAAATTATATTTATCTGCTAATAAATAACTTTTTGGTGTTTCAGCAAAGATAAAGTACATTTCAAAGTTAGATAGGAATCTATTCCCGGGAGAAAGTGGAGCTGGTGTTCTTATAAAAGCTTTACGTTCTAAACCTTGTTTATCTTGAAGAGGTTTGATTCGACATAGCAAATCTTGTCTATCCATCCATCCTAATGCTTCGTTGGGTAAGCAACCAGATTTACAGATTTGAACGCGCCCTGATGTTCGACTGTCACTAATGCTTAGAGCATCTAATACTTCACCAAAGTAAAGTGTAGTTTTTTTATGATGTCCATGTGCTTTATAATACACTGGCGCGTTATTACGTAAAACACGTAAAGGCAATGAACTGTTAATGCTTTGATTGTCACTTAGTAATGGAAACGAATATCCTTCGCAGCTACCTTCAATAGAAGCCTGAATAGAGTGATTGTTAAGTGGCGATGGAGTTATTGTGCTAACTGGTGGTTTAGGTGGTTGCGGTATAGGCGTAACATTAGGTTTTTTAAGCACAAAAACAAAATCGCCTCGTGATAATGCATAATCTTCAATTTTTCCAGATTGTGGATTTTGATTAGAATGTTCTGGTACTTTATTTTTTAGATACAATCCTAATTCTGCTCCCGTAATATAGCCATCTTTATATAGATCACCCCAACCATAATGTATAGCATCAACAAAAGCTGGTGTAAATACACTTTTGGCAGGCACTGTTTCGTTGGCATTTCCAGCGGTAATAAATTGGCGCACTGGTTCTTTTGTCCATTGTTGAATTTTTTCTGGTACTGATGACTTGCCCTTCGCCTTAAACGCCGTTCCAGAAAAACAACTATCAAATAAAAATAATACATGTTTAGCCTCAATTCGCCGCGCCCAAGTCATTATCTGATCCATATCCACAGCTTTTCGTAAAAATCCTATCTTATCAATATTTGGATTAGGGGCATCAGTCGGAACAATATAACCTTTATCTTTGCGCGTATAACCATGTCCTGAAAAGAAAAACAATAAACGATTGTTTTTCTGAAAACCATATTTATCAATAAAAGTCTTAAATTGTTCTCTTAATTGATCAGCATTGAGATTTAAACGCATTTCAACTTGAAAACCTTGCGATTCAAGAACTTTTTTTACATCTTTTAATTCGTCGGGAATACTGTTTAAATTCATCATTCCAGAACCAGATACTATGAAATTTGACTTAAAAATTGTTGGTCATTGTGCTAGAATGTATTCTAATCAAACTATTTAAAATAAAAGGGGTTTAAATAATGGGTACCATAACGCTCAAAGTGCCTCAAGACATCCAGCTGGAATACCAAATTGATAATGCCAAAATGGCAGTTCAGTTACTTGAGTGGCTAAAACATCTTCAAACGCAATCAATTGAAGAAAGTTCTATACCTAGTACTACGGCTCTAAATCAATGGGAATCTAAAGCACAAGAGAATTTAACTCGCCATAATAAAACTGGCCTCTTACCAGACGGTTTGTTTGATTTCGATTAATAAAATATGTCTTCAGTAAAAGTATCTAAAGAAATTCAGAAATTCTCTGAGTATGAAAAGCTGGTTCAAGGCTTTCATCAACATATCAAGGGTAATACGCCAGTTTTTCTAGGTAGGGATGTTTCGTATGATCACTACAATACTTCACCAATGGTAAAACGTTACCTACGTCACATCCATATTTGTGTACCTTTAAATGAGGCACCTTCAAGCTGGGAAAAAATCGTAGAAAACTTTAGGCGTACTAATCAGATGAATAATCCTGATAAAGATTTTGCCTTGGTTTATTGTTATAACGATCTAACAGACAGCTATTATCTATTAACAATAATCGGTCCTGATGCTCATAATTATGAACGTTGGATGGGGTTTTTAAGAGATATAGCTATACAAGCGGAACGCCTGCTAACTGGTTCTAAAAACCAGTAAATACAAAAATCACAGTTCAAAATTATGGAAAGAAATCTATAGGTATAGAATAAATAGTTTCACCTCGGAAATAGTGATCATAACCTTAAAAGTTGGATATTTCTACCTTTGTCACTTATACGAGGACATTGTGATTCAGGATAAGGATGTAATGAATAAGCTATCTTATCAGTAGGATTGTTGGTTAGCCGAGTGATAAGATGAAATATATCTTCTATCCACTTAATAAGGCGATTAAATTCACAATGTTGCATACTTAGTATTTCTCCATCTGAAGCTTCCGCAATTGCTGAGTTTCCCAATATTCGTTGAGTTTCCTCTGCTAAAACACGGATAAATTCTCTTTTTTGTTGAGTAAATCCCTTATTTTTCTATTATAAAACAATGGTCGCAATACACTTTTCCAGTTATCTAAATCTCTGGACAAAATCCAAATTTCTTCCACAAGTTTGTTTGATATTGGAATGTAGGCATCAATCATACTATCATTGAATAATTTAGCATCCTCACGGCTAAGTATGAATTTTGGTATAGCAACATGATAATATTGTTTTCCTCGCTTATGTTTCATATTTAATAGCAGCAAATGTAATGGATATTTATACCAAAAGTTACCACCTCGAATTTTGATATTTTTATTATTTGTATAGGCATATAGACATTCTAGCTGCTCTTTAGGGCGAATTTGTAACCTCATATTCCACAGCATAATTCACGCTCTGATGGCGTTGTCACTGTTTTGGTATTACAAGCAGATAATAAGCTGATTATTAAAAGGGTTTAAACAGTAGTTGATTTATCATATAGTATAGTATCGTGTAGTATAGCATACTATGCAGATGATCAAAATAGGAAAACTGGGAATATCTATTCAAACCTTGCACAAGTGGGAACAAACTGGAGAACTGGTTCCTGATCGTAAGTCAAATGCAGGAACACGTTATTATGACACCGATAAATTGTTAAATCTAAACAATGAAGATAATCCAACGATAGGATATGCTCGTGTCTCTAGTCATGATCAAAAAGAGGATTTGGTACGACAATCCGAATTGCTAGAAACCTTTTGTGTCGCAAAAGGATGGCGGTTTAAGATTATTTCTGACTTGGGTTCTGGTATGAACTACAAAAAGAAAGGCTTAAACGAACTATTAGAATTGATTCTGAAAAAGAAAATACGTCGAATAGTTTTAACACACAAAGATCGTTTATTGCGCTTTGGTTCTGAATTAGTTTTTGCATTATGCGAAATACAAGGCATTGAAATCGTTATTATCAACAAAGGTGAACAACCGTCATTTGAAGAAGAACAAAAATGAAAGGTACACGTATTGTTTTCAGTCGCAATTTAAATCCAGGAAAATACAATGCACTGGATGAGCAAGCTCATTTATTAGGAAAGATACGTTCTGAAGTGTGGCAAGTTTTTGGTTCAATCAACGGGGTGGGTGTCAATCATCGGATGATAAGAACGGATTGGGTCAAAAGCCGTGATTTCTCACCATTACCCGCAAAAGAATGGAAAGAAACTTTACGTGATGCACTGGATGATATTCATTTATATGAAACCGCTTGCAAAGAAAAAGTCCGCAAACAAATTCATGCCAGATTTAAACAAGATAAAGACCGAAAAAAATACTTTGGTTTGCTTAAATATGACCAATGGCGTGAGAATCCTCTGCTCTGTCGTTGGATGCGTAAAATAAAAAAGCATGGTAGAAATCATACGCATAATCAAATCGTGTTAGAAAATGGTGTTTATAGTCAATTCAGAGGCAAAGATGGACGCACTTGGTTAAAAATTCCCTCTTTAATTCGTAGAAAACCTATTGCAATACCACTTAATACCAATGTGGATTTACATGGAATGCTAAGACTTATCATTAAAGATGGTGTGGTTGAAGTACATTATTTAGCCAACAATCAAAAACATTCAAGTTGTGGCACAGAAGTGATAGGTGTAGATAAAGGCTACAGTGAAGTATTTGCTGATTCAGAAGGTGATTTTCACGGCGAAGGCTTTAGTAAATTACTCACACCAATATCAAATGCACGCACCTAAAAAAATAAAAAACGTAACAAATTGATTCAGATAGCTAAAAAATCCAAGCCAGCTAAACAAGCTAGAATAATAAAAAACAACTTAGGCATGAAAAAACGCCACCAACAAAACCGTAAAATCAAACAACAAATTAGAAGTCATTGTTTTAAGGCGGTGCATAGCGTGGTTGATAAAGCCAAAGACATAGTTGCAGAAGATTTAACTAGGCAAATACCGAAGAAAAACAACTGGAAACGGTTTAATAGATTAATGAATCAGTGGACTAAAGGTGCAATCACTGAAGCATTGGAGACAGTAACAAAAGCGAGAGGTTCTCGTTTGCATTATGTCAATGCTGCCTACACCTCACAAATGGACTCAAACACACAACTCCTTGAAGGAAAACGTGTGGGCGATAAGTTTTACCATGTCAATGGGGAGGTTAAGCAAGCAGACACTAATGCTGCGTGTAATATTAAACAGCGTTTAAAAGACCTAGAAATACAGCGTTATACACCGTATCAAAAGGTTAAACAAATTTTGCTTAATAGACTTCACGCCGTGAAGGAGTTAGTTCCATTACCTCTGTAATGGTGCAACCGCCCCTTCTGGACTCTAGTTGCAATCTGGAATGATTATCAACAGAGAGCGTACCAAACTTAGATTTTATAGATTTTATATGATTTCTAGGAGCGGCTGCAAAACAACGAACAGAGCTATTTCGATCTTGGCAATTTTAAAAACAAGTAAACCATTCTGTTTTAATGAATGTGGAACACAAGCAACAATATTACCAATGATGAAACTGGTAGAAAGCGGTACTTATAACATACCACCATATTTACAAGACTGGAAAATAAACTATGTGAAGATCAAGGATATTCCTATATAGGATTTCGCCTTGTTTTGCAAAGATAAAGTATTATTTTGAAAATGTCCACTTGGACCCATTAGGGGTAATTTGACATTTTTTTCTATTAGAGATGAGGCTAAATTAATGCTTTTTAGTGTTGCTTGTTGGCGCGTGGGCCATTTGGCGGTTACGTCTTCAAATTGACATTGCCATTTGGTCATTGTTATTTACTCCTTTTTAGTATAAGTGTACTATTTATGGTAGAGCAAGATATTTACAATTAAATCAAAAATTTCTTTAATTTCTTTTCGCTTATAGTCATTTTCATTAACTTCTTCATCTAAACTATCATTAATAGCTCTAAGCCATTCACGATAAGGTTCAGGTGTATCATCAGAGACATATTTAGGGCATAAATACAGGATTTTATGTGAAATTTCTCCAATCCTTTTACCGTGACGATCTTTAGGATCAAAATCTATAGTGGCTATATCAACACCATGCTTATCACCTGAAGTCAACACCACAATAGTGAACACATTCAATTTAGGCACGTAATCTTTAGATTCTAATAAAGCGGCACAGTGATAATGTAAAAACCTATCATAGTGATCAGGATTCCTAGCATGTTGAATATCAACAATGGTCCGATGTTTTTTATCTTCAGCAAATAAATCAAAGCGGCTATCAACATTGCCGATTACAGGAGAAAATGATTTTTCTGTTTCAACGGTGTCAATTTCAAGCTCTATATCAAGAAAATCCTTAACAAAAGCTTTGAATATATGAGGTTGAGAAAATGCTTTTTTGAAAATTACGCCATAGCGTAAAGAGGCTACCTTTATCATAATATTAACCTTGTACTATTTATTATTATATAGATATTAGGGCTAAGCCCTTGGATTGATTATGTTAGTTGTTGCCCCTGAAAGGGGATAACATACTAGCCTAGGGCAACGCCCTAGGATTGATTAGTTTAGAAGAATTTAAGCCCTGAAAGGGCGAAACATACATTATGTCTCGCCCTTTCAGGGCTTAATATGTCATTAACTAAATCCTAGGGCGTTGCCCTAGGCTGATATGTCAGCCCCTTTCTGGGGCTTTTAACAACATTCCTGTACTAAGAGTTTTTTATACATTAAGGAGCAAAATCCATGAAAATTATATATATATATTTTGTATGTTTATTAGCACTATTAAGTGCCTGTAAAACAACAGAACAAAAACCACCAGTTCCAGATAAACCAGATAAACCTGTAAATATTCCCCAAGATTTCTCTTGTCAAAGCACATCTAAGGGCGTACAGATACTTCCATCACGAAGAATGGCTTTAGTAATTGGTAATGATAATTATAGAACCGCCCCCTTGAATAACCCGGGCAATGATGCTGACGATATGGCAACAGCATTAGAACAAGTGAATTTTGAAGTAACAAAACGAAAAAATCTTTCACTGGATGAGATGGGATGTGTTATTAAAGAATTTGGTAGAAGACTATCCAATAGTGGTGGAGTAGGCTTATTTTATTTTTCTGGGCATGGAATGCAATATTCAAGAAAAAATTATCTGTTGCCCATTGGTGCCACCTCATCCGTCCACGTTCCTAACGATTTACCAAATAATACGGTTAATCTTGATTATGTATTAAACACAATGAAAATGGCTAGAAATGATTTGAATATAATAATTTTGGATGCCTGTCGTGATTCGCCCTTACTTAAAACTAAAGGCTTGAAAGTAGAAGGTTTATCTGAGGTATCAACTACTATGGGTAGTTCATTGATTGCCTATGCTACAGAACCCAATGATGTAGCTTTAGATGGCAAAGGACGTAATAGTCCTTATGTTAAGCATTTGAAGCGAGAGTTAGTCAAACCCAATGTTAGAATTGAGGAAATGTTCCGACTAGTCCGGGTGGCGGTTAAAAAAGAAACTGGTGGAAAGCAAATACCGCGATTGGAGCAGGTTGCATTGGATCATCCATTTTGTTTTAATGGATGTGAACAAATACAACAACCAATCATGAAACTGGTAGAACGCGATACTTATAACATACCAGCATATTTACAAGACTACTTTGCAACTGAGTCCAAACAATAAGCTATGCGGAGATCAAGGATATCTCAATGTAATAGGATTTCGCCTGATTTTGGAACAATAATTATATAGGAAAAGACCATGCTTAACAAAATTGCTTTTATCATTTTTAACATATTGTTATTAGCGGCTTGTAGTATAGAAAAAGATGTGAATTCTGAGGAATCTATTTCTATAAAGCCGATAATCTTTGAAGAATCTCTTGATCCAAGAGCAGATTCTATTCCAACTCTTCACGCTATTATAATAGCTGACACCAATAATGAAACAGTAGGCGAAAGTGTTGAAATAGATATGAGGAACATAAACCGCTTATTAGAATCAATTGCAGGCAATACTGGGCTGATATTAGAACCCCAATCTATTTATGGAAATCAACTCAATCTTGATAATGTGACTCAAGCTATAAATAAACTTAGAGTAGGAACAAATGATGTGGTATTTTTTTATTACTCTGGTCATGGTGCCAATACGGAAAAAGGATCACAATGGCCATCTATGCTAATAAATAATAAACTTATAAATTTAGATAAAATTATTACTACATTGAGTATGAAAAAACCGCGTTTTTTAATGGTATTATCTGACTCTTGTAATAATTTTATAAGCAATATATCCAGCAGCAAAAGTCCAACTAGAAACAGACCAAAACTAGAAAACTATCGGAAACTGTTTTTAAACTATCGTGGTTATATAATAGCTTCTAGTTCGATACCCGGACAACGATCTTGGGGTAATAACCATACTGGTGGATTATTTACTCATGCTTTTATAAGCAGTTTAAATAAAAATTCTGACTGGCATCATATTATGGATGAAGCAACAAAACCTCATACTATATACACCCAAGGCAGACGTAATACTCAACAACCTCAACATACAATTGAAATTGAAAAGATCAAACAACGCAAATACTTATCTATACAAATCCTACCAAAGCAACAATTTAGAGTAGGAGAATCCATGCAAATTAAAATTGACAATCCTAGCAATGAAGAACAATATTTATTTATATGGGATATAAACAGTCATGGAAAAATAACTCGTATAATTCCTAATCAATACACAAAAGAAAAGACTTTGCCAATAGGAACAACTATCATTTCAAAAAAGACTATGGGATTTGAGTTGAAAATTGTAGAACCTATTGGAAATAATGCCTTAGTAGCAACATTAGTCAAAAAACAATCAATACAAGATATATTATATGAGCAAATAGAAAATCTAGCTGCTACAAATACTCAAACAGCCTTGCGACAATTGCATCAAATATTGGAGAAACACAATAGCTTAATCAAGACTATTGAATATGAAATAAGATAATCAAAACAAATGAGCCGCTTGCTGCCCAAAGCGTATTTGTTTAATCATCAGAAATAGCATCGCGATCAAAAATGCTATTCCTAATATTATTGAACCGCCAATCATAGTTATTTACTCTCATTCCTGTCCATTTTATCAGTTGCCCCTGAAGGGGGCTAACATACCAGCCTAGGGCAACGCCCTAGGTAGGATTTAATTCAAATTCTAGCCCTCTTAGGGCGATACATAATACGTGACTTTTGAGAATTAATTTCTGAAAATTATCCAAAAATACCAAATTGTTGAAATCATTCCTAGGGCGTTGCCCTAGGCTGGTATGTTAGCCCCTTTCAGGGGCAATAGAAGTAATTAAGGCAAAAAGTCCTAATGGTTTAGGTTATTTCAAGCTTAAACGTTGGATATTTATACCAAGACTTTGCCACCTAGAATTTTAATCTTTTTATCTTTTTTAGCTTGCAAATCAGTATAAGCATATACAAATTCAAGCATATCTTTAGAGCGAATTTGCAGTGGCACCATTAATAAATTCTCTCTATCAGCTAATAAATATTTACAAATTGCAACGCGCCTATCACTAATACTTAAAGTAGTTTTTTTACTATCACCAGAAGCCTGAATAAAATATACTAGCAAACTAATTTTTTGGAGAAAAAAGATATGTTCACTAACAATGAAACAAATAAAATAAAACAAGCGATAATGGATAGATTTCGTGAAGTAAATGCTGAGAAAGATCATATTCTTCCGCAAGCTTGGCTAATTCCATATCTTTCGATGAATGTGAAGCACAAAGATTTTTTTGAATCAGCCATGCAGCAATTACAAACAGAAAATTTAATTGAGTTTCAAAAGCAGGAGAAAGATCATTATCAGATCAAACTAACCCAACAAGGCGAAGATTATCTGTATCCAAACTTTAATATTAGTGATGCAAAACAGAAAATAAGAAATGATATATTTGCCAAATTCAAAGCCAACCAAGATAAAACAATTACTTTTCGCTGGTTAAATAATCAATTTGGGCAACTTAATCCCAAAGAACAACGGATTTTTAATCACGTAATTGAAAGTATAATCAGAGAAAAGTTAGCAACAACAAGTTTGTTAGAAAATTTTCTGTATTTAACTAAAAAAGGTGAAAAATTTATGAGTGATAGTATCTTATGAAAAGGTCAAGTTCTTATAATAATTTTTTGAAAAATTTGGAAGAATTAGATGCCTTAATGGCTTTTTATCAAGCAGCCAAAGATGATTCAGTGGCGGCTGGTAGTCATCACAGCCCTTATATTCTTCTAAAAAGTAGCCTAATTTTTCTAGTCACTTGTTGGGAACAATATCTAAAAAGTCTTGTAGATGAAAGTTTTACTTTTATGCTGAATAATTCCTCAAATATTGATATTTTTCCAGAACATGTAAGAAGAATGACCGCAGAACTGTTACCTAAAAAAAGTGATATTAAAAATAAGGAACTGTGGCATCATGAAAAATGGAAGACTGATGTATGGAAATTAGTTAATCAATGGCAAGATTTTTTAACTGAAAACAAAACTCAAAGAATCGAAACTTTTCAATCTTCTCGCGCTAACAATGTTAATATGTTATTTTTTTCAGAGCATTGGTTTAAAAGAACTTGCTGCAAGTTGGCAGTGGCAAGGTATGAATAATAAACAAGCCATAATATGCCTTAATACTTTGCTGGATTTACGGGGAGATTATGTTCATCAAAATCGTTCTTATCGACTTCTTTGTGAAAAAGATCTTGAATATTTTCCTATATTTATTAAAATGCTTGCAAATATTTCAGCTAATAAAGTAAGGGATTATATTTATGAACAAGTAGGATATTATCCGTGGCTGTATAATGATATTTTTTTTAAATCCTTTAATTTTGATCATAACCGCTGTACTGAACAAAAATAATTAATTTTTATTATCTTCAATCTCAAATCAAATTTCAATTAATAAAAAATCATTTAGGAATTTCTTTTGAGGTTGGACAAAGATTAGGTGATATGATATTTACTAACAATGATATAAATAAATTGGCTAATTACGATTATTGACTATGATTATGAATACTTATCTGTTTTATGATTTAGAAACTACTGGCTTAAATAAAGCCTTTGATCAAATTTTACAATTTGCCGCTATTCGTACTGATATTCGGTTTAATGAAATTGAGCGGCATGAATTTTATGTCAAATTACGCCCCGATATTATTCCTTCTCCTCAAGCTAGTGTTACTCATCGTATTTCTATCGCTAAATCAATGCAACAAGGTATTTGTGAATTTGAGGCGGTTCAGAAAATACATAGGTTAATTAATCAACCTAATACTATTAGTATTGGTTATAACACTTTAAAATTTGATGATGAATTTTTACGTTTTTGTTTTTATAGAAATTTGCTGGCTCCTTATACTCATCAATATAAGAATTCTTGCCGTCGTATGGATTTGTTGCCCATTGTTACTATGTATTTTTTATATAAAAATGATGTCTTTAAATGGGCAGATGGTGATGGTAAAATTTCATTACAATTAGAACATCTTAATAAACTTAACCATTTTACCAGCAGTGGGCAAGCACATAATGCGATGGTGGATGTGGAAGCCACTGCTGAATTGGCGCGACGCTTATTTTTAACAGATTCCAAAATGTGGGAATATTTGGATGGGTATTTTAATAAAGATACTGATGCAATGCGCATTATTGAAATGCCGATTGAATTTCATAGTATTGCTTGTAGCAATCGTATCGGTTTGATGGTTGCTAATCAATTTGGCTTAGCAAATAAATATCAAATTCCAGTATTATTAATTGGCAATTCTATTGCTTATAAAAAACAAACACTTTGGTTGCGATTAGATCAAGAATCATTGCCTGAAAAAGCATGGGTAATTCGTAAAAAATATGGTGAACCTAATATTGTATTACCGCCACATCAGCGATATTGGAAGCATATCAGTAAAGACAGAGAAGCAATAGTTGAAAAAAATATTAAATGGTTACAAACCAATACTAGATTATTTAATGAAATTATCCAATATAATCGTGAATTCCGTTATCCTGAAATTGCAAATTTAGATTCTGACGCTGCATTGTATAAAAATGGCTTTTTATCGAAATCAGAAGAAAATTTATGTGAAAGTTTTCATGCCACTAGTTCGATTAAGAAAAGAATTGAACTAGTAAGCCAATTTGAAAATGTTGAAATGCGACAATTAGCAAGTCGTATTTTGTGTAGAAATTATGCTGATCAGAAATTGCCTAGCATGTTGACTAATGATTTTGCAGAAGTAAATGCTTTACTAGATTATACTGGTAAACCGCGTTTAACAATTTCACAAGCAATGAATGATATAGATGACCTTAGAAAAAATACTGAATTGGATGCAGAACAAATTACATTGTTAGAGGAATTAGTCAAACTTCTTGCATAATACACATAAATATAATATATATTATTATGCTAAATAATGGAGTTTATATCTAATGTATTTAATTCGATGGATTTATCAATTTTTTTTACTTAAAGTAAATCAGTCATCATCATCATCAAATAATGACCAACTTAAACAAACGGTTTTTGATCATTGGAAGCATATTGAAAGATTGGCAGATAAACGTTTTCCTGATGATACCAATCTAAAACTAGAAGCTTCTAATTACGTATTAGATGTTTTAGAAGCTGATAATTGGAAAAGAATCGCTGCATTTAAGGGTAAAAATATTAAGGCATTTATTACCAAAATTAGTTTAAATTTATTCTCAGACTTTTGGAATAAAAAATTTGGTAAGCAACGCCCTAATAAATGGTTACGCGATCAAATTGATTCTATTTATCAAACCAGTTATCAATTATTGGTTAAAAGTAAATATTCTAAACGTGAAGTAGTAGAAATTTTATTAACTTTAGAACCTAAACGAGAACGATGGAAAATTGAAGAAGTTGTAAATGCAGTTATAGCCCATTGCCCTGCTAAATTAGAATATCATGAAGTCTCTCTTGATGATAATGTTGTTGTTCAAGATAAAACGGAAGACTTAGATGAACAAAATATATTACAAGCACTAAGCCAATTAATTGATGGTAATATTAATGAAGTTGACCAACCATTGAATAAATTAATCGGCGTTTTAGATCAAAATGTCCGTCTTAATGAAGAGGAATGTATGCTTTTACGGCTACGTTATCATAGTGGTTTAACGATGAAACAAATTGCTGCCATAGTCAATTTGACTGCTAGTCAAGTTGATAAACGCATCAAAAAAACTTTAACTCGTTTAAACCAAGCCTTTAAAGAAGCGGGTGTATAGAGAGATGGATAATGAAATTGAAAACTTAATAAAATCAGAACGTGGAGTGGCTTTGCTTGGCATTGCCACTCATCAAGCTCAATCGTCAGCTATAACAGAATGTATTTCTGATGAAGAAATTGTTAGCTTTGTTAGCCACAATGTGACAAAAAAACAACGTCAAAAAATATTTGCGCATTTGAATCGTTGTTCTAAGTGTTATAACAGTTGGTTAGAAACTGCATCATGTGTTATGCCAGAACCATCATCTACTCGAAATAGATGGTGGAATTTTCAAATACCAATGTGGCAGCAGCCGCTAATTACTACTTCTGTGGCAGTAATGGTATTAATTGTTGCTGTGATAAATTTTTTACCATCAACCAATAGTATTATCCAAGATAAGGAAATTTTCAATTTAGGTTTTAATGATGAAGATCATTCTTCTGCCTCACAAGCTTTTAAAGCTGGAATAAATGGGCAAGAAGCATCTTCGACTATTGAATATGAATTAGGGCGGTGGTTTTTGTTACTGAAACAAGTAAAAATAGATTCAGTAACTAATGATTTTTGGGTAAAACAAGTAAAACAGTTACAAAAATTTGAAACTAGTAAATATTCATCTAATGATGAGATGAAAAAGGCAATGATGGATGCTTTGACTATCATTAAACCATTGTTATTAGAGTTACAGGATGATCCAAATAATCCTTATAAAACTGAACAATTGGCTGAACAATTGGAAATTTTTATGGCGGGTATTGCTGACTTTTAATTTTAGACAAACCTGACAGGTTTTTAAAACCTGTCAGGTTTAATTTCGGGATTGAATTCTCATTCCTTACTTAGTGTCTGATACAGCTTTAACTAGTCTCATATCAGACTCTATAAAACTATGAACGATATTAAACCAAGCCTTTTCGGAATCAATAAATCTAATAGAGATTTTAGCCTTAAAGAAACATGGGGCAAAAACCAATTCAATTCATCATTTCCTGCTTCTTTGTGTTGCTATCTTGCATCAAAAAATCTTAATGCAATTAGTCTCTCAATAACTAATGGTAAGTTTTCTTCAAGCACAATAGAAATAAATGATGTTTTTGGAATTGAACCATCAGATCCAGATCTTTATTTTGCTTTCGAGTCTCAGCATACTCCATATCAAAAATTCATTATTGGTACTCTGCCAAGAACTGATTTGGTGATACAAAAAGAAAGTAGCGGACAATGTTTATCAGGTTTGGAAATCAAACTTACTGCATTACCAGATAACATTACTTATAATCTGGATGATGAGTATTATGGGAGTGAAATTGTAGTCAGACCAGATACAATTGTATATTTAGCTTGCAGTATTGCATTGAGTCTTTCCAATGAGTTAGGGGATATTGTTCCTGATATAATGATTAAAGACTGGTCTGTTCCACATTTTGTATTAAAGAAAATAGATAAAATAATTAGCGTTATAGAGCAAATATCATACGCATTAGAAGAAAAACAGCATTCATTTTTAATTCAACCAATTTGGAAAACCATTGGAAAATCACCAAAGCTTGCAGTAATGCAGGCTTCTCTTATTTCATTTCTTCAATAGCTAATAGAAATATAGATGCAAATGGAATAAATCGTCAGACTAGAACAGTAGTATGGTTATACAAAATGTTGCTAGACATAAAACATAACGGTAAATTTAACCATAAAGCAATTATTGATACTTTGTCATTTAACACAAAAAATGATAAGGCATTTGCTTCTGCTGGTAATATTACTAATAAATATATGGCTTGTGATCGCCTTAAAAATCCGATCATAACTAAAAGTGATATAAAAAATATAATTTTAGGCGGAGGTCAAAATCTTTTAAGTCCTGAAAGACGTTTTGATGCAATTATATTTAACTCTCCGGAGCTGTTTTAATGAGATGTGTTGATCTTTTTTCAGGTTGTGGTGGTTTCTCATTAGGATTTGAACAGGCGGGCTTTGATGTGGTGGCTGCAATTGATAATTGGCAACCAGCATTAGATGTATATAAAGATAATTTTTCTCATCCGGTTATTCTACAAGATTTAAGTGATGAAGATGAGGCTATACAGAAAATAATTCAATTTTCACCAAGCTTGATAATGGGTGGTCCTCCATGCCAAGACTTTTCAAGTGCCGGCAAACGTGATATTACGCTTGGTCGTGCTGATCTTACATATCATTTTGCCAATATAGTTTGTTCGGTAAAGCCAAAGTGGTTTGTAATGGAAAATGTTGAACAGATAAAAAAGACTCATATTCTGCGAGATATTGTTGAACAGTTTATTAATCAAGGTTATGGACTCTCTTCAGTTATTTTAAATGCCTCTTATTGTGATGTCCCTCAAGCAAGAACAAGATTATTTTTGATTGGACATCTAGGCGATAAGCATAATCAATTAAATCAAATATTAAAAGAGATGCTATCTGATCAGCCAATGACAATAAGGGATTATTTAGGCGATGATCTTGATCTAGAATATTATTATCGCCACCCCAGAAATTATAATAGAAGAGGAGTTTTTTCTATTGACGAACCTAGCCCAACAGTTAGAGGCGTAAATCGACCAATACCTAAAGGATATAAATTAAATTCCTGTGATCCAAAGGGAGTAGAACTTAATACAATTCGTCCTTTGACTACCGTAGAAAGAAGTTATCTGCAAACATTTCCAAAAGATTTTAAGCTTAATGGAACCAAAACAAATTTAGAACAAATGATAGGAAATGCTGTACCAGTAAAACTGGCTAAATTTGTTGCAGAGGCAATAAAGAGTTATCAAAAACATGGTTCAAAAAACCAACCAGCACTATTCGATACAATCAATCAATTTGAAATTCCTAATAAAGCCTTGCATCAGGAGTAAAAATAGAATCAGTAACTAATTTTAAATCTATGGGCAATCTTTTATGGTTGCCCAATTGTACTTAGTTGGTGTCTGATACAGCCTTAACGACAGCAGGTATTTGTGATAATACAGGCGCACCATCCATTAATAATGCGATTGGCACAACCTCAAATACTTCTTCTGGAGAAGCATGACTTTTTAAAGCTTCCTTGGCATGTAAAGTAATTTGCTTTTCATTACGCATTACTAGCCCAATTGCTAAAGCTATTAATTCGCGTTCATGATGTTCTAATCTACCTTTAGATAATGAAAATTCAGCCCATGATTCTTGCCAAGCTTCCCATAATTCTTCTTTATCGGGTGTTGCTTTCATAAATAAAGCGATTTTTTGAACTTGTTTTATATCTTTGTTCTTAGCACCTAATTTACGTGCATCTGTAGTATGTATATCAATACAACGATGACATTGTTTATGCAAAGCCATTCCTAGAGTAATTAATTCCTTAGTAACACGAGTTAAACGCCCCTTTTTGGTACTTTCTTGGGCTAATTCACCCATAATTTCTAGGAATTCACCAATTCCATAATTTTGTGCTTTTTTAATAAAACTACTAAATGTTTCTTTTGCCATGTTATTTACCTAATAAAATTAATCTTTGCATAAATTCAGCAATTTTATCACTATCTTTAATACCCTTTGCTGATTCTACGCCGCCACTAACATCAACCGCATAAGGATTTAAAGCTTTGATAGCTGCATTTACATTAGTTGTTGTTAAACCACCTGCTACTATGATGGGTTTGGATAAATTTGAGGGTACTTGTTGCCAATCAAATATCGTGCCTGTGCCGCCTTTTACGCCTTGTACATAGCTATCTAATAATATCGCTTTTGCTGTTTGATATTTTGCAATTACAGTTTCAAGTTCTATATTAGGGCGCATTCGTAAGGCTTTCATATATGGCTTATTAAAACTATTGCAATATTCTGGTGATTCTTCGCCATGAAATTGTAATAAGTCTATTGGTACTTTTTCCAATATATTATTTACCATATTAGCTTCAGCATTTACAAATAAACCCACAACTGTGACAAAAGCTGGTAAGCTTTGAATAATTGTTTGTGCCTGCTCAATATTGACAGCGCGTGGGCTTTTTTCATAAAATACTAAGCCAATAGCATCTACACCATATTTAGCAGCTACAATTCCATCTTCTGCACGAGTAATACCGCAAATTTTTACACGAGTGCGTGTCATTTTATTTTTCCTATTTAGAATTATATTTTTTTGCTTATTCAATTAAACCAATTTTTTGTATTAATACAACGTAATTTTAGGGTAATTTTTGCTGATAAACTGAATTTAGCCTTAATAATATTGCAAGTACCTTTAATTGCTATGTTAATTATCGTCGCGTTTTATAATTTTGAACGTGATAATCATGATTATGATGAAGCAATCAGGGTATTATATTATTTTGATCTTATGAAGTCACCTTTTCAACAAGCTAAAAAAAGTGTCAATATTGATAAATTACATAGATACGCTAAAGCATTAGCTCAACAATATAATGTCGTGTTACGACATCAATATATTGAAACTACCATTAAAGCTTTTTTTAATAAGAAAAAAGTGCAATTGCCTAATTTTGCTTTAACTGATACTAAGCATACAATCATTAGTAATATAGGTAGTTTACGACGTGGTAGTGTTTATTTTCTATTAGTAGCAGCAAGTATTTGGTTTGGTATCATGGGATCATGCAAAGAAATTGTTACTGAACAGGCTTTGTTAAAAAGAGAAATTCGTTCATATTTATTTATTTTTCCTTATTTATCAGCTAAATTCTTTGTTTTAACTGTGATTTTAGGGATGCAAACAATATTATTATCTATAATAGTAGTTCCTTTATTATTAGAGTTATCATTTCATTATATTTTATATATTTGGCTAATACTTTGGGTAGCTGCTTTTGTCGCCGCTGCGCTAGGTTTATTCATTTCATCAATCGTAAAAAGTTATCGTGTTGCTTTGACATTGGTACCATTATTAATGATTCCACAATTATTATTTGGTGGATTATTACGCCCTCAAGTAGATTTAGAAAATCATATTTGGTCTAATTTAGCGAATAGTCTCAGTGCAATTACGATTCAGCGTTGGGCATTTGAATCTATTTTAACGACTGACGCTTATGCAGAGGGAGGAATATTAAAATTAAAATTTAACTTAAATAGTTACAATGAACTGAATTTGGTTGAAACTAGAAATACTTCATTAGTTAGATCATTTTTTAAGCAGCGTGATTTGGGTAATTTATGGCCACCTTTATTTTATTTATTTATAGTTAGCTTTATTTTTTTTATTAGTGCTTATTTAGCATTGCGTTGGCGATTTGGTTAAAAAGTTTTGGAATTTAATTTAACCAATTCCTTGGGAATTTCTTTCAAAAAGTATAATATTCTTATGAAAAAACTAAGCCTAAATGCTCCTTGCCCTTGTCGCAGTAACCAAAAGTATAAAAAATGCTGTGCCATATATCACAAAGGTGCTTTACCTAAAAATGCACTACTTTTAATGAAGTCTCGTTACTCAGCCTATGCTGCGGGAGATAGCAAATATATTATTAAAACCACCCATCCTAATAACCCAGACTATACTGCTGATACCAAAAGCTGGAAAGAGAGTATTAATGCTTTTTCTAAACATACTCAATTTTTAGGATTAGAGATATTGGAATTTATTGATGGTGAAGAAGAAGCTTTTGTTACTTTTAAAGCCAAACTTAGCTCTGGTGATATGGTTGAGAAGAGTAGGTTTTTGAAACTTGAGAATCGGTGGGTTTATGAGAGTGGCGTTGTTTAAAGAAGGCTTTTAAAATCAGAAATTAAAATTAAAAAACCAAAAGACTGTATAGAATACGTAATTTTTCATGAATTAGCTCATCTAATACATCCAAATCAGATTGGAGCATTAATTAGCTAATTTAACCAATTCCTTCGGAATTTCTTTCAAAAATATTGATGGTTTACAGACATCTCAGTATAAATTATGATACAAAAACAACAATTCACATTAACTGCCACACTATTGGCAGTATTTTTATCACCACAGATATATGCAATCGAAGATTGTGGTACATCTGTCACTGAATGTAAAATGTGGCAGACAATTAACACGCAACAAAAGCTTATCCAAACTTTAACAGAACAACTTAAAAAGGTAACAAAGTTGACTGATAAGATTCATGTTTCAAGTGATGGCAAGCTTGGCATTGGTACGACAACTCCAAAGGCAAAGCTGGAGGTGACAGGTAATTTGATTAGAACAATTGCATACGCCACAGGTAACGATCCCATTGACGGCAGAGATGTCGGTCAAATTCCGAGTCGTGTTTTAAGTTTTAATAAAGCAAAAACAGATACCTAAATTCGCATAAGCTCACAGGAGTCGTACTGTTGTAGGTTATTGCTCAGGTGTTGCTGCTGGTTCACATACGATAGGGATTTGGGTGGGTAATACACCGAAATATTCTGGTTCTGACTGTTATACGGGTTGGAATAAGTCCACTTGGGTTATAGAGGCTGAAGAAGTCAACTAAGAGCGGCTTAAATCAAATAAATTATATTTTAAAAAAACCTGAAGATAATGACTAATGTATATTAAAAGCATCCACATTAAAGAATTTCGCATTTTCAAAGATTTAGATATAAATTTCCAACCACCTGAAAATGGTGAAAATGTGATTAATGTCATCGCTGGAGTAAATGGTTGCGGGAAAACCACTTTATTAGAAATATTTTTTCAGTATTTTAAGGGTGATTTAAGCGATTCAGTACAGATAAAAACAGATATAAATAAGAAAAATGAAAATCCCAGACTGATTTTCATTCCTGCTAATTTAACTTTTAAATACAAGCCAACTTCACAACTTAATACCAATTATCAATTCTTAAACCTAATTGATGAAAATATTTTAGGAAAAACAGAAACGTATATAAGAGAATACATACTTTCAATAGAGCGCGAAAGCCACCTCGCCAATCCAGAAGAACGCACTAATTTAGCTATTTCTCAGTTCAATAAACCTTTTAGAAATACAAAATTATTAACAACATTACACGATCTGGATAAAAACCGTTTTAATCGTCCAGTTTTCAAAAATATTAAAGGTGATTTAGTTACCATTGATCAACTTAGCGATGGTGAAAAACAATTATATGGTCGTGTTGTTGCTTTGATGATGTTAGAACCTCGCAATTCTATGATTTTAATTGATGAACCAGAGACTTCATTACATCCAGCGTGGCAACAATAAGTCATGAATATATACGCAAATATTGGCAAAAATAATCAGCTTCTTATTGCCACACAGTCTCCTCCTTCTAGTGTTGATGTTAATTCGATTCTGACAGAGATTATGGGCGCAGATAATCGTCCAAAAAAACTGCTGACTTTAATGCGGATACAAATTGGAATGAATTGCATTGCAAACCAGATTTACGCCAACATTTAAGACAGGAATAACAACAACTTTGTGCTTATTGTGAAGGCAAATTAGAAGATAATAATTCCCATATTGAACACATAGAACCACAAGAAAAAAAATCCACTACGCCGTTTTGATTATAATAATCTAATTGCATCATATAATAAAAATCCAAAACAAACCCTCAATAGCTGTTTAGGAACTTCAAGACCATTTATTAGCTTTTTGCAAGTTTACTTTACTTCAAAATAAGTTTAACCAATTCCTTCGGAATTTCTTTCAAAAACCTTGATGGTTTACAGACATCTCGTGTTCCATAACGATAGCGGGTTTCGCTGTGGGATAGGTGCAGGTGATTACGCGCTCTGGTTATTCCTACATAGCATAGGCGACGCTCTTCTTCTAGTTGTAACTCATCTAAGCTGTTTTGGTGTGGAAATAATCCTTCTTCTAAGCCACATATAAATACTACTTTAAATTCTAATCCTTTGGCTGAATGTAAGGTCATTAATTGTACATTGTCATTGGATTTGCCGCTTTGACGTTCGCCGGCTTCTAAGGCTGCATGATCCAGAAAAGCTGTTAAGATGTCTGTTACATTTTGATTATTTTCTTCAAATTGACGCGCTGCATTAGTCAGTTCTTCTAAATTTTCTAAGCGTCTTTGTGCATCTTGTTTAGTATCTTTTTTATAGTGTTCGATTAAGCCGCTGGCTATTTTTACCCTTTCTATTTTTTTGTCTAGGCTTAAATCAGTTACTTTTCTTGATAATTGTTCTATTAAATCTAAAAATTTGAATAAGCTGCTTGCGGCTCTGGCTTTTAGTTGTTTAGTTGCAATTAAATGCTGAGCTGCTTGCCATAATGACATTGTCTGTTGATTGGCTAATTCTCTTATCATGCCTAATGTTTTTAAACCGATGCCACGTTTTGGTGTATTAAGCACCCGTTCAAAAGCCCCATTATCATGAGGGTGTTGCACTAAGCGTAAATATGCCAAAGTGTCTTTAATTTCTAGGCGTTCATAAAAACGTAAGCCACCATATATACGATATGGAATGCCTTTTTGTAACAAAGATTCTTCAAATACCCGCGATTGAGCAGTGGTTCGATACAATATCGCAATATCTTGTCGCCTACCTCGCCATGCTCGAATTCTATTCGCAACATATTGAGCTTCATCGGTTTCATTGTAAGCTTTGAATATGAAAATCGGTTCACCTGCGTGATCTTTTGTCCATAACTCTTTACCTAAACGATCCTGATTACGCGCAATTAGGGCATTCGCAGCATTTAATATATTACCGGTAGAACGATAATTTTGTTCTAAACGTATTAAGCTAATATTATCAAACTGATTTTGTAGATGTTGAATATTTTCAATCTTGGCACCACGCCAGCCATATATACTTTGATCATCATCAAATACTACAAATAATTTGCCAAATTTACCTAGCAATAAGGCTAGCCATTGATATTGAATCGTATTAGTATCTTGAAATTCATCTACGTGTAGATGTTCAAAACGTGATTGATATTGTTCTAATAAGATTGGATTATCGCGTAATAATTCATAACTTCTAAGCAACAATTCGGCAAAATCTACTATGCCACTAGTTTGACAAGCGTTTTCATAGGCATAGTAAATTTTGAGCATTTTGTTTGAATAATTATCATCTGCTACTACATCTTTTGCGCGTAAAGCTTGATCTTTACGAGCATTGATAAAATGTGCCGCCTTTCTAGGGGTGAATACTTTATCATCCATTTCCAAACTTCTGATCACCTGTTTCAGCAAACGTTTCTGATCTTCGCTATCCATAATTTGAAAATTTTGCGGTAACTGAGCCGCTTCCCAATGTATGCGTAATAGACGATGCGCTATACCGTGAAAAGTACCTACCCATAATCCCGGTGTAGGTTCTTTTAATAAGACATTAATACGCTCACGCATTTCATTAGCGGCTTTATTAGTAAAAGTAACGGCTAAAATTTGGTTAGATTTAGCTTGCCCAGTTTTTATTAACCAAGCAATACGATTAGTAAGGACTTTAGTTTTTCCAGAACCAGCACCTGCTAAAATCATAAGATGCCCCAATGGAGCAGTCACGGCATCGCGCTGTGCTTTATTTAGTGTGTTAAGTAAATTAGATTGTGTCATTATTGATATAATATCAAAAACTCAATGTAAGGTAAATAAAGAGAACAACAATCTTTAAAGTCTAATGATATTTTAGCAATAAAAGGACTTGCACAGTTTGAAAAATTTCCTGCTATTGTTGCACTTGGTAATTTAATTGAAAATTGGCATATTTCTGACTTTCATATCAATAAAGCACGTGCAGAACAGGAAGCCGGATTTGCCGAACATCTATCTCGTGAAGGCGAAAATTTATCATTAGTAATTGAATATCTATTCAATAATCATCCAAAAATTTTTTCAAATATATTAAAATTATTGCAAACACGAGTTCCGGGAATATCAAAAGTTGAATCTAAAACAACCGAAGAAGGGCGTGTTTTGCTTAAATTTCAAGATGGTGCTTTTGAAGATCCTTTTTTAGCCAGATATGTTTCTGATGGAACTATAAAAATGCTTGCATATCTGACTATTTTATATGATCCTACACCTCATCCATTGCTTTGTGTTGAAGAACCTGAAAATCAATTATATCCTAAATTATTATGGGAATTGGCTGAAGAATTTCGTTCATACTCAGATCGTGGCGGGCAAGTTTTTGTATCGACACATTCACCTGACTTTTTAAATGCAACCGAATTAAAAGAGGTTTTTTGGTTAGAAAAAACTAATGGTTATACTCAAGTAAAAAGGGCTCAAGATGATGAACAGATTACTGCATATATGAAAGCAGGCGATCAGATGGGATATTTGTGGAAACAAGGATTTTTTGGAGATATTGATCCAAAATGATAAAATATTTAGTATGTTTATTAGAAGAACCCTCTGCAAAAGAGATGGTATAACTGTTAAATATATTGTTTTTGAGGGAAAACAAGATTTTAGAGAACCCGATAAATTATCAAATCCCTCTGAAGAACTTTATAAACTAACAAAAAAGAAATATCAAAAAGTTGCCGGCTCAAGAGCTATAGCTCCACATCTTAAAATAGATGGAACTAATAAATCCCATAGTTTTAATATTTTATTACAAGGTATAAAAAAATTAATAAAAGATTGATTAGGTAAAGTAAATTAGATTGTGGCATTTTATTTCTGTAAGTTGGGCTGACGATAGAAAGCCCAACAAATCATTTTAATGCCTACAAGGGCGAGCCTTGGCTAATACTCGCCAAGTTCCTGCTATCTTTGTTTTTGTGTAGCTGCGGTGTTTGGCAAGTTGCCAACTGCTATATTGATAACCAAAAACATTTTTGACTTTACGACTCCATTTACTACGAGTGCGTCGTTTAGCAGTTTTTAGGCTTATAGCACGTGCTATATTACTAGTAACAGAAATGAGTTTACAAGTTTTAGCTTGAACGTCATTAAACCCAATAACAGGTGCTACAACAAACAGCATCCCTGTAAATACAATACTAAGAATAAAAGTATTTTTCATATTATTTCTCATTAACAAAATTGAACATAATAATATAAATATGATTATTAATCAAATTTATTTTTACATATCCATTTTTTTATCTATCGTAAAACTATGGGCACGAAAATCTGACAACTGATATTTCGTACATTTTATACCTTTATGTCATCATAACTACATATATATTATATATAGTATATTACTAATTTTATAAAATCAGGTACAAATATGGCAAAAATGTCTTATATTGGCGTTATTGAACGCTATCATGAATTGCAAAATGATATTGAGGAATTACTAATTTCAATTATTACTGGCATTGCTGAAACGAAAATCTTTACAGATGAGACTAAATTACCTAAAGTAATTAAATCGATTGAACAAAAATATCCCTTTGTTGATGTCATTTATACCTTAGACAATCAAGGTTTTCAAAGCAGTGAAAATATTGATAATCAAGGAAAATCTCTGCGTGGTAGAAAAAGTAAAGGTACTGATCGTAGTCTGCGCCCTTACTATCAAATGGCTATTAGATCAGATCAACCCGCCATTATTAGTAAACCTTATCTATCAAATGCTAGTCGTAATCTTTGTATTTCCGCTATTGTGCGTTGCACTGGTAAAACAGAGGAATGTTCAGGAGATTATTTAGTAGTAGATTTTGATCTGAATGAAGTTATAGAATTTCTGATGGGAGATAGTCTAAGGCTTCGTTTTCATCCATTTTTTAAATTAATTTATACAGTCATTAGCTTTGGACTGTTTGGGGTTGTACTGCTTTTATTATGGTCAGCCTTTCATGAAATTTGGGAGATAATAATTTCTACTCATGAGTCAAATTATCTAAAACCATTTCATGTTATTATATTTTTAACCTTAGCCTTAGCAGTATTTGATCTAGGAAAAACCATTCTGGAAGAAGAAGTGCTTATGCACAAAGATATATTTAGGCATAGTTCAACGCGCCGCACAATAACACGTTTTATAGCTGCAATTCTAATTGCAGTTTCTATTGAAAGTTTGCTAACCATGTTTAAAGCGGCTATTAGTGATTCCCATAATGCGATAATTCCTGCTGTCTGGATGATGTTTGCAGCTGTAGGTTTACTTATAGGATTGGGAATTTATGTATATTTAGGTGCTAAAGCTGAAAGTATATTGAAAAAAAATAAAAATTAAAGATTCTGGAGCCAAAGCTCCAGAAAAATAATATCAGATTAACTATGATAAAAATGTGCGAGCTGGCACTTTAATAGGAGTGGTATGTTGAAAACAATCTGCTTCTACAAATTCCAAGGTTTTTGATCTTTGGTACGCAAATAAATAAATTAATGCTTGTTCTATAGTAGGAGCAGCCATATTCATCAACAATACCGCAAAAGCCACTGCATAAGCATTCCAGTTTCTATTAACTAAGCAATACGATTAGTAAGGACTTTAGTTTTTCCAGAACCAGCTCCAGCTAAAATCATAAGATGCCCCAATGGAGCAGTAACAGCATCGCGCTGTGCTTTATTTAGGGTTTTTAGTAAATTAGATTGTGTCATGTCTGGAAAACTATAATAAATCTTTATAAAATGAGAATGAATTTTGCTATTATATAGTATAATATAATATTATTTATTCAACTTAAATCATTAATATGAAACGATCCTATTCTAAAATACTGCTATTATCACTCTTAATATTTTTTTTAACTGCTTGTGAGTCAGAAGATTTACAATTTCAACTTGCTAAGCTTGAACAACAAAAAGATAATCAAGTAAAAACCTTACAATCTAAACTGGAACAAGAGCAACAACAAAATGAGAATAAAGTAACAGATTTACAATCTCAACTTGCTAAGCTTGAAGAAGAAAAAGAAAATCAAGTACAAGATTTACAATCTCAACTTGCTAAGCTTGAACAACAAAATGAGAAACAAGTAAAAACCTTACAATCTAAACTGGAACAAGAGCAACAACAAAATGAGAATAAAGTAACAGATTTACAATCTCAACTTGCTAAGCTTGAAGAAGAAAAAGAAAATCAAGTACAAGATTTACAATCTCAACTTGCTAAGCTTGAACAACAAAATGAGAAACAAGTAAAAACCTTACAATCTAAACTGGAACAAGAGCAACAACAAAATGAGAATAAAGTAACAGATTTACAATCTCAACTTGCTAAGCTTGAAGAAGAAAAAGAAAATCAAGTACAAGATTTACAATCTCAACTTGCTAAGCTTGAACAACAAAATGAGAAACAAGTAAAAACCTTACAATCTAAACTGGAACAAGAGCAACAACAAAATGAGAATAAAGTAACAGATTTACAATCTCAACTTGCTAAGCTTGAAGAAGAAAAAGAAAATCAAGTACAAGATTTACAATCTCAACTTGCTAAGCTTGAACAACAAAAAGATAATCAAGTAAAAACCTTACAATCTAAATTGGAACAAAAAGAAAAAGACAATCAATTAAAAGATTTACAATCTCAACTTGAACAAGAACAACAAGAAAATGGGAAGCAAGTAAAAACCTTACAATCTCAATTGGAGCAAGAGCAACAAGAAAAAGAGAATCAAGTACAATATTTACAATCTCAACTTGCTAAATTTGAGGAAGAAAAAGACAATCAAGTAACAGCTTTACAATCTCAACTTGCTAAGCTTGAACAAGAAAAAGACAACCAAGTAAAAATTTTACAAAGCGAACTTGATCAATTTGAACAAGAACAGCAACAAAAAGAACAGAAAATAAAAATTTTACAAACCCTACTTGAACAAGAACGGCAAGAAAAAGAGAAGAAAGCAAAACTTTTACAAATTCTACTTAATGAATAACAGTATTTGTTGCGCTATTAACCTTTGAAAATAAGTAGGTTGGGCTGACGAAAGGAAGCCCAACAATTCAATCACGATTCGCGTTGGGCTTCCTTTCGTCAGCCCAACCTACGAAATTTCATTATAAATCATCAGAATGTACAACACCATAAAAGATCGTTTTCATAAAATTCTCCCCAATGTAGATTTTTGTTCTTTGCGTTATGTAGAAGAACAGTCTGAAATACTTTCAGTTCGACAAAATATCGTTCAAGCTCCTTCTAATAGTCATGATAGTGGCGTTATGCTTACCATTATGGATAAGGGCGGTTTAGGTTATGCGGCAACTAGTGATTTATCTGAGCAAGGTTTGCGTAATGCGATTAAATTGGCGCAACAATGGGCTGAATTGAGCCGTAATAAGTCTTTGATTCATTTTTCTCAGATGTCGCATGAGCAAGGTGAATATTATTCTACGGTTGAAAAGTCGTGGAATAGTGTTAGCACCGCTGATAAGTTGGATTTGTTATTAGAGGAATCTCGTCAATGTCATCACAATGATAAAATCGTTGATTCTCAAGCTTATTTATATTCTATCACGACTAAACAGTTATATTTAACTCATGCTGGTGGCGAAATTATACATGAGCAAGAATATTTGATTCCTTCTCTGCAAGTTACTGCAAATCATGGTGTTGATACTCAATATCGTAGCTTTGGTGAATCTGGGCGACAGGGTGGTTTGGAATTATTGGATCATATTGGTTTTGTTGGTAAAGGCACACAATTAGCTGATGAGGCTTTGCAATTATTAGCCGCTCCTAATTGTCCAACTGATAATATGGATTTAGTTTTAGCTCCTGATCAAATGATGTTGCAAATTCATGAATCTATTGGACATCCCTTAGAATTAGATCGAATTTTAGGTGATGAGCGCAATTATGCTGGAACTAGTTTTGTTGATTTAGATATGTTTGGTAATTATCAATATGGTTCGCCATTATTAAATGTTACTTATGATCCAACTATAGTTGAAGAAATCGCTAGTTATGGTTTTGATGATGAAGGTTCAGCGGCGAAGAAAACAACTATTATTGATAAAGGAATCTTAGTCAATCCATTAGGTGGTGAAAATGTAGCGAATTCACGAGCATGTTCTTGGAATCGCCCAGCTATTCATCGTATGGCAAATCTTAATGTAGAAGCTGGCAATAGTAGTTTTAATGATATTATAAGCTCAGTTGAGCGCGGCATCTTTATGCAAACCAATTTATCATGGTCAATTGATGATTCACGTAATAAGTTTCAATTTGGTTGCGAACGCGCACAATTGATTGAAAATGGTGAATTAACCCAAATTGTCAAAAACCCTAATTATCGTGGTATTTCTGCCAATTTTTGGCGCAATCTCAAAATGGTAGGTAATGCTGATACTTTTAAAGTTATGGGAGTTGCTAATTGTGGAAAAGGTGAACCTAATCAAGTTATTAGAGTAGGTCATGCTTCGCCAGTTTGCCTGTTTTCTAATATTGATGTTTTTGGAGGAGCCGTGTAATCCAAGTCCTCAAGGGGCGATATAATATAGCCTAGGGCAACGCCCTAGGGATTATGTATATTATATGTTTAGCCCTGAAGGGGCGAAATAATTAGACAATATTATGTTTATGTCGCCCCTTCAGGGCTTGGTTATATAATATACCTTCTCCTAGGGCGTTGCCCTAGGCTATAATATTTCGCCCCTTCAGGGCTTACTTTGAATTAATATCCACTTATAATTAATATATAAAAGTTTTATTTTCCTAACAGGATCATATTATGATAACATAATATTTTTTATCAAACAGGAAATAATTTTTATATGAAATACTTAATATCAAAAGGCTTAGCATTAACATTATTGCTGCTTTTACCTTATTTATCCTACGCTGATTCTCCACTGGTTATATTTGCTGGTAATGTACATTCTTGTGCAATTCAAGATGATAGTACAGTTATTTGTTGGGGTGCAAATCCTTATGGTCAAAAAAATGCCCCTGATGAAAAATTTTTACAAATCAGTAACTATTATAATACTACCTGCGGTATCTTAAAAAATAACTCACTAACTTGCTGGGGTTATAATGGATATGGTGAAGCTAATTCACCGGGTGGAAGTTACTCTCAAGTCAGTACTGGCTACAATCATAGCTGCGCTATAAAGGATGATGAAAGCATTAAGTGCTGGGGTCATAATCATTCTGGTAGAGCAACTCCTCCAAAGGGCAAATTTTCCCAATTAAGTTCTGGTCTTTATCATAATTGTGCATTAAAAACTGATGGAAAAGTAGTTTGCTGGGGTCTAAATTCTTCTGGTGAAGGCAAACCACCAAAAGGGACTTTTACTCAAATCACTGTCGGCAATGCTTATAGTTGTGGTTTAAGAACTGACAATACAGTTGCTTGTTGGGGAAAAAATAACTATGGTCAAACAAACCCTGAATATGGGGCAAAATTTTCCCAAATCAGTGCAGGTACTGATCATGCTTGCGGAGTCAAAATTGATGGCACAATAGATTGTTGGGGTTATAATAATTATAGCCAAGCTAGCACACCAAGTGGTAAGTTTTCCAAAGTATCTGCTGGTTATCAACATAGCTGCGCTGTTAGATTAGATGACAGCACAGTACATTGCTGGGGTTTTAATACTGATGGTCGAGCTAGTCCGCCTGATATAACTGTTTTAAAACCCAAAGAAGATCCAACAGATCCAACAGATCCACCAAAGGAATGTGAAGAAGATCCAAGTAAATGTGAAGAAACAGAAGAACCACCACTAGAATTAGAAGAGCTAGCATTTTACGATACAGACACAAAAATACTAACATTATCAGCAATATTGATAACTTTTGTAGATGACTTCACACTAGAAGAAACAGACGAAAAAGCAATATTTGAAGCAGAATTAGAAAACAAAGGCAAACAAAGATTTGAATTACTGCCTTGGAGTCTAAAACTGGTTAAAATGTACAATGACAAAGACACCACCAAATATATCAAATATATCTCCAAGACAAGTGAACTAGAAATACCTTGTCTGAAAGTAGCAAGAAAGGTAAATTTAGGAGGCGGAACAGTGACAGGAAAAATAGTTTTATACAAAGACATAATTCTGAGACAACGACATATAAAATACCCAATATTTGAAATTACCCAAAGAACAGAAACAACAAGCTGCTCAGATACTGAAAAAGAATAGCTCCAAAAAAGCCCGCTCTGCTAAAGCGGGTTTTTTATTGCCTAAAAATATTTTTGGTCCTCTCAAGACCTGACAGGTTTTTAAAACCTGTCAGGTCTGAAAGGATGATAATTTATGGTTTATAATGAAATCTACAACCAATTATTTTTATTGTCTCATCTATCACTTCATAAACAAGTCGATGTTCTTCTGTTATACGTCGTGACCAACAACCATCTAAATGGTATTTTAGAGGTTCTGGCTTACCTATTCCATCAAAAGGGTCTCTTTTAATTGCATTGAGAAGTTGATTAATTTTTTTCAGTATCTTTTTATCAGTTTGTTGCCAATATTGATAATCTTCCCAAGATTCTTCAGTAAACAATAGATTCATTCTTCGAGCAATTCCCGTTCAAAAACTTCTCCAGCACGAGCTTTTTTTAAAGAGTTTAATAGCCTTTCGGCATTATAAGGACTTGATAACAAATAATTTGTTTCAGTCCAAGAGTTGTAATCATCTAATGATAATATCACGACATTGTGATTATTTTTTCTATTAACAATATAAGGTTCATGGTTTTGATAAACTTGTTCACACAAACTGTCTAAATTTTGTTGAGCCGTTTTTGCTGAAATAACTTGCATAATTTTTCCTTATGTTGAGCAAATAAACCCATTATAACTACAGGGATTGTATATAAGCAAGTTGTATTTGTAAATTGAATTCATATCCACTATTCAACAAGCCTTTTCTATGTTAGAGTAAGGGCAACCACTACCATTTGTTATAACAATGCACGACATCATAAAATATCAAGATTATTTCTATAAATTAGCTGATTTTATTGATCAACAATTGCAAGCTAATGAAGTTTATTTGTGTGATTTTGCCGCTGAAAAATCAGATTTTGTACGCTTTAATAAGGGCAAAATTCGTCAACCCGGTAATGTTCAACAGGCTTATATCAATATTGATCTGATTCAGAATCAGCGTCATGCTACTGGAAAAGTCGCACTTAGTGGCGATATGGAAACTGATAAACCCAGAATCACTAGCGTATTATCCGCTTTACGTGAGAAATTGCCTCATATTCCAGATGATCCTTATTTATTATATGCAACTGAAATTAATTCCAGCGAATCAATTGCAAACAACCAATTACCAGCAGCTAATGAAGTTGTAAATGAAATTTACAGCCAAATTCAAGCGCATGATTTTGTAGGTATTTATGCCGCAGGCGGAATTTTTCATGGTTTTGCTAATTCCTTTGGGCAACGCAATTGGTATAGTTGTAATAACTTTAATCTTGATTTTACGTTGTATTATGATAAAGATAAAGCAGTGAAATCAGCTTATGCTGGTTTTGATTGGAATAATGCTAGTTTTCAAAGCAAAGTTAATGAAGGTTTACAACAGTTAGAAATTTTAAAGCGTAAATCGCGCACCATCAAACCCGGTAAATATCGAGTTTATCTATCACCAGCGGCATTACATGAAATTTTACAATTATTAAGTTGGGGTGGTTTTGGTTTAAAATCGCAACAAACCAAAAATAGTGCCTTATTAAGAATGCTAACAGATCAAAATTTAGATCCAAGCATCACTTTGATTGAAAATACTAAACAAGGAATTGCTCCCAACTTTCAATCAGAAGGTTTTATAAAACCAGCAGAAATCACTTTAATAGAAAAAGGCATTCATAAATCAGCCCTAATATCACCGCGCTCAGCTAAAGAATATAATGTTATTACCAATGGAGCTAATAATGAAGAAGCACCAATATCATTAGACTTAGCCGCTGGCAACTTAGCAAACGCAGACATTCTAAGTCAATTAGATACTGGAATTTATATCAATAACTTATGGTATTTAAACTACTCAGACAAACCAGCATGTAGAATGACTGGCATGACACGATTTGCTACTTTTTGGGTAGAAAAAGGTGAAATTGTCGCGCCGCTGAACGTAATGCGCTTTGATGAAACCTTATATAGAATTCTTGGCGAACAACTCATAGGATTAACTCAAGAACGTGATTTTATTATGGATAATGATACCTATTATCAACGTTCAACTAGTAGTGCGCGGTTGCCCGGTGCCTTGGTTGATGATTTTACTTTTACGCTTTAAATTTTAAAAGTATTTACAATAAGCTTGTTGATTAAAATATTCGTCAAAGTAACATATTAACTGGTGAAAAATACTAGGATAAATTTGTGATTGTATTACCGCAGTCAGTTTATGTTCTGGTGCCAATTTTTTTAGTCGCCAATAGTGTTTTTTTGCGGTGCGACTATCATCAATTGATTGATGGTATAATGCCATCAAACCAGTAAAGGCGGTAAATTCAGAAATATGAAATACTTCTCGATTTGGGTACAACATTTGTAAATCAAATTTATTTTGAAATATAATGGGTATTTGTTCTAAACTACCCAGCCTCAAACAGCGAAACGCATATTGAGTTTTAGCAAATAAATAATCAGGATATTTGCGATAAAGTTGTTCTAATAAAGCTTCAGATTTATCTGATTGACCGGTTGCATCATAACTTGCTTTTAAATAGTTATAAAGAACAGGTACTTGTGGATATTTGGTGATTAATTTAACTAAGGGGCTAATAGTTTGTTGTGGGCTATTCCGGATCAATTTATATAGTTTTTGAACTTCTAGCTGTATTTGCTCTGGTAAAGCCCTGATGCTTTGATGGGGTAATGCCTCGTAAGTTATTTTATAACCAAAATTTGCTACTGCTTGTTTATCATTGGAGATTTTTGTAGTGAAATTAAACATAATTTATTACCTTTTTGATCCTCGTCTTATTTGTCATAATAGCAAAATAGGCAATAAAAATACCAAATTTAAATATCTATGGAATTTAATTTTATTACTCAGCTTAGTAGCTTGTAGTGATAATGAACAAAGCACTGTATCTATTGATGAATTTGAAAAATTAAATAAGATTGAACAAGCTCAATTGAACTTAGAGGTGCCAAGTTTATCAGCTTGGGGAAAAGTGTCAGAGATTAAGATGGCGGTTGGTGATAATGTTGAATTGCAAGCGATATTAAAAAATAAAAATGGAGATGCAATTGCTAATAAGTCTTTATCCATTACTTCCAGTAATGGCAATTTTTTTACTGAAAATAATTTATTTACAGATAATAAGGGTAAAACAACAAGCTTATTATTAGCAACTGTAGTTGGGAAAGATAAAATTACAGTTTTTAACCATAGTTTAGGAGTATCTGCGAGTTTAGCGATTATTGTCAATGATCCAAAATTCAAATCGCCATTAATATTAGGAGAAACGCCCGGATTTGTATCATGGAATAATTTAGCAAAAGTGAGGTTAAAAAATGATACTCCCCAGTTTACCCCACAAATAACCAGTTTAAACAATAAACAAATAAAAATACAAGGATTTCTAATACCAATAGCAGCAAAACATTTTATATTATCGGCTAAAGCTCCAACTTCTTTTTTTAGCTTGCCAACAGGTGCAGAAAATATAATTGATGTTTATACGACTAAAAATGTCAATATATCTTTAAAGCCAATTATAGTAATTGGCACACTTGAAGTATTAAAAGAAGATGAACAGGGATATTTTTATCGTATTAAAAATGCTGAAGTTATTGAATGAACTTTAGCTTCCATGGGTATGAACTCAATATTATGTTAAACTATCGGGTTTTAGACCTGACAGGTTTTGAAAACCTGTCAGGTCTGATAGTTTTTCTAATTAATTTCCTTTTGCTTCTTGTTTGGTAGTTCATTTCTTTTTTCTTCTTCGCGGTGGTTTTGGTGATGATGCTGGTTGATAGGCTTTTAAACCTTCATCTCCTGTTAGAATTTCAACTTCATTTCCCATTTTGGCGTAATAATCAGCTACTCGTTTAATGGTGGCATCACCAATTGATAAGCCACCTTTATCTTTCTTAACGTCTGCTTGAGCTGCTAAAGAAGGCCATTCTTGTGCTAGTTCTTTTAAGGCTTCTGTTTCCCAAAGTATTGATTGTTCGGTAAAAGCTGCCCAAGGACTTTCTTCATCAACTGCTTTTATCATATATTTGGCTAATGCTTGTGCCAGTGAATAGCGTTTTTCTGTATATGGTTTTTTTACTTGAGCAATGTGATTACCGGTTTCAATCAATGTAGCTAAAGGTAAAACCAGAGTAGTACCTTTTGCTTCTTCCTGTTTGATAAGTGTTTCTACTCGTTGTTGATCCCAAATTTCATTTGCAACTATACAAGTATCTTTATATGGAACGCCTAACCATACACAAAGAATACTGGTATCAATAACCAAGACTTTCTTAGGCATTTTCTGCCTCGCGACGTGTTAAACTTCTTTCAAGTTTACCTTGTGTAGTAATTTTACCCAATGTACCTGATGCTAATAGTTTGGGTAAGTTACTGATGTCTTCTAGCAAAGTAAGTTTGCTAGTGCCAGTTTTATTATCGCGATGTGCTACTTCAATAAATGGCACCATTTCTGGTGCTAAATTATCCAGTAAAGCTGGATTATGGGTAGTGACAAGAATATCAATATTTCTCTGTCTGCCAAGTTCTTGAAGTATTTGGAGTAGTAAACCAGCCCGTGATGGGTGCAAACCATTGTCCACATCTTCAATTATTAATTGGCTATTTGATGGGCGAGTTAATAAGGCGGTAAGTATGGCTAAAAAGCGTAATGTGCCGTCTGACATGCTGCGAGCGTCTATCAGAGTAATTTCTCCATTAACCCATTCTTCTTCACAATATAACATCGCATCACTATTTAGTTTTCCAACTTTTTCCGCCCAGACTTTGTGTATATCTCCTTCAGGAAGTTGTTTGGCATAATAGGATAAAATATTTTCACAACAGGTTTGTTGTGTATCTGGTAAAGCGGCTAATACTCCAGCAATATTTTTGGCATCATTACTTAATTTGTGCGATAGAGGCGTATAAGTACGCATATGAGTCGGAACAGGTTCTAATATAAAGATATTCTGTAAAGTGTTAATGACTAGATTAGCAGCTTCTATGCTTTCTTTTAAAGCATATAGATAAATTTTATCTGTTTGTTCATCAATTTTTTGAAAAATGTTCTTATTATTATTAATAGAAATCAAACGCTCATTGACAATTTTAGATTGTGTGTCAATTTCTACCGTGAGACTATAAAAATAATCAGTTGCTTTAGCTTCTATTAATACGGAGAGAGTAAATTGTCTTTCTGATTTCAATGTAGCCCATTCTAAACCACCACGTAAGGCAGTTAAGGCTGACTCTATATTTTCACCGCTTGCCATACGTCGTAGAAATTCTAATCCTTCTAATACATTAGATTTACCACTGGCATTAGTACCAATAAGTACCGTCAGTGGATCAATGTAAAGAGTAGCTTGTTTAAAGCTTTTCCAATTATTTAGGTGTATTTCTTTTAGCATTGTTATCAAATATTGGAAACAGAAGTAGCATCACCTTGCATTTTCCAAGTCTGTTTTTCTGCTTCTAGCATTAGCCTCTCAATTCTTTCTTTACTTCGTGGATGAGTTGAGAAGTATTCTGAAACTTTTACTAAATTTCCTTCTGCTTCATCTTTTTCTAGCCGTTTAAAGAATTGCATTGTATGCCCTCCATGCCCGTAGCGATTGATTATTCTTTCTAATGCGTATAAATCTGCCGCTGTTTCTTGTTTTCTACTGTAGTTCATTAGGTATAATTCTGAGCCTAGAGATAGAATGTCAGGTACATTAACATGTGTGCCAAAGTTTAGTATATTTGCCACTAGCATAAAAATTATTCCTCTTCCTAAACCATTTATAGGATGGCGTTCTTGAAAGTGTCCTAATTCATGTGCTAGTACAAAGGCTAGTTCGTTTTCTGATTCAACAGTTTTTAGTAAGGCGGTATGAATAAAAATATGCCCACCTGCTATTACAAAAGCATTTACTACATCACTTTCAATCAAGTGCAATTTCAACGGTAAACGAATTTCTTCATCTTTTTTTGGCAGACTGTATATTAGTTCTGTTAAATATTTAATGCGTTTATCATCCTTAATTTCATTGTCAGAAACCATAGTTAATAAGCTGTTACCGATTTTAGCTTCCATTTCTGGGCTTATCCAACGACTGATTAAATCAGCGGTTACACCTAATAATACAAAGCCTATAACGCCGATTATTATCACCATTCCTAATAAATGAGCTAAATTACTCAGTGGATGACGCTTAGTAATATTAATGTCTTCTGGTATTTTTTTATGGATAAATTTCATTATTTGATTCCGGTGCCATAGGCAATGACTTCAATTGAACCTAAACTATTGTTATTGCCTGAACGCCCACCAATTGTAGCAGTTTCTATACGGACATTCATTACTTTATCTGCTCCCCATTCAATAGCTTCTATTTTCATACGTAACAATGCTTCTCTACGCCCACGATCTAATAATGTTTCATAGACTGTAATGCGCCCACCAACTAGGTTTCGTAAAGCGGCTGAGAATCGTTTAAAATAGTCAACAGAAATTACAACTGTTCCAACAAATAATTGAGCTTCTTCTGCATTTGGCATTGCTTGTTTAGCACCAATGGTGATAATAGGCACATGAAGAGTTTCATGTTCGCGTTGTTGAATCGATTTATAATGTCGTCTTTCAAGATAACTGCCTATCGCATATCCTAAAATTAACAATAATAAAAAGATGTAAAAAGAGGAAACATCCATGATTATTCTACCTTCACGGCTGTACCATAAGCAAATAATTCTGCGGCTCCTTGGGCTACTGAGGAAGTAGCAAAACGAATATTTAATATTGCATTAGCACCTAATTCTGTTGCTTGTTTTTCCATACGTTCAATGGCTTCAGCACGCGCTTCTTGTAATAGTTCGGTATAACCTTTTAATTCTCCACCAATGAGATTTTTAAAACTAGCCATAATATCTTTACCAATATGTTTAGCACGTATGGTGCTACCTTGTACTATGCCATAATGTTCAACTATAGTTTTACCGGGTACACCTTCGAGTGTTGTTAGAATCATTTTATATTCCTTGAGAAAATTTATGAGTAAATCAGCTATTACTTTAGCTATGACTGGAGCTTCTGGAGCCGCTTATGGCTTACGTTTATTAGAGCAATTAATTATTGCCGAAAAAAAGGTTTATTTATTAATATCTAAACCAGCACAAATAGTCGTTAATATGGAAACTAGTTTGAAAATACCTTCGCGCCCAGCGGAAATACAAGCTATTTTAAGTGAATATTATAATGCAAAATCCGGGCAATTGCAGGTATTTGGGCGTGAACAATGGATGGCACCTATTGCAAGTGGTAGCTCAGTAGCTAGTGCAATGGTGATATGCCCTTGTACTAGCGGTACATTATCAGCGATTGCTAATGGTTTAAGTCACAATTTAATTGAACGAGCCGCTGATGTAACATTAAAAGAGCAACGTAAATTAATTTTAGTGCATAGAGAAACACCATTATCAGTAATTAATTTAGAAAATATGTTGAAACTTGCAAAGATCGGTGCAGTAATTTTGCCAGCAAATCCGGGATTTTATCATAACCCAGAAAAAATAAGTGAAATTATAGATTTTATTGTGGCGCGGATTTTAGATCATTTAGGGATTGAACATGATTTATTGGCTCGTTGGGGTTGATATAAACAGTTTTATTTGTAGGCTCGGTTACAAGGCTTAAAACTCTTATTTGGTAGGCAGGCATCTGATTGATGAAAAAGACACTTATTTAATTTCTCTTGCAAGCCAAGTAGTTGCTCTTAAACTCCAATGATGTAAATATCCATTAGAATTTCGTGCAACAATATCCTTTTTATTATAACTAGAACAATCAGCTATTGGATTTCCAGATATTGTTGTACCGCCATTAACATTTGTTAAATCAGTAATTTGCCAACCATTATATGAGTTTGTCCATAATTTTAGATGGTCATTACTATCTCTTACAAAAATATTTTTCCAATCTCCGCAAGTTTTAGGATCACCTGAAATTGTTTCACCACTATTACTAATAAAATTTACAAATTTAATTTTATGTAAATCTTGTAGTTTCCAGCCTTGATGAGATCCTCTCCATTGCCATTCAAGTAAATGTCCATCTGGGCTGCGTGCAAATACATTATGTGTATAGTAATAATTACTTGCTAAAGATATAGTTGGATCACCAACAATAGTCTGCCCACCAACTACTGTTGTTAAATTTTCAATATGAAGACCATGCTCAGGTGTCCACCACCATTCAATTAAATCTCCATTAATATTACGTGCAAATACATGTACAGTTCCGTTCTGTTCGATAGCAAAAAATGGATTTCCAGCCAGATGTCCCTCTATATCTTCATTTAAACCTTCAAAATGTGTTAAATCTATAGAAGACCAACCATCTTGTGCTGTCCACCACCATACACGTAAATCTCCATCCGAATCTTGCGCAAAAACATATTGAACCCCATTGTGATTATTGTAATAAAATGGATCACCAATAATTGTTTCTCCTGCTGGCGTTAAATCTTCTAAATGCCAGCCATCTTCAACTCTCCACCACCATTCTAGTAAATGTCCATTAGTATCACGTGCAAAAACATGTTGAATACCATTTACGGCACTGCTGATAGGATTACCAGCAATTTTTTTCTCATTAAAGATAGCAGATAAATCTTCACGATGCCAATCTGATTCTGGATTTCTCCACCATTCACGTAAATGTCCATTAGTATCACGTGCAAAAATATGTTGAACACCATTCAATTGATGAATGCTAGGATTACCAACTATTGATATATCTTCTGCCATTGCAGATTGTAAAAATAATAAACTAAATACTAATAAATACCAAGGCATAATATTTTTCCTGTTTAATTAACACTTATAATTTATAGGCATATATTATGCCGTGACTTGATCTAAGTCAAGGCGCATTTTTTAAATGTAGAATATAATTTAAAATTAAAATTTACAAGGAAATTATTATGAGAAGTGTCTTTAAAAAAATAGGTGGTAAAGATGTTGTTGATGCAGCCGTTGATCGTTTTTACGTATATATGCTTGCAGATGAACGTGTAAAAGACTTTTTTACAAATGTCAACATGGATAAACAACGTCAACATCAAAAAGATTTCATTGCCTATTCTTTAGGTGCTGATGGCGGTTATGATGGCAAAGATATGGGTGCAGCACATCAACAGCTTGTAGATCAACAAGGTTTATCAGATCTGCATTTTGATGCTACAGTAGAAAACTTAGTAAAAGCACTACAAGATTTAAATGTGCCTAAAGACATTATCAAAGAAGCTGGTAAAATTGTTGAAAGCACTCGAAATGATGTTTTGTGTCGTTAGCTATCAAATAATATTTTTTAGTTGTTCGACATCTAATATTTCAATATAAAGATAATATTTTTTCTCTAATAAAAATGTAACTAAACGAAAAATTGCATCATGCAATGATAGTCTATTAACTTCATTAACTAACCAATGTATTTTTTGACTCATTGCAGCCATTAATTGAAAACAAACATCTATAGATTCAGATAACATTTTTTTATAATGTACTGCATCAATAGCAACTATTGTTACAGAATTTAGGGCAATCGCGCTGATTTATGTTTTTTTTCCATCAGCATTATTGCTTCCGCAAAACTCTCCCCTGCATTAAATATAGTAAATATTTTTTCTTGTAAATAAAACCTGTGCTGTTTCTAATTTTTTTATACTAGTATAAGCTAGTATTTGTTTAAACTGTTGCTCATCAAAAGCACTGAAAAGATGAGATTTACGCATCTCTAATTGAATATTTATATCAGGAATATTTTTCATAGGTTTATATTGGCATTTTTAATACAATTGATGTACAATCAATGTTAAATCAATTAAGTTATTTAGGTTTGAAATGATTTTTGAATGGAACGATGAAAAAAATTTGTTATTAAAACAAACGCGAAATATTTGCTTTGAAGATGTTGTTTTAAGTATTCATAATGGAAATCTTTTAGATTTTGTCAAAAATCCCAGTTTAAATCATAGTCATCAGTATTGTATGATAGTTGCTATAGGAAATTATGTTTATGTAGTGCCATTTGTGAAAAATGGTGAAAACTTTTTCCTCAAAACAGTTTATCCTAGCAGAAAAATGACAAAAAAGTATTTAAAGGAACAGTTATGAGTAGAAAATTAATTGAATCTGAAGAAGAAATTAATATTATTAATGATGTTGAAGAAGAACGGTTTGAATCGGTAATAGGTACAGAATTTGAAGAGCTAAAGCACTCTTTCCAAACGGCAGCTAAAAATACTATTGAAAAATTATCAAAAAGAAAATCAATTACTATCAGATTACTTGAAAGTGATATAGATCGTTTAAAAGCGATTGCACTCAATGAAGGTATGCCTTATCAAACCTATATTTCTCATATTATCCATAAAGTCACAACTGGTCAAATCAAAGCCAGATAAAAAATAAGAAATTATGAAAGATTCAAAGTTACCTGTACTATTTGTCACATCAGAAGCATATCCACTAATTAAAACCGGCGGTTTAGCAGATGTCAGTGCTGCATTACCTAACGCTTTAAGGAAGATGGGTATTGATGTTCGCTTATTATTGCCCGGTTATCCAGTTGTACTTGAGCAGTTGTCTCTGATAGAAGTACATGAAAATATTAGGGTATTTCCTTTGCAAGAGCCTGTACGCTTATTAGCTGGTATAATGCCTGATTCCATTACACCTGTCTATGTAGTTGAATGTCCAGCATTATATGAGCGCAAAGGTGGACCATATCAAGATTCTAATGGTAAAAGTTGGTATGATAATCCATTACGTTTTGGAATACTTTCTAAAATTGCAGCTAAGTTTGGACAACATCACTTTTTGTTTAAACCACAAATAATTCATTGTAATGATTGGCAAACTGGATTAGTACCAGCCTTTTTAAATTTTGATTCTAAACGACAAGCTAAAACTTTGATGAGCATACATAATATGGCTTATCAAGGCGTTTTTGGACCAGAAATCATAGCTTTATTTGGTTTGCCGCCTGAAAGTTTTCAGATGTCTGGATTAGAATATTATGGACAAGTATCATTTCTAAAAGCTGGTTTATATTATTCTGATTGGATATCAACAGTCAGCCCTACTTATGCCAAAGAAATTCAAACTCCAGAATATGGTTGTGGTTTAGAAGGTTTATTAACTCAGCGTCAAAATAAATTATCTGGAATCTTAAATGGTATTGATACTATCGCTTGGAATCCAGAATCTGATCCTAATATCAAAAACCATTATAGTATCAAAAAAGTAGTTAATAAAAAACGTAATACCCAAGCTTTACGTACACAACTAAATCTAGCTCCAACAACAGCACCATTACTTGGAATAATTACTCGTCTGGCAGAACAAAAAGGTATAGATTTATTAATACCTATAATTTCAGAGATTATTAAGTCTGGTGCCCAAATAGTAATACTAGGTAGTGGAGATAAAGGCTTAGAAAGCAGCCTAGAAAATTTAGCAAAAACTTATCCAAAACAAATGAGTGTCAACATTGGCTATGATGAAAAACTAGCACATCAAATTGAAGCCGCTGCTGATATGTTTCTAATGCCATCAAAATTTGAACCTTGTGGATTAAATCAAATTTATAGTATGCGCTATGGCACTATACCAATAGTTAGACGCACTGGCGGTTTAGCAGATACAGTTATAGATGCGACTCTGGAAAACATTAAGAATAAAACTGCAACTGGTTTTGTATTTGATAAAGCTTCTTCTGATGAACTATTATTATGTATTCAACGCGCATTAAAACTATTCCATGACGATAAAAAATGGACTGGTTTACAAGTCAATGGTATGAGTCGTGATTTTAGTTGGCACAAACGCGCTGAGGAATATTATTCTCTTTATCAGAATTTGTTAAAGTTTTGAACTGTGATTAATTTTGTTTTCGAGGCTTTTAGCCTCGAAACCTGTAATTATCCCCAAGTTAAATACGAATTGATCTGGATACCACATTTTATTTTCACTCCATAATTGGTTAAAAATGCGTTGTACAAAGCTAGTTTTGCCGGTTTAAATTCATTTGAATTATAACATAAGACTTAAAACCCATACATCATATGATTAATTTTATCTTTCAATTCTAAGTTATTAATTTCTAACTCAGAATTTTTAGTTGCCAACTGTTTTTGTAAATTATGTACTCTTAAATGGGTTTTCACTCTCACCAACAGTTCTTCATTGTGAAATGGTTTGGTTATATAATCTACTGCTCCTAATTCAAAGCCTTTTACTTTATCTATAGTGTCTGATAATGCCGTCATAAAAATAATAGGAATCTCTTCAGTTTTTGCATTAGCTTTTAACTGCCTACAAGTTTCAAAGCCATCTATACCCGGCATCATCACATCTAATAATATTAAATTAGGTGGATTTTGTTTCACTTTTTCTAAGGCTTGTTCACCATTACTCGCAACTGAGACTTGAAAATTCTGATTTTTTAAAACACGAGATAAAATCTCACTGTTAAAAGAAGTATCATCAACTATTAATATATGAGGGTTTTTTAGACTGGTAATACTTAAAATCTTTTCACAGTGATTTAGATAAATTTGTGCTACTAGATCATTTTCATTTGCTGTTAAAACTTTTTTAAAATGTTCATTTGCAGCTGCAAATTGTTCTTTATGAAAACTTTTGACTCCTGATTCAAAATTCTTTAAGGTTTTTAATTTTAGTTCTAAACATGGCTGTGGATTAGCATCAAAAACTTCATAAATCGTAACTGGCTGGGTTTTTCCTTTAACTGTTACATGATCAATAATTCTAATTTTATATTTGTTCTGATCAATTAACTTGTTATAAACTTGTTCTGTAATTAACAACGGGGTTTTATAAGTTTTGGTTAAACCTTCTACTCGTGAAGCTAAATTCACCGCATCTGAAATTACAGTACCATTCATACGATTTTTACTACCTACAGTGCCAAGCATCAATGGTCCATCATGAATACCAATACCAATTGTAATTGTATGATGGATTAATTGCTTTAACATTCCAATAGCGGCTTGCACCGCATCATCAGCACTATTAGGAAATAAAGCCATTATTTCATCACCAATGTATTTATCAATAAAACCATTGTTTTGATCAATAACTGGATCCATTTGACTGAGATAGTTATTGATAAAATTAAAATTTTCTTGTGGAGTCATGGTTTCCGATAAAGTAGTAAAATTTCTAATATCGGCAAACATAATACTCATGGTTTTTTCAACACATGAAGCTAATTTAATTTGATTAATATCTTTTATATTTAACAGTTTTAAAAATTGATCTGGTACAAATTTATAAAAAGTTTCTGCTTGTGTTTGTAATTCGTTGGTTTTGGCTGTTAGTTGTTGTTCTTTCCTATAGCTTTTAATCGCTTCTGACACGGTTAAAATTAAATCACTTTTTATCCAAGGCTTTGATATATAACGATATAACCTTGCTTTATTAATGGTTTGAGTAACTGCTCCAATATCTGCCTTCCCTGTCAACATAACATTACGAGTTTGTGGTGATAGAACATGAATATGTTGTAATAACTCATCCCCTCTCATATTCGGCATCATATAATCAGTAATTACTAGAGGAATTTCATATTTTTCCTTCTGTAATTCTGTTATTAATTCTAATGCTTCTTTGCCGCTGCTAGTTGTTTCTATGAAAAATTGATGACCAAATACATGTTGCAGTTCTATTTTTAGAGCATAAAGTATCATTTCTTCATCATCAACACAGAGAATAACTTGCTTTTTCACTATTTTGCTAAGCCTGACTTAATAGTATCAATAAGTTCAGTTTTATCCCAAGGTTTGCGTAAACAGCTATGTAAATTTGCTTGTTGTTCAGCGCGTTCAACAGCATCTTCATCAGCTTGCCCGGTAAGCATGACTTTTATAATATCTGGATATTGATTATGAACCTTAATTAACAATTCATCTCCTTTCATGCCGGGCATTAACCAATCAGATACTAGAAGTAAAATTTCAACATTATCTTCTTCTAATTCTTCTAGAATTTCTAATGCTTCATCAGCACTTTCAGCAACTTCATAAAAATATTGATTGCCAAATTCTTTTTTTAGTTGAATTTTTAAACTATCTAATACGACAACTTCATCATCTACTAATAAAATGACTGGTTTAGACATTTCTAATTTCCTCTGTTAAATGAATGGGAATAGAGACGGTGAATGTAGTTTTTCCAATTTCGCTTTTAAAGTCTATTTTACCTTTGTGTTTGTCAACGATTTTTTTCACAATATCTAATCCTAAACCACTACCTTCACCACTAGGTTTGGTGGTGAAAAATGGATCAAAAATTTTGTGTTGAATCTCATCAGGAATACCAACTCCAGTATCAGTAATATTCACTACTGCAAATTGATCTTGTTTAGATAATTCAATTGTTAAACTACCTTTATTATCCATTGCTTGTAAGGCATTATGAATTAAATTTGTCCAAACTTGATTTAATTCATCGGGATAACACCATGCAGGTGGTAATTGTTCATAGTTTTTAACTACATTAATACCGTATTTCAATTTGTTATGATAGAGTGTTAAAACTGTTTCAATTGTATCAACTAAATTGGCTGGCACTTTTTCTCCTGTATTGTCATAACGTGCAAAACTTTTCAAAGCAAAAACTGTTTTCGCGGCACGCTCAGATGCTATGGCAATAGTGTTAGTACTTTTATGTAAGGTAGATAGTCGATAAGCGTTATGTAAAATTTGCTCACTTTTAGTGTCTTTTAATAAAACTAAAATATCTTTAATATTGTCATAAATACCCATTTCTACCAAGTTATCTGCAATTATGTCACTATTTTCAATCTCTTCAATATCTAATTTACGTGTTAAGGCACGTCGATATTTGCGTTTTTCTTTACTAGTAATTATAGGTTGATCAATTCTCTGTAACAAACTAAAGAATTCTAATTGGCTTTTAGGGGATAATTTTTGTAAAAAACTAGCCAATTTAGTCATATCTTCTGATAAAAAGGCACTAATATTTTCTACCGATGAGCGAATAGCACCTAATGGTGTATTAATTTCATGAGCAATTCCTGCCACTAATTGCCCTAAAGCAGCCATTTTTTCTGATTGAATTAATTCTTGTTGAGTCAATTTCAAATTTTCTAGCGCGTCTGATAATTCACGTGTTCGATCTTCAACTTTGATTTCTAAGGTATTATTAGCATCTTCCAAGTTTTTGAATAGCCTTTGCAAATGAATAATCATGGTATTAAAGTTTTCTGATAATTCACAAACTTCATTAATATCAGATTGCAATTCATGAGTTTTAACATGATCAATATTTTTGATCATATCTGAGCTTGTATCAGCTAAATTAATAATAGGTGCTGAAATTTTGTGAGATAATTTATTAGATTTTCTAAGTAAGTAAAAAAAGAAGCCTATATAAAATATGATCATAAACGCGATCATGGCAAAACCAATTTTATTAGCAAGTGTTTGTAGTTTTAATACTGGTTCAAATACAATATCTTTATTAACTAGAAATAATAATCGCCAATCAGTTTCAGGAATCACTTCTTGCGCTATTAAAAATTTTTGATTTTTAATATTAATTTCCATCAATTTGACATTATTATTGAATAGTTTTTTAATTCTATGATCTTTTTTTACATCAAATAAATCTTCGATAGTTTTAGGCATAGCTAAAATCATGCCGTCATTATTTACCAAAAAAGCATTCGCCTGCCAAGGTAATTCTAAGCCTAAAATATTATTGACAATGTTTTTGATGGTAATATCAATACCTGATACACCTTCCAAAAAATCATTTCGATAAATCGGCACAATACAGGATAGCATCCAGCCTTGCCCAGCAGGATCTAAATACGCATCTGTCCAAACAGGTTTGCCTTCTGGATTATGCTTAGCGTCGGCTTCATAGTAGAAATTAAAATCTTCCATTTTTATATTATTACCAAATTGTGTGGCAACATTATCTATAAATGGATACAGCCGATTCATATCATCATAGCTATTAAAATAAACTTGGACGACATTGGAATTATTTATAACAATATTCTTAAATAGTGGATCAAAAGTTTCTGTACGTAGAGCTTTTTGAAATTGCTGTTTGCTTATTTTAGTTTTTGGTAAATAATATAAACTGGAACCACCATTATTATTTTGTTTATAAAAAACACCATTATCTGCAATAGTAAACTTAGGTTCTCCATAAGGCAGTTCAAAAATATCTTGATTATTAAAAAATCTTTGATTGTCATTTTGAATAAATTTAGCTAAAGTAGAAATTTCTGCTAATTGTTGATTAATTTTTTGCGCCTCTCGTGTTGAGATTTCAGCAATGTTTTGTTTAGCCTCTTTTAATAATAAATCCATACCTTCATTAGTGAAAAAGCTACTAACACCAAAATATAGACTTAATAATACTAATTCAACTGCAATTACTGTGGTTAATGTTGCAGTTAAATAATGTCTTTTTATAATTGTTTTAAGTTTTGTCATAATATAATTTAGAGTAGCAAAAAATACACCTAAGACTTAAATACTCGGAAATTCAACAATAAAAGTCGCTCCTTTATCTTTCTCAGTATCACACCAAACTTTACCACGCATAGTTTCAACTAATTGTTTGACGATAAATAATCCTAAACCTGTTGCTGGTTCGTCAGCAGTGGGTTGGGGGCTTAAACGAGCAAATTGACCAAATAATTTTTTTTGATCTTCCTCATTTAATCCCGGGCCTTCGTCTTGTATTTCACAGCGTATATGAGTTTCTGTTGATAATAAACGAATATAAACCGATTTATCATATGGTGAATATTTGATAGCGTTAGAAATTAAATTATCTAATACACTGCTTATCATTCTTTCATCAAGCATTGCTTTATAAGACTGATGATCTGTTTCAAAGTATAGATTAATACCCTTAGCTTTAGCAAGAACTCGGTAATGTTTAATTAAGTCATTTAATATAACTTGTATATCAATAAGCATTGGTTTTACTTTTAATTTACCTGCTTCAATTTCATTAATTTCAAGTAAATTGGTTATTAATTCAAACATACTTTGAGTGCTGCTAAAAATATAACTATTAAATTCAAGCAATTGCCTTTTGTCACAGTCATCAAAATGATTAGTTATCATTTCGGATGAGGTTTGAATTATTGACAGTGGATTTTTAAGGTCATGCACTGCCATACTTAAAAATTGATTTTTTCTTTCAAGTTCCAGAGTGCGTTCAGCAACTTTTTTTTCTAATCCTTTATAAAATTCTGCTAATTCTTTTTTATGAAAATAACTACGCACCGCTTCAGTAACGGTAAGATTAAAATCAGTAGGATCCCAAGGTTTAGCTATATAACGATATAAATTCGCATTGTTGACAGCTCTTGCTATTGCTGATACATCAGCATGTCCAGTTAATAGAATTGTTAAAGTCTCAGGAATCTTGATATGAATTTGTGTTAATAACTCATCACCTAACATGCCCGGCATTACTTGGTCTGAAATCACTAATGGTAATTCAATATTATCAGCTAATAATTCTTCAATTATTTCTAAAGCTTCTTCAGCATTTTCTGCTGTTTCAATCTGATATTGATTACCAAAGTAGTCTTTCAATTGATATTTTAAGGCTAATAGTAATATTGGTTCGTCATCAACACATAAAATGACTGGTTTATTCATATTCTTAATTGGGCTTTATGCTAAAATTTATAAAAATTCCTGCGATAGCAATGCCACAATTTATATTAATTTATATTAATTTTAATTATGACTGACATAATAGTGCTATCGAACTGATAATTAAAAATTTGCTAAAATAGTAATCTATTATTACATTAATTAACTTTAAGGAAAATTAAACAACGATGTCATCTATATCTATGGAACTGTGGCTAAGCTTGCTCTGTGCAGCAGGGGCTGTTATATACGGTCTAATTTCTATTAAGTGGGTTTTAGCAAAACCTACTGGTAATGATAAAATGCAAGAAATTGCATCAGCAATTCAGCAAGGTGCTCAAGCTTATTTAAATAGACAATACGGTACCATTTTTATTGCAGGTGTAATAATTTTATTAGTAATTGGTTTTGCTTTGGATTGGGCAACAGCAATCGGTTTTGCGATTGGTGCTGTTAGTTCTGCGGCTGCTGGTTATATTGGTATGTATATTTCTGTACGTGCTAATGTTCGTACTACTCAAGCTTGTTATGATGGTTTAGAAAGCGGCTTGTCAGTTGCATTTCGTAGTGGTGCTATTACAGGTTTATTAGTTGTTGGTTTAGGTTTGCTTGGTGTTGCAGGTTATTATGCAGTATTACAAGCTATGTTACCAGAGGGTAAAACTACAGTTGATTTGGCTCCATTAGTTGGTTTAGCTTTTGGTGGTTCTTTAATTTCCATATTTGCTCGTTTAGGCGGTGGCATTTTTACTAAAGGTGCTGATGTTGGTGCTGATTTAGTTGGTAAAGTTGAAGCGGGTATTCCTGAAGATGACCCTCGTAATCCAGCGGTTATTGCTGATAATGTTGGTGATAATGTTGGTGACTGTGCTGGTATGGCAGCAGATTTATTTGAAACTTATGCTGTAACTATTATTGCAACTATGTTGATTGCTGGTTTGGCATTTCAAGGTAATAATGATGCTGTGTTATTACCTTTAGTTTTAGGTGGTGTTTCTATTATTGCATCTATAATTGGTACTTTTTTTGTTAAAGTTACTGATGGTAAAATCATGTGGGCTTTATATAAAGGTGTTATTGTCTCAGCAGTTTTAGCGGCAATTGCTTTTTACCCAATAATTGCTTATATGATGCCAGAACATGCATTAAACCTTTATGGTGCTGCGTTAATTGGTTTAGTATTAACTGGTGTAATCATGGTGATTACTGAATATTACACAGCGACTGAATACAAACCAGTGCAACATATTGCTGAAGCTTCAACCACAGGGCATGGAACTAATGTTATTGCTGGTTTAGGCGTATCCATGAAATCTACTGCTTTACCTGTATTAGCAGTTTGTGCCAGTATTTGGGGTTCTTATGAATTAGCTGGTTTATATGGTATTGCGATTGCTGCTACTTCAATGTTATCTTTGACTGGTATTATGGTTGCTTTAGACGCATATGGTCCAGTTACTGATAACGCTGGTGGTATTGCGGAAATGGCTGAATTAGATGAAAAAGTTCGTAATATTACTGATCCATTAGATGCAGTTGGTAATACTACTAAAGCTATTACTAAAGGATATGCAATTGGTTCTGCTGGTTTAGCTGCATTGGTATTATTTGCTGAATATCAACATAAGGTGTCAGAACATGTTAATGGTGTTGATGGCGGTATAATGAGCTTTGATTTATCAAATCCAATGGTTATTATTGGCTTATTTATCGGTGGTTTAATTCCTTATCTATTTGGCGCGATGGCGATGGAAGCTGTTGGTAGAGCTGCTGGTAGTGTGGTTATAGAAGTACGTCGTCAGTTTAAGGAAATCCCGGGCATTATGGATAAAACCGCTAAGCCTGATTATTCTAAAGCTGTTGATATGTTGACAAAATCAGCAATCAAGGAAATGATTTTACCTTCTATATTACCAATAATTATTCCAATTGCTGTAGGGTTATTATTAGGACCTCAAGCTTTAGGTGGTTTATTGCTAGGTACTATCATAACCGGTTTATTTGTAGCTATTTCTATGACTACCGGTGGTGGCGCATGGGATAATGCTAAAAAATATATTGAAGATGGTAATCATGGCGGTAAAGGTTCTGAAGCTCATAAAGCGGCAGTTACAGGTGATACTGTAGGTGATCCTTATAAAGATACTGCTGGTCCAGCTATTAATCCATTGATTAAAATTATTAATATTGTTGCATTATTAATTGTACCTTTATTATAAAATTTCCCTTCCCCTTTAAGGGGGAATAATAATTATGTTAAGTTTTCCTGAAATTGACCCTGTTATTTTCCAACTTGGACCATTAAAAGTACATTGGTATGGGGTTATGTATTTAATTGCCTTTAGTTTAGCATGGTGGTTAGGTACGCAACGAGCAAAACGCGCTAATTCTATTTTAACGCCAGAACAAGTAGGTGATCTGATTTTTTATGGTGCTTTAGGTGTAGTTTTAGGCGGGCGTTTTGGTTATGTTTTATTTTATGATTTTCCAGCTTACATGGCTGATCCATTAGCGATCTTTAAAGTTTGGCAAGGTGGTATGTCATTTCATGGAGGGTTAATTGGTGTATTAGTCGCAATGTGGTTATATGCACGTAAACTTAACCAGCGATTTTTTGCATTAACTGATTTTCTTGCTCCATTAGTTCCTCTAGGTTTAGCCGCTGGGCGTGTTGGTAATTTTATTAATGGTGAATTATGGGGGCGTGTAACTGATTCGCCTTGGGGAATGGTATTTCCACATGCTGGCAATATGCCTCGTCATCCATCACAACTTTATCAAATGGCATTAGAAGGTATAGCTTTATTTCTGATTTTATGGTGGTTTTCTAAACGCCCACGCCCAATGATGGCAGTTTCAGGCTTATTTTTAATTGGTTATGGCTGTTTCCGTTTTATAGTAGAATTCGTTCGTACTCCTGATGCTCACTTAGGTTTTATTGCCTTTGAGTGGATGACTATGGGTCAATTATTGAGTTTACCAATGATTTTATTTGGTATTATTTTGATGGGTTGGGCTTATTTATTCTCTAAGAAGACTTAAAGGATTTAGCTTAATTGAAATGGCGATGGTATTCGCCATAATCAGTTTATTGATGGGTGGTTTATTATTACCATTATCAGTACAAATAGATCAACAAAAATTCCAAAAAACTAAGCACGACTTAGCAAATATCAAAGAAAGTTTAATTGGTTTTGCCATCATTAATGATCACTTTCCCTGCCCTGATATTAATAATGATGGAATCGAAGATACAGCTTGTGATATTGAAGGCAACTTACCTTGGGTAAGTTTAGCACTAAACTTTGCGAGACATGACGCTTGGGGAAATCCATATCGTTATAAAGTTGACAAAGCCTATTCTACCCCACCGTTTCCAAAACCTCCAAAAACATCCAGTGGCTTAATGCTACCAAATTTAGTTAGCCTTGAAAAAGATGGCACATCTCGTATATTAGCTATAATATATTCATCTAGTAATGATCATCTCATTTGGATTTCTAACAATCTATTTATTAGTCGCTTGGTTCAAGCAGGAAAATTATGAAAATCAGCGGTTTTACTTTTATTCGTAATGGCACTCAATTAGCCTATCCTTATATTGAAAGCTTACATTCTTTATTGTCTTTATGTGATGAAGTGATTGTCGCAGTTGGTGCTGGAAATGATGATACTTTAGCGCGTATTAAGGCAATGACTGATCCAAAATTGCGTGTGATTGAAACCACTTGGAATGAATCCATGCAGGATCGTGGTTATGTTTATGCTCAACAAAAAATGATAGCCCATTTTAATTGTAGTGGTGATTGGGCGTTTTATTTGGAAGGTGATGAAGTTTTACATGAACAAGATATTGCTATTATCAAATCCAATTTAGAAAAGCATCTGCATAACCCCAAAATTGAAGCTTTAGTATTTGATTATTATCACTTTTATGGCACGCCACAAACCTTGGCAATTAGCCCCGGTTGGTATCGTCGCGCACCACGTATAATACGTAATAGTATTCGTAGCTATTCACCAGATGGTTTATTTTTTGTAGTGATGGATAAAAATAAACGTGGGCGATATCCTAATGCCGCTTTAGCTGAAGTGCCAATTTATCATTATGGGCATGTACGTGCTATTGCGAATATGCAACAAAAAATTGAACAAGTTAGTCAATATTGGGGGCATTCACCACCTAAATTTGAAGGTTATGGTAATATTGATCCACAAGCTTTAGCTAGCTTTGACGGTAGCCATCCTGCAATTATGGAAACTTGGTTAGCACAACAAGCAGAACATCATTTACAACTAAATCCACAGTATCAACCAACGCGACGTGAACTTCGCCATCGTTGGATGATGCGTTTTGAAGGGTGGTTTAATTTGGAACTTAGTAAAAAACATTATAAATTAATAAATGAACCTTGATACCACACGACGTATTTTAGCAATTCTAATTGGTTTTGCTATTCCAATTTCTACCGCTTTAACTAATATTTTATGCCCACTTGCTCTGTTATTGTTAATTATAGAAGGGCGATATAAACAAAATTTTAATATATTAAGAGTGCATCCAGTTGCTATATTTGCATTGTTATTTGTAGGATTAATGTTATTAGGTTTGCTGTATACACCAGTGGCTTTTACTGAAGCTGGGCTAATACTTGATAAATATAGGGAATTTTTGTATATTCCTATTTTTATATTGTTTTTTCGAGATCCTATTAGTCGTCAATGGGGGCTTTATGCTTTTATCAGCGCGATATTACTGACATTAATTCTTTCTTATGTTATGGCATTTACTGGTTGGGAAATTGGTAAAGGCACTGATCAAAATCCTCAAGCACCATATATTTTTAAAAATTATATAACTCAAAGTTTATTGTTAGCTTTAGTGGCATATTTTATTGCGATGCAAGCTTGGCAAGAAAGGCGTTGGATATTGCCGCGTGCTATTGTGGTGTTATTAATTATTTATAATATCATGTTTTTAAGTGAAGGGCGTACTGGTTATCTGGTTTTATTTTGTTTGATTTTATTATTTTGTTATCAAACTTATCGTTTACGTGGTGCAATAATTGGTAGCATTTTTTTAGTTATTTTAACAGTTTTGGTTTATCAATCCTCACAAATATTAAAAGATCGACTAGACAATATCTCTGAAGGTGTTCAGGATTATAAGCACAGTGAAACCAATACTTCCATCAAAATGCGACTAGAATTTAATGAAAATAGTTTAAATTTAATCACTGAAAAACCGATATTTGGTCATGGCACTGGAAGTTTTTCTTATGAATATCAAAAACTAGCGCAAGATAAACAAATTCAAACTACCAAGAATCCACATAATGAATATTTAATGATAGGAGTACAATGGGGTGTAATTGGTATTGCCTTATTTATTGCTTTATTATATATAATGTGGTTAAAAGCAACTATGATGGCGCAAGGTTTAATTGTTACAATAGCAATTGGATGCTTATTTAATTCATTTTGGTTAGATTCTACCGAAGGGCATGTATTTGCTTATTTAATCGGTATATTTTATGGTGGAATTAAACTAACAAATACTAAAAAATCAATTATAGAAATGAAATCATATTTAAAATCATTTGTTCTTATTCTAATATTCGGTATATTATCTATAGCTACTGTTCGTATTTTTATGGCACCGCCTGTGACTATTGATAGTCAACTAGCAAAACTAATGATGAAAATCATTACTGAACAACCAACGCGAGAAAATTCTGTTATCAGTCTTGATATAAAAGGCAATAGTTTTCCAGTAGAAACTAAATTTGAGACACTGATTAAAACTGGTAAGAAATTCTCAACTGCTGAGACTGGAAATATATCAACTAAGATTAAAATTGCTCATTATCATAGAGATAGAGCGGCTCATATAATTATAGTGGCTAACTATTTAGCACCAAAAGAAACACAAGCTGTATTTTTTCAACGCTATGGCAATGCAGTTTGGGAGGGCTTAGATATTACTAAATTAAAACCAGCAGAATATTATGATAAACTACCGGAAACTATAGATTTATCTATTTATAATGGTCCATTAGTTGCTGGGAGATTTCAAGTTTATGTTGCCTATGTGCTGACTGAAAATCAGCGGCTAATTCTTAATACTCGCCCTATTGAATTTTTTGTTGAATAAATATTAAACCTGACATCCCGACTATCGTCGGGATGTCAGGTCTAGTAGATTTAACTATTAGTATATTTTATACCACAACTAACATAAGGTCTTAAAGTTACACGTAATTGTCTAGGACGTTTACCTAGTCTGTCTTCAAAGATACGTGTATAAAATAATACTCTACGAACATAGTTGCGAGTTTCTTTAAATGGAATCATTTCTACCCAAATATCAGCAGGCATACAGCGTCTTTCTTTTGCCCAACGTCTAGCACGCCCCGGTCCAGCATTATAAGCCGCTGTTGCTAACATATAATTTCCATTAAATGTATCTAACATTTGTCGTAAATAAGCTGTGCCTAAACTAATGTTAGTATTTACATCTAAAATAGATTTTCGTCCACTGACTCTAACTCCAATCTTTCTTGCTACTAAACGCGCTGTTGCTGGCATTAATTGCATTAATCCTAATGCCCCTACATGAGAACCAGCGTTTTTCATAAATACACTTTCTTGACGAATTATTCCATAAACCCATGCTAAATCAACATATTGTTTTTTGGCACCACTGGTAATTTGATGGCGATAAGCTAAAGGAAAACGCAGATCTAAATCATCATAATGATTCGCCTTAGCCGCTGTAAAAATAGCGCGATCATGCCATTTCCATTTATGAGCAACAGCCGCTGCAACTTCTTTTAAACGATTTGATGATAAGTTTTTGATAGTATAACGCCATTCTCTGCGTGCATTCATTAACAAACTACGATTACTAGGATTATATTTGCTTAACTTATAAAATTCATAAGCACTTTTAATGCTAAGTTTAGTTGTTAATTGCTTTTGTTCAGCCGCAGTTGCTTTAATAGGTTTATGTAGCATGTTGTATTTTACACCAATACGTTTTGCTGCTAAAAAACCATAATAATCACGTTCATTCGCTACTTTTTTATAAACTTCATTTGCTTGAGATTTTCTACCTTTTTGTTCCAATGCACGTGCCAACCAATACCAATAATAAGGTTTACGTTCTGCTGGTGGTATTTCACTAATAAAATCTGCTACTGCACGCCAGTTCTGTCTTCTTAATGCTAATTTAATACGAGTTTTACTAACTTTTTTATTTAGAAAGTTATTATGAACTACTGTCAACCATTGTAAAGCTAGTGGATGATTATGTTTGACGCTTATTAATGCTAAATCACGTTGCATTTTACCTATTTCTTCGATTGAAAACGCATATAAACCTTGATAAGTTTTCCAATAATCATAAGCACGATCAAATTGTTTTTTAGCTAGACGTTTAATACCATGTATTACAATTTTACGTGCAGTAGCTGAATCGGCTTGATCCCATTCTGCTAAATATTTAGCAGGATTTTTGTGCATCATTTTCCAACGTGATACCCACATTCTATCAACAGAAATTAAACGATTTGACAAGCTAGTAGCTAAACTTAATCGGTTTTTCTTCATTGCTAATTCAATACGTTTCCAAATTAGCGCGTTACCAATTTGTCCATTTCGATACAAAGATTGAAAAACGGGATTACAACTTCTAGGTTGTAATTTACCAACTAACCATAATTTTTTCGCGTCAGCCAATGCTTGTCGTCTATTTTTACCAGTCATTATGCGAGCTTGAGCATAATAACATTGTAAAACCACAGATTTTTGTGGTGTATAAAATTGTATAAAAGATCTCCAATTTTTTTGTTTGGCTAATTTTTTTAACCAAATATGACGCAATTTATCCCCAAAATAAGTATCACCATAGTTTCTTAAAAAATTTTGTATTTGATAAGCAGGAACTTGTGTAATACGCGGTTTCAAATATTTATAACGAAGATAGTGGTGTAAAGGATACCCTTTTAACTCATAAGATAATCTTTGGAAATTATTCCAATCTTTATTTTTCAGCGCATCCAAGGCTTGTTCAAATTGCAGTCGTTGCTGATTGGTAGTGCTGCTTTGAGCAGTTACATTAGTAAATAATAATATTGTAAATATTAGCCATATAGATAGCCTCATATTTTTTGATCTCCTATATCATGTTAGAATGTATATGTCAGAAAACATTATACACATAGATGGTATGTTATTGGAAGCTTAAATATGCAATTAATAAATAAAAACATCCTATATGCCAGTATAGTAACCTGCATAACTATGAATGCTTGTACAAAAACTGTGCCTGAAAAACCTACTAATATTATTAGAACACCTGAACAAGCTTGTAAAGTAAGTTTAAATAATATTTATGGTCATTATAAAGGTGAATGTAAAAATGGCAAAGCACATGGAGCAGGTGAAGCGATTGGTAAAGACAAGTATGAAGGTCAATTTGCTAATGGTATGCCTCATGGGCAAGGAACTTATACATGGATAGATGAAGCTAGTTATACAGGCGAATTTAAAAAAGGTCAAATAAAGCATGTTGGTTGTGATGTAGTAGATATGCGTCTTCGCGGTAGCTATAAAGGTGAATGTCGTAATGGTAAAGCTTATGGTAAGGGTAAAGCTATAGGTATAGATACTTATCAAGGTGGGTTTATTAATGCTATGCCTAATGGACAAGGGACTTATATATGGCCTAATAAAGATCGTTATATTGGCAAGTTTAAAGATGGTAAACCCATTGGACGTGGAGTTATGAAATATGCTGATGGTACAACAGAAGAAATTAATAATTAATAGGAGAAGTTAAATGAGAAGACCGGGTAGAAGACGCGGTTTGTCTTGGTATGAAAGAATTTTCAAGAGAAAACGACCAAAACCACCAAGACAATCAAAGCCGAAATCAAATACTGTTATTAAAACAACATTATCAAAATATGATCGAACCATGTTGAAGCAACTTCAAATGGCACGTAAATATCGTCATATAATTCATGATGTTGCTCGTAGATATCCTTATTTGCAACCCTCAATTATTTGTGGCATTGGATCACGAGAATCACATTGGGGATTAGCATTAAAACCAAGTGGTCCCGGTGGACGTGGTGATTTTGCTCGTAGAAGACCCCGTGGTGATAGGACTACACCGGAACCACCTGATGGTGGCGGTTATGGTCGTGGCTTGATGCAGATTGATTAGTGCGATTCGTTTCTAAGTAACTGTAATATAGATAATATTCAGGAATTAGAGTATTGAGCATGGAGTTCAGTATAACTGATATGAATGGTAAGGTTTAAATCCTATGGCATTGGTTGTTGTATGTCAAAAAGCATTACCCGCTTGGTACCGTGACTGGATACTGGGTGAGCAAGGGTAAAACGCCGTAAAGGAAATAAGGCAAGCAAGATAGCATGGCTACGAGAGAAATTAGCGTCTGAAGCGTCGTTACTGCAAAAGGACACAAGAGGTTAGTAAATTATAATTTAGTCAGTATAATTTAATCAGCTCAAGAACCTCGGCGTAAAGCTAAAGCCTAAACTATCATGAAAATGGTCTATGATCATTGAAACATTTGTATCGGAACGAGGAAAAACGGGTGTAGTAAAGCACTCTGTTGTGGTAGTTTTGCAACACACGAGGTCAGCAGTCAACTGATAGCGCAGCATCCGGGTAGGAACTAAGGGGAAATTATATGGACTATAGGATTACCTTAGTGTCATGTGGAGAATAAATCGTTAATAACAATTTCCCTTAAAAAAACAGGGTGAATAGACATTGTAAAATGATAACAGTAGAAACTATAGATCAAAATTATTTAGACAAAACAGGGCAGAAAGCCCCGGCATGGCTCACCTCAGAGTGGGAATGGCAGGATATTGTCTGGAAAAAGATTGAGTTCGAGGTTTTTAATTTGCAAAAGCGTATTTATAAAGCCACCAAAGCTGGTCAGTTAAAACAAGCAAAAGCTTTAAGTAAACTACTTTTACGAAGTAGTTGTTCAATAATCTTGAACGTTCGCAGAATCACACAAGACAACTCTGGCAAGAAAACTGCCGGGATTGATAGGGTTAAATTATCGTGCAAAACCAATAAAAATGGTATGGATACCAAAAAGCAGAAATGGGTACTGGACGCGGATATCAAAGGCTGTTTTGATAACATAGACCATAAACATTTATTTAGTTTAATAGATGGAAAGGTAGCCAAGGTTACTATTAATCAATGGTTAAAAGCAGGGGTTATGGAAAATGATGGAACTACGCCAAGGGCAAATCAGAGTAGTAAGATACGCTGATGACTTTGTGGTAATGCACAAAAATAAAAAAGTTATTGAAGATTCTAAGTTAATAATAGCCGAGTGGTTAAAAGAACGTGGTCTGGAATTATCAGAAGAAAAAACCAAAATTGTGCATAGCACAGAAGGTTTCGATTTTCTGGGCTTTAATTGCAAGCACTACGACAATAAAACCACTGGGTATGAGGCAAGGAATTTCGCGAACAAACAAGGCTTCAAGATACTCATAAAACCAAGTAAAAAATCCATAGAAACACATTCAAATAAGATTAAAGAAGTGCTGAGGCAGATGAAAGCAGCGACTCAAGAACAAGTAACTTGGCGTTTAAACCCAATAATTAGGGGGTGGGCAAACTATTACAGAACTTGTGTAGCTTCAGAAACATTTCAAAAGTTGGACTATTTGAGATGGTGCTTTGCCACGAAAACTGACGGAATTATTGATCAAACCTTGGCAAGATACGCTGATACCAAGATAAAAAGACACGTCAAGGTAAAAGCAGGAAAATCTTATTATGATGGTGATGAGTTATATTGGGGCGCAAGATTATCAAAAGGCTATGGTGATATATCACTAAGCAAAGCTAAAATGCTTGTAAAGCAAAATGGCAAATGTGGGTACTGCAATGCAAGTTTTAAAAATGGGGATCTGATGGAAGCACATCACAAAACCTTTGTAAAAGAAGGTGGAAAGGATTCGTATAAAAATCTAGTACTAATGCACCTACATTGTCATGACCAGTACCACGCCGAATTCATGAAAAGAATGAAGGCAACAGGCAAATTCAGAGGAGAAGCATGAACTTTGAATTTGAGGTGGCACTGATAAAGACCATATGGGGGGAGCCGTATGAGGTGAAAGTCTCACGTGCGGTTCTGAAGACGAGTTCTTTGTGGCGACATAGAGGGCTTAGTTTAACTGATTGGCATGAGTTTGCGCGTACTGGCAAATGGCAAGATCCAAGAGAAAATCTAATGTATGCTTGTATTGTCATTGATAATGCTCGTAAGTTTTTTAAAAGAGAGGGTTTACGTTTAAATGATGATCAATTGTTACATGCAGTGATAGCGGCTTATAATGGTGGAGCTACGGCAACCAAGAATGCTATTAAAGCAGGTAAAGATATTGACGCTAATACAACTGGTAAAGACTATGGTAGAGATGTTCTAAATAGAACTGCATGGTTTCAATTGCATGGTTGGAAGTAATTGTTAATTAAATGGAAAATGTTCCTTATTGGCGTGTATCTGGATTTTATTTTTTCTTCTTTGCCAGTCTTGGAGCATTAGTTCCCTACTTTGGATTGTATTTACAATCCTTGGGCTTTGATGCCGCTGCGATTGGTGAATTAACGGCTGTTATTCTAATTGCTAGAGTTATTGCGCCTAATGTTTGGGGTTGGTTAGCCGATCATAATGGGCGGCATATGAGCATAGTTCGTGTAACTAGTTTATTTACAGTAATATGTTTTGCCGGAATATTTATAGCTGATCATTATTTCTGGTTATTAATAGTAATGGCAGCTTTTAGCTTCTTCTGGAATGGCAGTTTAGCACCATTTGAAGCTAATACATTAGCTCACTTAGGCGAAGATTCTCACCGTTATAGTCAGCTACGCTTATGGGGATCAATTGGATTTATTGTGGCAGTGCTTATAGGAGCAGAACTTAATATCAGCTTCTTTCCTACATTAGTAATTAGCCTATTAATCTTTACTTGGATCTCCACATTATTAGTACCGCAACAAGCTACAAAACAAATATCAATTTCCAGCCAGAGTTTTTATAAAATACTTAAACATCCAAGAGTTATCGCATTGTTTATAGTATGTTTTATAATGCAAGCTAGTCATGGTCCATATTATACTTTTTATACAATATATCTAAAAGATTATGGCTATTCAAGTGAATTTATAGGGCAATTATGGGCATTTAGTATCATTCCAGAAGTAATGATATTTCTAATAATGCACCATTTATTAACACGCTATCCATTAAAATACCTATTAATGTTAAGCTTAGCTTTAGCGAGTTTACGTTGGATATTAATAGGCTATTATGTTGAATACCTTAGCATATTATTATTTGCACAAATTTTACATGCTGCTAGTTTTGCCATGTACCATAGTGTAGCAATGCAAATGATCCGTAAAATCTTCATTGACGCATACCAAGGTAGAGCGCAAGCATTGTATAGTAGCATCAGTTTTGGAGCTGGTGGAGCATTAGGCAGCCTAATCAGTGGATATACATGGCAACAACTAGGAGCAGAATTAACCTACTTATGGGCAGCAATTATTTGTATAATTGCTATTGGGATTAGTTATTTATGGATTGATTCCTCATAAAATTAGCCGTTTTAGAAAAACTTTGTTGCAATTCCTTCTGTAAAGAATCATCCAAACCAATATCCTGCATTGCTTTAAACATACAATGCAACCATTGATCACGTTCCTTATCTCCAATCGCAAACATTACATGCCGCTGACGAAGTCGGGGATGTCCATGTTTTTCAACATATAATTGTGGACCACCGAACCAACCCGAAAGAAAATCAAATAATCGCTCGCGTATTTCTTCTAAATCTCCTGAATGCATATCACGAACTTCTTGCACTTCTGGTATGCTATCCATTAAATCATAAAAACGATTTACTAATTTTAATACAGTTTGTTCTCCACCCATGCGTTCATATGGCGTTGTTATCATTTTATAACTCCTTAGAATTATGACATATAAAAATATTATTTATGAAGGATTATGGAAAAATAATCCCGGTTTTGTTCAACTACTTGGATTATGTCCATTATTAGCTGTTACCTCCACCTTAATTAATGGTTTAGGTTTAGGCATTGCTACTACATTAATCTTAATGGCTTCTAATGTTAGCGTTTCCCTAATTAGAAATATTGTAACAAATGAAATTCGTTTACCAGTTTTTGTATTAGTAATTGCCTCTTTTGTTACCGCTATCGAAATGCTTATAAAAGCATTTTATTATGACTTATATTTAACTTTAGGAATATTTATTCCCCTAATCGTGACAAATTGTGCAATTATTGGCAGAGCAGAAGCCTTTGCATCTAAACAACCGTGGGATCGAGCATTATTAGATGGATTAATGATGGGATTAGGTTTTACTATAGTTTTAGTTTTATTAGGTGGCTTACGTGAACTATTTGGTTACGGAACATTATTTATTCAAGCAGAATTAATGTTTGGAGAAGCAGCACAATGGATGACAATTACTGTAATTGAAAATTATGAAGGATTTTTACTAGCAATTTTACCGCCCGGAGCATTTTTTGGCTTAGCCTTATTGATTGCCTTAAAAAATTTTATAGACGCACAGACAAAGAAGCATGAAAAATTTTTTTAAAACCAGATTACCATCAATATCAAAAATAAAAGCTAATCCAAATCTGAAAATGTTTGGAAAGCTTTTGCACGAACCAAATTTATGGCATTTAAATAGAAGATCATTGTCAGGTGGAACTGCTGTAGGTTTATTTGTAGCATTTATACCCCTACCATTACAAACCTTGATTGCCGCCGCAATTGCCATAATTTTTCGTGTGAATTTACCTATATCAGTTAGCCTAGTATTTATAACTAACCCTATTACTATGCCGCTATTCTTTTATTTTGCTTATATAGTAGGCACTATTTTATTAGGTATGGAAATATTACCAATGAACGAATTATGGACTTATGATATAGTCTTACCATTATCAGTGGGATGTTTTATGGTGGGTAGTATTACTGCTTTGACGGGTTATATATTAGTAAACTTACTATGGCGTTTACATATTAAGAACTTATGGCGTAAACGCACTAAAAAAAAAATTCCATTAATATTAAGGGCAAACACATAGGTTTGCCACTACATATTTAATCCTTTGGATCCTCTGCTTGAACTTTTTCCTGTTGAATCCTCTTATAAATTTCTTCACGGTGAACCGCAACACTTTTAGGAGCATTAACTCCAATGCGCACTTGATTTCCCTTAACACCCAATACTGTTACGGTAACATCATCACCTACCATTAAGGATTCACCAACACGCCTTGTCAAAATCAACATAGATTTTCTCCTTGTTTTCCTAATATCAAGCTTATTTAACTTCAGTTTTTTCTAAATTAAAAGCCGTATGTAAGGCTCTTATCCCTAATTCCAGATATTTTTCATCTACGACTACTGAAATTTTAATTTCAGAAGTCGAAATCATTTGAATATTAATACTTTCATCAGACAATGCTGTAAACATACTACTAGCAATACCTGCATGTGAACGCATTCCTACACCTACTAACGATATTTTAGCAATTCGTGTATCACCTGTCACATCTTTTGCATTTAATGACTTAGCACAATTCTCTAAAACTGCAAACGCATTCTTATAATCATTATTATGTACAGTAAAAGTAAAATCAGCAGTGCTATTATCAGCACCAAGATTTTGAATAATCATATCCACTTCAATATTAGCATCTGCAATAGGAGCTAATATTTGCGAAGCAATACCCGGCTCATTAGGTACCCCTAAGATTGTTAATTTGGCTTCATCGCGATTAAACGCAATACCTGAAATTAAGGCTTGTTCCATTATTTCATCCTCTGGCGCAATCAATGTGCCCGTTCCTTCAACAAAAGACGATAGCACACGTAATGGTACATTATATTTACTCGCGAATTCAACTGCACGAATTTGTAATACCTTAGAACCCAAACTCGCCATTTCCAACATTTCTTCAAAGCAAATTTTATCAAGGCGACGTGCTTCTGATACCACACGAGGATCAGTTGTATAAACACCATCTACATCAGTATAAATTTGACATTCATCCGCTTTTAAAACAGCGGCTAATGCAACCGCAGTAGTATCTGAACCACCTCTACCTAAAGTAGTGATATTCCCTTGCTCATCTACACCTTGAAAACCTGCTACCACTACAACCTTGCCAGTAGTCAAATCAGCACGTATAGCCTTATCATCAATATCAAGAATACGTGCTTTAGTGTGCGCACTATCTGTCAAGATACGTACTTGTGTACCTGTATAAGAACGCGCTGGACAACCAGCAGAATGCAATGCCATACTTAATAAACTAATCGTAACCTGTTCACCAGTAGCTAATAACACATCAAATTCACAATCTTTTGGTCGATCAGTAATACTTTTAGCAAGATCAATTAAACGATTAGTATCTCCACTCATAGCAGAAACAACCACAACAACATCATGCCCTTGAGCGCGTGTTGCCATGATTTTTTCAGCGACAGCAATAATTCTTTCTGTTGAACCTACAGAAGTACCACCATATTTTTGTACAATTAATGCCATTTCTTCAGTTATAATCCTTTACTTTTTCAACACAGGATTTCCAATCATAACATTTCTTATCTGTTTTCTAAACAAATCTACCGGAATTAATATCAAAGCAAACATTAATATATATAACCATTCCATCGCTTCTAATGGCACTGTACGTAAAATTTCACCACCAATATAGATAAAGCTTATTTGAACAGTAAATATAATTAATATTACCATTAAAAACAACTTATTTTCAATAAGATGTTCAAATAAATTCAAACTTTGTGTACGAGCATTAAATGTATTGAAAGTATGCATAAATACAAAAAAGCTAAAAAATGCTGTTAAATGTACATCCACAGATCGTGAAAATAATTCTTTAATTGGAAGATAAGTTAAAAAGATAATACTCATTACAGCCGCAATACTACTATTTAGTAAAATACTTGACCACATATCCCTGTTAATCAATGGTTCATCTTTAGGAATCGGTTTCTCTAACATATAACGCGATAAGGCTGCTTCTCCAGCAAAAGCTAAAGCTGCCAAAGTATCCATAATAATATTAATCCACAACAATTGCGTCATAGTTAGCGGCAAATCAAAACCAAAAAATGGTCCCAAAAATGCCACTAAAATTGCGGATAAATTCACAGTTAATTGAAAAACTAGGAATTTACGAATTGATTTAAATAAAGTACGTCCATATAAAGTAGCTTTATTAATAGAAGAAAAATTATCATCTAAAATAACAATATCACTAGATTCCTTAGTCATTTCAGTGCCGCTACCCATAGCAAAACCAACATCAGCATTTTTTACTGCCGGAGCATCATTAACACCATCACCAGTCATACCCACTACCCAATTTAACTGTTTTGCAAGTTTGACTAAACGGCTTTTATCACTTGGCAATGCTCTTGCAACAACATTAATATCAGGCAACTTTTGTTTAACTTCATCATCAGACATTGAAGCTAATTGTTTTGATGTAATAATATTATTATCCAAACCTACATCAATAGCAATTGCTTTTGCTGTTTCAGCAGAATCACCAGTAACCATAATGGTATGAATACCAGCCTGTTTTGCAGTTTGAACTGAATTATAAGAACTATCACGTAAAGGATCGCGTAATGCAAACAAACCTAATAAAGTTAAACCTTGATTCAAATTATTATTTTCATCAATTGACTCTTCAGTTATCGCCACAGCCAACAATCGCATAGCGCGTTTTGATAACTCATGTATGCGTTTTTCCAAAATACTAACATCAAGAGTACAATTAGCCAAGATAATTTCAGGTGCCCCCTTAACTAAAGTTAAATTTTTATCACCTTCAACTTGAGTCGCAGAAAATTTTCGAGTGCTATTAAAAGGAATAGTTTCAATAGTTGTGACATTTTCAGTTTCTTTTGAACTTAAAAAACTTAAAATAGCCTGTTCAGTTTTATCAGCACCCAGCATTTGAGGAGTATTATGACGAATTGCAAAAGCAACTTGCTCTGCTAATGCTGCTGGAATAGCATCAAATTTATAATAAGGAATATTATCACTACTTAAAAATAACTCAACTGCTTGCTTACCTTCAGTTAAAGTGCCAGTTTTATCAGTAAATAAAACAGTTAAACTACCAGCCGTTTCTATACCTAATAATTTACGTACCAACACATTTACTGATAACAATTTACGCATATTTAAAGCTAATACCATTGCAATCATCATAGGCAAACCTTCAGGCACTGCTACCACGATTATAATAATAGCTAAAGTCATTGCTGTGACAACATGCGCGAAAATTTGACCAAAATCTTGAGCCAAATAAACCGATAATCCACCATCAGTTTGCAAGAAAATATGATTTAACATAAACGCGACAAAAATAAAAGTCGCACCAATATAAGCAAAAATACTAATATGTTTGCTTAAAACAGTTAGCTTTTCTTGTAATGGAGATAAACGATCTTCTGCACTTATGAGTTCCAACATAGTTTTGCCATAGCGAGTATTCTCACCAACAGCAGTTGCCTTCATAACCGCTTCACCATCATCAATTAATGAAGCTCTAAACACACTATCATCATTAAAATCTTTAATGACAGGTTCCGACTCACCAGTTAAAGTAGCTTCATTAACATTTAAACGACCTGCAATTAACACACCATCAGTAGGGATAGTATCCCCCGGTTTTAACAAAATATGATCACCAACAACTAACTGATCTATATTGATTTCAACTAAATTATTGTTTCTAAAAACTTTAACTTTTATTCTAGCGGCATCTTCTAACAATTGTTGAAATTGATTCTCATTACTATATTCAGACCAAGTTGCTACAAAAGTAGCGATAAAAACAGCCACTGCAATACCAACACTTTCATACCACTGAGTATAACCAAAAACCATCAATAGCATCGTAATAGCCAAAGCTACCATTAAAATAATAATGATAGGATCTTTAAAATTAAGCCATAATTTATTCCAGAAAGTTTCTCGTTTTAAAGAAGAAATGGTATTTCTACCATATTGATTATGCGCAAGTTCAACCTCTTGATCAGTTAAACCGGGGAAATTAAATTTCATGTTAATTATCTCCCCCTTTTTTTCAAAGGGGGTTAGGGGGGGGTTTTAAATTTAAAAGCTACCTTCAACTTTTTCAACTACTGTTTCGATATGTGCCATTACACGTCGATTCATTTGATAATCTAAATCTGTAAGTTCAGGGTTAACTAAAAGACGAGATTCACCATAACCAACTGAACTCAAACGTGAAGGATCAATACTAAATTGACTGACTAAAACCTCACGTACAGCATCAGCTCGACGTTGAGACAAATCTTGATTATAAGCATCACTACCACGACTATCAGTATGTCCTTGTATTTCAGTATTAGTGCTAGGGTATTTTCTCATAAAATCAGCTACTTTTTGAATTTCACTGAAATACTGTTCTTTTACAATAGCTTTATTATAATCAAATAAAACTTCCAATCTAATTTTAACTGGCACCTCTAAAATACGACAACCAGTAACTTCAATTCTTGAATCTGCTGGAGTGTTAGCGCATTTATCATCACAATTATTGACACCATCACCATCATCATCTAATGAGCAAGGATCAATTGGTTGTGGAATTGTTGGTGGAATAACAACAGGAATTATAGGTGCAGGCTTTTCAGCACCAAAGCGATAAACTAAAGCGGCATTGACAGCATAATCGGTATCTTCATTATCAAAATTATGAAAAGTACGAGCTTCTGCTCTAATTGAAAGAGTTGGTGTGATTTTACGTTTTATACCCAAAGCAGCACTCATCATATCATCATCATCACCAAATTGTGGGCTTTGTTCTAAACGAGTATAACCGACAGCAACATAAGGTGCCCAATCACTATTTAAATCTAAACTAAAAATAGCATCCAGACGATACATATCTGCATTGACTTTTTCATCATCAAGTCTCCAAATCCAATCCTGATCTTCTGCTGGATTCTTAGTCTCAGAATTTAGTCTAGCATAATTACCTTCAATTGCAAAGTGTTTATTAATTTGATAACCTGCTCCAATACCATAAAAAACACCATCATCAGCATTATTATTATTATCTCGATCAAAGAAATAATATCCTACTGATGGTGCAACAATATATGGACCAGATTCGGTTTGTTCTGCAACAGCAATATTTATAGTATTAACTAACAATATTGTACTGAATATTAATACGTGATTTTTTTTCATCATTTAATGTTCCAAAGTTTATATATTATTAAATGAATTAGCAATTAATATTCCAAAAAAAACGCCCTCTAATTTAGAGAGCGTTATTAAATTAATTAATTAATTAATTAATTAATTTTATTGACCTTCTACTTCCTTAACCACTGTTTCGATACGTGCGATAACACGTCTATTCATTTGGTAATCTTCCTCAGTAACTTCAGAGCTGACTAGAGGTTGAGCTTCACCATAACCTACAGCGCGAAGACGTGATGGATTGATTTGATATTCATTAACCAATACCTCAAGCACAGCATCTGCACGTTGTTGAGATAAATCTTGATTATAAGAATCACTACCGCGACTATCTGTATGTCCTTGAATTTCAGTAGAAGTGCTTGGATATTTAGCCATAAAATCAGCTACTTGTTTAATTTCTTCATAGTATTCTGGTTTTACTATTGCTTTATCGTAATCAAATAATACCTTTAACTCAATTTCTTTTGGAATTTCTAAGATACGACAACCAGTAGTTTCAACATTAGAGCCAGCAGGTGTATCAGAACATTTATCATCACAATTATTGACACCATCACCATCATCATCCAAGGTGCAAGGATCAACTTCAGTAGGTTGTTCTGGTTCTGGTTCTGGTTCTTTTACTATGACTGGTGCTGGTGCTTTAGCTCCAAAGGCATAAAATACACCTAGATTAGCAGCATAATCAACTTCTTCATTATCGAAATTATAAAATGCACGAGCATCAGCTCTTAATAACATAGCAGGAGTTAAGGCATATCTCATACCTAAACCTGCATTAATCATATCATCATCATCACCGAATTGAGGATCTTGTTCAAATCTAGCATAACCTATAGCCAAATATGGGGACAAAGGGCTATTAAGATCTAAATTAAAGATACCATCCACACGGAACATATCTAAATCTAAATCTTGACCAGCACCTCTAGGTATTCTATCATTATCTAATAATGAATTTGTAATTTCAGAACCAAGTCTAGAATAATTAGCTTCAATAGCAAAATTTTTGCTAATTTGATAACCTAAACCTAAACCATAATAAACGCCATCTTCAGCATTATTACTAGTTTCATCATCAAAGAAAAAATATCCAACAGTTGGACCCGCGTAAAAACCAGTGGGTGTTGCAGCATTAGCAGTCACACTGCCTGCTAATAAAGTTGCGCCAATCGCAATAGAAGTAATCTTATGTTTAATCATTTTGTTCTCCTTATAATATCAAACAATATAATAATAGCAAAAAAATCGCGATATAAAAACCACAAACAGTGATATTTATACAATATTTATACTAAAATCATTGCTTTATATATTTTATCATGTGCATATATAGTAATTTTACGTTGTAAAATAGTCATGTTTTCACAATCTGGCAAGATTCATGCGGCTTTCATGATTACAATACCACAATACTAAATATACTTTATTATCATAAAGATATATAATAAATAGAAGTTTTATATATTTTTTGCTTGACTAAAATAAACTATCTGAGTATAATGGCGGCTGTTTATATCTACGGGGTATAGCGCAGTCTGGTAGCGCACTTGGTTTGGGACCAAGGTGTCGGGGGTTCGAATCCCTCTACCCCGACCAGTTTTTAGTTTTTTTTGAGCGCTCGTAGCTCATCCGGATAGAGCATCAGCCTTCTAAGCTGAGGGTAGCAGGTTCGAGTCCTGCCGAGCGCGAGTGATTATTCTTAATAATGGTGAACGTAGCTCAGTTGGTAGAGCCCCGGATTGTGATTCCGGTGGTCGTGGGTTCAAGCCCCATCGTTCACCCCATTCATCCCTTCTTATCTTAATGTCAACATACGCAATCGGTGATATACAAGGTTGTTATCAAGACTTACAAAATCTACTCCAACTAATCAAGTTTAATCCAAATCAAGACAGCTTATGGTTTGCTGGTGATTTAGTAAATCGAGGCCCTAAGTCCTTACAAGTATTACGTTTTATTAAAAGTTTAAATGAACGCGCTATTGTAGTATTAGGTAATCATGACATACATTTATTAGCAGTCGCTGAAAATAATCTTCAATATTTAAAACCGCAAGACACGCTAGGCTCTATATTATCAGCCTATGATAGAGAAGAATTATTACATTGGTTACGCAATCGACCATTATTGCATCATGATAGTACGCTTGGATTTACCATGATTCATGCCGGCTTACCACCACAATGGGATTTACAACAAGCACGTCAATATGCCAATGAAGTGGAACAAGCTTTAAGTGGTACACAATATAAAGACTATTTAGAAAATGTATATGGCAATAAACCGAAAAAATGGTCTGAAAAACTTGAGGGTTGGGAACGATTACGCTTTATTACTAATTGTTTTACACGTTTACGTTATTGTAATGCTGATGGTAAATTAGCCCTGAAAAAAAAGGATAACCCATTGCTTGAAGCGAATGAAGACAAAGATCAAGCATGGTTTTTATGGTCACATCGCGCTACCCGTGAACACAACATAGTTTTTGGACATTGGTCAACCTTGGGTTATTATGCTGACAATGGAGTATATGCTCTTGATACCGGCTGTTTATGGGGTGGAAGCTTAACAGCATTACGCTTAGAAGACAAACAAGTTTTTAGTTTGCCTTGTGTTGGTGCCTGTAATCCTAATGATTTTGCATAATTTCATCCTTTACAAATAATAGATTTTTATAAATCGCTGTTAAATCTTCTATTTTTGTACTATCAAAATTGTCTGAGATAAAATATTGGTATTTATTTTTATCTAGTTTTTCTAGTATTACAAAGTTCCAAATCGCCCCTACAATATAAGCTCCTTTCATAGTGGTAAAACCATTTAATTCTACAGCCGCAATTAATTCAGCTAATAATTGTGGTTCTGGGTTTGAATATTGTATTCCTTTTTTAAATTCTTGTATAAAAAAATAGGGTTTTTCGGGGCTAAACAGCCCTTTTGATACATAAAAATCACAGTTGCCAGTTAAAATAAATTCCTTAGTTTCATAGCTCAAGCTTTCATTATAAAAAGCTCTAATTTCATTCTCTATATCTTTATAATGAATTTTATTTAAAATCGGCGCGATAAAATTAATTTTTAAATCTTCCTCATTATAATCTTTTATAAAATCTTTGTTTTCAGCAATTAAGTCATTTAAAAATTTGATAATATCATTTGGTAAATTAATAGGTTTATTAAACCAGTTATCAAAGCAATTATTTGCAATTCTTCTTTTGATATTTACTATTTTTTTTAACTCTTGATCTTTAATCTTACTAAAAGAGTAACTAGGAATTTGATTTTGTAATTTTTCAAATTCTTGATTAATATAAACTATATCCTCTTTAGTTAGAGATGCTATAAAATCTTGAATATTCATTATTCACAGTGAATTTTTCTATGCTCCAGAACCGGAAAGCGATGTCGTAAATCAGATTGTTTTTTCAAATCTATTTCGGCGCAAATTACTCCAGAACCTTGATTTAAATCACTTAAAATTACTCCCCAAGGATCTACAATCATGCTATTACCATAGGTTTCTCTACCGTTTATATGATAACCTCCTTGATTAGGGGCAATTACATAAGATAGGTTTTCTATTGCACGAGAGCGTACTAAAATTTCCCAATGGGCTTTACCAGTTACTGCTGTAAATGCTGAAACTACACTAATTATTTCTACTCCTTGGGTTTGCATTTGACGAAATAATTCTGGAAAACGTAAGTCATAACAAATAGCCATACCTAAACGCCCACAAGGTGTATCTACTACCACAACCTGATTGCCAGCCTCAATAGTTTCTGATTCGCAATAGTGTTCATTCGCAGATACTGATACATCAAATAAGTGCATTTTATCATAACGATTTACACATTCACCAGTATTATCAAATAACAAACAAGCTGCGCGATATTTATTAGCCTCTGGTGTTTTAATTGGTATTGTACCACCTATTAACCAAACTCCTAATTTAGCCGCTTGTTGAGATAAAAAATCTTGAATTAAACCACTTGCTTGGGTTTCACAAATTTCAAAATAATCATCAGGATTATTTGCCATTAAGGCAAAATTTTCTGGTAAAGCGATTAATTTAGCACCCATATGAGCCGCTTCTTGTATTAGACGAGCGGCTTCATTTAAGTTTGCAGTAACATTGGAACCAGATGCCATTTGTATGGCGGCAACAGCTTGTATATTCATTTTACAGTTTATTTGCTACTCAATGATTTAGTTAAGTTTATTAGTTTTATAAATTCAGCGCGATAGCTAAATTTATCTTTGCCTCGTGCTTGTCGTGCTAGGTTTAAAATATCTTGATAAGAAAATTGTTGCAGATATTTACCACCTCGTAATTGTTGCCCAAAAGCGGCTACAGCGGCTGCAAAACGAAAATTATCACTAGTATTAGTAGTTTTAATATCTGTTTTCATTAATGCTTTTTCTACTAATATACTAGTATTAGCAGTTGGTGCTTTATAACGTAGGCGTAAAAATGCTAATTCATTAGTTTTCATTGAATTAGTTGCTTTTTTATCGCTATAACGTAGTTTTTCTAAGCGTTCTCCGCCGCTGCCTACTAAGGCTATTTCATATAGAGCGGTTACTGAATGCCCAGCTCCAATTTCTCCAGCATCGACTTTATCGTTTTTAAAATCTTCACGTTTTAATACTCGATTTTCATAACCAATTAAGCGATATTCAGCCACAACAGTTGGGTTAAATTCAATCTGAATTTTAACATCTTTGGCAATAGTTTGTAGAGTCGATGACATTTCATCTACTAATACTTTTTGAGCTTCGTTAAGTGTATCTATATAACTATAATTACCATTACCAGCGTCTGCTAATTGCTCCATTAAATTATCATTATAATTACCGGTGCCAAAGCCAAGTGTAGTTAAAGAAATTCCGCTTTTACGTTTTTCTTCTACCAGATTTTTCAGGGCTTCAAAATTGACGGTGCCAACATTAAAATCACCATCGGTTGCTAACAAAATACGATTAATTCCGCCTTTGATAAAGGCTTGTTCTGCGGTTGCATAGGCTAATTGAATACCTGCGCCACCATTAGTTGAACCGCCAGCAGTCAGTTTTTCTAAAGCCGCACTAATTTTAGCGGTTTGATTAGCCGCTGTTGGTTCCAAGACTAAACCTGATGCACTGGCATAAACAACTAATGATATTTTATCGCGTGCAGTCAACTGCTTAGTTAATAATTTTAAGGATGATTTTAATAATCCTAATTTATCTGGGCTATTCATTGAACCTGAAACATCAACTAAAAATACTAAATTTGCTGCTGGCAAATTGGTTTTTGGAATATCATATCCTTTGATACCGATATGTAATAAATGAGTTTTAGAATTCCAAGGTGTAGCTGCAATTTCGGTGCTAACTTTAAAAGGTGGGTTGGTAGTATTGGGTTGTGGGTAATTATAAGTAAAATAATTTATCATTTCCTCAACTCGTACCGCGTCGTGGGGTGGTAAATTACCAGAATTTAACATACGTCGTACATTAGAATATGAACCAGTATCAACGTCAATACTAAAAGTAGAAACTGCTTGCTCAGTTACATTTTTAATGGGGTTATCTTTAAAATTAGCGTAATTTTCACGGTTTACTTCTGGAATTGGTGCTGGTTCTTGTTGAAATGCCATCATTGGAGATGGCATTGCACCGCTAAGTTGTATTTGCTTTGCTGCATCTGACTGATGGCTAGTATTACCACAAGCATTTAGTGATAGAACAATTGATAAAATAAATATTTTGATATACATGGAACTCATCCTATTAAAAGTTAATAGTTATATTATATATCAAAATATGGCTTAATGCTATTTTAGACCTGACAGGTTTTAAAAACCTGTCAGGTCTGAGAGGATTCACTGAATCACGGTTTTTTAGACCTGACAGGTTTTAAAAACCTGTCAGGTCTGAGAGAATTCACTGAATCACGGTTTTTTAGACCTGACAGGTTTTAAAAACCTGTCAGGTCTGAGAGAATTCACTGAATCACAGTTCCTTTACAATCAATAGCCAACCAATTCTTAGCATCTGTGGCATCTATGTTTGTGGCTGTTATTACTCCGCAGCATTGGTAATTTCCTGCTTTCATTGATGTTGGTATTTGCATTTCTAATGGGTATAGGGTTTTGGTGCCGCTTAGTTGTATTTTTGGGCGGTAAGCTTTTATGTCGTTGGGTAGGCTGAATTCTTGGTTTTCTTTGATTGTTACAAAGTAGCCGGCTGTTGGTGGGTATATTAGGGCTGCGTAAACTGCGTAGTCTCCTGATGCGTAACCTGATGTGTTTATGTCTAAGTTGCAGCTTAGTGTTTCTCCTGTATTGTAAATTGAGCGGGGTAGGCGGACCTTTATGCTTACTGGTGGTGGTGGGGTGGTTATTTTTATTTCTGCTAGTTTGGTTTCTGACCATGTGCCTTGGGTATCTTGGGCTTGGTATATCACTTGCCAATGACCTGCTAGTAAAAAGTCGTTAT